>NZ_CP008747.1:1854096-2472129 GCF_000816085.1 Staphylococcus hyicus | reverse complement strand
TTACACTCCATCTTCCTAAGTAATATTTTTTAAGTTATACACAGATTTCCCGTCAGTGGATAAAACTAATCACACCTTGTTAATAATTATCCACAAATTAATCACATGCTGTGGGTAACTCTTACGTTTAACGGGATTATTCACAGGTATATGCTACGTTATCGTGATAAAGAAACCTATGTATCGTAAGGGATTAATCCACTTATCCACACAATTATACTTTTTAACAACACTGCCTGTCAAACGGGTGTGAATATGTGTGACAACTTTCGAGTAACTTGTGCACAAAAAATATTTATCCACAAAATATTCGGACACAATTGTGTATAAGTGGATAACTTTTACACATATATCGATGTCGTTTAATCAAAAAATACGCTTGATTTACCAATATGAATTTGATATTATGTAGTAGTTGCTTGAAATGTAGACATTTCATTTAAGAGAAGAATATCTATTTAACGTGGCAGTGCGTTGAAATTGAAGATAGTTAAAATGAATGAAGATCATCGAATAAAGCAAGATGGAGGTGTTTTTAATGGTAAAACGTACTTATCAACCAAACAAACGTAAACATAGTAAAGTGCACGGTTTCAGAAAACGTATGAGCACTAAAAACGGCCGTAAAGTATTAGCGCGTCGTCGTCGTAAAGGCCGTAAAGTCTTATCTGCATAAGACAGAAGATGAATAGGGGTCTAAATGCGTGTTAAGTTTGCTTAACCGCTTTTATAGGGGCTAGGACAGCATATGATGTCCCAGCCCTCTTTTTTTCGGTATGAAAGTGTATTAAAAGATGTTCGAATTGAGAAAGCTGAGTGATGATCAATGGAAAAAGCATATCGCATCAAAAAAAATTCAGATTTTCAATTGATCTATCGAAAGGGGAGGTCAGTTGCAAATCGACAGTTTGTTGTTTATACGTATCGACATCAACAACAGGATCATTTTAGATTAGGAATTAGTGTTTCTAAAAAAATCGGTAACGCTGTAACACGGAATCGAATCAAACGATGTGTGAGAGAATGTTTTAAAGTTCATAAACAAGATATGTTACCTTTTGATATTATCGTCATTGCGAGACATCCCGCTAAAGAGATGTCAGCACTTGAAATTCAAAAGAGTTTAGAGCATGTGTTAAAAATAGCAAAAGTATTCAATAAGAAAATACATTAAATTAGACGACCGTTTGTGTGACGTCAGACAAACCTAAGACTGACCTAAAGGCTTTATAACTTTAATTGTAGCGTTTTTATGAGCGTTTTAGACTAAGTCAATAAAGCACATCAATCGTAATAACACTTTAAACATTTTACAATAGATATAATCGTAAAGGAGGTACGTGTGTCATGGAACAATTGGATACAATTACAAGCATATCGACCCCGATGGGTGAGGGGGCAATTGGTATAGTACGTTTATCAGGTCATGATGCCGTTGAGATTGCAGATAAACTGTATAAAGGTAAAAGTAAATTAAAAGATGTTGCTTCTCATACAATCAATTATGGACATATCATTGATCCGGAAACGAATGAAACCGTTGAAGAAGTTATGGTTTCAGTCTTACGTGCACCTCGAACATTTACACGTGAAGATATTATAGAGATTAACTGTCACGGAGGTATTCTTACAATTAACCGTGTGCTCGAACTCACTATGACACATGGCGCACGTATCGCAGAGCCAGGCGAATATACTAAACGCGCATTTTTAAATGGGCGGATTGACTTGTCTCAAGCTGAAGCCGTGATGGACTTTATTAGAGCTAAGACTGACCGCGCGTCTAAAGTGGCACAAAACCAAATAGAAGGGCGTCTGAGCGATATGATTAAGGCGCAACGTCAATCAATTCTGGAAATTTTAGCGCAAGTTGAAGTGAATATAGACTACCCTGAGTATGATGATGTTGAAGATGCTACGACAGAATTTTTGTTGGAACGTTCTAAAGCCATTAAGACAGACATCCAAAAATTACTTGATACAGGCGTTCAAGGAAAGATAATGCGAGAAGGCTTATCTACAGTTATAGTAGGTAAACCTAACGTAGGGAAGTCTTCTATGCTTAATAGTTTAATACATGATAATAAAGCAATTGTCACCGAAATTGCAGGTACGACGCGAGATGTCTTAGAAGAATATGTAAACGTTCGTGGCGTGCCACTGAGACTCGTCGATACGGCGGGTATTCGTGAAACAGAAGACATTGTTGAACGTATTGGAGTAGAACGTTCGCGGAAAGCATTAAGCGAAGCAGACCTCATTCTATTTGTTTTAAACTACAACGAAGCACTCACAGAAGAAGATCGCCAATTATATGAAGTCATTAAAAATGAAGATGCGATTGTGATCATTAATAAAATGGATTTAGAACAACGCCTCAATATAGATGAGCTCAAAGAGATGGTAGGGGACATGCCTATAATTGAGACGTCCATCTTAAAACAACAAGGTATCGATGATCTCGAACTTCAAATCAGAGATTTATTCTTTGGTGGAGAAGTCCAAAGCCAAGATATGACATATGTATCTAACTCACGACATATATCTTTATTAAAACAAGCAAAACAAGCAATTCAAGATGCGATTGATGCAGCAGAAATGGGTGTGCCAATGGATATGGTACAAATCGATTTAACGCGCACATGGGAAATTTTAGGAGAAATCATAGGCGAATCGGCGAGTGAAGAATTAATCGATCAACTCTTTAGCCAATTCTGTCTTGGAAAATAATAAAAGGAGGATTTATAATGACACAGAATTATGATGTCATTGTCGTAGGGGCAGGGCACTCTGGAATTGAAGCTGGATTAGCCGCAGCACGTCGTGGCGCCAAAACGCTGATGTTAACGATTAACTTAGACAATATTGCGTTTATGCCATGTAACCCATCAGTTGGCGGACCAGCGAAAGGTATCGTTGTTCGTGAAATCGATGCCTTAGGTGGTCAAATGGCTAAAACGATAGATAAAACGCATATTCAAATGCGTATGTTGAATACAGGTAAAGGTCCCGCTGTACGTGCATTACGTGCACAAGCGGATAAAGTATTATACCAACAAGAAATGAAACGTGTATTAGAAGATGAACCTAATCTTGATGTGATGCAAGGCATGGTTGATGAGCTTATCATTGAAAATGATGAAGTTAAAGGTGTGCGTACAAATATTGGTACAGAGTATTTGGCACAAGCCGTTATATTAACGACGGGAACGTTCCTTCGTGGTGAAATCATCTTAGGGAATTTAAAATATTCAAGTGGTCCTAATCATCAACTGCCTTCGATTACGCTTGCCGATCATTTGCGTGCGTTAGGATTTGATGTCGTACGTTTTAAAACGGGAACGCCACCGCGTGTGAATGCACGTTCAATCGACTACAGTAAAACAGAAATTCAACCAGGCGACGATGTCGGTCGCGCGTTCAGTTATGAAACGACAGAATTTATTTTAGACCAACTGCCTTGTTGGTTAACGTATACCAATGGTGATACACATAAAGTCATCGATGATAATTTACATTTATCTGCAATGTATTCAGGAATGATTAAAGGAACGGGTCCACGTTATTGTCCATCAATAGAAGATAAATTTGTACGCTTTAATGATAAACCACGTCACCAACTATTCCTTGAGCCTGAAGGACGTCATACAAATGAGGTCTATGTCCAAGGCTTATCGACAAGTTTACCAGAACATGTGCAACGCCAAATGTTAGCAACGATTCCAGGTCTAGAAAAAGCAGATATGATGCGCGCAGGCTATGCGATAGAGTATGATGCGATTGTGCCAACGCAATTATGGCCAACGCTTGAAACAAAGAAAATTAAAAACCTTTATACTGCTGGTCAAATTAATGGTACATCTGGGTACGAAGAAGCAGCAGGACAAGGACTCATGGCTGGAATCAATGCTGCAGCGCGTGTTTTAGATAAAAAAGAAACCATTTTACAGCGTTCTGATGCATATATTGGTGTGCTAATTGATGATCTCGTTACGAAAGGAACAAATGAACCGTATCGTCTGTTAACTTCTCGTGCAGAATATCGTTTACTTTTACGTCATGACAATGCAGATTTACGCTTAACTGATATTGGTTACGAATTAGGACTCATTTCTGAAGAACGTTATGCAAAGTTCCAAGCAAAACGACAACATATTGAAGAAGAAATAGCACGTTTATCTCAAATCCGAATTAAGCCAAATGAACGTGTACAAAGTATTATTGAGCGTGAAGGTGGTTCGCGTTTGAAAGATGGTATTTTAGCGAAAGAATTGCTGCGTCGTCCTGAAATGACGTATACGACGATTTTAGAAATACTTGAAGAAACATCACATTTAGGTTCGGATATCGAAGAACAAGTTGAGATTCAAACGAAATATGAAGGATATATTACGAAATCTCTACAACAAGTTGAAAAAGTAAAGCGTATGGAACAAAAGAAAATTCCAGAAGACTTGGATTATAGCAAAATTGATAGTTTGGCTACTGAAGCACGTGAAAAATTGGCAGAAGTCAAACCTTTAAATATTGCACAAGCTTCACGTATTTCAGGAGTGAATCCTGCTGACATTTCAATATTGTTAGTTTATTTAGAACAAGGCAAACTTCAAAGGGTGAAATAGATGAGCGTAACATGGTTAGCAACACAACTAGAATCTCATGGCATAACGTTATCTGATAGGCAAAAACAACAGTTTGAAACATATTATGATATGCTTGTCGCATGGAATGATAAAATCAATTTAACAAGCATTACTGAAGAACATGAAGTATATTTAAAACATTTCTATGATTCCATTACACCGAGCTTTTATTATGATTTTACACAAGAAATCAATTTATGTGATGTCGGTGCAGGTGCAGGCTTTCCCAGCATACCGCTAAAAATTATTTTTCCAAACATTCATGTGACGATCGTAGATTCATTAAATAAGCGAATTCAATTTTTAAATCAGCTTGCGAATGAACTCGGTCTTGAAGGTGTTCATTTTGTACATGATCGGGCAGAAACGTTTGGTAAAAATCAAGACTACCGTGGGGCTTTTGACATTGTTACAGCAAGAGCTGTAGCACGTATGGCAGTCTTAAGTGAACTTTGCTTACCACTCGTTAAAACACGTGGGTTGTTTATCGCTTTAAAATCATCAAAAGGACAAGAAGAACTTGAAGAAGCACGTTTTGGTATTGGTGTGTTTGGTGGTCGTATTGATGACGTGCATATTTTTGAATTACCAGAAGGTGCTGGAGAAAGACAAATTATTAAAATTGAAAAACGTAGTCAAACACCTAAAAAGTACCCAAGAAAACCTGGGACACCCAATAAATCACCTTTAGTAGAGTAAATGGTGTAAGTTTGGGAATGGTTTAAGGGAGAGAAGACATATGAAAAAACCTTTTTCTAAACTATTTGGATTAAAAAATAAAGATGAACTCCTCGAAATTGTCGATGATAACACGCAAGGTGTAGAATCTATTAAAATTGAACGCATCGTGCCGAACCGTTATCAACCACGTCAAACATTCGATCCAGCGCGTATTGAAGAACTCGCAGAATCCATACATGCACACGGTTTATTACAACCTATCGTTGTACGACCGATTGAAGAGAATATGTATGAAATTATCGCAGGTGAACGTCGCTTTCGTGCGTTACAACACCTTCACAAAAGTGAAGCGGATGTGATTGTTAGACCGTTAAGTGATGAAGAGACGGCAGTTGTAGCGTTGATTGAAAATATTCAACGCGAAAATTTATCTGCCGTAGAAGAAGCTGAAGCATATAAAAAATTATTGGCTTTTGAAGGTATTACTCAATCTGAACTTGCAAAAAGTGTTGGTAAAAGTCAAAGTTTTATTGCGAATAAGTTACGCTTATTAAAGCTAGAATCTGTGGTTTTAGATGCGGTACGTGACCATCGAATTACTGAACGCCATGGGCGCGCGTTAGTAGGTCAAACACCAGAACGTCAAAAAGAAATGTTGGATATTATTTTAAAAGAACAATTGAACGTAAAGCAAACTGAAACACGGCTTAAAGCATCGTCTACAGTGAATGATACTGTTGAAAATAGTGAAACAGTAACAGCACGACCGCCAGAATTTGTACGTGATATTTCAGAAGCCCGAGACATTATTGCGGATACTTTATTAGAAATTAAAGCGAATGGCTTTAAATATGAACAAAAAGAAAAAGAACACGACGATTATTATGAAGTAAATATTCGTGTGTATCGAAAGTAACCTAGGAAGAATTTCCTGGGTTATTTTTTTGCCAAAAATTAAAAAGAGACTGAAGTGCATTAAAATATATAAGTCTGAGACTATAATAGTGCGAATTCTTAAGCTAACATGCTCGTAGAAGCAACCCTGTTTAGTATGTAACATAGCGGCATAGAAAAACCTTCAAAATTCATGATGGTATGAACTTTGAAGGCGAAAATACATGTTTTATAATTTATATTAAGCGGTTTTAAGTAAACGATGAAATAAGATATGCGACGTTGTTGAACCATCGTCTTGAAAAGTCCTCCTTGTATTACAGTGTGGTTTTTGCGGCTTTGATTGCATCACTTGTGAGTTCATGGCTATTTACCCAATAAGATGTAACATGTGCGCCACGTTGCTTAAATAATTGTTCCACGTCATAACTCTGTTGAACGGTGACGATTGGATCATTTGCACCCATAGATAGGAATACGGATTTTTGTGATAAGTCTAAATGGGTATCAACGTCCAAAGGATAGAGTGGCGCAAAAAGTAAGCCTTTACGGTATGGCATATCCGCATTTAATAACAATTCAGTAGCGATATTTGCACCATTTGAAAAACCAACTAAAATAACTTGATTAATATTAAAACCATAGTGTTGTGCGGAAGTCTTTATAAATTGATGAAGTTCATTCGCTCGAAATTTTAAATCCTTAATATCATATTGACCTTCGCCATGACGTTTAAAAAATCGATTCATCCCGTTTTCTAATACATTTCCTCGTATACCAAGAGCGTTATAGGAAGGGGCAAGCAATTCGGCTACGGGTAATAAGTCATGTTCATTGCCTCCAGTACCATGTAAAAGTACAAATGTAGGTGCCTGTGCTTGACCTTGTTTAAAAATATGTTCCATTTATTTTTCACCTCGTTAAAATCTAGGTCTTTCAATTGTAAAAAAGTCACCTAATGTCGCGTAATCATCACCGGCAAGACGGCTTACCGGTTGAAGTTGTGCAACATCTACATAACCTTGTTCGGGATTATAAAGTGTCTCATCAATATAGAGATGTTTGATTTCTAATAGCATTAGGTCTGAGACAGTATGCCCTTCCGTCTTAATTTCGATATGCTCATACAGTCTTGTCTCAAATCGTACAGGGCTTTCATTTAAAGCTGGAATGCGTGATGTTGACGAATGACAAGCTGTAAACTGAGTCAAATCAAGTTCACTGTTATTGATATTCAATGGTGCAGCGGTTTGATTCGCATCATGAACATTTGTTTCTGTCACCACATGTACGATTGCCTCTTTATGCGATGCGATATGATGGGTGGTATCTTTCATGGATCCATCGTTGTGTCGCTGGATTGCTACAGATAGGATGGGCGGTTGTGATGACACAATATTAAAGAAACTAAATGGTGCAATATTCGTGATACCTTCTTCAGATAAAGTTGTGATGAGCGCAATGGGTCTCGGAACGACGGTGCCAATTAAAAACTTATATAATACGTGTTTTGTTAAACTTTCTGCTTGAATATGATACATCGCATCAGCCCTCCACATAGAGAATTAATGGGATCGTTTTGTATTAAATGGTCTTATTTCTGATTCTATAAAGTCTCTTTTGCTTTCTAAAAATGGTGGTAAAGATAGTGATTCACCTAATGTTTCATAGGGTTCATCTCCCATGAAACCCGGACCGTCTGTTGAAAGTTCAATTAAGATATGTCCAATGCGTGCATAGAGTGCTTTAAAGAAGAAGCGGTCAATGATGCCTGAATTTCTTACGCCTAATGCTTCATAACGTTCAAACCAATCTTGTATTGCTGTATCATCTTCAACACGGAATGATACGTGGTGTACTTCACCGTAGCCTTGACGTGCTTGCGTACCTTGGTCTTTACGTAAAATCACTTGTCCCCCATTACCACCTTCACCTACTTCTAAAATCGAAACATCTTCTGTTTCTAAAATAGGTGTCATGCCATAAAGATCAATGAGGGTTTGTTTAAATTTGTCGTAATAACTCATTGTAATCTCAATTGGACCTAATCCATAAATCGCTTTATCTTCTGGGACAGGTCCATTTTTCCAAGGTACGCCAGGTGCGACGCCTGTATTATTTTCATCAGAAATTAATTGGTAAGTCTGACCGTCCTCTTCTTCAAAGGGTAACACTTTTTTACCGAATAAGTCTTGAATACCATCATGTTTCACATTATATGCCTCAAAACGGGCTTGATAGTATTCGAGTGCTGCATCATTTGGAACACGAAATGAAGGACGGCTGATTGAATTCGTTCCTTTTTGACCTTTAGGATTGTTAGGAAAATCAAAGAATGTCATATCAGTACCTGCATTGCCTTCATCATCGGCAAAAAATGTATGGTACGTATAAATGTCATCTTGATTGACTGTTTTTTTCACAAGGCGCATGCCTAAAATATCTGTAAAAAAGTGGTAGTTACGTTCAGCATCATCTGTCATTGCAGTCACATGATGAATACCTTTTAATGGAAATTGAATCATAATCAAATCTCTCCCTCAATTATATTTCTAATTCGAAATAATTTTAATGTAAAAATCAAGTACACTGAGCCCATATTACTCGGCTTGTGTACTAATGCGTTTTAGAACTTTTTGTAAACTTTCAAGTTCTTCTTCTGTTAAATCTGAGAATACTGAAGCAATAGCGTCAGCGTGCTTTGGAAAAATCTCTTCCATGAATATTTGACCTTTATCTGTAAGTGAGGCATAGCTTACACGTTTATCTTTTGGATCTTGGCGACGCTGGATATATCCTTTTTTTTCTAAGTTGGTAACGACATACGTGGTACTACTACTTGCGATTAAAATGCGTTCTTTAATGCGTTGAATGGTATGTTCTCCACGATTGTAGAGCACTTCTAATACAGCAAATTCTGTAACATTTAGCCCATAGGATTTGATGTCTTTATGAATTTTTTTATCTAACATATCGTTTGTGCGTTTAAGGCCAATAAAAACTTTTAATGACGTCTCTGTGCGATTCAAAGACAACACCTTCTTTGTTAATTATTTCGAATTCGAGATAATTATAACTGAAACTATTATTTTTGTAAAGAAGAAAGTTTCAAAATAATGTGCTGAGTTGCGTGTGAAATGATATTACGAATTAGAAAATGCAATGTTATTAAATTGTTGAACAAACGCTTTTGTTTACTACTATTTTACAAAATGACTTTAAATTAATAACAAACCTTGCTTGGTGGTATAAATATGTTACCATGTCGTTAGTTTTAAAAATGCATTAGTTTTAGGAGGATTTATATGAAAAAAGTAACAGCTGCGACAATCGCTACTATTGGATTTGCGACGTTTGGTCTTATGCATGGAGATGCCGAAGCGTCAGAAGGTATCCAACCGTCAGCTTATACTACAACATTTTCAGAAGAAACGAATGATTATATTACGATAGATGCGCATGGTAATTATCATCATACAATAGATGGTAATTGGAATGTGTCGATGTTTGAACAAGGTTTATATCAATCATCATATATTGATGCCAACGGTCATATGCACTATGTTTATTACACGCAAACATTCCAAAATGACAATAGTGACACACCTAGCCAATCTCATGAAGCCATTCAAGCCCAATACCGTAATGACCAATCACAATACGATGCGTCACAGACGTACACGCAGTCTCGGGGAGATTGGCATGTAAATGAGACAGATCAAACAGGTAACGATACAAAAGTTGGAAGAGCCGCTTCTTATGGCATGTCTCAACAACAATCTGGTAGCAATGCTCAGCAAAATCATGACAGTAAGTCGAACACGAGTCAAGCTGCGTCGGGATGGCTTAAAAAGTATCCGAAGTGGCAACCATATGGACAGTATACGACAGGTGGGGCACACTACGGGGTAGACTACGGTATGCCTGAAAATACACCAGTGTATTCATTTACTGATGGTAAAGTCATTGACAGTGGTTGGAGTAACTACGGTGGTGGTAACCAAATTACCATTCAAGAAGCGAACAGTAATTATTACCAATGGTACATGCATATGAATCAATTAAATGTTCAAGCAGGTGATACTGTTAAGAAAGGACAACAAATTGGTTTATCAGGTAACACTGGGAATTCGACAGGGCCACACTTACATTTCCAACGTATGTCTGGTGGTATAGGAAATCAATATGCGGTGAATCCAGACAATTATTTAGCAAATCAATAACCATTAAGACGGGTGTGTCTCTACGATAGACATACGCGTCTTTTTTATATTAGCGTTGTTTTAACACGTCACGTTACGCCTAAATACTTTTATAGCATAATTTGGGTTAAATGGTGAGCAATGGTGGTATCGTTTTTATAGTAGGAAAATAATGATAAAGGATGATTGCTATGGTAGAAGTTAAACATGGAGAAAGTAAGTTTTATGTCGGAGAGTCAGAAAGTCATTTCGATGCCCTGATGACTTATGTTCCATCAGGTAATGATCGTATTATTATTGACCATACAGAAGTGAGTGACCATTTACAAGGTCAAGGTATCGGAAAAAAACTTGTACAAGCAGCGGTGGATTATGCGCGTGAAAATGACAAAATGATTTTAGCAACGTGCCCATTCGCTAAAGGTATTCTTGAAAAACATTCAGAATATCATGATGTATTTCAAAAATAATAGACAGAGATAGGTGGCGTAATAATGGTAGAAGTTAAAACATTACAAGAATAAAATGAAGCCAATGTAGACCATGCACAGATTTTAATCACAGAAAACATTAATGTGGAAAGTCCAATCACTTTAGCAACAGGTGTGCAACTTGAAGGGAAAGCGCGTTCAATCGAAATCACAGGTCATGGTCAACTGATTATCCTAACTGCAAATAACGCATTAAAAAATTTGACTTTACGTACTAAGAAACATGAAGATGCGGTTAGTTTTCAATCGCAAGGTGTGAACGGTGATTTTAAATTTGGACATGTCACAACTTATGGTGCGATTAACCTTACTGCAGACGATGCTTCTGATGATATTTGTGTGGAAATCACTGATGTTGATGTGGTAGCAGCGGATGTTACACACAAATCTGAAGGACCTTCTGGATTTGGCGTTACTGTTATTCAAGGGGGGCTTACGGTTTGGAATCGTACGCCACAGATTCGTTTTGATACGCAAATTACTGATGTTTCCATTGGACGAGACAGCGAACCTGTGAATGGTAGCGGTGTTTTCGTATCAGGTACAAAAGAGGCAAAAATTCACGCAAATTTAATTACGACTAAAGATGTTTATACGCATGGTCTATTGAAACAAGGTGTAGCTGATCGTATTTCTGGTGGTGTATTTACAGTAAGTAATGCACATGTTGAACGCGTAGAAAACCATGGGATTACAAAAACATACGGGTTTAATGACATGGTTCTTGATAACTGGGGCGCTGTTAAAGAATGGATTGTTCAAAATGATGTGTTGTCAGAAGGTACAAGTGGAATCGGCTTTGTGAATTTCGGTCATATTCAGTTGTTGGATATTCAAGCTCCAATTATGACCAAAGGAACAGGTGCGCGAGGTATTAATAACTATGACGGAACTATCAAGGAACTCCATTTAAAACGCATTGAGACACATGGTGATGGTGCAGTAGGTATCCAAATCAGTAAGCCTGTGGGTCAAATTACGGTACACGAAAATGTGGAAACGTATGGTGGCACAGGTGAATCATTAGTAAAAGGTGTCATCAAAGAATTATCTGCGATTGGTATTAGTATTTTAGACGGTGCTGAAGTAGAAGGATTAGAAGTAAAAGGCAATGTTTATACGTACGGTAAAGAAATTGCGCCAGTTCAAAACGAAGGCATTGTTAAAAGTGGCTTAAATATACGTGGAGAAGCAGCAAATAAATTTGAATAGTGCTTTCTTTGATTTAATAGTGTAAAAGAAGGTAGGACATAACAATCCTGTATATCAATACAGCCAACAAAACTTATTCATATATTGTTCCCTATAAAGTAGACACTTAAAAAGTGAAAACTTTATAGGGGGTTTTTGTATAAGAAATTAAACATGACTTTGATTACTTCCCTAGCTGAGATTACTGAGGCACCTAGAAAAGCGAGGCGTTAGGAATAATCAAAATGAGATGATTGATGTCCTACTTTCTTTTTGTCATCATTTATGAGGGAAGACTTACCGCTGTGTTTTAATAGGTGATCTTCCAATTTGATTTTGTACCATTTTTAGCGGTACTTCATAATGTTGACAATGTTGCCATGATAAATGGTCTTTAAAAATATGAAATCCTTGATTAAAAAATGTTTGTAAGTCATAAAATGATTCTGGAGTTACAGCATCTAACGGATATATTAATTCTGTTAACGACGTATCAAAATAGGCGTGATCTGATAAAGGTTGATCAAACGTAAACGATGCATCAACAAATGGATATGGCAATATAAAGAAAGTTGGACCTTCAAATGTTTCATCGCCAAACCAAAAGCCGAATTCGATAAAATGTTCATCAAAAGCTGCGTATTCAATTACTTGCGAAGGTTTAAATGTTTCATGAAAAGCGTTGTAATTGAGTAACGTAGATATATCAAATGTCCCCCAAAACAAGCCGGGTTTCACTTTACGCGCACGAAATGGAGCAATAAATTGGCTTAACGCACGTACCGCAAATTTCATTAACTGTAAAACTTCTAAACTTATTTTTTCATTATAGTGATGATGAACGGTATCTTCATCAAAAGGTGTAAGATCTGCCACTTCTTGAGGTATAGGATGGATTGAAACATCAATATCGAATTGTTTTAACGTACGCGTTATCCAGTTGTAATAGGTTTGGATGGATGTGCCATCTTTTAACGGATAATCAGCGCGGCCACGATCTGTTACAATTTCGATTCGATGTGCTTGTAAGTCGACTTGGATGGTATAGGTACAATCATGATAGAATAATAGACCTGTTGAAAAGCCAGTCGTTGTAACGTCTAAAATAACATGTGCCCATTGTGGTTCTTGAAATGCACTTGCAAGTTTATATTTGCCAAGCATTTGAGCAATGCGTTGAAGTGTGTCACGTTCTTTTTGCCATGCTTTCATTTTAAGCATACGGATGACCTCCTTAACGTTTTTCAATGAACTATACCCACTTTTAAAATACATAAAAAGCGTATATATTAAGCAAATGTATTATATTTAATAATAAGTGTCATTAATTTTATCTAAATTGAAAGTGTTTAATACGTATAATAAAAGCCTTCAACGTGCATTTCTAAAAGTGCACGTTGAAGGCCATTTTTATATGAATTTGACGTGAAAAGCATTATAAAGAATGCGTATTATTCTTCAACAGAAAACTCAGCATCAGCTTCAAATTTTACATCTTTGCCGATCATCACGCCACCTGTTTCTAAAGCTTGGTTGAAGTCTACGCCATATTTTTCACGATTAATTTTACCTGATACAGAGAAACCAGTAACTTTACCACCTGACATAGGATTCACACTAATGCCATTAAAATCGAAATCAAATGTTTCTTCATGTGTTTGGCCAGCTATTGTTAAATCTCCAGTTACGCTATCTTCAGTAATTTTAGTCGTTTTAAATGTAATTTCTTTGTTTTCATCTGTATTGAAGAAATCAGCTGATTTTAAGTGATTATCACGATCTTTGTTACCTGTATTAATTGAATCAACATCAATTTTTACTGTTGCTTTTACAGTTGAAAAGTCGTTAAGATCACCTGATAACTCTACATGATAATCATCAAAAGTTCCTTTAACTTTAGATACCATTAAATGTTTAATTGAAAAGTCTAATGTACTGTGTACTTGATCGAAATTATATTTTGCCATTTAAAATGCCCCCTAGTTATGTTTAATCATTTGCCGGTATAAAATATATACCCTTTACAATATAAATAATATACCACGAATCAAATCATTGCAAGAAAAAAATTTCAAATTCGAAATAAATGTGAGCATACATAGAATAATCATGGTGTTAACACTTTTACTTTACCTAGAAGAAGAGAGTTTTAAACATGATACTTATAAATTGAAAAACTATTGAGTATTTGGAATGTTATTTAGAGAAAATAATAATATTCGAGGTGTATTTTTAAACTCAGTAGCAACAAGTTTTTTAGTGTAACCTTAGACGTCTTAGTATTAATATTGTTATTTTACAAAAGTGTTTTGTTGTTCGTTTTCAATTGTAAATGTTAAAATAAATGACGTAGAAAAGGAGATGACTACATGATTGTAGAAATGATTCAAGGTAATATCGCAAACTTAAAACCAGAAGACAAAGAGATTCATATTGAAAAAGTATACTTAGAAAATGCGGATCTTGTGAAACGTATCCAACGTGTTACTACAGATCATGGTACAGAAATTGGTATACGGTTAAACCAACCGATTGATTTGCAATACGGTGATATTTTATATCGAGATGACAAAAATATGATTATTATTGATGTCAATTCTGAAGATATTATTGCGATACGACCACGTTCAATAAAAGAAATGGGAGATATTGCGCACCAATTAGGAAATCGTCATTTACCTGCCCAGTTTACAGAAACGGAAATGCTCGTTCAATATGATTACCTCGTAGAAGATTTATTAAAAGGATTAGGTATACCATATGAACGTGAAGCGCGTAAAGTGAATCAAGCCTTTAAACATATAGGACATTCTCATGATTAATCAAGCAGAACTTAAACTCTTTCAATTTTGTGATTCACAATTTCCAACAGGCGCATTTAGTCATTCATTTGGATTAGAAACTTACATTCAACGTAATGATGTTCGTGATGCACCTACTTTTCAAAATTGGTTGAAAGTGTTTCTAACTGAGCAATTAACATATACAGATGGTTTAGCGATGCGTATGGCGTATGAAGCGGTTGAAAATCACGATATCGCAGAAATGAAACGCATTGATCAAGTATTGTTTGTACAAAATATTCCTAGAGAAACGCGTGTGGGTACAAAACAAATGGGAAAACGCATGGCACATTTGGCGCACACTTTGTATCAAGATCACTGGATAGACTGGTATTTTAAAGAAGTCAGTGCATATCGGCTTCACGGTCATCCTGCTGTAGTATTTACATTATTAGGACATCATTTAGGTATTGATTTAGAACGAATTATCGATTATTTCTTATACCAAAATATTTCAAGTTTAACGCAAAATGCGGTGCGAGCCATTCCGTTAGGACAAACAGAAGGTCAAAATATTGTGATGGATATGATGGATTTTATTACAGAAACGCGTAAGTCTATTATGCATCAAGAAACGTTCAATTTTGGACTTACTGCACCAGGCATTGAGATGAATCAATTAGAACATGAAAACGTAGATGTAAGAATATTTATTTCGTAGGAGGATGGAATATGAAACCTGTAAAGATTGGTATTGGGGGTCCTGTTGGGGCAGGGAAAACACAACTCATTGAGAAAGTAGTGAAACAATTATCGAAAGAAAAAAGCATCGGTGTTATTACGAATGACATTTATACTAAAGAAGATGAAAAGATACTCGTAGCAACAGGTGTTTTACCTGAAGACCGAATCATTGGCGTAGAGACGGGAGGCTGCCCGCACACTGCTATCCGTGAAGATGCCTCTATGAATTTTGCGGCCATTGATGAACTAATGGAGCGTCATCCAGATATAGAATTGTTATTTATTGAATCAGGTGGAGATAATTTAGCGGCAACCTTTAGCCCAGAACTTGTCGACTTTTCTATTTATATTATCGATGTCGCGCAAGGTGAAAAAATCCCTCGTAAAGGCGGACAAGGGATGATTAAATCTGACTATTTTATTATCAATAAAACAGACCTTGCACCGTACGTGGGTGCCTCTTTAGATCAAATGGCTGAAGATACGACGAAGTTTAGAAAAGACCGCCCATTCACATTTACGAATTTAAAAACAGATGAAGGTTTAGAAGATGTCATCGCGTGGATTCGTAAAGACGTTTTTCTTGAAGGATTAGCATAGTATGGCCATTTCAGATTGGACAGGGGAACTGGATATCACATTTAAACATGATGGGTCCAAAACGATAAATGGTAAAACGTATTTTCAGGGTGGGCTCAAAGTATTACGTCCATCGTATCTTAACGGCAGTCCGCATCCGACTATGTTTTTAATTCAATTAGGTGGTGGCTTTGTCGATGGTGACCGCTACCGGATGCGCATACACTTTGAAAAAAATGCACATGCTGTGCTCACTAACCAAGGAGCAACTATCATTTTTAAGACGTTGGAAGACCGCGTGGAACAATATCAAACTTTCATTTTAGAGGATGAAAGTTTTATGGAATATATTGGTGATCCTATTATCGGGTATACCCATGCGAAATTTTACCAACATAACGTATTTAAACTTTCAAAACATGCGACCATGTTTTATTCGGACATACTCACACCAGGTTATGATAAAGAAGGGCGTATGTTTCAGTACGATTATCTTCAATTGTTGAATGAGATTAAAGTTGAGGATGAACTTGTCGTTTATGATCATTTACGATTAGACACTCATAAAAATAAAGTATCTGATATTGGATATATGGAAGGTTTTACCCATCTAGGGACATGTTTTTATATGAGTTCTCACGTGAACCAAAAATGTGTTGAAGCGGTTCAAGATGTGGTCACTCAGCACATTAATCCTACATGTCGTGTCGGTGTCACATTATTGCCTACACATGGGCTAACGGTACGTATATTAGCACAGTCTACGGATGTTATTAATCGCGTTATTCATGATGTACATCAATTTGTGATGACGACCTATCACGAAGAAGATGCACAATTTTTACGGAAATATTAATAGGTATTAATATGCGGTAAAGGGTTATAAAAAACGCCCTTTACCGTTTTTTAGAGTTAAATTAAAAATAGTAATGCAATATGAATTTAAAGTAAGGTACAATAAATTTTAACAACAAGTTTATATTATTAGAATAACTTTTAAGGAGTATATGATGGTTGGAGAATTATTCGAACTCTTGAGGTTTTTTAAAGGTATCGTATTAGGTGAGTATAGCTATACATTTTTAACGATGTCGATATTTTTACTATTAATAATAGTGATATGTGAAGTCGTTTACGAAGCGAAACAGAAAAATGTAAGCCATTATGTCTTGTTGATTTTAGAGAAAATATTTTGGAATGTATTAGGTTTTTTCTTTTTCATAGGGATGTATAGGTTTATTATGAGATTTGTATCTAATATGAGTTTAAACAGAACATTACATAATGAAACACTTTTACTTGGGGAAATGGGAATGATTGCATATATAAGCATGGTAGTCATCACGCCCCTATCTATAGTATTGTTTAATACGAATCATAGATTTATTAAAATGCTTTTAATTTGTATTCAATTAATAGTAGTGCCTCTTATTGGCAAAATACTGTCTTTTATATTGTCTATAGGTATGATTACAGATTTAATATTTTGGCTTGTACATATCAGTCTATGTGTGTTTGTATCTCATGCGTTCATCCGTTATGCCAAAGGTTTGAACACATAATAACGGGGATGGATTACTTTTTAGTTCAATATTTGAGCAACATGGTGTCTCATAATAAAGTTTAAATCATAAAGTATCAGAAAAATTTCGTTGCAAACAAGAAAGCCATCAAAGTTCTTTAAAAATGAACTTTGGTGGCTATAAAATGCAATTATAATGCGATGAAACCATTGCTATCTAACGTGTTATTAAATTCTTCCAAATCTTCTTCTGAATTTAATTCGTCAATTTCTCTAGTCGTATCGTCTTTAGTTAATCGGTTGCCTTCTAAAAGATAATTTGAGTAACCAGAGTAAGCATATTTTACCTCGGGGTCAGAGTATTTGCTTGTTTCAGTGACTTTTACTGCAGTAATTAACGTCACTCTCGTTTCATCGATGTCGCGCACGGGTGAGATTTTTTCAGTAGTGTTGTCACTATCACTTGAACCAAAGTCATATTCTGAATCTACATTATTACTCGTTTTAAAGTATTGACCAATTTGTTCGGTAGAGGATTTTGAATAACTTGAACTTTTAAAGCGATCATTAATAAGTTTATTATTGTCCTCTAATAATGTGCTAACATTTTCTAACTTATTGACGTCTTTTAAATCTTTTACTTTTAATTCATATGTTGTACTGCCCTTAAAGTTCGTGGATTCACTGTCATTAATTTGCTTCACAACTTCTTCGGGTACTTTTAACTTAACTTTATCCCCGTTTTTAAGTTTGCCGTTATTTGGGACTGTAAATTCAAAGTTTGAAAGAGATAACTTTTTGATTGATTCAGGTGCATCTTTATATAAAAGATGGAGTTGCCCGCTACCATTTAATCCAGTAAATGTTGGATTTAAGCCTTCAAATAAAGATTTCGCATCAAGAGATTTCGGATTTTTTAAACCGGACACTTTAAATTCCTTAGTGAATTCTTTTGCTTTTAGTTGATACTCTTTTGACATGTTTTTCTTAATTTTTAACTTGACTTTAATTTTGTCACCATTTGATAATTTATCTTCTTTATCAATATCAAGTTCAAAGCTTTCTAATATCTTTCCTGCTTTCACCAATTGATCTTGTTCTTCTTTGGTGAATTTATCACTATCCAAGTCATCTGTATTACCTTTTTCGATCATCTCAATCACATCTTTATTTTTAAAATCTGCCTGTCTTAATGCTTGAGCTAAAAGTTTATTTGTAATTTTTTCTGAGGACTTATCGGTGATATGTGCATAACCTGATCCATTGTATCCTGAAAATTCGACTTTGACATCATCTTCTACATTTACTTTCTTATTTTTAATGAATACGAATGTGAGTAAAATAATGACAGCTAAAGCCACTATACTACCGACAATGACCCACTTGTACTTTTTAATGAAATTCATATGTTCTCCCACCCTTTTATAGTTAATTTAAATATATTTTTAAACTGTGTTGTAGTAATCATAACACGAAACGATAAAATATAGGTTGGTATATATGTAATAAATAATATAAGTATTTATTGTTTTTAAAATTACAAAAATAACATTTACTAACTCTATTAAGTTAAAGTGCATTTAATGAGATTACAATTTTATTGGCGATAAAAAAAGAGGTGATAGCACACACCTCTTTAAAAAGTTTATTTTTGAAGAATTATAGAAGTTGAACGATGTTTTTTAAAATAATCATGGCTACAAAAATGATGATAACACTTGAGCATTTGTTTAATATGACAATAAATTTGCCAGTGCGATCGACATGACCTACGAGACGTCCTAATAGTGCTAATGTGATAAACCATACCCAGGACACAGTCATCGTTGCTAGCGTAAAGATAACTTTTTCACTACCTGTGTATAGCGCCGCACTTGTTCCGATGACGCCGATGGTATCCATGATTGCATGCGGATTTAACAGTGACACAGAGAGGGCAAAGCCAATTTGTTTCTTAGCCGACATTTGTGTCTGCTTTTCTATTGAGGCAGGCTTTTCGCGCCATAATGACCAGGCCATATAAAGTAAAAAAATGAAACCAATGATATAAATGACCAATTGAAGCGTAGGTAAAGACATCAACACTAAAGACACGCCTAAAACCGCAAGTAAAATTAATAACGTATCACATAAGCCTGCAGTCACGATGACAGGTAGGGTACGCACCCAATTTTTGTGATTTGCCCCTTGATTAAAAACAAAGACATTTTGAGCACCTAACGGTAAAATTAAGCCTAAAGCGAGTAAAAATCCATGTAACACTGCTTGCAACATCTCAATCACGCTTTCTTTTGGTATTTCGGTTTATTACGTTCTGTGATTGTTAATATAATATTAATAATCATCTGAATAAGTTGAATAGTGAACGGAATAATGAATTGTGCCAGTCAAATTAAAATCGTAACGAAATAAATATGACGATTACTCCAATAATTAACAATAACAACCAAAAGGCATTAAAAATCCACCATATAATTCACGATATTTTCATAAAAAATTTCCCCTAAGATAAGTATGACATCGATTTTGATGCATCATTTAAAAACATGACGTCATGATTAACGTTGATATATGTAAACCTTTGAATACGAAATTATGCAATTTTTGCTTGTTGTTGTATTAGCGGTATAACGGTTATTTTTTAGATTTAATCAGATTGAAGATGAACCATATGATTTGAATGCAACATGGAATGATAAAAAATGCACTCCATACACCGATGGAAATCAGTTTTAATTCTGGCGTTTGAACTGTACCAGTACCGTCAACTTCACGTAACCATAAAAAAGTCGATACACTTAAATATAAAATAAACCAAAAAGCTGTTATGATGCTCCACAATATCCACGATGCTCTCAACATAACACCCTCCTATAAAAAATTTTTATTATTAAATATAATAACATAAAAATGATGGATAGGACGTAAAGCTTTTCAATTTATGATTGTCCCTAACACCTCGCTTTTCTAGGTACCTTAACTCAAAATGGATTTTCGGTTGCGGCTAAATGCCTCAGAAGTCTTGGCTAAGGAATCAATCACAATTTATCAAAATGTGTATCATTAAGTCTAAATTTAATAATATAGATAAATAATAGCCAACAAAGTTCATGTATCAATGAAATTTGTTGGCATATTTTTAATTAACAGGTGTACTATATCCCATCTCAGATAAATTATCATTTTTTATTCTGGAAGTATCGCAAAACTACGCACAGGAAATCCAGGAGCGTGATCGGGTTTTGGCGGAATGTGATAAATGATGGCACCGCGTGTTGGAAGTTGATCTAAATTGTTTAAAAGCTCAATTTGATACGTATCTTGTCCTAAAACATAACGTTCACCTACAATATCACCATGTTTTCGAATTTCAACAGAAGCATCGGTATCAAATGTTTCATGTCCAATCGCTTTTACGTGACGGGTTTCAATTAAATATTGTAAAGCGTCAAGTCCCCAACCAGGAAGGTGTTGATTACCGTCTGCATCTTTATTTTCAAATTGAACCGTATGAGGCCAACGTTTCGACCAATCACTTCGAAAGGCGACGAAAGTGTCAGGTTCGATTGTCCCGTTTTGTGCTTCCCACTGTTCAACGTGTTCACGTGTAAGCACAAAATCAGGATTTTCCGCTACTTCTTTAGAAAAATCGAGCACAATTAACGGGAGTACCAATTCTTTAAGCGCCAATTCATGTAAGTACCGTGTGTGGTCTACAAAGTGAATAGGGGCATCAATATGGGTGCCGTATTGTGTCACAAGCTGCCACTGTTGAACGAAAAATCCATCTTTTTGAACAGTGAATGGTGTGTCAATTTGAGCACCTTCAAACGCACTAAAGTGAGGGGAGTGTGCGTTGAAGGTATGTGTTAAATCCACCCATGTCAGGGACTTTAAATGATCAAGTTGTTGCCATAATGGATAGGACATGGCTATCATCCTTTCTAAAAGTGATTATGCTGTCGGTGTTGTCGTATTTTGACGTAGTTTTTTAGCGCTGTTCACGAGAACGGTTAATGCGGCTTTTACTTCTGCTTCTTTTCGTGTTTTTAATCCGCAGTCTGGGTTCACCCAGAAGAGTGAGCGGTCAATTTGTTGCAATCCTCTTTGAATGGCTGTCGTTATTTCATCTTCAGTAGGAATACGTGGACTATGAATGTCATAAACACCTAAACCAATACCTAAATCATAATGAATATCTTCAAAATCTTTGATTAAATCACCATGACTACGTGATGTTTCAATAGAAATGACATCCGCATCAAGTTCATGAATTGCATGAATGATTTGACCAAATTGTGAGTAACACATATGCGTATGAATTTGTGTATGATCCGCCACTGAAGATGTTGCCAGTTTAAAGCTATGCACGGCTTTGCGTAAATAATCCTCATGATAAGCTTTACGCAGCGGTAAGCCTTCGCGCAGTGCAGGTTCGTCCACTTGAATGACTTTAATACCAGCTTCTTCAAGTGCTAACACTTCTTCATTAATTGCCAAGGCGATTTGATTTTGTACGTCTTCACGTGGTAAGTCCACACGTTCAAATGACCAGTTTAAAATCGTCACAGGGCCTGTTAGCATGCCTTTGACAGGTTTGTCTGTTAAGCTTTGCGCATATACCGTCTCTTTAACGGTTAAAGGTGCTGTCCATTTTACATCACCATAAATAATCGGTGGTTTCACCGCACGAGAACCATAAGACTGCACCCAACCGAATTTTGTCACTAAAAATCCTTGTAGTTTTTCGCCGAAGAATTCAACCATGTCATTGCGTTCGAATTCGCCATGTACGAAGACGTCTAAACCAATATCCTCTTGAATGTCTATCCAGCGCTTAATTTCAGCTTTCAAAAACGTGTCATAGTCCTCATTTGAAATACGATTGTTTTTCCAATCCGCACGCTTTTTTCGAACTTCTGGAGATTGCGGGAATGACCCAATTGTCGTAGTTGGTAAATCAGGCAAGTTTAAACGTTCTTGTTGAACCACTTTTCGTGTTTCAAATTTAGATTCACGCGTTGAACGGACACTGTCAAAATCATATGTTAAGTTTTTGAAATCTTGATTTTGGAAACGCTCATATTGTGCTTGTAATGCGTCTAGTTTTTCAGTATTTCCATCATTAATTGCACGTTTTAACGCATCCAATTCTTCCAATTTTTCAGTCGCAAAACTTAACCCGTCGCGCACGGTGTCATCTAATGTTTCATCATCTAATGAGACTGGGACATGAAGAAGTGATGATGAAGGATTGATATAAAGGTCATCTGTGTAAGTTGATAATGTTTCGATTAATGCTTTTTTAGCTTTTACATCTGAAGCCCAAACATTTCGACCATCAATGATACCTGCAAATAATGTTTTCGATGCATCAAAGTCACCATTTTCAATTTGAGCCAAGTTTTGACCACGGTCATGAACAAAGTCTAAACCAAGACCTTTGACTGGAAGGCTACTTAAAAATTTGACATTAGCCCGTTCAAAATAAGTTTGAATGATTAACTTCTCAGCGACTTCTGCACCAGCAAATGCCTCATATGCTTCACGTGTTATCGCTTCTAAATCTTCACCGTCATCTGTCACTAACACGGGTTCATCCACTTGAATCAATTCTGCGCCTGCTTGGATTAAAGCTTCAAATGCTTCTATATACAATGGAAGTAACGTACGTACTTTATCTTCAAAAGATTGATGTCCGCCTTTTGACAATTTAACGAAAGTGATAGGGCCGATAATCACAGGGTGCGCATGAATATTAAGTGATTTCGCGTAGTTAAAGCGTTCTAAAATGACATGACGACCGAGTTTTGGTGTGACATGATCCCATTCTGGTACGATGTAGTGATAGTTTGTGTTAAACCATTTAATGAGTGCACTTGCGACGTGTTCTTTATTACCGCGCGCAATATCAAAGAGTAAATCATCATCAACGTCACGCCCTTGGAAACGTTCAGGAATAATATTAAAAAGTAACGATGTATCTAAAATATGATCATAAAGTGAAAAGTCACCGACAGGAACACTGTCTAAATGATGGTTCTTTTGAAGTAATAAATTTTCACGATGTAAGTTGCGTAATGTGTCATCTAATTCAGCTTTTGAAAGGGATTGATTCCAATAGTTCTCAATTGCTTTTTTCCATTCACGTTTACGTCCAAGTCTTGGGAATCCTAAGTTTGTTGTTTTAATTGTCATAATATAACCTCCTGATTGGTTGATGTGATTGATTTTGAATATGCTGCAAGTTCTAAAGCGTAGTCGACACGTTCAAATGGTGTGATGAGATATAAACCATTAAAGTATTGGTGCACCGTTTCAATGAGTGATTTACAAATTGAAATGGAAAGTTCATATGTCGCAAGTTTATCGCCTGCAACGGCTTTGAAACGCTCTAATACGTCATCTGTCATCTTAATTCCAGGGACTTCGTTATGAAGAAACAGGGCGTTGTTATAACTTGTAATAGGCATAATACCTATAAAAATAGGGACGTTAAGGTGTTTCGTAGCTTCATAAATTTCAACGATTTTTTCTTTTGTAAATACAGGTTGTGTAATGAAATAATGCATGCCACTTGTCAGTTTCGTTTCAAGTTTCCGCACAGCGGCATCAATGTTTCTTACATGAGGGTCAAAAGCACCAGCGATGTTGAAATTGGTTCGTCTTTTCAGCGCATCACCGTCTGTGTTAATCCCTTCGTTGAAACGTAACGCAAGCTCGGTAAGTCCTTTGGAATTAACATCATAAACATTTGTGGCACCAGGTAAGTGACCGACTTTAGAGGGGTCTCCAGTAATGGCTAAGATTTCATTAATTCCGAGTAATGCTAAGCCGAGCAAATGAGACTGTAACCCGATGAGATTACGATCGCGACAAGTAATGTGAACGAGCGGTTCAATTGTGTACTTTTGTTTAATTAAACTTGCTGCTGCAAGATTGGATATACGTACGGTAGCCAACGAATTGTCAGCAAGGGTTACGGCATCGATATTGGCACGGTCAAGCGCTGCAATATTTTTAAAAAAGCGGTCTGTATCAAGGTGTTTGGGTGTATCAAGTTCTACAATTATAGTCGGTTGTTGGGTAACGCGTTCTTTTAAATTCAGTTTGGTTGCGTGAGGTGTGGTGCTTTCACGTTTTTTATGAATAGGAATTACTTTTTTATGCGTGACAGGTTTTAACCCACGAATGGACGTTTTTATATGGTGAATATGTTCGGGCGTTGTCCCGCAACAGCCTCCTATGATACGCACGCCTTCATGAATCAGTTGTTCGGCCACTTCACCAAAATACGAAGCATTGTTACTATATTTGAAATTATTGTTTTCAATATCAAGCAAGCTCGCATTCGGATAACAGGATAGATATGCTTGGTGCGGAAGCTCGATATGACTAAATGAATTTTTCATATGGTGCGGACCATGGTGGCAATTGAGACCTACGATATTGGCACCAGCATGAATGATTTGTTGTAATGCATCGTTAATGACAGTCCCATCACGTAAATAATTCGTATTTGAAGCGGTTAATTGCGCGATAATAGGGATATCATATTTTTGACGTGTTGCTTGAATAACGGCGAGTAATTCTTCCAAATCATAATATGTTTCAAATAAGAGTCCATCCACGCCACCTTGCACTAAACAATCGACTTGGATTTCTGTATGGTACTGAATGGCGGGTAAAGTGAAATCACCTTGCTTCAAACCGCGAAAACCACCAACTGTACCTAGAATAAAGGTGTCTGCTTTAGCGGCGCGCTTTGCGATTGCAATCGCAGCATGATGAATATCTCGGACTTTATCTTCTAATCCAAAAGCTTTCAACTTTTCAAAGTTAGCACCGTACGTGTTCGTTTGGATAATATCAGCGCCAGCTTGAATGTAAGAACGATGAATATGTTCCACTTTTTCAGGATGTGTTAAATTGTATGCTTCAGGGCACGTATCGAGACCTTCTGAATACAGAATGGTTCCCATTGCGCCATCAGCCACTAGAATAGTGTCTTTCAGGGTGTTCAATAAGCGACTCATCGTATACCTCCTTTAATGCGTAATCTAAGTCTGAAATTAATGTGTCAGGGTCTTCTAAACCGACGCTAAGTCTAAATAAACCAAAAGTGATGCCACGTGCTTCTCTGATATGTTGCGGAATTGCCGCATGTGACATCGAGTAGGGATGCGATAATATCGTTTCTACGCCACCAAGGCTGACCGATACGAGTGGTATATTTAGCGCATCTACAAATGTTTGTGCAAGATGTTCGTGTTTGAGTCTAAATCCAAACACCGCGCCACCATGTGTGGCTTGGTTCAGATGTACGGTACTATAACCCGGGTAATAGATGTCAGCCACAGCAGGGTGTTGTTCTAAGAAGCGAACGATACGTTGTGCACTTTTAGAAGATTGTTGAAACCGTACATTGAGCGTTTTTAAATGTTGGGTTAACGTCCAACTGTCATACACCGATAGGCCAGTACCTGCACCGTTTTGTATGAGATAAAGCGCTTCTGCAAATGCCTCGTGATTTGTGATAACAGCACCTGCAATTAAGTCACTATGTCCACCTAAAAATTTTGTAGCGCTATGAATAACAATGTCTGCACCTAAATCTAACGGATTTTGTGCAATGGGTGTCATAAACGTATTGTCTACCGCGAGTAAAAGGTTGTGTTTTTTAGCAATTTGTGCTACGCCACGAATATGCGTGATTTTAAATAAAGGATTAGATGGTGTTTCCACATAGATAAGTCGTGTACGTGGCGTGATTGCTTTTTCGAAATTTTCAGTTTTTTCAGCGTTTACCGTTGTGAAATGAATATCAAATTTGGATAAAATCTGTTCAGTTAATCGAAAAGTGCCGCCGTAGACATCATCAGGTAATATGACGTGATCGCCAGCTTTTAATGTAAGAAAAACACTTGTAATGGCGCTAATACCTGAATTGAAAGCAAAACCATGGGTGCCATTTTCAAGTTCTGCAAGTTTCGTTTCTAAGAGTTCTCGGTTCGGATTACCGCTTCGAGCATAATCATACGTTGTTTCTCCACCTAGAGTTTGTTGGTGGTAGGTCGATGAGTAATAGAGCGGTATATTGGCACTAGTATATGTTTTACCACGCTGTGGATCATGAATAAGTTGTGTTGCTTTAGTATGACTCATAGCGTCACTCCTTCTCTCGATTGATTTAATGCTTGAATGAAATCCGCTTCAATATCTTCATATGCTTCAATACCTAAAGATAACCGAATTAAATACTGGTCAATACCACGTGCATCCTTTTCAGCATCAGGCATATCCACATGGGTTTGTGTATATGGAAAGGTGATAAACGTTTCTGTGCCTCCTAGACTTTCCGCAAATCGGGACACGTCAACATGTTCGAGTAGACGTGCAACACTATAACCAGGGGATAATCGCAAACTTAACATACCAGTACGGCCACTATAGAGGACGTCTTGAATGCCCTCTAATTGTTCACAGCGTGCTGCAAGTCGACGCGCATTGTCTTCTGCACGTGCGACGCGTAAATGTAATGTTTTTAAGCCACGTTGTAATAAATAGCTATCAAACGGTGACAGCGTTGCGCCAATCATATTGTGCAGTAGGGTGAACTGATTCACTAAATCAGGGTCTTTGACAGTGACAATACCAGCCAATACATCATTATGACCACCGATATACTTTGTTGCAGAATGGAGCACAATATCTGCGCCATCTTTCAATGGTGTCGATAAATAAGGTGTCAAAAAGGTATTGTCTATTATTGTGAGTAGGTGATGCTTTTTCGCTAATATGTAGTATGGCTCAAGGTCGATTTCAATCATTAATGGATTTGAAATTGGCTCAATAAAAAACGCTTTTGTATTTTGAGTGATCTGTTGACGCACATTTGCAACATCTTCAAAGTGCACATATTTAAAATGAACGCCGTACTGTTCTTCATAAAATTGAAACAATCGAAAGGTGCCACCGTATAAATCATAAGAGACGAGAATTTCATCGCCAGGTTTAAACAAGCTACATACGAGTTGCACGCTTGCCATACCACTCGCAGTGGCAAAAGAGGCTGTACCACCTTCCAGTTTCGCAAAGGCTGTTTCAAAAGCATGACGCGTTGGATTTTTAGTACGTGTATAATCATATCCAGTGGACTGACCTAATCCATGATGCTGATATGCGGTAGATAAATAAATGGGGTTTGCAATGGCCCCTGTCGCATCTTCAGTCAGTGCAATTTGCGCGAGTTCTGTATCTTTCATAGAATTAACCTCCCCTTTGATTTTTAATGAACAAAAAAAGCTTCCATCCTTTACACCCGAAAATGAAATTCGGAAATAAAGGACGAAAGCTTTGTTCGTGGTACCACCTTAATTTGCTACGTCATCACTGAAGTAGCCTCTTCCAGTACGCCATGATTAAAAATAGGGACATAGAAAAGTAGTACAATTCCAGTACGCCATTTAATAACATGTTAATACTGTATCGCTATAACGGGCGAACCCGGTGACACCTCATATTGATGCCAACACTCCAAGGCCATTTTCAAACTTTCTTTCAATATCTTCTTTCAGCAAATGAAGACTCTCTGTAAAAGCAGTGTAAGTTCTACTTTCCTTTTTATCGTGTTTAAGTGATAAAGTTGTAATAGGATAGTCACACTTTAGCATGGCTTTAAAAGCACTGTCAACATTTTTTTCTGAAAATTTTGATTAAACGCACGATTTCGAGTATCAACGAAATTAGTGAAAGTCTTGTATATCAAGGCATCAACCAGTACAATAAAAAACGTAAAAATTTTTGAAAAGAGGGATGTGGATGGCAGATTTACACAATAAGCAACATTCTGAAAATGTAGTGCAGTTGAATCTTACCGAGATCCGTCCTAATCCATATCAACCACGACAGCATTTTGACCAAGAAAAATTAGATGAATTGTCGAAATCTATTCAACAACACGGTATCCTTCAACCGATCGTCGTTACACCATCGATTAATGGCTATTACATCGTAGCGGGAGAACGTCGATTCCGAGCATCACAACGCGCACAGTTACACACCATCCCAGCAATTGTAAAAGAGATGGACGATACACGAATGCGAGAGCTCGCGATTATAGAAAATTTACAGCGAGAAGATTTAAATCCATTAGAAGAGGCAGAGAGTTACCAACAATTAATGGAAGCATTGTCTTTAACACAACAACAAGTTGCACAGCGTTTAGGGAAGTCGAGACCTTATATCGCAAATATGTTGCGCTTACTCCAATTGCCTGTTAAAATCAGGACTTTGATTCGAGAGGGAAAACTATCAGGGGGGCATGGCCGGACACTATTAGCTCTGAAAGAGACGGCTTTAATGCAACAATATGCGCAAAAAGTAATCAATGAATCGTGGAGTGTACGGACGTTAGAAGCCAAAATTGCTGAAATACAAACGAATAGTAAAAAGAAGACGACCGGCAGTCTAAAAACATCAAAAAAAGCAAAACCTTCTTTGATTAAGCAACATGAACAACAGCTGTCTGTTCAATATGGCACGAAGGTGGATGTCTCTACTTCTGGCACAACAGGTAAAATTACATTAGAATTTTATTCAGAACAAGATTATCGTCGCCTCTTACACTTATTGAAAAAAGAAAACTCATAGGATTTAGAAGAAAGGATCTTTAAATGAAACAGCTTGAGAGCATATTAAAGAATATGATTCAACCTTTATTAGAGCCTGAAACATATTCTAACCTTTTAACGAAACTGATTATTGTATTGATTTATGTACTGGCAGCGTTTATTGTTACGCGAATTTTAAATAAAGTTATAACACAATTTTTCAAAGTGAATAACAAATCTAAAAAGACACCACGTGCGAAACGTTCAAAAACATTAATTACCTTAGTGCAGAATGTGGCTGGGTATATTGTGTGGTTTATTACCGGGACTACGATTTTAAGTAAGTTTGGCATTAGTGTTGAAAGCATTTTAGCAGGGGCAGGTGTTGTCGGCCTTGCGATTGGTTTTGGTGCCCAAACATTAGTGAAAGACATTATTACCGGATTTTTTATCATTTTTGAAAATCAATTTGATGTCGGCGATTACGTGAGCATTAAAAATAATGGTTCGCCGATTGCTGAAGGTACCGTGAAGTCGATTGGATTACGTTCAACACGTATTATGTCAATTACTGGTGAATTATCGACTATCCCTAATGGTACGATGAGTGAAGTGACCAATTTCTCTGTTACAAATGGCGTTGCACTTGTCGATATACCGATTTCAACGGGTGAAAATATTGAGTTGGTTGAACAAAAATTGGCCGTGTTTTTGAAATCTATTCCTAAAAAATATGGTATTTTTATAGATGTCCCTCAAGTCTTAGGTGTGGATTCTATAGAAACGTATCAAGTGACGTTACGTGTTTCCGCTGAAACATCGCCAGGTGAAAATTTTAAAGGTGCACGTATTTTACGTCGAGAGATAAGAGGATTTTTACAATCCGAAAACATTGAAGCACCTGTGCCAAACTTAGCACAAATGTATAAAAACATGACGCAACCGAAACCGTGATAAAGAATAAATTAGGGTGAGGAGTAGATCGATGTCTTCAAATTATGAAATCAATGATATAGTAGAAATGAAGAAACAACATGCCTGTGGTGCCAATCGATTCAAAATCATTCGTATGGGTGCAGACATTAGAATTAAGTGTACCGCTTGTCAACGAAGTATTATGTTGCCACGTCAAACGTTTAATAAAAAATTAAAAAAAGTACTCGAAAAAGCGAGTCAAGATGAGAAGGAGTAATGAACTATGGCTTTAACAGCTGGGATTGTTGGCTTGCCAAACGTAGGTAAGTCTACACTTTTTAACGCAATTACGAAAGCAGGTGCGCTTGCGGCAAACTACCCATTTGCGACAATCGACCCTAATGTAGGGATTGTAGAAGTACCTGATACGCGTTTGTCAGAATTAGCACGTATCGTAAATCCTAAAAAAACGATTCCAACAACATTTGAATTTACTGATATTGCTGGGATTGTAAAAGGTGCTTCTAAAGGTGAAGGTCTGGGGAATAAATTTTTATCACATATTCGTGAAGTAGATGCCATTTGCCAAGTTGTACGTGCGTTTGATGATGAAAACGTTACGCACGTTGCTGGACGTGTGAACCCTATTGATGACATTGAAGTTATTAATATGGAACTGGTTTTAGCAGATTTAGAATCTGTAGAAAAACGTTTACCACGTTTAGAAAAGCTAGCAAAGCAAAAAGATAAAACAGCGTTAAATGAAGTACGTATTTTAACGCAAATTAAAGGTGTTCTTGAAAATGGACAACCTGTACGTAGTATTGATTTTAATGAAGAAGATCAAAAATATGTAAACCAAGCACAACTACTTACTGCGAAAAAAATGTTATATATCGCAAATGTCGGTGAAGATGAAATTAACGATGCGGATAATGAAAAAGTAAAAGCGATTCGTGATTATGCTGCGCAAGAAGGCTCTGAAGTTATCGTGATTAGTGCGAAAATTGAAGAGGAAATTGCGACTTTAGATGATGAAGATCGTGAAATGTTCTTAGAAGATTTAGGTATCGAAGAACCAGGACTTCACATTTTAATTCGTAAAGCGTATGAATTATTAGGGCTTGCAACGTACTTCACAGCAGGTGTGCAAGAAGTACGTGCGTGGACGTTTAAAGAAGGTATGACAGCGCCGCAATGTGCGGGGATTATTCATACGGACTTCGAACGTGGCTTTATCCGCGCGGAAGTGACAGGATATGATGATTTCGTTACGAATAATGGTGAACAAGGTGCCAAAGAAGCAGGTAAAATGCGACTTGAAGGTAAAGAATATATTATGAAAGATGGCGACGTAGTTCATTTCAGATTTAATGTTTAGCGATAAAAAGGGTTGGGGTATTGCCAATCTATTCATCAAAAATAGCCAACAACGTCCATAAGTACAAGAACAATGTTGGAGGTTATTGATCTTTATTCATACATTTAGTCTTTCTGATGGGCATGATGATGCATTTAACTTATCATTTTGATTAATGCCTTAGCCGAGACTTTTAAGGCATTAAACCGAAACTGAAAATCCATTAAAAGAGCGGGCAGAAATCTGTGAGATTTCATTGCTCGCTCTTTTAATGAGTTGAGGTAAGGCCCTATAAAAGCGGGGTTAGGATACCAATCAAAAATGAACTGATTGATATCCCAACGTCGTTGATTATAAACGCACAGTTTTGCGACGGCGAAGGAGAAAGGGGTTAAATTTACGTTTGATTTTTAGCGAAATCTTACTTTTACATCCAGGACATTTGTTCGGTTCAGAATCTAGTGTTATCAACACTTCTTCCCCGCAATTTGGGCAAAATACAGACGGTCGACCTTGCGGATGACTCAGACTTTTTTCAAACTTTCTACTTTTTACTTTTAGTTCAACACTCACTGATGACACTCCCTTTTACATTAAGTATGTATCTTCTCATTTTTATTGTTCTATCATACATATTTACTAAATAAATTGATTTAAACGCACTTTTACGTTAAAAGGCCTAAAAAAGATGCGATGTGGGGGCATCGCATCTGTATATTCGGTTTAATTGGATGTATATTATGCTTTTTCACTTACAACTGTAATATGCTGATTAACGAAGTCTGCATTTTGAATTTCTCTCACAACGGCAATAGCATAATCTGGATAACTAACATAGCTTTCACCGTCGGAATTCATTAATACCACATTTTGTCCGACTCGGTAGTTACCGGTACGGGCACCGTCAGCATCATAAAAAGCTGAAGGACTGATAAATGTCCATTTTAAATTAGAAGACGCTTGAATATCTTCTAAATTTTGATTTTGTGCTTTGGCGATGGGTAAGGCAAATTCTGGAACCATTGACGTTTCGAGGACTTTTTTCGTTTTCGAGTCATCTGTATACAAACTACCTGCGCCGCCGACAACGATGAGGCGTGTATTCGTCCCTTCTAACGCTTGAATTAAATGACGACCTAATTCAATATGTTGCTCAGTAGCATCCATCGGCGCAGCAAATGCATTGACGACCACATCAAATTGCGTCAAATCATCACGCGTTAATGCAAATGCATCTTTTTCTAAAATGGGCACATTGTCAATCACTTTAGATGCATGCCGTACGATAGCGGTTACCTCCAAATGATGATTTAAAGCTTCTACCAAAATGAGTTGCCCTGTCTTACCTGTAGCTGCAATAATGCCTACTTTCATAGTAAAAACCTCCAATTAGTTGGTATATTAATTATACCTTTGTTAGTGAAAGACGTCTAAAGCGTTGCTTGTGAAATATTCCTTTAAATTCTAATTGTAAAAAGTAATTGCTTATGGTAAAATACTGGAATGTGAGTAATGAAAATTATTCCTTGCTTAACGGATATTGTCGTTAAGCCGTATAGACCACAAGGAGGTGCAAATATACAATGAGAAAATATGAAGTAATGTACATCGTGCGTCCAAACATTGAAGAGGATGCAAGAAAAGCAGTTGTTGAACGTTTCAACGGAATTTTAGCTTCTGAAGGCTCTGAGGTATTAGAAACTAAGGACTGGGGTAAACGCCGCTTAGCTTACGAAATCGAAGACTTCAAAGATGGTTACTACTACATCGTACGTATCCAATCTGAAAATAACGTTGCTACTGACGAATTCCAACGTTTAGCAAAAATCAATGATGATATCATTCGTTACATTGTTGTACGTGAAGACGAAGACAAGTAATAGAATAGAAATGAGGCGTGAATATGCTTAACAGAGTTGTATTAGTTGGTCGATTAACAAAAGATCCAGAATACAGAACGACGCCCTCAGGTGTAGGTGTTGCGACTTTTACTTTAGCGGTAAATCGTACATTTACAAATAACCAAGGGGAACGTGAAGCAGACTTTATTAACTGTGTTGTTTTTAGAAAGCAAGCAGAAAACGTGAGCAATTTCTTGTTCAAAGGTAGTCTCGCTGGCGTTGATGGTCGCTTACAATCACGCAGTTACGAAAATCAAGAAGGCCGACGTGTCTATGTGACAGAAGTTGTGTGTGACAGTGTTCAATTCCTTGAACCTAAATCACAAAACCAACGTCATTCGAATAACCAAGGCAATGACTTCCAAAGTTATGGCCAAAGTTTCGGTGGACAACAACAAGGTCAAAATTCATCATATCAAAACAACAACAATCATTCATCGAACAATGATAACCCATTTGCAAATGCAAATGGTCCTATCGATATTAGTGATGATGATTTACCATTTTAAAATAATGAACGTATTATAAGAAATAAGAAGTAAGGGAGGCACAAATCATGGCAGGTGGACCAAGAAGAGGTGGTCGTCGTCGTAAAAAAGTTTGTTACTTCACAGCAAACGGTATTACACACATCGACTACAAAGACACTGAATTATTAAAACGTTTCATCTCAGAACGCGGTAAAATTTTACCACGTCGTGTGACTGGAACTTCAGCTAAATACCAACGTCAATTAACGACTGCAATTAAACGTGCACGTCATATGGCGTTATTACCATTCGTTAAAGACGAAGCGTAAGCGATGGTAATGAAAAGTCTCGCACCATATTAGGTGACGGGACTTTTTTTATTCAATCGATGTTGCTAATGGCACGACACTTTTTTATAATGGAATGTAAATTTCACAACAATAGAGAAGACATAGGAGTGAACATCATATGGCATGGAGAGACAAAGTGATAGCTACATTGAAACGATGGTTTAAAATTGCACCACGGGAAACGATTGAAAGTGAAAGCGCCGCACGTCCTATTACGCGTCGAGAAAGAATTGCAGGAGTTGGAGTGGGTTTAATGCTTCTCATTGGCTTTTTTAGCATTAATACCGATGTGCTGTCGCTATTTAATGTACTTGTGGGGATGATTGCTTTTCTCATTGCAGCGATTTTGTGGAAAACTGCGCATTTAAAATTATTCAAATTCAAAAGCATAAAAACATCACATCTTTTACTTGCAATTGGTGTCTTTATACTTATTGCACTTATTGATCAATTGCTATTTTTATTATTAGGATCTGGAGAAACGTCGAATGACCAAGCGATTGATCAAGCTATCCAAATGCGTTCAACAATTTGGTTGGTTATTTTAGGGACGTTTATAGGACCATTTATCGAAGAAGTGGTATATCGAGGAATGGGGCTTAAATATATGTTTAGGGGCTTACCAATAGTAGGTGTCATCATTTTATCAACCTTCTTTACATACACGCATGGGCCATCAAATGTAATCGAGTTCTTAATTTATTTTCAATCTGCTGTATTATATAGCTTGGTTTATTTAAAAACGAAGCGTATAGAGTTACCTCTACTGATGCACGTCGTTAACAATGCATTCACATTTATCCCTTTATTATTTCAATAAAGATTTTTAGGCGCATTTAAGAAGGTAGATTTGTGATTGAACGGATCTATTAAAATGCGCCTTTTATTCTCTGCAATTATTCGCGCCAAAATTTTGTCGAATGTTGTTTGTCTTCTATATTTTTATCAATCATTTTGTGTATAAGGTCAAAATTAACCTCGTCAGTCCACTTAATTTTCATGAACATCTTCGTTGTTTGATAGCCAGCTTTTTTAATCTCTTCTTCAAAATAATCACGTGTATATTTTTCAGGTGCAACGGCAAAATGGGGTTTTGCTTTACTAAACCCTAAAATAAATGTGCCATTGTCCTTTAATAGTAACATCGGTTGGTTCCATTTTATTTCTAAAGTGAGTTGAGGATAATCAGTGAGTAATTGATCAATCACGCTTTTCAATTTTTCACGATGTTCGGGTTTTTCAATCGTCTCCAAAAAAGCTTCAAATGTTTTCATACATACACCTCGTTTGATTTATTTAAAAATATGAAGATTGTTATTTTGTTTACTATAACATATTTTAACATTCCAGAGTCGCAATATCATATCAAGTATGTTACCTTAATATCGAAAACCGATATCGTATAGCGACATTTACAAAGGAGGTCGTGAATTGAAAAGCAAACTAGAGCGCCGTATGTTTTTAGGGTTTATTTACATTCATATATTACATCATGCTTTAGAGGCACCTATTTATGGAAGTTGGATGATAGAAGAGTTACGTGAACATGGTTATGACATGAGTGCGGGTACTTTATATCCAATTTTGCATCGCATGGAAGACGAAGGGTTACTTGAAACTGAAAAAGTGATTGTCAATGCTCATCAGCGTATTCATTATCAATGTACGCCTTTTGGAGCGCAAATGCTTCAAAAGAGTAAACGTAAATTATCAGAGTTATTAAATGAGATTTAGGAGGGCATGCGATGCAAGGTTACATACAATTATTTTTCATTGCTTTAAGGTTAGGGTGTACGTCTTTTGGAGGACCTACAGCACATTTAGGTTATTTTTATGATGAGTATGTGAAACGTCGCCAATGGCTCACAGAATCGCAATATACGCAGTTGGTCGCTTTATGTCAATTTTTACCAGGCCCAGCGAGTAGTCAAGTTGGCTTTGGTGTAGGTGTCGCGAAAGCGGGTGTTATAGGAGGCATCATTTCTTTTATAGGTTTTACACTGCCTTCAGTCTTAATATTATTTATATGTGCACGTTTTCTTAATAGTTCAGGAATGGATATGGATTGGGTCAACGGGCTTAAAGTTGTTGCGGTTGCCGTTGTGTTAAATGCGATATTAGGTATGGCACAAAAACTTCTACCTGATATGAAAACGAAATTGTTTGCTTTAGTGACACTCGTCATAACATTGCTTGTGGCACATCCGGCCGCACAAGTTGCCGCACTCATGCTCGTTGGACTTGCGGGGTGGGTGGTGTTTAAAAATGAACGCATTGAACCGACGCACATACGCCTGTTTCACATTCATCGTGTTGTTGGACTAAGTGCACTCGTATTATTTTTTAGTCTTTTATTATTATTGCCAATATTGAATGCAATGTCACAATCAATTTGGATCGCGATGATTGATCATTTTTATCGTGCAGGGGCACTTGTGTTTGGCGGAGGTCATGTCGTTTTACCTTTATTAGAAGGCGCGTTTGTAGGCGGGCATATGATGCGTGCAGATGACTTTATTACTGGCTATGCTTTAGCACAAGCCGTTCCTGGACCATTGTTTACGTTCGCAGCGTATATAGGAGCTGTCATGTCAGGTTGGAAGGGGGCCATTATCGCGACGCTCGCAATTTTTCTGCCGGCCTTTTTATTGCTAGTCGGTGTATTACCATTTTGGGAACATGTTCAACATAACGCCCATATGCGTAAAATACTTAAAGGCGTAAGTGCGGGCGTGGTAGGTATATTGGTTGCTGCATTTTATGATCCGATACTTACGTCTGCTGTCCATACACGCATAGACTTTGTGTTTGCGGCCATTTTATTTGTGCTATTAGCTTATTGTAAAGTGCCATCATGGGCGATTGTCGTTTTAGGAATTATCGGGGGTGTGATATTGTACTAGCCCACCTCACAGTTGACACTAATATCTGTTGTGCAAACAATTAGGTTGAATGTATTAAATGGAACGATAAACGGATTTTAAAGCCTGTGGTAACGCCTAGCCATCGAATTGAGATTTAAGTGCAACGTTAATCGCATTAATAATTTGGAGAGAGCGGTGCGTTGCATATTTTATACCCTAATTGTAAACTTATTTAAAATTTCGTTTACAATTATGCTATACTGTCCTATAGATTAGGAGGTTTTATGATGAATTTAGCAATGCGCATTTTGCAAGGTGAGCCATTAACCAAAAGTGAGGCTTATGACATTTTTGTAGATCAGTCGTTCGACACGATGGATGTCGTACATGAAGCATATCAACTAAGAAAACATTATTATGGGCATAAAGTAAAACTGAATATGATTTTAAATGCTAAAAGTGGGATTTGTCCTGAAGATTGTGGCTACTGTGGACAATCACGTGAAATGAAAGAAAAACAACGCTATGCTTTAATTCCAGAGAACCAAATTACAGAAGGGGCTAAAGTCGCAGCGGAGAATGAAATTGGTACATACTGTATTGTGATGAGTGGTAGAGGGCCGAGTGATAAAGAAGTGGATCACATTACGAAGTCGGTTGAACGTATTAAATCTGAACATCCGCAATTAAAAATTTGTGCATGTCTAGGGTTAACGAATGAGAAACAAGCAGCGCAATTGAAGGCGGCTGGTGTGGACCGTTATAATCATAACTTAAATACGAGTGAAAACTATCATGATGAAGTCGTTACAACGCATTCGTATCAAGACCGTGTCGATACGATTGAGACGATGAAAGCACACAATATTTCTCCTTGCTCGGGCGTTATTTGTGGTATGGGGGAAACAAATCAAGATATTGTGGATATGGCGTTTGCTTTAAGAGACATTGATGCAGACAGTATCCCAGTCAACTTTTTACATCCTATTAAAGGGACAAAATTTGGAGAAATGGATGAGTTAACACCGATACGTTGTTTACGTATTTTGGCCTTATTTAGATTAGTTAATCCGACAAAAGAAATTCGTATTGCGGGTGGTCGTGAAGTCAATTTACGTTCATTACAATCTACCGCATTAATGGTAGCGAATTCTATCTTTGTAGGTGATTATTTAATTACAGGTGGTCAACCAAACCAACTGGATTACGATATGATTAAAGATATGGGTTATGAGATTGATTACAACCATGATGCCGTAAAACCTGTGAAAACAGTATAAAATATAAAGGAGAACTGTCGATGAGACTACGTGTTTCGTTGGCAGTTTTTAATTGGTGTACAGATGGTACATGATAAAAAGTTAACTTTACGCCCTGAGAAGGATAGCACGACATTTAATCCGTGTTAAAATAATGCTAATGGTAAAAGGAAGTGATCACATGTATAAGAAATTGCTTGTCAGTGGTTTTGTTATCACATTATTAACGACAGGGACAATGTATCAAGCAGAGGCTGCTAATCAATATAAACCTAAAGAAGATATTTTTATTCAAGGGGCCGACTTAAATCAAAAACAATTGAATGAAACGAAAGACATTCTTGGTGTAGACCATAACGTAACGACATATAAAGTTGACCATAATGACGTGATTCGCTATACAGGTACAGAATATGATTTTATTCATTCGAGTGCGTATATTAAGCCTAAAATGTTTGGTAGAGGGGTATCCGTTGAAATAGAAACACCAAAGCATATTACCCGCATTACACGTGAACAATACATGAATGCGGCGATAACAGCGGGAATTCAAGATGCGACGATTAAAATAGCGGCCATCGATCAAGTGACTGGTGAAGGGGCACTCACGGGCATTTATAAAGCTTATGAATCACAAGGGCACACGTTAAATCAAAAAGACATTCAAAACGCGCACCAAGAAATGAATGATTTAGCTAATATTAGTGAGTCAAATGCGAAAAAAGAAGGCTATTCAGATGAAGCATTAAATCAAGCGATTGCAGACATGAAAGGACAAATTGCTGAAGCGAAACAAAATAATCAACAAATCAATCACACTACGATTAATCACATTGTAAATCAAACAATTCATAAAAATAATTTATATCAAGTGTTGAGTGACAATGATGTGGCAGTCATCCAAAATTTAATGATGAATGTGGCAAAATCAGATGTCATTAATCAAGACCCTAAAGCTTATGAAAAACAAGCAAACGCACTTAAAAATGATATTCAAAAACATGCAAGTGATAAAATCGAAGCGTTGAAAAATCTTAATACTGAAGAAGCACGAAATTTCTTTCAGCAAATCTGGGATGCGATTGTTGAGTTCTTTACACGCATTTATCATTGGTTAATGTCATTTTTATAAATAAGGTAAAGCACATCATGATGATATGTAAAGCGATAAATATATCGTGCATTGTCATCAAATCGAAAAAGGAATCGCCTTCAACGTTCATCTTTAACTATGAATGTGAAGGCGTTTTCTGTAGCGTAGAAACAGTTTCAAGTCTAAGTTATTTACAAAGTGCTTGAATCACGGGGCGTCGGCTTAATGTTGGATAGAGTAGCGAAACGACAACGAGTGTAAAACAAATACCTGGTAGTGCATGTGCAACGAGTACAATGGGTGGTAAATGTAAAAATGTTGCAAGGATAACGCGAGAGACTAACGTCCCGACACATCCTGCAAGACATAATGTTCTCAGTGAGACGCCTAAACCGTAGACAACTCCGATGGCAACGAGTCTAAAAATTATAGACACACATAGATGAAGCGGGTTGAATACACCGATAATGAATAAAATCACACTTGAAATCAGTCCGCCGATAAAATATCGTTTAATCCCAAAAAAGGCCAAAATTAATAGAGATACAGGCGCTGAGAGTTGGAATTCTAGTCCGGGTAAAAGTGCGGGTAGTTTAAATAAGGCAAAAACGGTTAACAGTGCAGCAATCGCACTGATTTGTGTCATGAATTTCGTCGTCATAATCAAATAACCTCAAAGAAATAATTTATAATATTATTATACATTATAATCATGCGATTTCTGAGGGTCAAATGATACGCGGGAAGGTAAACACTTCACATACATTAAGGGTGAAAACAAACTGTGCGTGTTTATGGCGAAATCTACATATTTTATACCCATATATATAAAGGGGGCAGCTACCCTATTAATCAAAAAAACCCAACAAAATTCTTCGCACATGAATTTTGTTGGTTATCGTTATATAAATATTTAGCCTTTATGAGGGGAAGTTGATGAATTAAAACATCCCTTTGATTGCTTCCTTAGCCGAGACGTCTAAGACATTAAGCCAAAACCGAACATCCATTTTGAGCGCAGAAATCTCTTGGATTTTACAATATATAAGGCAGCAGCTGACTGGATTGCGTATGCGCTTAGAAAAGCGAGGCGCTAGGACATAAATCTTTTCAATTTATGTCCTAGCGCCGTTCGCTTTTTTATAGGTTTTAATTACGGATGAGGTAATCAAATGCAGATAATGCTGCGCTTGCACCAGATCCCATTGAAATAATAATTTGTTTGTAGCGTTGATCTGTACAGTCTCCCGCTGCGAAAATGCCAGGGACGCTTGTTTGATTCAATCTGTCTACTTCGATTTCACCCATACGGTTGCGTTGAACGGCATCGCCAACCCACTCTGTATTTGGGGATAAACCGATTTGAACAAACACACCATCTAATTCAACGTGTTTAGATTCGTCAGTTGCACGATCTGTATACGTAATCCCATTAACACGATCTGTACCTGTAATTTCAGAAGTTGCAGCATTAGTGATTACTGTCGTGTTCGGTAATGAGCGAAGACGTTCTTGTAAAACAGAGTCTGCACGCATTTCTTCACCGAATTCAAACAATGTCACGTGTTTACAAATACCTGCAAGGTCAATGGCAGCTTCTACCCCAGAGTTACCACCACCGACAACAGCGACATCCTTACCTTCAAATAATGGGCCATCACAGTGTGGGCAGTATGCGACACCTTTGTTGGCAAATTCGCTTTCACCAGGTACGCCAAGTTGACGCCAACGCGCGCCTGTAGCGATGATTAATGATTTTGTTTTTAACGTTGCACCGTTATTTAACGTAACGTCTGTGCCTTCGTCCGTTTTTTGAATCTTATCAGCACGAACACCTTTCATGATGTCTACTTTGTAGTCTGAAATGTGTTGTTCAAGGTTTGATGATAGTTCAGGACCAGTTGTCTTTTTCACGCCGATTAAGTTTTCGATATCAGCCGTATCATTCACCTGACCACCAATACGGTCAGCGACAATACCTGTTTTTAAACCTTTACGGGCAGCATAAATCGCTGCACTTGCGCTTGCAGGACCGCCACCGATGACAAGAACGTCGAATGTTTCTTTGCCTTCAAATTCAGACGCATCAGGACCTTCGCCTAATTCGTTTAAAATATCTGAAACGGTCATACGGCCATTACCAAATGATTCCCCATTTAAGAAGGTGGCAGGCACAGCCATGATGTCTTCAGCTTCTTTTTTGAATACGGCGCCGTCAATCATCGTATGTGTAATATTTGGATTGAGGACTGACATTAAGTTTAATGCTTGAACGACATCAGGACATTTTTGACATGTCAAGCTGACAAACGTTTCAAAATTTAATGGTTTGTCTATTGCTTTGATTTGATCGATCACAGATTGTGATTCTTTTGGTGCGCGACCACTGACTTGTAGTAAAGCGAGCACAAATGAATTAAACTCGTGACCTAAAGGAACTCCTGAAAAAGTGATACCTGATTCCTCATTTGGTCGGTTAATACTAAAACTTGGTGTGCGTTTTAAATCAGCTTTTTCAACAGTAATGTGAGATGACATGTCTGCAACTTCGTTTACTAAGTCGCTTAATTTTTGTGAATGTTCATCAGTGCCAGCACTTAATTTGAACACCACGTCACCTTCCATTAAATCAAGGAGCTGTGTAAGTTGTTGCTTTAACTCTTGGTTTAACATATATTTTGGCCTCCTAAAAATGTGAATGGATTGAGAGCGGGACAACAATCTCATTCAATGGGAAGATTGCTGTCCCGCCCAGGCAATAATGAAACGTTTGAATACCTTCAGAAGGAGGCAATCAAACGTTTCTTGTTGTGCCTAAACGGAATATTTATGAATAAAAATTGGAATAAAATAATAATGATAGGATGAATGGCAAGGGATAGTATAATAAATCTACCCCCGTATCTCTATCGTTCTTCAACGCTAGAATTTATATTTTGCTTGGGTGATTGGATAAAAATTCTAGAGATGCATATAGGTGTAGCCATTCATTCATCAAAAAGATAGTATTCGAACTTCTTAGATTTTACCTACTAAGTCTAAACCTGGTGTTAATGTGTCGTTACCTTCTTCCCATTTTGCAGGACAAACTTCACCTGGGTTTTGACGAACGTATTGCGCAGCTTTAATTTTGTGAACTAAAGTGCTTGCGTCACGGCCGATACCGTCAGCATTGATTTCAGCTGCTTGAACAACACCGTCAGGGTCAACGATGAATGTACCACGTTGTGCAAGACCAGTGTTTTCATCTAAAACGTCAAAGTTACGAGTGATGGCTTGAGATGGGTCACCAATCATTACGTATTGTAATGTGCTGATCGCATCTGAATGATCATGCCAAGCTTTGTGTACGAAATGTGTATCAGTTGAAACAGAGTAAACATTTACGCCAAGCTCTTGTAATTTTGCGTAGTGATTTTGAACGTCTTGTAATTCTGTTGGACATACGAATGAGAAGTCAGCTGGGTAGAATACAACTACACTCCAGTTCCCTTTTAAATCTTCGTGAGATACCTCAACGAATTCGTCTGTTTTTGCGTTGTACGCTTGTGCTGAAAATTCTTCAATTTGTTTACCGATTAAAGACATAATGAAATTCCTCCTAAAAAATGATAGTGATTATTATTGATTAGAATTGATGTGATATGGTTCTTTATCATCATTCCTTATTAATAATAATTCTAATCTTGACTCTTATTATACACGAAAAGCGATAGACGTCAAACGAAATTGCTCTTTTTTACTTTAAAAGCATTTTAAAGAATATGTAAATTATCGTGGAAAAGTGAGGCCTAAAGCATCGAGAACAATACAATTTACACATTTTCATTATCAATAACGATATAATTTTCTCAATTAGATATACATTTTATCAATTAATACACCGTTCGTTGTGAAAGGACTGGTTTTTCGTGGTGATGTGTCCTTAGACATACGAAAAAGTAAAGCCAAACATAAACTGTAAGCTTTACTTTAATTTTAGGTTATTTAAATGTGACGCTAACACTGCCAATATGATCGTAATCTACATTATAGGAACCGACTTCAGCTCGAATTGGCGTGATAAATGTCCCTGAAGATACAATGTGGCCGGCTTTTAATGATTTACCATGTGTAGCTAATTTTCCAGCTAACCATTGTATGGCTTTTACCGGATGGCCTAAAACGGCAGATGACTGCCCCTTGGCAAGTTGGGTATCGTTGTGGCTAAGTGTCATATCAATTTGTCCAAGGGTGTCATAATCCGGTGCATCGATGGTCTCTCCAACAATGACAAGACCTGTAGCCGTATTGTCAGCCAACAAGTCGCCTAACGTAAAATGAGGAAACCAATCGATATAGCGTGCATCTGGCACTTCAATCGCTGGTGCAATTTTAGATTTTGATAGTACTTCTTCAACAGTAGGATGGTTGGATAAATCTTCAGTAATCTCAAACACCAATTCAGGTTCGATTAAAGGTGAAAATAAATCATGTATGTTCACCGTCGTATTTGAAGCCTTAATGACATGACTTAATAATGTCCCATATGCTGGTTCGTGCGTGTGGGCATAGGCTTGTGTTTCTTTACTCGTCATACTCACTTTGTACCCCGCAATCGTTGATCCTGTCGCAGATTGAATCTGTTGAATGAGTTCTTGTTGTACCGCATACCCTAACGTTTCATCTACCGCAGCCTCAGGGTTTAAAAAAGGGATGGGTTCATGGTTTAAATATGCTTGATGGAGTTGTTTGGCTAAAGATTTTGTGTGATGCGTCATAGTGTCTGCCCCTTTATTCAGAAAATTGTTACAATTAGGATAACTTTTATTTCATCACAATGCAAGTTGATGCGAAACAAGATTTATGCGTAAGAAATTTGATTTTGATAAAATGATAAAAAAGGTAATAGGGGTGGCAAATATGTCAGAACATGTTTATGCGTTAGCAAAGCAACATCATTCGGTTCGAAAATTTAAACCAAAAACGATTGACCGTGAAGTGATTCGTAAGCTTATTGAAGCGGGACAAATGGCGTCTACATCGAGCTATCTTCAAACGACTTCTGTGATTGGTGTGGAAGATTTAGACAAGAAAGAATCTTTAAAAGAAGTGTCCGGACAGCCCTATGTAGTTGAAAATGGGTACTTACTCGTTTTTGTCATTGATTACTATCGACATCACTTAATTAGTCAAAAACGTGATGCACAATTAGAAGGTAGTTTTGAATCAGCAGAAGGTTTGCTTGTAGGAACGGTAGATGCCTCATTGATGGCACAAAACATTGCCTTAACCGCAGAGGATATGGGCTATGGCATCGTGTTTTTAGGTTCATTACGTAATGATGTGACGCGTGTGCGTGAAATTTTAGGATTGCCAGAGTATACGTTCCCGCTATTTGGAATGGCCATTGGTGAGCCCGCAGATGATGAAAATGGCGCACCGAAACCGCGATTACCATTTGAACATGTCTTTCATGTTGATGGCTACGAAACAGATCGGGAGCAATTAGAAGCACAACTCGAAGCCTATGATGAGACGGTGTCTGACTATTATAAAGCACGAACAAATGGAGAACGCACAGAAACATGGTCAGAACAAATTTCGCAATTTATGAGTAGTAAACAACGTTTAGAAATGTTGAACTGGTTACAAATGTCAGGATTTAATAAGAAATAAAAAATGAAAGGGGACATATTAGCCCCTTTCATCACAGGGAGACACAGCATCTCTGTTAATTAAAAATAAGCCAACAAAATTCAATAATACATGAATTTTGTTGGTTATTATCTATCTATATTAATAAATTTAATTTTAGTGATGGACCATGTAATGAATTGTGATTGATCTATCAAACCTTTTTAATGTTGTGATGCGAGTTCGTCATAGTGATTAGAATTGAACGTCTCTTCATCTAATTGTTTCGTTAATTTTGCAGTTCCTGTACCTGCGAGTATAGCGTCATTCACGTTAAGTGCTGTACGCCCCATGTCGATAAGCGGTTCTACTGAAATTAAGACACCCGCGAGACCGACAGGCAAGTTTAGTGCAGATAATACGAGTATCGATGCGAATGTTGCACCGCCACCTACGCCCGCTACACCGAATGAACTTAACACGACCACAACGATTAACGTTAAAATAAATTGCCAGTTCAGTTCAACGCCTGCTACGGGTGCAACCATGACAGCTAACATAGCTGGATAAATACCCGCGCAACCATTTTGACCGATAGAGAGGCCAAATGAACCTGAGAAATTTGCAATGGCAGATGGCACACCTAATCGTTCTGTTTGTGTTTGAATGTTTAATGGCAAAGCCCCTGCACTAGAACGAGACGTAAACGCAAATAAAATAACTTCTGCTGTTTTCTTCATAAATTGAAGAGGATTTACGCCTAATAGCGCTAAAATAATCATATGAATGAGATACATCGTGAGCAATGCGGCATAAGAGGCAATTACAAACTTACCTAAAGTCCAAATAGCTGCAAAATCACTTGTGGCAATGGTTGTCATCATAATCGCTAAAATACCATAAGGTGTTAGACGTAATACGAATGTTACAACAGCCATGACAAGCGCATACACAGCATCGATGCCACGTTTTAAAATGTGGCCTTTGTCAGGTTCTTTACGCAACACACGTAAAAATGCAAACCCAATAAACGCTGCGAAAATTACGACAGCAATCGTCGACGTTGCACGTGCACCTGTAAAATCTAAAAATGGATTTGAAGGTAATAGCTCTAATATTTGTGCCGGTAGTGTCGTTGCTGTCATTTCTTTTGCTTGGTTCGTAATTTCAGAACTGCGTGCATTTTCGGCTTGACCTAAATCAATCGAAGAGGCATCTAAGCCGAATAACAACGCATAAACAATCCCCACAATTGCTGAAATGGCTACAGTACCGATTAAAAATAGTAAAATGATACTACCCATTTTGGCGAATTTTTCTCCAATATCAATTTTCGTAAATGCGACAACAATAGATACAAAAACCAATGGGATGACAATCATTTTAAGTAATGAAATATATCCTTGACCGACGATATTAATCCATGATGTCGTTTCAGTCGTGATTTTGCTTCCTGCACCATAGGAAATATGGAGGATTAAGCCGAGAAGGATTCCTAAGCCGAGTGCGATGAACACACGCTTAGGAAATTTTATATGTTTTTTAGCCATCCACCATAATCCAACAAGTGCAATGATGAAGATGACTAAGTTTAGAATAATTAAAAATGTAGTCATGGCAACACGCTTCCTTTAATTCCGATTTATATAATAAGAATAATCGGTAAAGGGTGTAAAAGCAAGTACATTTTTAATTTTGTTGCACATTTGGTGTAAAAGGTTGCAAAGTTTGGACGGCGTGTGTGTCACCTTGAATCGCTCCCGCTAGTAATGTGCCAACGATGGGAGAAAGCAGGATGCCATTACGATAATGACCTGTTGCCACAAAAAGATTAGGACTAAGTGAACCCATTATTGGTATCTCATGATGCGTAATCGGTCTGATCCCCGTCCATGTTTTAATGGTACGATGATGACGTAGTTGTGGAAGCATTTCCTGACTTTTGTCATCTAGCCATTTTAAATTGTTTTCATTATTAACCGTGGACCAATTGTCCCATTCTGACGTGGCACCGATTAAATACCGATTGTGTCTTTTAGGGACGATATAGCAACCATTTGTATTAAAAAGGGTCGTCTTTAAAATAGGGGATTGGGTTTCGACTAACTTCACATCGCCTTTCACAGGACGGGTAGGTAGTGAAATATGTATATCTGATAACAGTTGGCCACTCCAGGCACCTGCCGCAATAACCAGTAAATCTGTCATCATAGCGCCTTGAGAGGTATGAACGGTATAGCCACCTCGATGTTTTTCAATGTGTGTGACTTCAGTATGTGAATACAATTGCGTGTTTTTTTGAGATATTACCGCTTTTGTGAGCGCTTGAGTATAAAGGTTGGCATGGATTTGACCATCATCTTGAATTTTAAATGCGGCCGTCGTATTGGGGTTTAAGTGCGGAAACATTTGACGTAAGTCTTGAGTGTGAAACCATTGAATGTCATGGTCATCTTGTTTTAAAAATGAAAATTGTTTTTTGATATTTTCGATATGAGTGACTTCTGTCGCGATTTTAATGAGGCCGTGACATTGGAATTCAATATCTATCCCTGTGTCGTGGTGGAGTTGTTGCGCAACATGTGGCATCAATGTGCGACTTTTCATTGCTAAGCGATAGAGTGGGGTATCTTCGAAGAACTCATTTTGAGCCCCTAGCATCCCTCCAGCTGCATAAGATGCATTCATGCGTGGTGTAGAACGATCGATAATAGAAATGGCATAGGATGCGTTTGATAAATGGCGAGCGATAGAAAGTCCTATCACGCCGCCACCGATAATGATTATTTTTTGCATAAAAAAACCTCCTGCGATCTTGTGCAAGAGGTGTCACCTGTATTGAAACAATCTGAAAAAAGACTTTTTCCAGATACATAAATTGTGTTCACATACGGCTTCCCTTCGTTGGTACTAACCACTTCAGGTTCAAAGAGTTAAGATGACGTCTTTCTCAGCTCATTTAAGAGCACCCCTAGCACTTGTATTGCGTATTTATTTTATTTGAATTTTAGACGCCGAATAAGCGTGCCCAAAATCCTTTTTGTTCTTGGTTATTTTTAAGTGTTGTCACAAGTTCTTGTTGTTCTTTTGTGTGTGTTTCGATACTTTCCTGTGTTTTAGATAATTGATCTGCTTGCTGTTTTTGACTTTCAGTGATGGCATTTAAAGATTTTGCGTTTGTTTCAAGTTGATTGTTCAACTGTGTATGTAATGATTTCAACTCTTCTTGTTGTTGGTGAACTTGAGAAATCATTTGACCTAATAATTGACGCTCTTCACGCATTTTGTCGATTTCTGCTTTTAATTCTTGCATCATTTGAGGAAATTGTTGATCCGATGGTAAGTTTTGATTGTTCTCTTTAACAATAACTTGTAAAAAGTCTTTTTCTTTTTCTAATTCTTCAAATGCCAGCTCGTAGCTGTTCGTTCGTCCAACACGTTCTGCAATCTCTTGGAATAATTCGATATCTTCTTCTTGGAAATCCGTCGCTTCACGTCCACGGTATTCCGTTTTTTTCAACTGGTAGCCACGTTCTTCTAGGTGCTGTACAATTTTGCGCACTTGCTTTTCACTAAGCTCTGATTTTTGTGCAAACTCTTTTGTTAGCATGTTCATAAATCCTTTCTGTCAGTCGTATTAGACTTACGGTAGCCTGAGTTCAGTGACCCGTCAGTCTTACCTCTACCTTATTGTAACGGCTTTATGACTCGATTTCAAGGGCTTAGGCATGCATATCTTTACTCAAATTCATTTTAATTAATAATGGATATATCACACGTCGTGGTATGCGATTGGCAAATACATATTTTAAAATATAGCATGATTTTACACTCGTTCCATAGATATCTTTCGTTAAAGGAATGTTTGCTTTGATATATAAATCAAGTGGCACTGGTTTTCCTTTACGGTCCAATGAAGGTTGAATATAAGGGATTTGCGTTTGTTTTTCAAATCCATGACTTGTAAGAAATTGACGGCGGAATGCGATATCTTCCGTCGTTTTTGCATCGGCTTCAGGATTTTCAAGTGTAGATTCAAACATAAAGAAGTTTACGTCACGACCATGCAGTTGATTGGATAAGCGATTAATCCCTTTTTCGACTTCTTCTAATGTTTCGGCCAAATAAGTTTCACGATGTTCGCCAGGTTCTGCAATTAAATACACGATAAAACCTGTGTTGGTTGTTGCTTCATAATGTGCAGTCGCAAAACTCACTACACGCGCATCTTCAATACCAACTAGAAACACGTAATCATGATGTGTCTTTTCGGTCTTTAGAGATTGAACAAAGACAGACTCGTCTTCAGTCACGAGGGGGTCTAATTTATCCATATAAAAATCGAGTGCGGGTTCATACCATTGATCTTGGGTAGATTTTATTTGTACAAATTTCATTGTGTTCACCTCTCTTAATTGTTAACAGTATAGCACAGATATTCAATAACTGGCTTTGTAAGAGGATGGCACTCACATAAGAAAGACTGGAACTTTTTAACATGTTCCAGTCCTTTTTGACTCCATAATGATTATAAATGGTGGATAGACGTTCACTCGATGTCGCCTTTATGTTCAGAAGGCTTATGTTTATCTGTTGAAGGTTCAACATAAGCGGCATTGTTTTGCGTGACTTCACCATGTTTAATAGTGTCTTTTTGAACGATGACAACAATTTTATGATTGTTCAAATCTTGTTTTAAGTCCTCAGTTTTTTCTTCGCCAAAATCATAACGACTTAATGCGGCACTTTCAGCGTCTTCACCGATAAACATACGCATGAATTTATCACTGATTGTACCGTTAGTCGATTTGTGTTGAATTTGACAATCATTGAATCGATCTGTTTTTAATTTTTCTTTACTAATGACTACGATTTCTGATTCCTTATATCCGTTTCTTAAAAAAGAATCTACGACTTCAATTGCATCTTCTTCTGTGCGAGCTACTTTAAATTCTGCCATAATTGACGCCTCCGTTAATGTTATTCATTTTAGTTTTACCCATGTTTAATCGCAATTAATCTTTTACCTTCTCACAACAATGCGAATAACATAAGTGTTCCTTTAAAAATTATGATTACGCTTCCATTATATTATGCCTTGTGATGACATTATTCTGCAATTAATTTACATAAATTTCTGAAAACAATTGATTTGACGCGATGGTATTGCGTATTAAGTCCAAATTTGCTATTATCATTAAATAATTTATCACACTCATATAATCTGAAGAATATGGCTTTAGAAGTTTCTACCACGTTGCCTTAAACAATGTGACTATGAGTAAATGAAAATCAATGTAATGCTTTGTATCATTAAGGAATATTATATACTTTAATGATATTTTTGGCGAAACATGTTCTGCATTGACCAGTCAGTATCATCTGATGAACAGGCTCTGTTTCATTTAGATTCACTGCAGCATGCACATGTGTCGCATTTACAACTGTATTTCACTTACTCGTTCCTAAAACTATATTCTGAAGTTTTGGGCTTTTTTATTATCTTGACCAAAATTGAGGAGGAACCGAAGTGGAAAGGTTAAAAAATAAAGTCATTGAAGATGGCGTTGTCATTGATGAAAAAATCTTAAAAGTGGATGGTTTTTTAAATCATCAAATTGATGCTGAACTGATGCACGAGATAGGAAAAGTCTTTCATGAACAATTTGCGCATGAAAACGTCACAAAAATCTTAACGATTGAAGCCTCGGGTATTGCCCCGGCCATTATGGCAGCATTGCATTTTGATGTCCCTTGTCTCTTTGCGAAAAAGGCAAAACCGAGCACATTGAATAAAGGTTTTTATCAAACAGATGTGCACTCGTTTACGAAAAATAAAACGAGTACGGTTATCATTTCAGAAGAATTTTTATCACCCGATGACCGCGTACTCATTATCGATGACTTTTTAGCGAATGGCGAGGCAGCACTAGGACTTCACCGTTTGGTACAACAAGCAAACGCGACAACAGTAGGTGTAGGGATATTAGTAGAAAAAAGTTTCCAACAAGGACGCACACGTCTTGAAGAAGCAGGATTGAATGTATCGTCACTGTGTCAAATCGCCTCTCTTCAAGGCAACAAAATTACATTAGTTGGAGATCAAGCATAATGAAAAGATTTTTATTAAGTTTACAACATCTCTTGGCAATGTATGCGGGTGCGATTCTTGTGCCTATTATAGTTGGGACAAGTTTAAAGTTCACACCTGAACAAATTGCGTTTCTCGTCACTGTTGATATTTTCATGTGTGGTGTCGCAACGTTTTTACAAGTGTATCGTGGCGTCGGGATTGGACTGCCGGTGGTGTTAGGCTGTACGTTTACTGCCGTTGCACCAATGATTATGATAGGGCAGTCTAAAGGCGTGGACGTCTTATACGGTTCACTGTTTGCATCAGGACTATTGGTTATCGTGATTGCGCCATTTTTTGCTTATCTTGTACGCTTCTTTCCCCCAGTTGTAACAGGAAGTGTCGTTACAATCATTGGAATTACGTTGATGCCTGTTGCGATGAATTATATCGCCGGTGGTCAAGGTGCGAAAGATTACGGTTCAGTAAAGCATATTCTTTTAGGTGTAGTGACATTAGTGATTATTTTAGTCATTCAACGCTTTGCGACAGGATTTATTAAATCTATCGCCATTTTATTAGGATTAGTGAGTGGGACAGTAATCGCAAGTTTCTTAGGACTTGTCGATATTGCGCAAGTTGGTCAAGCACACTGGTTTGAATTGCCACGCCCATTCCGCTTTGACGGTTTTGCATTTGATTTTGGCGCCATTGTCGTCTTTTTTATTGTTGCACTCGTCAGTTTGATTGAATCTACAGGGGTTTATCATGCATTGAGTCAAATTACAGGGCGCACACTTGAACGTAAAGATTTTAGAAAAGGATATATGGCAGAAGGGATTGCCATTACGTTAGGTGCCGTTTTTAATGCCTTTCCGTATACCGCGTATTCTCAAAATGTCGGTCTTGTATCATTGTCAGGCGCAAAGAAAAATGACGTCATTTACGGCATGGTCATCATGCTTATCATTTGTGGATGCATACCTAAAATTGGCGCACTTGCGAATATTATTCCATTGTCTGTCTTAGGTGGTGCGATGTTAGCGATGTTCGGTATGGTGATGGCATACGGTGTACGAATCCTCGGTGATATCAATTTTAAAAACCAAAATAATTTATTGATCATCGCGATTTCGGTCGGTCTCGGTGCAGGGATTACAGCAGTACCAGAGGCGTTTAAAGCGCTTGGCGATCAATTTGCATGGTTTACTCAAAATGGGATCGTTTTAGGTACAATTTCTGCAATTATATTGAATTTATTTTTTAATGGTCTAAACTATCAACAAAACGAAGAAAATGTGAAATAATATAACTATCAATTTGAATGGAGGCTATACGAAAAATGTGGGAAAACAAGTTTGTTAAAGAAGCACTAACGTTTGATGACGTATTACTGATTCCAGCAGAATCAAATGTATTACCGAAAGAAGTAGATTTAAGCGTCAAACTTTCAGAGCGTATTCAATTAAATATACCGATTGTATCAGCAGGTATGGATACGGTAACAGAATCAAAAATGGCGATTGCTATGGCACGTCAAGGTGGCTTAGGTGTCATTCATAAAAATATGAGCATCGAGCGCCAAGCAGATGAAGTACAAAAAGTAAAACGTTCTGAAAATGGCGTAATTACAGACCCATTTTATTTAACACCAGAAGAAAGCGTATATGAAGCTGAAGCATTAATGGGTAAATATCGTATTTCAGGTGTGCCAATTGTAGACAATAGAACATCACGCAAACTTGTCGGTATTTTAACAAATCGTGATTTAAGATTTATTGAAGACTTCTCAATCAAAATTTCTGATGTTATGACAAAAGAAGACTTAGTGACAGCACCAGTAGGTACAACACTTGATGAAGCTGAGAAGATTTTACAAGACCACAAAATTGAAAAACTTCCATTAGTAGAAGACGGTATTTTACAAGGCCTCATTACGATTAAAGATATCGAAAAAGTGAATGAATACCCATATGCAGCAAAAGACTGTCATGGCCGTCTTATTGTAGCGGCAGCCATCGGTATTGCGAAAGATACTGGCATTCGTGCAGAAAAACTTGTTGAAGCAGGTGTGGATGCCTTGGTTATCGATACAGCGCATGGTCATTCACAAGGTGTAATTAATCAAGTGAAAGAAATCAAAGCAAAATACCCTGAAGTGACAGTGATTGCAGGTAACGTGGCGACAGCGGCAGCGACAAAAGCATTGTTTGAAGCGGGTGCTGATGTTGTGAAAGTAGGTATCGGACCAGGTTCAATTTGTACAACACGTGTTGTTGCAGGTGTAGGTGTACCTCAAATCACAGCAATTTACGACTGTGCAACTGAAGCGAAGAATCACGGAAAAACAATCATCGCAGACGGCGGTATTAAATTCTCTGGTGATATCGTAAAAGCCCTTGCGGCAGGCGGACATGCGGTTATGCTTGGTAGCTTACTTGCGGGTACTGAAGAGAGCCCAGGATTAGTTGAAATGTTCCAAGGACGTCAATACAAAGTTTACCGCGGTATGGGTTCATTAGGTGCAATGGCGAGTGGTTCTAACGATCGTTACTTCCAAGAAGATAAAACACCTAAAAAGTACGTTCCAGAAGGTGTTGAAGGACGTATTGATTACAAAGGACCATTACAAGATACGATTTATCAATTAATTGGTGGCGTGAAGAGCGGTATGGGTTACACAGGCTCAAAAGACTTAGAAACGTTACGTGAAGAAGCACAATTTACAAAAATGAGTGCTGCAGGTCTAGCAGAAAGCCACCCACATGATGTTCAAATTACAAAAGAATCACCAAACTACTCATTCTAAGGGATAAAGGAGTACACATTATGGAAATGGCAAAAGAACAAGAACTAATTCTTGTCCTAGACTTCGGAAGTCAGTATAACCAACTGATTACACGTCGTATTCGTGAAATGGGCGTGTACAGTGAATTACACGATCACGAAATTTCAATTGAAGAAATTAAAAAAATGAATCCAAAAGGGATTATTTTATCAGGTGGACCAAACTCTGTTTACGCAGAGGATGCGTTTACTATTGATACGGAAATCTACAACTTAGGTATTCCTGTATTAGGCATTTGTTACGGTATGCAATTAACGACAAAATTATTAGGTGGTAAAGTTGAGCGTGCGAACGAACGTGAATACGGAAAAGCGACGATCAACGCAAAATCAGACGAGTTATTCTTCGGTTTACCAGAAGAACAAACGGTTTGGATGAGTCACTCTGATAAAGTCATCGAAATTCCAGAAGGCTTTGAAGTGATTGCAGATAGCCCAAGCACCCAATATGCGGCCATCGAAGACAAATCACGTCGTATTTACGGTGTACAATTCCACCCAGAAGTGCGTCATACAGAATTTGGTAATGACTTATTACGTAACTTTGTACGTCGCGTATGTAACTGTACAGGCGAGTGGACGATGGAAAACTTCATCGATATCGAAGTCGAAAAAATCCGTGAAAAAGTCGGCGACCGTCGCGTGCTTTGCGCAATGAGCGGTGGGGTAGACTCCTCTGTAGTTGCGGTATTATTACACAAAGCGATAGGCGATCAATTAACATGTATCTTCGTTGACCACGGTCTTTTACGTAAAGGTGAAGGCGACATGGTAATGGAACAATTCGGTGAAGGCTTCAACATGAACATCATTCGTGTGAACGCACAAGACCGTTTCATGTCAAAACTTGCAGGCGTATCAGATCCAGAACAAAAACGTAAAATTATCGGTAACGAATTCGTTTACGTCTTCGATGATGAAGCTTCAAAATTAAAAGGCGTAGACTTCCTTGCACAAGGCACACTCTACACAGACGTCATCGAATCAGGAACAAAAACTGCACAAACGATCAAATCTCACCATAACGTAGGTGGCTTACCAGAAGATATGGAATTCGAATTAATCGAACCTATCAACACGTTATTCAAAGATGAAGTACGTGCATTAGGTATCGAATTAGGTATTCCAGAACACCTCGTTTGGAGACAACCATTCCCAGGTCCAGGATTAGGTATCCGCGTCCTAGGTGAAATCACAGAAGAAAAATTAGAAATCGTTCGTGAATCCGATGCGATTTTACGCCAAGTCATCCGTGAAGAAGGCTTAGAGCGTGACATTTGGCAATACTTTACAGTATTACCAGATATCCGTTCAGTTGGTGTAATGGGAGACTACCGTACGTATGACTACACAGTCGGTGTACGTGCCGTAACGTCAATTGATGGTATGACAAGTGACTTCGCACGTATCGATTGGGAAGTTCTACAAAAAATCTCAACACGTATCGTAAACGAAGTGGATCACGTTAACCGCGTCGTGTATGACATCACATCAAAACCCCCAAGCACAATCGAGTGGGAATAATAATACGAAAACAAACAGCCCTTTAACCGCAATGGTTAGAGGGTTGTTTTTGTGGATTGAGGGTGGGAGATACGACAAAGTGTTTACGTAGTAATAGCTAAAAAATATTTTTTCGAATTATTAATTGTAAATACATATGTAAGTAACGTGCAAGTAAAATTAATACAAGGAAACCGCATAGTATCAAGGGTTATTACAATTTAACATCGGATTTTGCAAGCAACGTGCAAGCAACGTGCAAGTAACGTGCAAGTAAACTTTTATTAAGCCCAATATGGTTTATATTTCATGTGGCGAGGGCTAGTGTCAGGGTCAACAGGCTTGATAACTCCATCATTAAGAGCTTCTTTAATAATTCTAGAAGCAACAGAATTCTGTTTGTCATCAAGACCAAAACGCTTTCTTAGTGTTTGATTTGTTATATAAATTTTCTCCACATATTTTAAACATGCATGCATATAAGTTGCATGTATTTTTTCCTCTTTGCTCATATCATTTAAATCTTTATATGATAATAAAGTGATTTTTACGTGTTCATCATATAAGTCAATAGTTGGTGCTGGTAATTGATAAGCTTCAGTCTGAGCTACTACTTTATCAATCCCTGTGCCTCGTTCTTCACAGATTCCCATTCGTCTAAGAAGAGAGGCTAGAAGTTCATTTCTTGATTTAGGAGGAGAATCTAGTAATCGTTCTACTTTTATTAGTGGTGTTCCTGGATTAACAATTTCAACTCGATTTTCAAATATTTCAATTACAGGTCCGGTTCCACCAACAGTAAAGTCTTGATGAATGAGGGCATTTGCTACTAATTCTCTTACAGCTAGTTCAGGATACATAGGTACTTCTTTTCTAAGAGCTTCCCCTATAACTTCATTTCTAGGTAATTGATTATTAATATATTTGATTAAACCTTCAAATCCCGCAGCATATCCTTTTATACCTATTTGTTCATGTAAGGTCTCAACTTTACTGTTCCCTTTGTATTTAATAACACGAGGTGCTTTTCTTTTTAGATGTTTGAAATCATTTAAGTTTTTAGCAAATAATAAGGCACCTAAATTTGTGATTGATATTTTACCATCTTTTTCTTTTATTAAATCATCATTAATAAAGTTTTCTATTATTAAATGTTCGTTATCTGGCACAGGTTGGTTTAATAGGTTAAAATAAGATGAATAATTTAATAATTCGAAAATATCATCATAGTTTTCAACATCCATTGCTATTTGAAGTTCAAAAGGTAAATGTTGAAATTTTTTCCAAAGGTTTTTTTCTTTTTCAGGAAAATCTTTTAACTTTTTTTTGTATGAACCAATCCTAATATACTCTGTTGATTTAAACGCAATAGGTTGATGTGTAGCTTTAGGTATACGTAGAATTGTAAGGTTATGTTCATCTATTTGAATACTGTGAAAACTAAAATGAAGAGAAGGCTTTATTACTCTATTTAACCAACTTAATAACTCTTCGTTACCTACTTTAATTTCATTATGATTGAATTCGGTACCAACTATGCTTTTTTTCTCATCTTCAACACCCCAAATAACATATGCATAATCTTTATCTGCTAATGTAGCTGAATTACTTAATGCAGAAATATATTCTCCAATCATATCAGGTTCCTTATTGTTAACTTTAAATTCTGTAACAGTGTCTTCGATACCATTTGTAATTTTTTCATTAACTACATTTATTAAATATTCTTCTTTCAATTTATATCCCCACCGCTTCAAGTTTATTCATCATATTTTTATCCTTTTATGTATTTACATGTGAGTCTATCTGTAGAGTTGTGTTAGAGTCTGAATGACCTACTTGATTCATTATATCACGCAACACCTAATCATCTATAAACGATAAATGGTTGTGTCTTATTGAGGAGGTTGTTACATGCTTATTTATCCCCACATTTTTGGCATTTTGCTACATGTTCCTATTTATGCTAGATAGCGACATAGGGTTGCCCCTGTGGTTTATTGAAATAAAGCTTCTATCAACATACATTTTATCCTTTGATCTATTGTTTATTTTCTAAAATAACCTTACGTAGTATTTTACACCTTCTATCTGTGACTGATATCGTAGGGTAAGATGTCTCTATTTTAATATTATCTTGATACATTACAATAGCTTGCTCATTGCACCAATTTTTGTGCTATAAATTGTGAGTGAATTATTAAAATCATTAATCTAAGGATGTAAAAAAATTGATTTACCATCATGCATGCCATTCAATGCTTGAAATTTTATTATAAAGGCTGTCATAAAAGAATAGAAACTCCGTTGCTTTATTATGATATCGATTTCAAATTTATGGATTTATCAAAACTTTAATGAATTAGTTAGCATAGGGAAAATGAAAAATAGTTTTATTTGACTGTCATTTATGTGGAATACCTAACCAATCAAATACTGGATTTAATATAGTTCTTGTAAAACCTTGGAAATGATAAAAATGCATTAAATATAAAACTGAACATAAATATAAGGATAAAAGGAAATATGAAAAAAATAATCGACCGGTGTTTTTATAGAATTGTGCTGTTTTCTTTAAAAAACTATTCTTCTTAATATCATCATAGAGCATTAAATATATAAATATTAATGATAAAAAACGAAAAAATATCACAAATGTTTCATAACTTGGAATACCTAAATTCTTTAAATACGTATATGTTGACGTGGACATTGTAAATATTGAAATAATAAATGATATAGAATTACTTTTGTCGAGTGGTGGAAGATTGTTTTCTAAATTTGAAACTAAGACAGGATTAAAGAATAATCCGGTTAATAAAATTGAAGATATTAAAATATACTTAATAGCGTAAAATAAAAAAGCTCTCATTGATAAATGATATTTTACTAACTTGGTCCAGATTATAAAACTAGTAATCAAGGTAAATAAACAAGAAATCGTTATTATTAAGTGATTAAACTTAATGAATAATGTAATTGTAACCAAAAAAACACCCAATATTAAAAATGTATTTAACCATTCATTTTCGGTATTTTGGTTATTTATTAGGTTTTTAACATCATTATATGTATTATTTTCATTGATAATAAAACTTTGGTGATTATTGATTGAGCTATTATTGCCATTAATTTTCTGGCTATTATTGATGGAATGTTGCTTTATAAAAATACTAATGAAAAAACCTATGATTGTTAAAGTACTTGCTATTATCGAAAGGTTTGATTCAAGCAAAGATAGTCCTCCCATTATAAAATAATATTTAATGTCGCATATCATAATATTTTTTAATTTTCTGATAATTATAAATTAAATAAACCATAACATAAAGTAATTAGATTTACAAATAAATATATCACTAAAGTACGTTATTATTCATTTTCGAGAGTGGCTTATATGTTTGACCCTGTGTAAAGGGAATATTCAAAGTCCCGATATGGATTTTTTATTTTTCCACTGGTTTTAAGAATAAATGTATATAACCGAAAAATACTCTAAATACGATTACAGTTGCCAATACCGTTTCAAACATTAAGAGCCCATTCCAAATTTCCGGAAATATGAGTATAGGCATACTATTTTTTAAAGCCGTTGCTGAGATAACTAAAGGAAATGTAAATGCTGAAAATACGGGTGAAAACGGTTCTCTTAATAATTTTGGAAGTTGAAAAACAATATAAAAATAAAACATTTGAGACAGAATAAGAAAAAGTATGACGACAAACACATGTGCTTCAGGAAAAGCTAAAACATAGGCAGCAGCCACTAAGGAAAATGGCGCACAAATGGTGGATGTGTTTGGTTTAATGGACGTTTGCAAAGGATAGACCTTTAAACGTTTGAAAACCAGTGGTAAGACGATGCATGTGGCTAAAAAACCATAAATCACTGTTAATTTACCTATAAAAAAATAGCCGCTTACTGGCGCTGTTAATCCCGCAATCGCTATACCAATATAAAGTACAGTCCAAGAAGGATATACGTTTTCAAGAGAGAACGACTTTAAATATTTGTGCGAAAAAATAATCATATGCGTCAAGATTCCAATAAGGCATAGAAGCCATAAAGGTGTGATGAGATGATGAATGAAGGAGATATGGCTGAAAAACGTGTTCAAATAAGTCGTTCCTAAAAAACCAGACATGAAAAATGTGGTGAACACAGAAGAAACAAGAGGGCTATTTAATTGATTTTTAACATGATTCACATTATTGAACATACTGTATAAAAGATGAAGCCAAACGAGGATAGCTAAAATTCCGCATAATGCATTCAAACTAAGCGATACGTCTTTTAATAAATTCCCTAGCCCTAATAAACCTAAGACCAGTCCTGATGATACTAATGGTATGTTTTGAAGTCTCATGATTTATAACCTTCTCTTTGTGATTTTCTTCACTAATTATACCATGATATTTCGGCATTCTGAATATTTGGAAAGGAATTTTTTTAATGTATCAAATAAAATAGAAAAGAATTTCATCAAATCATTCAAATTAATTTACGAAGCTGAACACATCAAGTTAAAACTCCCTAAACCTCTCACGTAATTTAAAATAGTCACATGGGTGTATGTTGTAACATAATAAAAAATAATTGCAAGATATCTCATATACTAAGAATTATGTAAATTGTTCATAAGAGAAATACAGAATAATGGGGATGGGTTTAGTACAAGTAATAAACAAGCATCTATACTGAGATAAAGGGGAGTAAAAAATGAATAAGATTAAAGGAAGATTTATAAAAAATAATAGAATACAAGTCATACCTCGAAAAGAAAAGGATAAAAAAGCATTGATGGAAATCCTTGCCTCAGAATTTGAAAAAGGGAAAATCTATAATGAGAAAGAAATAAACGAAATACTAAAATCGTATTATGATGATTATGTATTATTAAGACGATATATGATAGATTATTCATTATTATCTAGAGATAAAGGTGGAAAAGAGTATCAATTAATAGCTAAAGAAAATAATGAAGATGCCTAGCAATAAATTAGATGTTTATTGTTAGGCATCTCTTTAAATATCCAGTGATTTTACATATTCCTTAATAAATTTTAAATCATTTCTTTCGACTAAAATACATTAATGTAATGATGATTGAATAAATGAATAGAAATAACATGATAAACATAACCATACGAATCACCCATTTTACTTCATTAATATTTATTTCATCTATTAATGTAACATTATTTAGATATAATATCAGTTCTGTTGAAATAATTTGTTATGTGTTGTGAAAATGACGTTTTAATATATCAGACAGATAAGCACGCACATCAAACACCTAAGAATTATGGAACACAAGTATTAATTTGTTTGATAGTGTGAATGACGTAACTTAGATAAAGGAGATATGGGTAACTTGTGGTATGTCAGATGCAGCAGTTAGTTGTTTCTAGGGGGATTGAATGATGTTTAATAAACCACAAATAGCAGATAATACTTTTTTCAACATATTTCTAATTATTGTCGGAATTGTAGCGTTTCTAGTGTTTTCATTTATATTTGATGCGGGGTATTTATTAAGCTTTATCATTGCGTTTTTGCCTGTACTGGTAGGAATCATTAACTTAAAAGAAATTAGAAAAGATACGTCTAAAATGCGTAATTAATTATAAGTTTAGAAGGAATTAGACTTAATAATAGCAATGCATTTAAACTCTTAAATAAATTGTTTCATGTTTAAAGTTTAGATTTTAGGAATGAAAAAGAAGTTAAGAAATTAAAGGTTTTCTCACTTCTTTTTCAAATATAGCCATTATACATACAAAAAATATCTTTGCGTAAAGTTTTAAATTTAATATAAATAGTTAAAATCTATATTTATTACTTATTTCTTGCCACTCATTTGCCTTTTCATTCAACTTGTATTTAATAACTGGGAAATTATCGATATTAATATTTTCATTGCCATAAATATATGCAAATAATACCTCGCATATATCATTACAATAATTTTTATCGGCTTCTTCGAATGTAACAATATCTTCATAGAAGATTTTCTTGAATAACGATCTATTAAAATCATTAATTAAAAATAGATTCTCATAGTAATCCCTATGAATGAAATAATAACTTTTTAATTGTGCTAAGATATTTTCATAATCATTATTGTGAAACCCGAGTGAGTTTATACCTCTTTCAACAGATAAGTATAAAGAGTAATTGCTGTATTTTCTTATAACGTTCATATCTTTTTCGATATTTTTATAATAACTTATTAGATTATTTATTATATGTTGTTTATCATAGCTGTGTGCGGTATTATCATTTTCAAGTAATTTTAGGTAAATAAATTCTGTTTTATCATTAACATTAATAGCATTTTTTGCAATCTTATGTGCTAAGCCTAAAGAAATAAAATGTTTGTTATAAAAATGTAAAATATACTTACTTTCTGCTATTAACCTATCACCTTTAGGGGTTGATAGATATACCTTAGGTGCCTCAATTGAATTTTCACCTATATTATTAATTATTCGCTCAATTAATTCTGGTTTATTTCCACCTAATTTAAGTTTATGTTTCCTCAATATCTCTTTTAATTCAGGAACTTTTAAATAATGTAAAGTAATTTCTAAGTTCGAAGTAATAAATAAATAGTCATCTTCAATTAATTTATCTATATGCCTTTTCACATTTATCTGATTTTCAATTAGAAAATGGTGGTTAGTTATTTCTTTTCCAACTTCTCGTTTGTTATTCATATGCAATATTAAAATATCATAGGCATTTAACTCATGATTAATTTCTTCGGTCATTGTTAGAGGAATATGATTATTATCACCTTTATTATAAGTATAATCTTTTTCTATATGATGTGGGTATTCAATAGATGGCTGTGTTTGAATGATTTCTGATTCATTATGATTTTCTTTTACTTTACTAGTATTAATTTCATTTGTATAACTAAAATCCTTTTTATCATCAAGCTTGTAATGATTCTTATTATCCTCAGTATTTTTCATTTTACTGGTGTCATTATTACGATACGTAGTTTTACTGTGTTTTTTAATTTTAATCATACTAAATATTATTAAAGATATAAAAATTATAAAAGTAATAGTGTCTGTTATTGTTAAACCCTGTTTAGATACGGTTAAAATACCGCCAAATATAGTTAGAATAGAAAAGACTAACATGATCCAATAAATAATTACCTTCATTTATTTCACCCCTCGTTTAAAATTCAATTTAAAAAGAAGACTATTTTTATAATAACCCCTATATATGGTATATCAAAAATATGTTTATTAATAAAGAGAATTTTCACAAATATTTAAAGTATCTCAACTTACAAGTTTTAGTAATAGATATCGCATTATTTACTCTTATACCACTCTTTAAATTAAATGACGCTAAATATCTTTTCCATGTCTTCTTATCTTTTCCTTTCTCATGTTGTGCTATGATATAAGCGAGGTGAATGCTATGAATATTCGTGATATTGCTAAGCTTGCGGGCGTATCGAAAAGTACGGTGTCGAGGTATTTGAATGGAGGTTCCATTAGCCTTAAAACACGTCAGAAAATTGATCGTGTGGTACAAGAGACAGGATATAGTCCAAATCAATTTGCGCAAAGTTTAAAGGCGAAACGAACGCAAATGATGGGCGTCATTGTGCCACGTTTAAGCTCTTATGCGTCAAACCAAACGCTTTATGGCATTGAAACATATTTGAGAACGCAAAATTATCAAACCATCATCGTGAATACGGATTTAGATCAACAACGTGAAATTCATGCGATATCTACACTTGCGAAGAATAAGGTCGATGGCATTATTTTGCTTGCGACTGCGTTGACGGATGCGCATTTAAAAGCGATTCAATCGATTAAAGTACCGATTATTTTAGTAGGACAGTCGTATGAAGGCATTCATTCGATTATTCAAAATGATTATGATGCGGGACGTCTTATGGGTAATTATTTTGGTAAGAGAGCGTTTAAGCGCATTGCGTATTTTGGTGTGGATGAACGTGATGAAGCGGTAGGCGTACATCGTCGCCGTGGTGTGCTTGATGGGCTTGCGGATTTTAACCATGATGCAACTGTTCACACGACTTCATTTAAGTTAAGTGATGCGCAAGAACGTTCTAAAGCTTTTATTCATGATTATGATGCCATTATTTGTGCGACAGATAATATTGCTTTGGGCGTATTAAAAACCGCGCTTGATATGAATATTGATGTTCCTCAAACATTATCCATTTCAGGGTTTGGAGGTTATGAAACAACTTCAATTGTGACACCGCGAATTACGACAATCGTGTTTCCTTATGAGGAGACAGGTCACTGTGCTGCGGTATCGATGATGGCTTTATTAAATGGTGAGGAAGTCCCGCTATTACAACGCATGGATTACGCTATTGACGAAAAAGAAAGCGTTGACATTTTGCACAACTAAACGTAAAATTCTCGTTGAAGAGCATTTTACTTTTTTTAAACTAATTTGGTACCGGTTCCAAAGCTTGTGTGACGTAATTTTTGAATGGAAGAAGTGAAAGCATGGGAAAATTATATGCGATTGGTGAAGCTTTAATTGATTTTATACCTCAAACGAAAGGTGTAGAACTTAAAGAGGTGAAAGGGTTTGAGCCTCAAGTTGGTGGTGCACCAGCGAATGTTGCGAGTTGTGTGACGAAGCTCGGGGAAGCCTCCGCGCTCATTACGCAACTAGGTCAAGATGCGTTTGGAGATCAGATTGTAGAGATGTTAGCGCATCAAGGTGTTGATACATCTTTGGTTCAGCGCACAACTGACGCCAATACAGGTCTCGCGTTTGTCAGTTTAACAGAATCTGGTGAGCGGGATTTCGCTTTTTATCGAAATCCTTCTGCGGATATGTTGCTTGACGCTTCTACGATAAATGTAAATTTTGAAGAAGATGATATTCTACATTTTTGTTCCGTAGATTTAATTCCATCACCGATGAAAGCGGCTCATGTAAAAGCAATAGAATTAATGGAAAAAGCGCAAGGCACGATTGTTTTTGATCCGAACTTACGATTTCCTTTATGGCCATCAATGGATGTATTGAAAGAAACTGTACTTGAATTTACTCCTAAAGCCCATATTTTAAAAATTTCTGATGAAGAACTTTCATTTTTAACAGGAAGTGATGACACTGCGTCCCTTCAACAATTATTTAAAGGTAAAACAGAAGTGATCATTTATACAGAAGGTGCGAACGGGGCCTCCATTTATACTAAAGAGCGTCAAATTGGTTATCACCCGGGTTATAACGTTGACGTTCAAGATACGACGGGTGCGGGAGACGCCTTTATTGGATCGGTTATTTATCAATTGTTAAAAGGACAACAATCACTTAAGCCAATGGATAATCTTAAACAATATGCCAATGATATTTTGAAATTGAGTAATGCGGTAGGCGCTTTAACAACAACGAAAAAAGGTGCAATCGGGAGCTTACCAACTATTGATGAGGTACGTACTTTAACACGTCGTTAGAGCTTTAATAAGGAGGGGTTACATATGGCAATGTCAGACCAACACATCGCGAAACAAGTCATTGATGCGGTAGGCGGTAAAGAAAACATTAAATCAATTGCACATTGTGCGACGCGATTACGCATTGTGGTTCATGATAAAGAAAAAATTGATCAAGCACAAATTGAAAGTACCGATAAAGTAAAAGGTGCATTTTATAATTCTGGCCAGTATCAAGTGATATTTGGAACAGGAACCGTAAATAAAATTTATAGTGCTGTTGAAAGTTTAGGCATTGAAGGGCAATCGACAAGCGATGTCAAACATGAAGCAGGAAAACAAGGGAATATGTTCCAACGCGCGATTCGCACATTTGGTGACGTTTTCGTTCCAATTATTCCTGTACTAGTCGCAACGGGTTTATTCATGGGCTTACGTGGCGTATTGATGAACGAACAAATTTTGTCATGGATGGGTATGACACCGAAAGACATTTCACCTAATTTCATCCTGTTCACACAAGTTTTAACAGATACAGCTTTTGCGTTTTTACCTGCACTTGTCGCATGGAGTGCATTCAAAGTATTTGGCGGAAGCCCGGTACTCGGCATCGTGCTCGGTTTAATGCTTGTCAATCCTGCATTGCCTAACGCTTATGAAGTGGGGAATGGTTCAGCCGAGGCATTGAAATTTTTTGGATTCGTTCCAGTTGTAGGCTATCAAGGCTCCGTTTTACCGGCATTCTTTGTAGGTCTCATTGGCGCAAAATTTGAAAAAATGTTACGCAAAAAAATCCCAGATGCCATTGATTTAATTGTTACACCGTTTTTAACATTACTTGTGATGATTACACTTGGGTTGTTTATTATTGGACCGGTATTTCATGGCTTAGAAACTGTGATTTTATCAATTACAATATGGGTATTAAATTTGCCATTTGGAATTGCAGGTTTGTTAATCGGTTTCTTCCAACAAATTATCGTTGTTACAGGTGTGCATCATATTTTTAACTTTATGGAAATCCAGCTGTTAGAAGAATTTAAGTACAATGAATTCAATCCAATTATTTCTGCGGCTATGACCGCACAAGGTGCTGCAACAGTTGCGGTTGGTCTCAAAACACGTCAGAAAAAGCTAAAAGCACTCGCATTACCATCAGCGTTCTCAGCATTTTTAGGTATTACAGAACCTGCCATTTTCGGTGTAAACTTGCGTTACTTTAAGCCATTTGTATGTGGATTAATAGGTGGGGCAGTCGGAGGATTCCTTGCATCGTTACTCCATTTAAAAGCATCAGGCATGGCGATTACCGTATTACCAGGTATGTTGTTATTTATTAAAGATATCGGACAGTTGCCGTTATACATTCTAGTACTTATCGTGTCATTTAGTGTAGGATTCGTGCTTACATGGTTCTTCGGCTATAGTGATAAAATGGCGCAAGAAATTAAAGAAGCGAAATAATAGAATATATAATCAAACACTCCCTAAAAGTACATAGGGAGTGTTTTGTTTATGTGGTGCTAAATTCAATAGTACATATACTAGATTATTGAAGTATCTCATAAATAAAATTCGATACATATGTTTCAGTAAAAGCTGCTAATATATACAGAGGTAAAGCAATTAAAAGATAAGATTTCATCAAATTCATACATGCTGTTTTAAAGGAATAATTTTGTTTTTTATCTTGCCTGAAAAAGTTAGTGATTTTCCTGACGATAGATTGATTTAATTTAAATAAACTGCTCACAACGATACACATCGCAAACAATTCAAGAAAGTGATGAGGAATTGCGGAAATAATCATACTGATACCTTTATGTAAATCTATTTGAATCGCAATACTACAAATTACGCCTAGCAATGCTGATGTTGTAATGTAATTTAAACAATATAAAAATGGAATGGGAATGAATGCGAGAAGAAGCATTTGAAAAGGCACCATCGCTGCATTATGAACAATATATTCCCATACTTTTTCCAAACCTTGTGCTTGAGTTACACTGTCAGGAACCTTTCTAGCGATATTTTTAAAGGTATCTATAGAAGGGTTAACAATCAAAGTTAAAACAAAAGAAATAACTGTAATCGCTAATGATAGTATGAAAAATTTCAAACTTCTTTTAAACCAAGTCGTATCTTCAAAATTAAGCATAAGGCACCTCGTAAATTATTTTATCTATATTTTATTAAAGATAATGTATTTAATTCAAACACTTAACTTTATAACTGGATATACAAAGAATAAAAATTATATATAATTAAGAGTATGTAAATCAATAAGGTGATTTACCTATTTATACACCTATGATAAGGAGACATAAGATGATATTAAATTTAAAAAGATATACGAAGCTCTATGCCATGATGCTTGTGGTAGTTACTATGAGTTGTATTGATGTTACTGAGGTAAAGGCGAATGAAGCGCGCAGTGAAACTCAGGAACAGTCTCATCACAAATCAAAATATCAAGAACTCAAGAAAATTTGGCTTTCTACAAATTATGGTTATGAATACTATGATGATCATAATGAAGCGATGAAGAAACAATATGAGTATGTTGAAAAAGAAGCACAAAAGTTACTGAATGACATGAACACACATTCTGATAAAACGTACTTATGGGATAGTGCGAAAGATGTTCAAACGAATTCAAGTCATATGACAAAAAGCTATAAGAATATTGAACGTATTGCGGAAGCGATGAATCATCCCCAATCATCTCTAAAAGCAGATGAGAATGTGAAAAAACTAAAAGAGGCAATCGCTTGGATGCATGAACATGTTTATGGTAAACAAGCAGAAAACAATATAAGAACTTTGACGTCTAACTTTATTGAAAAAGATGCGAACAAAAAGAAAACAATAAATTGGTGGGATTACGAAATAGGGGCACCGAAAGCATTAACGAATACGCTCATATTAATGGATGACCATTTCACAAACGAAGAAAAGAAAATATACACAGCACCGATTCAAAAGTATGTACCGAAAAGTGATGAAATATTAGCGTCTGTAGGCAAACCTGAAAAAGCGACAGGTGGAAATTTAGTCGATATTTCGAAAGTAAAATTACTGGAAAGTATCATCAACGAAGACGACAGTAAGATGAAATCAGCGATTGATTCGTTTAAAAACGTTTTTACATATGTTCAAGAAAGTGCGAGTGGAAAAGCACGTAATGGTTTCTATACAGATGGGTCATACATAGATCATCAAGATGTGCCTTATACAGGGGCATATGGTGTTGTTTTATTAGAAGGCATCTCTCAAATGTTGCCGGTTGTGAACGCATCAAATTTACGTATCAATAATGAACAAATGAAAACTTTAGATCACTGGATCGACGACGCATTTATGCCTACGATACACAAAGGTGAAGTAATGGACTTTGTAAGAGGTAGAGCAATCAGTCGTGGACATGAAACCAGCCATTCTACATCTACAACGGTTATGAAATCGTTGTTAAGAATAAGCACTGCGACAAAGAACCAAAACATAAAAGCTAAATATCAACAATATGTTAAAACATCCGTGCTATCTGATAAAAGTTACAGCCAGAATGATCAATTAAAATCATACGCAGATATTCAAATGATGAAAAAACTTATGGATGATACGTCAATTAATATAAAAAACAAGCCACAACAAATAAAAATATACGGTGAGATGAAGCGTCTCGTCTATCACAATCCAAACCTTAACTATACATTTGGTTTAAGTTTAACTTCAGACAAAGTGTCTCGTTATGAATCCATCAATAACGAAAATTTAAAAGGTTGGCATACAGGGGCAGGAATGTCTTATTTATACAATGATGATGTGACACATTATCGTAATCATTATTGGCCTACAGTGAATAAGAAACATCTTGCAGGAACAACAACTTTGGGTGACGAGCCATCTGGTGATAAAAAAAGTAAGAAAACTTTTGTCGGTGGAACATCACTGGGTGATAAATACGCAAGTATCGGTATGGATTTTGAAAATCAACAACAGACACTATCAGCAAAAAAATCATGGTTTATTTTAGATGACAAAATTGTTTTTGTGGGAAGCGGAATTAATAATAAAGCTGCTCGAACAACAATTGAAAATCGTAAAGCGGACGGTTACACATTATATAAAGATAATCAGACACTAGGTAAATCAATAAATGAAGAAGCAAACTCTGTATTCTTAAAGGCTGAAGATCAACAAAATAACATCGGTTATCACTTTTTTAAGCCTACAAAATTAAATGTTGATAAAGTCGAGCGAACAGGTAGTTGGCAAGATATTAATAAAAATCAAAGCAGTAAAGAAGTTAAACAAACCTACTATGAAGTAACACAAGCACATTCTGATACAAATCATCACTATGCCTACGTTTTATATCCTGGAATCGACCAAACTAAATTTAAACAAAAACATAATGATGTGAGTATCATTAAACAAGAAGATCAACTTCATGTTGTTAAAGACAATGTGAATAACGTATGGGGAATTGTTAATTATGATAATGAAACCAAAACATTTGAAATAGAGGGCAATAAGATCGAAGTTAAAGTTAAAGGTATGTATATAATTAAGAAAAAAGATGCGCATACGTTCGAGTGTTCATATCATAATCCAGAAGTATCAAACAAAGATAGAGATATCCAATCTATTATTAATTTGAATGGGTATCACATCGTCAATAAAAACAGTTTAGATCGTCATATCCATTTTGAAATAAGCAAATAAAGGATGAAAAAGAATTATCACTTTAAAGTAGCACATATTTTAAAAACATATGAATATTTAGTCTTTGCATATTAAGAAAATGAGGAAAGAGCCTTCTTTATAGCTGTTAATTTAAACGTTGTGACACTAAATGAGTTAGGTTAAGATATGAAAAGTTATATTGCAAGCATGCTGTGGACGTAAAATCAAAACGTACTAAACAATGAAAAATGTTGTGAGCGTACATCTTTGTGAATGATGATGAGGTGTTTTCATTACTAGCCAGTGAAAATGAGCCTATCTCTTTTCATTTTAATTATTTAGAAGGGGCATATTATCACTTTTGGCGGTCGCTTGAACTTTCTGAGTATAGTGATACAAAACTTTTAGAAGAGTTTTTACAAATATAAGAAGAACCAGATTTTGATATATAAAAGAGAATATGGTTTTAGAAGTATTCAAAAGAATAGAAGTGTATTTTATATATAAATTATGTTGTTAGGGGAAACATAGTATTATATAATTGGGTTGTAAATAACTTGGATAGTCAACGATTAAGTTTATCTAATTTATTTTAATATTTTATAAATAAGGGGTTGTTCTTTTGGAGAATCAGATTTATTCAAAGCCTACGAACAGAGTAGCTGAAATGGTACTTGGAATTTTAGGCAGTGTTTTTGGAATTTTAGGTGGCATATTTGCTCTAATGGTTGGAAGTATTAGTAACGAATTCGAGGCAAGTGATTCAGGACAAATTATGGGATTAGGTATTGCTGTAATATTTGTTTGTATTATTACTTTAATTGTGAGTTGTATAATCAATAAAAAACGAATTGTTATGGGAATTATACTAGTAATAGGTGGAATACTTAATTTTATTTTAATTGGATTATTCGGTATTTTATCTGGAATTTTGATATTAGTAGCAGGAATTCTAGCACTATTAAGAAAATAAAAAGATAGTATTTTATAAATATTTATTTAACCATCCATATTTGGGTGGTTTTTGTTTTACAAGCTTACTTTTTGTTGTATAATTGATAACGATTATCAATTAGAGGTGTTGCTGTGAAATATATTTTACTGATGGTGGGCATCACGTGTACCATTTTGGGTTTTGTTGGTGTTGTGGTTCCGTTATTGCCGACGACACCATTTTTACTTCTTGCCGCAATTTGTTTTGCGAAAAGCTCAGAACGATTTAAAAATTGGTTAATACATACGAAAGTGTATAGAGAATACGTAGAAAGTTTTAAAAATGAACGTGGTTACACATTGATTAAAAAGTTTAAACTTTTAATCAGTTTATATATCGTTATCGCATTTTCAATTTATATGATCGATCACACGATGATTCGAGTGATGTTACTCATCATGGTGTGTTTTCAAACAATCTTTTTATTTACATTTGTAAAAACGTTACCTAATCAATCAAAGGAGAGATGAACAATGTTTATGGCAGAGAACTGTTTAAAGCTAAAAAAGGGGAGCGCACCAAAAATTGTAGAACGTTTCCAAAATAGACAAGGTATTGAAACAATCGAAGGGTTCAAAGAAATGATGGTTACAATTACCAAACATAATGAAGACTATGATGAAGTTAAAATATTAACACTTTGGGAAACAGAAGCGGCATTTAAAAATTGGCTAAATTCTGATGTGTTTAAAGCAGCGCACCAGAAAGTGAGAAGTCATCAAGAAGATGCAGAAAGTCCTATTCTCAATAATAAAGTTTCTAAATATGAGATTGCGTATAAGTTTGTGAAATAACGTGTTTAAAGCATTTTATGACATTCGCACATGCGCGCATTTTTTAATTAACCTAAGGACTAAATGCCGCTAAAAGCACATTTAGTCTTTTTGGATGATTTCTCTAATAAAACCTAAAAAGTGAGAACGTTATGACTATTCATTTAAACCAACTCAAGACACAACATTTAAATTTTTCAAAAGAAAAAAATGCAGTTCATTTAGATTTAAGCGAAGGTGAATATCAATTTATTTCTGGAACAGACACATTAAATGATACCTATTTTTCAAATGTATATCGCAATGCGATAGATATTTTTGAGGAAATGTTTTCAAATACAGATGACGTTGAAATGATTCATTTAGTCATCAATTATAAGAAAAAGTATTCGAAAACAAGGCTTATTGATAAATATACGCAAGCGAGAAAATACATACCACATCATATTGAAAGGTATCAAAATAGCGAAAATAATCCTTGTTTTGCCTTTACATACAAAATTTCTACTAAAAATATTAAACATTCATCCTTAATAAAAGCTATTTGTAACCAAGATTTTCCACCTTTAAAACCTATCATCAATCAAGGTTCACATTATTCTGAATTGTATTTTGTAAATAAAACTAAAAATATGTTGTATCTCTTATATGATGATAGGGGGTTGTGGTTATACTTTGATGACGAAAATGACTATCATCATTTTACACATAAATATCATGCTTTAGTAGATCATTTAGAAGACGTATTGTAAAGATTTAATGGCAAAACAAAACGAGTACGTTAAAAATTAAGCAACAATCTGAATTTGTAATGGAATATCGGCTAGAAAGAGATGATAACATGAAGAAAGTGTTCCTAATGGTTTTATGTAGCATCTTATTTTTAGCGGCATGCACGCATACGAATCATAAAGAAAAGGCATCACAAGAAACACGTACCTATACATTGGAAAATGGAAAAACAACGACTGTTCCTAAAAACCCTAAAAGAGTGGCGGTATTAACAGGATTCTATGTTGGGGATTTTATAGAATTAGGCATCAAACCGATTGCCGTTTCAAATATTGTGCAAGATTCATCAATATTAAAATCACATTTGAAAGGTACAACATTCATTGGTGAAGGAGATGTTGAAAAACTTGCTAAATTAAAGCCCGACCTAATTATTGTAGATGCTTCAGATAAGAACATTAAAAAATACGAAAAAATTGCAATGACGATTCCCTACACATATACCAAATACAACCATAAAGAAATTCTAAAAGAACTAGGAAAACTCACAAATACAGAAGACAAGGCGCAAAACTGGATTAAAAAATGGGATGCTCAAACAGCCAAAGATAAAAAAGACATTCAACAGAAAATAGGTCATGCCACTGCGTCAGTATTTGAACCTGATATAAAAGAGATATATGTATACAACAGCACGTGGGGCCGAGGCTTGGATATTGTTCATGATGCGTTTGGCATGCCAATGACACAAAAATATAAAGAGAAGCTCCAACAAGTTAAAAAAGGCTACGCAGCTATTTCGAAAGAAGAAATTGCTGACTACGCAGGAGACTATATTTTCTTAAGTAAACCTTCATATAGCGCATTCGATTTTGAAAACTCTAAAACATGGAAAAATTTAGAGGCAGTAAAGAAAAATAGAGTGATTTCATATAAAGCAGAAGATTATTGGTTTACTGATCCTATCACATTAGAGCATCTAAGAGTAAAATTAAAAAAAGAGATTTTAAATAAATCTCAATAAATATGCATGTATGATAAAATTAATTTATATATGGCTAAATCATCAATGTTATGATAAATAAATGATACAAAAATCATAAGTTTTCAATGCTTTATGAACAACTACAGAAAAACACATCGAAAGGAGATAAAAGCATGAAAAAATTATGTATTTCAATGTTAATCAGTTTAATCGTATTAGGAGGATTACTTTCATCGTCAATATGGGCAAACGGCATAATAAATACCAATACGACAGAAGGAAATCACTTATTTACCGCTAAATTTGAAGGTAACGGTAAATTCTGTACGGCTGTCGCAATTAATTCATCAACATATTTAACAGCAGCACATTGTGTAGATTATGAAAATAAAGAAGGTAATATCGGTAAAATCTATCCGGCATTGTCAGGTATCTCTACACCATTAGGAGAATTAAATGTTAAAAAGGTTATAGTTTATGAACAAAGAAGTAATCAACAACCAGTAAATAAAGAAAAAGATTTAGCGATTCTTAAGGTTGACAAACCAGTGTCAACTTCATCTGAACATTATTTAAAAGAAAGAATGCCTCATATCAGAGGTGTATCTACAGATAGAACAGAAAATGGTTCTAACACTTTAGTGAATAAATCAGTCTATTCAATAGGATACTCTTCAAGTGATGGAGAGAACTATTCACTAAAATATCCAGGAAATATCAAGAGTTTATATATCAATGCTGCTAATGGAAACGATGAAAGTTCATTCAACAAATCTGGACTTATAACAACTAATATAACTGCGGCACCAGGTCAATCTGGATCAGGGTTATTTTTAAAAGATGACGATAATAATGACCAAAATGATGAGTTAATTGACATTTTGTCAACGTCTAACCATAATAATGAAAATGCAACTTTCGCACTTATTACTACTAAAGTAAAAGCGTGGATTGAAGCAAATTCAAACTAATAATCACTATATTTGAAGAAGTCTCTTAAACATATGTTTAAGGGGCTTTTTTCAGTTGTTAATGTACACATTTTTTTATGTGTTTTAACTTAAACGGAACTATTACGATGTACTTTTGCATACAAAACGATAGCATGCCACTTTTTATAGACATAAACTCTTTTAATGTAGAATTAATATTTGTTAATCCGTATTTAATGGTTTGTGTAGAATGAAACTTATATAATCGAAAAGCTGTGTCAAAAAGGGGTTTTTTGACAACTATTTTATTTATATTAAAGGAGATTATAAAGTGAAAAAGAAATTATTAGTATTATCGGCAAGTGCAATCTTAGCATCTAATTTTATATTTGATAACAGTGCAAGCGCAGTAGTAGACGTGAGAGAGAATCCATATACGTCAAAAGCTAAAGATTTAAACGGACATAGAAGTCATAAGGATCAAGTTAAAGTTTATATTGAAAGTCTAGAGGATTTAATACAATATTTATCATTAAACGTACATGCTGGCTATGATGAACCTGAATATAAGGAAGCTTATGAGGTTTATCAAAAGAAATTCATGGCAGAAATGGAAGCTTTAAATAAATTTAAACTAGAACAAGATGAAATAAATAAAAAAGAGGGGTACTGGTATGGTGGAATTTGGTATCCTACAAAAGTTTCAAATACTACTTACGGACTAACATATGAAAGATATAAAGAAATATTTGAATCACTATTAGAAAACAGAAAAGAGTTTGCAGCAAAAGCAAGAGAAATACAAGAATCTCACAATGACTTAAGACGATTTAGCAAAACAGAAAAATATGATGCGGGTTGGGAAATTAATCAATTAGAAAATAAAATTCTAATGATTGGTAGAACGTTTACAAAGAAAGTAGATGCGGTTCAGAACATGTATAATAAACTAGATGTTGTAGTTGGAATCTCTGATTATGATAGAGATTACAATGCGCCTAGAAATAAAAGAATGTTAGAAAAAATGAAAGAAGATTTAGAAACAATCATTGATCAATTTTTTGAAGAGGCAGAATTAGCTCGACCGAATTATATACCAATTTTAACAGAATCAAATGGTGACAATAAAGAAATTAGAAATCAACTTAGACAAGATGCAAATGCTGCAAAAAATGATGCTCGATTAGTAGATCCTGGTGTGAAAATAAGAGCTGATAAAGTTAAAAAAGCACAAGAAGAAGCTAAAGCAGAAAGAATTAAGAGAGCTCAAAAAGCAAAAGCATCTAAAACATCAAAATCAATAAAAAGTAAAGAACAAAAAACTTATAAATATAAGCAACTAAAGAAACGTTCAGAATCAAACATCCAAGAACCTACTACGAAATCTTCTGTTTCTACACATGTTGCATCTAGCAACAAGGCTTCATCTATTATTTCAAATCAACAGAAACCAGCAAATGATAATAAATTAAGTGGAACAACTAATCAAAATAAAAAGTTAAAAGGTATGAGTGGTGAATCAAATAATTTTACTGTTACGCATAACTCTAAACCATCTGGCCAATCAAAAGGTAACTCTAATTTTATCGAGTACTCACAAGATATTGCACCAAAGAATAATGAATTGAATCAACAAAATCCAACAACAAATGCACCAGTAGTAAAAGAAACGATAACAGAATCAAACGTTGTAGATATTGATCAATCTTCATTCTATGAAAAATCAGGGTATAAATACGGCTATAGTGAAAGTGATACATCTGGTTACACAGAACGAGACAAACGTGCAATTCGTCGTAATCATGTAAGAGAAGCTGAAGAATTAGTAAATAAATACGTTAACTCGCATGCTTATCAAGATCGTGTTGCTGCACAAGCAAAAGTAAAAACATTAAGTCCTGAACAACAAAAACGGTTAAATCAACAAATCGACAAAATTTATAATGGTCAATAATATATCAAACTTAAAAAGGCTAGCTTTTTTGGGTAAAAACTAGCCTTTTTGTTTTGTGCGCATAAATCAAACCTAAACAAATAAGAAAGCTTAATGTGAAATAATTAAAAATTCATTAACACCAATGTATTGAAAGTGCATAATATGGCGTTAATACAGATTTAATACTGAGCTAAAAGTAATTAAAAATGCAATTCAATTAACTTAATTTAGATTAAAACATTAACGCGAATTTATATACAATAGGCAAACTCAATTAATTTAAATCCTACTTAAATTATCTTAAACATCCTTTAAGAGAAATAAGAAACAAGAAATTATAGTGTATAATTACAATTGTAGTGAATAAAGTAAAGAGAACGAGGTATTTGCTACAATTTTCGGGTTTTAAAATAAAATTACACTACAAATTTTAGGAATAAACTAATTTAAAGTAGAATTAATGTTGTGTTAAAACTAACTTAATGGTTTATGTTGAGTGAAACTTATATAATCGAAAAGCTGCGTCAAAAAAAGGGAATTTGACAAGGGTTATTTTATTTAGAATAAAGGAGAACAAAATATGAAAAAGAAATTATTAGTATTATCAGCAAGCGCTATTTTAGCGTCAAACTTTATATTTGATAACAATGCAAGTGCGTTAGTAAAAGAAACTAAGCATAAATCTGAAGCTTTAAAAATGGGATGGAATGGATATAGTCAGTTTAGTAAAAAGCAGTACGAGGATGATTTTAAAGATTTAACGCATAGAATATCATTGAATGAGCATGGCGGTTTTGATGAAATAGAGTATAAAGAGGCATATCAAAAATATCAAGATGTGTTTCTAGGAGAATTAGATGCATTTAATCAACTCATTTTAAAATTAGACTCTAATGAGGAAGGTATGACATCTCAAAAGTATAATATAATTCGTGAAAAATTAAAGCAGAATAAGATTGAGTTTATAACTAAAGTTAAAGAGATTGAAAGCACTAAAAAAGATTTAAAAAGGTTTAAAGAAGGCGACGATGATTTTTATAAAGCTATAGATAAAGTTTATGAATTAGAAGATAAAGTATTTATGGTAATGAGTTCATTTTCCAGTAGGAAAAATAGTGATGCTTTAGATGAGTTATACAATAAATTATTCTTAATCGTCGGTACTACTCCAGAAGAGCGTTTAGATAAACTCCCAAAGAACCAACGTATGTTGGGAGAAATGTGTGAGAACTTAGAAACTATTATTGATGACTTTTTCAAAGAAATAGGTTATGAGAGACCGAAAGATATTGTACCACTTACTGATGATAATAAAGATGATTTTGAAGCACGCAAAAAATTGAGAGAAGCTGCTCTAAAAGCAAATACTGATGAAAGTTTTAGAGACCCTAATGTAAAAGTACGTGCTGAAAAAGCTAAAGCTAAATTATCTGAAATGACTAAAAAATCTAGTGAAGCGAAAGCAAAAGCAAAAGCTGAGGCAGAAAGAAAATCAAAAGCGGCATCTATGCCACTAAAATCATATAGAAATGATCCTGAAGCATTTCCACATAAACAATTAAGAAATGAACTATCAATTAAGTTCCCAGAATCTTCACCACAGCTTCCAATTTATACGGTAGCAACTGAAAGTCAACCACAACCTGTCCTAAAACAACAAACTAAGGAAGAAAAAGTGGATGTACTTAAGAGTAAACGACCAGAGACTACTTTAAATGGTTTAAATGGAGAATCTCATTTTGTAACAATGGATGAAAGTTCGAATGCTTCAACACAATTTGGTAGCAACGGTCATGTATTTGAGTATAGTTTTGACTCAACACCTAAAACGACAAATGTTGCGAAACAAAATGTAAAACAAGAAAACTATAACTCTGTAAATAATTTAGCAGGTATGAGCGGTGAATCGCAGCATGTTGATTTTACACAAGATTCTAACCCTTCAACGACGTATGGTGGATACGGTAATGCTTTTGATTTTACAGAAGATACGGCTCCGAAACAACCAGAAACAATTACAGAATCACATGAGATTGTTCTTGACTATCAAACTCATGCAACAATGTCTGGCTTTAAAACAGGCGTAAGTACGGAAGCGTATTATTCTTCAAATGAACTTACGAAATAAACGATGTATTAAATAATTAAAAAACCTTGAGCGTTAAACCACGCTAATATAATCTGTTATAACCTCTTATTAATAAGTGAAATTTAAACCAAGACAACCAATTCAATACAGTTTACAATAGACGAAAATAGTAATAAGAAAAGACTAGCTTTTGGGAGAAGCTAGTTTTTTCTTTTCTTTCTATTATTAAGTTTATACATGATTTTCTGTTACAATGAATCTAAATGACGTTTGAGCGGGAGTGACGATGATGGGTTATAAAGTGATTTTACTTGATTTTGATGATACGTTAGTAGATTTTCATGATGCTGAGGTGAAGGCGTATACATATTTAATGGATCAACATAAGGTGCCGGAATCTAAGCGGGATTATGAGACGTTTCAAGCAATTAATCAAGCGCATTGGGAAGCGTTTCAGCGTAATGAACTTACGAAAAGTGAAGTTCTAAGTCACCGTTTTATTGAAACGTTTCAACAATACGATATGTCGGTCGACGGTCATGAAGCAGATGTGACATTTCGAGAGGGTTTGGCTACGGCCAAGATCAAATGGCATGAGGGTGTTGAAGAGGCCCTTGCGTATTTGAAGTCAAAATATACCCTTGCAATTGCGACGAATGGGGTAACGCACACGCAAAAGCGCCGTATTGCGCAAACGGATTTGATGTCGTACGTTGATCATTTATTTATATCGGATGAAATGGGCGCCCAAAAGCCGAGTCGTCAGTTTTTCGAAATTGTTTTTAACACGATGCCTCACCTTAATGCCAATGACTTCATTATCATAGGAGATTCGCTCACTTCTGATATTCAAGGTGGCATTAACGGGGGGATTGATACGGTGTGGTTTAACCATAAAAACGTAGAAAATAACACGCCCATTATGCCAACATATACCATCAACACGATGCATGAAATTGATCAGATTTTGTAAGAAAAAGGCAAGCCGTACATGAACGTACGTCTTGCCTTTAGTTTATTTTCGATAATGATCGTATTTACCTGCTGTGATATCGGCTTCGCGTTGTTGTATTTCTTTATAAACAGCTTCTGCATCATCGCCGTCATAGTATCCTTGTTCTATCGCATTTTTCGTCTGTAGTTCTCCTGATGATAACCCACCATTGTATTTTTTGCGTAATGCGCTAATCAGTTCATCTTTAGTCGTTGCTGCATTAATTTCTGCATTCACATCTTCTGTTGTATCAGTATGTTGTTCATAAATTGAACGTTCTTCTCCACGTTCGATACGTAATGAGCTTTCGTAAGCTTTAGCAGCTGGACCTTCCATGACATTGCCTTGTGGAATGACGCCATTGGCCACTGCACTATTATAAGCGGCGATTTTATCGATTTCTGTATAATCTCCATAGATAATCGCTTCTAACATTGCTCTATCTGTGACATTGTTTACGTCGTATTTTTGTGTAGCGACTGTTTCAGTCGACGCTTTGTCTGTTTGATTTTCTTCTGTTGATTGTGCTTCTTTTTTCTCTTTTTGTTCTTTCTTTTGATGCGATTCTGATTTTGCTTTTTTATCATCATCTTCACCAAACAAGCTACATCCTGTGAGTAGCACGATACTTGTTAAAAGAGTCCTAATAATGCTTTCAATTTCATCCCTACATCCCTTTCATTTCATTCTAAATTGTTCAACATTATTTTACCCCTAAATTTATGCGTTGTGTCATGAAAATTTCACAAAATGTAAAAACCTTATATATAAGGAAGAAAGTCGGGCAAAAATCTTGAAAAAATTTAATTGATAATGATTATCACTATTGACAGAGACAACTAAAATAAGTATTATGTTTTTAAATCGTTATCATTACGATTAATGCATTGAACAATTGCTTTTCAAAGGAGATTATTTAATGAAAGATATTGTTCATTTTTCTAAATTTAATCCGTCTGGGAATATGACGGTGTTAGTCGATTCTGATCATGTGGAGAGCGCGTATGTGCCTATTGCAAATCAGTTGATGCAAACGTCACACGTGTGTTGTGAACAGGTGGGTTTTGTGATTCGGCCGCAATCATCGAACGGTTTATATGGGTTACACATGAGTGGTAATGAGTTTTGTGGGAATGCGACGTTATCGATGTTGCATTATTTAATGGAACGTGATCTTGTGCCGGTAGGTAAGCTGTCGTTACAGGTTTCTGGGGTTTCAACACCGACCGTATGCGAAATTCATGCTTTAGGTGATTATGAAGCCACGTTACCCGCACCACATGCATATGAGTGGACAACACTTGTGCTCGGTACGGAAAAGTTTGATGTGTTGAAAATCACGTATGCATCCTACTGTCATTTTGTCGTCCCGGTTGTAACGTTTGATGAAGCTTTATATCGCGATGTTGAAACGTTTGTTACGTCGCAAACTTGGTCTAAGTCGTTTAAAACGATTGGATTGTTGTTATATGACGCAGAGCGGTGCCAGTTGCATCCACTGATTTATGTGCCGGAGCTTGGTAGTATCATTTGGGAGCAAAGTTGTGGTTCTGGTACAGGTTCTATCGGTGTTTATGAAGCGCTACAACAACCGGAAAAGTGTACAGATAGTATGGTACATCAACCAGGGGGCGTCTTACGTGTTTGTGCGCAGATGGCTGCGTCACCACTTATTACGATTAGGGGGCATGTTAAAACAGTTGCAACGGGGTTAGCTTATATAGAATAGGAGCTTAATATGATACAAAATATCCAACTTGAGACAGAAATGGAACTAGAACTCGCAACGTTTTATCGGAATTTTGTTGACCACTATCAAAAAGTGGCCCTTAATTTTGAATCAATCTCAGAGTTAGAGCGTGAGATAGACGTGTTCAGTCAATACATACTTAACGAAAGTAATGCGTTACGTTTTCATCATTGGCAAGCAAAAGAGAGACAAACGCCGAATATTGTGCCGGCATTGGCTGATATTACAGCGAAATGCGTGAAATTAATGGAAGTGCTTCGCGCAAAACGCCACATTCTAGGCGAGGCGACAGAAACGACGTATTTTCAAAATATTGAGCATTGTATTCAGGAAGAATTTGGTCAATTTCAAATTACTTCTGATGATACGGTGTTATTAGTCGGCTCTGGGGCGTTTCCGATGACACCGATTCAAATTGCGAAAGAAACCGGTGCGTCTGTTATCGGAATTGATATTGATGCAGAGGCTATCGCGTATGGGCGCAAAGTGGTGGCAGATTTGGCACCAGAGGCCTCAATTGAATTGCATCAAGCTACGGTCGATCAGTTGCCTCAAATTAAAGACGTTACGCATGTCATTTTCAGTTCAACGGTCCCTATTAAATATGACATTTTAGAAGATTTGTATACGTTGACTGGACCTAATACAGTTGTGGCGATGCGTTACGGTAATGATTTAAAAGCGATATTTAATTATCCTAAACGTGATACTGACGCTAAACAATGGGTGTGTGTCGATGAGGTAATTCAGCCTAATCAAATTTTTGATATTGCGCTTTACCAAAAAGCAGATGTTGCAAGAGGTGTCGGCTCATGAGGCCTAGTATGCTCATTGTAGGCACAGGTCCTGTGGCGGTGCAACTTGGTGTGCTTTTTGACAAATACCTAGACGCAGAAATTGCGTTTGTCAGTCGCAGTCATGTGTCTGCACGTTCGAAGCAATTTGTCGAAGCAGTCGCGGCCTCAGGATACATCGAAGCACATGTTCAAAATAAGCAACATGACACACTCACAGGGACTGCCACACCGCGTCACGTCTTTGATGCGTATGCCTCGGTAACGGGAACGTATGATTATCTTGTACTTGCATGTACTGCAGATGCTTATGTGGATACGTTAAAACAACTTCCGAATGCCGTGTTAGAAAAGATTAAAAGTGTGTTGCTCGTGTCGCCAACGCTTGGTTCTAACATTATAGTACGTACACAATTAGAGCCGATTCAACCTCAAATTGATGTTGTCAGCTGTTCGACGTATTTAGGTGATACACGTGTCCTCGACCAGACGAAACCCTATCGCGTCACAACGATGGGGCTCAAAAAGCATTTATATTTAGGGGCGACCGCCGACACATCTGAGTTGTTGGCGCGTTTAACACACATGTTTGAATGTATTGATTTACCTGTTACTGTCGTAACCAATCCGATAGAAGCAGAATCGCGCAATAGTTCGTTGTATGTACACCCCGCACTATTTATGAATGTGCATGCTTTAAAGGCCATTTTTTATGGTACAGACGTCCCGTTTTATGTGTATAAATTATATCCTGAAGGTCCGATTACGATGGATTTAATTCACGAAATGAGAGGGATGTGGCAAGAAATTACATCGATTTTAAAGGCGCTAAATGTAAAACCTCTGAACCTACTGCGTTTTATGGTAGAAGAGAATTATCCGTTACGCCCTGAGACGATGTCTAAAACAAAAATTGCACAATTTGAATCACTGCCGGAAATGGAACAAGAGTACTTACTTTATGTGCGTTACACGGGAATACTGATTGATCCGTTTTCAACACCGAATGCGAAAGGGTTTTATGAGGATTTTTCAGCGGTTCCGTTTCGCCAAATTTATCAAAATCATGAAGGTATTTGGGAAATACCGCGCATGCCACATGAAGATTATTATCGCACTAAAATCATTCAAGGACTTGGGCGTGCGTTATGCATTGAAACACCGATGATTGATATGTTACTGACACGATATGAAACAATGCTTCAGAACTTTCACGAAGAACGACCGCATTTAAAAAAATCACAACAATTTTTCCCGAAAACATTTGAAAGTGATATGACTTGTATTCAGCAAGGGCTTCAAACAACTTAAGGAAAAGTAGAATGAAAGGAATAAGAGAATGAAACAGACATTTAAATGGTTTATTTTAGCATTAACGGCACTCGTTGTATTAGCGGCGTGTGGCAACTCCAAGGCACTAGAGCAAAAGAAAGAAGACAAAAATATTACGTATGCGACATCTAAAGATATTGGCGATATGAATCCACATGTCTATGGAGGTTCAATGTCCGCACAAGGCATGGTATACGAGTCACTTGTAGATAATACGCAAAAAGGGATTCAACCATTACTTGCGAAATCTTGGGATGTTTCTGAAGATGGTAAAACCTATACTTTTCATTTACGTGAAGGTGTGAAATTCCATGATGGCGCACCATTTGATGCGGAAGCGGTGAAAAAGAATTTTGACGCCGTTCAAGCGAACAAGTCTTTACACTCATGGATTAAACTTTCAACAATTATGGATAAAACAGAAGCGAAAGATGCACATACATTTGTATTAACGTTAAAAGAACCATACAACGCAACTTTAGAAGAGCTTGCGATGACACGTCCTTATGTTTTTGTTTCTCCTAAGGCCTTTAAAAATGGCGGGACAAAAGATGGCTTGAAAGCTTTTAGTGGTACAGGACCATACAAATTAAAAGACCATCAGAAAGATGAAAGTGCAACATTTGAACGAAACGATGATTACTGGGGCGGCAAACCTAAATTGAAAAGTATTGTTGCTAAAGTGTTACCTGCAGGGGAAACATCATTTTTAGCATTACAAAAAGGGGAAGTGAATTTTGCGTTCACTGATGACCGCGGAACAGATAATATCGATAACGAAGCCGTGAAAAAACTAACAGATTCTGGTGACTATCAATTAAAGCGTAGCCAACCGATGAATACAAAGATGATTGTTGCTAATTCTGGTAAAAAAGACAGCCCAGCTCATGACAAAGCAGTGCGTATTGCTTTATGGCAAAGTGTCGATCAAAAGAGTATTTCAGACAAAATTTTAGATAAGACAGAAAAGCCTGCGTTTACATTGTTCTCTAAAAACGTACCGCATGCGAATGTAGATTTAAAACCACGTCACTTTGATTTGAAAGAAGCGGCGAAAACGTTAGACGAAGCAGGATGGAAGCAAGAGAAAAAAGGGGAGTTACGTCAAAAAGATGGCAAAAAGTTAGAGATGAAATTATATTACGACAATAACTCTAATTCACAAAAACAAGAAGCTGAATTTATTCAAGCAAAAGCAGAAGAAATTGGTATGAAATTAAATATTGTAGGAGAAACGTCAGACAAAATTGCAGAACGTCGTACATCCGGCAATTATGATTTGTTGTTCAACCAAACATGGGGCTTACAATATGATCCACAAAGTACTATTTCAGCCTTTAAAACGGATACAGGTTACAAAGCTGCAACATCTGGAATCGACAATAAAGATGCGTTATACCAAAATATTGATGATGCATTAAGAACACAAGATGCGAAAGAGCAAGATCAAAAATATCACAGCATTTTGAATACAGTTCACGACGAAGCGATTTTTATTCCGATTTCTCATGGTGGTATGACAGTGATTGCACCTAAAGAATTTAAAGGTATTACATTTAAACAATCTCAATATGAATTACCATTTGAAGAAATGGATTACAAATAAGGAGTGACATAATGGGATACAGTATCGTTAAACGGTTATTACTGACCCTGCCGCTTCTAATTATGATTAGTTTTCTTACATTCGCATTGACGCGGCTGTCTGATGAAGATCCCGCTGTTGTCATTTTACATGCGCAAGAAGTCCCGAATATTACACAAAGTCTCATTGAAGAAACACGCGCGAAATACGGCCTCGATGAACCGTTTCTTGTGCAATATTGGGAATGGCTCAAAGACGCATTACAATTTAAATTTGGCCAAAGCTTTGTCACGGGTGATGATGTCAGCACCCGTGTTTGGCCAGCATTTTTTAATACTTTAAAGTTAACACTCGTTTCGAGCGTAGTGATTATAACGATGTCTATCATACTCGGTACTTTGACAGCACTTTGGCGTGGCACATGGTTTGACCGTATCACACGTAGTACGGCGTTTATATTAACGGCGATACCTTCGTATTGGTTAGCAGCATTATTAATCATTTACGTGTCAGTAGGTATGAATCTGTTGCCGACTTCAGGGCTGACAGGGCCTGAAAGTTATGTATTGCCGGTGCTGACCATTTCGTTAGGGTATATCGGGATCTACTTTAGAAATGTGAGAAGTGCGATGATTCAACAATTGGATCAAGATTATGTCTTATATGCCCGAGCGATGGGTGTACGCTATCCTACGATTGTCCTACAAGTGATTCGCAATGCGATGCAAGTCGTTGTATCGATATTTTGTATGTCAATTCCAATCATTTTAGGCGGGTCGGTGGTTATCGAAAACATTTTCGCTTGGCCAGGGATGGGGCAATTAAGTGTCAAAGCTGTGATGGAACAAGACTTTCCAATTATCCAAGCATACGTATTAATTATTTCCGTACTGTTTATTTTATTAAATACACTCGCAGATATTATTAATATGTGGCTCAATCCTAAATTAAGGGAGGGCAATTAAATGGTAGTCCTTCAACGTTTATGGCAAGACCGAGGTGCAAAAATAGCACTCTTTATTATAGGATTGTATTTATTATTAGGTATCTGTGCGTCACTGATAACGCCATATACCCCTACCGCCGTCAATATTCAGAATAAATTTGCCGGTATGTCTTTTGCGCATTGGCTAGGGACGGATCATTTAGGGCGTGACATTTTGACACGACTCATTTATGCGATTCGTCCAAGTTTAATGTTAGTATTAGCGGCACTTTTATGTGCGGTTGTCATTGGGATGATCTTAGGCTTTATTGCCGGCTATTTTGGTCGATGGATTGATACGATTTTAATGCGCGCTTGTGACGTCATGTTATCGTTTCCAACCTATGTGATGACGCTCGCATTAATTGGTGTATTAGGTATCGGCTTGGAAAGTATATTTGTCGCGTTTATCATTACGCGGTGGGCATGGTTTTGCCGAATCATCCGAACGAGTGTGATGCAGTATCGTGACTCAGATGACGTTAAATTTGCGCGTGCTATTGGTTTATCACATACGCGCATCATTATGACGCATATTTTACCGTTAACGCTAGCAGATATTGCGGTGATTTCGTCAAGTTCTATGGTATCGATGATTCTACAAATTTCTGGATTTTCTTTTATTGGTCTTGGTGTCAAAGCCCCAACAGCAGAGTGGGGGATGATGATGAATGAAGCACGCAAAGTGATGTTCAGTCATCCAGAATTGATGTTTGCGCCGGGGATTGCGATTATTATTATCGTCCTCGCATTTAATTTCTTATCTGATGCTATTCAAATTGCCGTTGATCCAAAATTATCACAACAACAAGTAAGGCAGCGTGTGAAACGTGGGGTGATGTCATGAGTAAACCAATTTTAGATGTTCAAAAATTAACGCTGATTGATGGCAATACGAATCACGTCCTTGTCCATCATTGCTCATTTAAGTTGGACAAGGGAAAAATTTTAGCGATTATTGGTGAAAGTGGCAGTGGGAAATCAATTACGTGTAAAGCACTCCTTGGGCTCAATGACCACAACATTCAAATGAGTGGTGAAGCGCACTTTAATACGATGGATTTATTGCAGCAAAGCGAAACCCAATTACGTCACATTCGTGGTAATGAAATTGCGATGATTATGCAACAAGGAGGTACGGCGTTTAACCCTTCTTTTACGCTTGGCTACCAAATGCGTACCATTTTAAACCATCATCATATCACAAATGCGACAACCCAAAAGACCCTTCTCAAGTCTTATTTTGATATGTTAGGCTTACACGATTTCGATCGAATCATGCGTGCATATCCTCACGAACTGTCTGGCGGTATGCTACAACGTTTAATGATTGTAATGGCACTTGCGTTAAAGCCGGAACTCATTATCGCGGATGAGCCGACGACGGCACTAGATGTCATTACTCAATATGATGTGTTAAAAGAGTTTCAACACATTAAAGAGACTGTAGGTTGTGCGATGATTTTTATTTCGCATGATTTAGCAGTCGTGAAACATATTGCGGATGATGTGCTCGTTATGAAAAATGGCGATGTCATTGAATATGGATCGGTGAAGGATGTGTTGGAAAATCCACAACATGCGTACACGCAATACCTTGTGAATGCGCGTCGTAAGTTGACATCTTATTTCCAGAAAGTAAGAGGTGACCACTCATGTTAACCATTCAAGATGTGTCCAAGTCATACCGAGATAAAGGCACGCGCCAATATCGAGAAGTTGTTAAAGGCGTCAGTTTTTCATGTGAGAAAGGTGAGAGTATCAGTATTATCGGTGAAAGTGGGAGTGGTAAATCCACGCTTGGCCGGATGATTCTTGGTATTGAAAAACCTGATCGCGGGCGTGTCGATATTAACGGCCAATGTGTCTGTCGTCGTGAGGTGAGACGTGGTCAAATGAGTGCAGTATTTCAAAATTATAAATCATCGTTACACCCGTATTTTAATGTCGAACAGATTTTAAAAGAGCCGCTTCAACAACTTAAGTTATCTAAAGAAGATATGCATCAAGAAATGATTCGTTTACTTGAAGAAGTAGGCTTAGACAAAAGTTTTTTAAAGCGTTATCCACAGATGATGTCTGGCGGGGAAGCACAACGTGTCGCGATCGCGCGCGCCATTAGTACTAAGCCAGACTATTTATTATTAGATGAAGCGATTAGCGCATTGGATATGTCAATTCAAACGCAAATCTTAGATTTATTAGTCCGATTACGACATGAATATCATTTGAGTTATATATTTATTACACATGATATCCAAGCAGCCACGTATTTATGTGATCGTTTATTTATTTTTAAAGAGGGTGAAATTCAAGAGTCACTCGCCAAAAATCAAATTCACGATGCGACACATCCGTATACGCGCGCATTGCTTGAAAAACAACTTATCTATTAGGAGGCGACGTAATGAAAGGCGCGCTCGCTTGGCCTTTTTTAAGGCTCTATATTTTAGCGCTATTTTTCTTTAGTGCCAATGCAATTTTAAATGTCATGATTCCGTTACGAGGTCATGACTTAGGTGCAACCAACACGACAATAGGTATCGTGATGGGGGCCTACATGTTAACAGCAATGTTATTTCGTCCATGGGCAGGCCACGTCATCGCGAATATTGGTCCGATTAAAATTTTGCGATGGATTTTAGTCATTAATGGTGTCGCATTAGTGATGTATGGTTTTACGGGACTTGAAGGGTACTTTATTTCCCGGGTAATGCAAGGGGTGTGTACCGCCTTTTTCTCAATGGCCCTTCAAATTGGGATTATCGATGCATTACCGGAAGAAGACCGTGCACAAGGCATCTCTCTTTACTCGCTCTTTTCATACATACCGGGTGTCATTGGTCCGTTAATCGCAGTGGGTATTTGGCAATTAGACAATATGAGCTACTTTGCGATCGCGATGATCGTTATTGCGATTACAACAGGGGTGTTTGGTTTTAGTGCAACGTTAGATAACAACGTGCAAGATGAACCTACGCCTCAAAAGAAAGAAGCATTGCCTTTCGGACCGGTTTCCGTATTTACACAGTTTTTTAAAAATGAATTTTTATTTAAAGCAGGATTAGTCATGTTAGTGGCCTCTATTGGTTTTGGAGCGGTTGCAACATTTATTGTGTTATATACACAAACGTATGGTGTAGGTCACGCAGGCCTTTTCCTTGCATTACAAGCGATTACAGTCGTATTAGCACGTTTTTATTTAAGACGTTATATTCCATCAGATGGTAAATGGCATGTTGGATTTATGTTAAAAGTGATGAGTTTATTAACCCTAGCTGTATTAGGCATTAGTGTGGGGCATATCGTCGGCGCCTTTGTCTTATACATCAGTGCGATACTTATTGGTATAGCCCAAGCGCTTATTTATCCAACATTAACGTCATTTTTAAGTTTCAAATTGCCAAAATACGGCCGAAACATGTTGCTCGGGTTATTTATTGCCACAGCAGATTTAGGTGTGTCATTGGGTTCCGCGTTAATGGGACCGATCGCTGACCTTACAAATTATTCGGCAATGTACCTGATCTGTGGCATCATGTTAATCGCAACAACACTCTTTTGTATCGAACGCCGACAACAATTTATCGGCGAATAACAGAACACGGAGTCACACGCACATGCGTGAGACTCCGTGTTTTTTGTGGTTATAGAGTGTGGTTTTATTATCTTTATGTGTACATGCATTCACTGCTACGACCTACAGAACTACGCGGTTTTTCATACTATAAATCATTCTACATAGGGTTATAGCATTCTTTATTATGCATAACAGTATTTAACTAAAATAAAACGATTAATAAGACACATAAGATGATAAATATAATGAGACAACTTGTCGCTATCCAAATGATTTTTTTATTATTGCCATGGTGTTGTTGATTTTCAAATTCTTGATATTCTGCCCATTGTTGTTCACGTTCTTTCGTTCTCAAACGGTCTTCTTCATTAACCTCTGTTGAATGCGGTGTTTCGACATCTTTGCGATTCATGATATTGCCTCCTTTTTAATTCCATACCCTAATTTTTATAGGTGTATCCGTTTATAGTTCACACTATAAGACACGTAATATATGCATGCGTAATCAGGCTACATTTACAATAAATTTTACTTTTGCGGAATTAAACATTATAGAAAACATGATAAAAACTAAAAAAACGTCGGAAGAGATTGAAAAAGTGCACTTAAACAGGGTATATTAGTAAGATAGCCGTACTAAAAAAAGACCGGAAGTGGGGTTCCGGCCTACACTAATAGCACGTGCTAAGAGGATTATTGTTGTTAGAAATTGAAATGAATTAGGATTGTCTGTATCAAAACTTGGAAAAATGATAGACATTCGAACGATTTTCAATTTCTAACACGTATGATTATAATGCATGAACATTAGAAACAAATTAAAATTGCTCAAATTATTTAACTTTTTCTCTATAAGTTTTAAAAATATTCAAAAAGGACAGCAAGGCATCCTAAATGTCTGGTATTTTTTGTATAGAATGACTATAAAATAAACTTAATTCCAAAGGTTTACACGTCACATGTTGTGTGCTATTATGGTGGACGTTGAATTCAATGTGATAGAAATAATTAGGTTTTCTAGGGTTCCGTATTTTCATAAATAGTCTGGTCCGAGAGAAAACCCATGTAATACGACATTACATGACACGGAAGGACAAAAGCCTGGGAGATTTATGCATACATAAGTCTCTCAGGTTCTTTTATTTGAGGAGGGTTGTATCATGAATTGGCTTAAATTAATCATTGGCGCGTGTTTTGAAGTGGCTTGGGTCATTGGAATTACACATGCGACAACGGTGGAAACATGGGTTTTGACGATTATAGCGATTGCAATGAGTTTCGCACTTTTACTTAATGCGAGTAAAACATTGCCAGTGGGTACAGCTTATGCGACGTTTGTCGGACTTGGGACAACCGGTGTTACGATTGTGGATTTTCTCATATTTGATGAACCATTTAATATGGTGAAACTGTTGTTCATCATTTGTTTATTACTATGCGTCATTGGGCTTAAGATGACGACAACAGAGGAGGCGACGTAATTGGCATGGATCTATTTAATCATCGCTGGACTGCTTGAAATGCTTGGGGTTGTATGTATGAATATTTATGCGCAACATCATAAAAAAATCGCCATTCTAGGTGTCGCACTCACATTTATGTTGAGTCTAACCACATTGTCACTTGCGCTACAGACGATACCCATGAGTACGGGGTATGCGATTTGGACTGGCATTGGTGCAGTAGGTGGCACACTAGTGAGTATTATCTTTTATGGTGAAAGTAAGCATGCATTACGTTTACTATGTATTGCGGTGATATTAGGATGTACCATCGGTTTAAAATTAATCAATTAAAGCGCACGATTTTATATAAAGGAAGGGTTTAGAAAATGAAGTTTATCATTACATGGCTATGTATGAGTATATTAGGATTTTTAGGTGTAACGTTACTTGCGGTAGTGGGGCATGATATCGACTGGATGAATATGACGCTTGGGGCCGTTTTATTCGGGTTGTTGCTCACATGGACGTTTTACCCCATTACGCCAAAAGACTTTTTAGGTCAACATCGTTAATAAGTTCAAGTTTTACGTCAACATGTAAGTGGAATAACACAAATACTGCTTTTAAGTATCTTTAAAGGAGGTATATGGTGAATATCATAAACGTATTGTCTGCGATAGGATCTGTCGGTACATTTGTGATGGCGTTATTCTATTTTATATCTGTCTCCGTACAACTTTATCAAATGAAAATGAGTTTTTTACCGGCACTTGGATTTAATCAAATATTGATGACCCGAGATGGCGATCATTTAACACTAAGAAATACGACAGATAAAGATAGTGACAACATGGGTGATGACTTTTTAAAACTGTACAATATGGGTGCAGGAGCGGCAAAAGAGCTCCAAATTAAAATTTACATTGATGAAGATAATGTGTTACAACAAAAATATGCCAGCATTTTACCGAGTAAAGAGGGGTATATGTTGCCTATTAATAATGAAGTGTTTCATGAGTTAGAAAGTACGATTCAAAATAATGGCTACGAATCTAATTTAAAAATTAAAATTCAATTTAAACACAATGCGAGTCGGAAACAACAAACACTTTATTTAAAAGGTAAAATTGATCATTTTAATAGTTATCAAGACCGTGATGTGTATGAACTTCAATTTATACAAACATCTGAAAACGATAATATGTAAGTTACATGATGAATGCGTCATCATTCATTTAAATATAAATTGGCCTTCAAAGTGCATTCTGTGATGGATTTTGAAGGCTTTTTTATATATTAAAATGTAGTCGCTTTTTGATGTTGGTAGTCTAACAACGTATGCGCCATTGTTAAATAAGGGATGTCGATGTGATGTTTTTGTGCTTGTCGCAATATATAACCTTGAATGTTTTCAACTTCTAAAGGCCGTTGATTCATAACGTCGTAGTACATACTTGTGCCCATATCATCAGGGTATCCTGCATAAATGGTCATGATTTCTTCAACGGTATGTGCATCAAAGTGAATACCTTCTGCTTTTGCCACTTGGCGTCCTTCTTCAATTAATTGACGACACACGTGTGCCATTGATGGCGACTTTAATACTTTTGCGGTATCACGTGAAAGTGCAGTCACGGAATTAATCCCTAAATTTACAAGAAGTTTATACCAAATTTGGCGTTCAATGTGTGGTTCTAGATCTAACGTTAAAGGCGTTTGTGAGAGTGCGTGTTGAAGGCGTTCGGTGTGCACATCTTTTTGAATGCGTAATCGGTAATCACGAAAATGAGTAATGCGTGTACCCTCTTTTTGACCGCTGATGTAGACAACAGCTGGATAAACATAGGCGTGCTTGATTTTCTCATGCTGTCCGTAACCATTTTGTGCCAGTATGATACGTGTATGTGGGTGTATCAAACGCTGTACATCAGATAAAATTGCATCCAGTTGCGTCGTTTTGACTGCGATAATTAACCAATCGTATTGCATGTCGGTCGTGTTCAACGCCTTGACCGTTATCGGAAAGGTCTCTTTCGTCGCATACTCATAAAATGTTAATGTTTCCTCGCGCTTACCTAAAAGATCAACGAGAAAAGCACTGTCTTCTAATGCATGGGCAATGCCAGTGCCGACAGCGCCGGGACCGATGATGCCAATTGTAGTCATATGAGTTGCTCCTTTCAGTGAATTGGATATACTTATCATGAAGTATATCAAAAAAGGGTGATGACATTGAAAACTTTAAGCCAATTACATCAAATGAAACGAGAGAATGAGAAAATTACGATGGTGACGGCATATGATTATCCGAGTGCCAAACAAGTAGAAGCTGCCGATATTGATATGATTTTAGTTGGGGATTCACTTGGGATGACGGTACTTGGATACGAGAGTACGGTTGAAGTGACGTTAGACGATATGTTACATCATAGTCGTGCGGTGCGCCGTGGTGCGCCAAATACATTTATTGTAGTAGATATGCCGTTTGGTTCAGTCGGTATTGACATGACAACAGATTTAAACAATGCAGTACGTTTATATCAACAAAGCGGAGGTAATGCGCTTAAAGTAGAAGGTGGACATTTAACACCATTTATTCAACAAGCTACACATATGGGTATTCCGATTGTCGCGCACCTCGGTCTTACACCACAAAGTGTGGGTATTTTAGGGTATAAAATGCAAGGCGCATCTAAAGCGGCCGCTACAAAATTGATCGAAGACGCAAAAGCAGTTGAAAAGGCGGGCGCAGTCGCGCTTGTACTTGAAGCCATTCCAAGTGACTTGGCAAAAGTTGTTTCAGAACAGCTTTCTATACCAGTCATTGGGATAGGTGCGGGTAAAGATACTGATGGTCAAGTGCTTGTCTATCATGATATGTTGAGTTACGGTGTGGATCGTTATGCAAAATTTGTAAAACAATATGGCGACTTCTCAGTCGGAATTGAAGCATTAAAAACGTATCATCAAGAAGTAAAAGCAGGTATGTTTCCTTCTGAAGCTTATATGTATCAAAAACAAATTATGGGTGAGTTCAATGACTAAAGTAATTACATCAATACAAGAGATGCAACAATTGACATCAAGATTACGTTTAGAAGGTAAAAGTATTGGCTTTGTGCCGACGATGGGTGCCTTACATGAAGGGCACTTAACGATGATGCGTCAATCGATTGAATATAACGACATCACGGTCATAAGTGTGTTCGTTAATCCATTACAATTTGGTCCGAATGAAGATTTTGATGCGTATCCACGACAGATTGAACAAGATACGGAAGCAGCACGACACATTGGTGTCGATTACGTCTTTTATCCAAGTGTAGAAGATATGTATCCCAATCGTTTAGATATTACGTTGAAAGTAGAACGTCTCGCATCTGTGTTAGAAGGAGAAAAACGACCAGGGCATTTTGATGGGGTAGTTACCGTTGTGAATAAATTGTTCAACATTGTACAACCCCATGTGGCCTATTTTGGTAAAAAAGATGCCCAACAATTGGCGATTGTGACTCAGATGGTAAAAGAAATGAATCATTCTGTAGTCATCGAAGGAGTAGACATCGTACGTGAACGCGACGGACTCGCTCGAAGTTCACGAAATGTGTATTTAACCGAGGCGGAGCGTCAACAAGCGCCACACTTATTCAAAAGTTTACAATTGGCACGCACAATGTATGAAGATGGAGAACGTCAAAGTGACATCATTATTGAAGCAGTCACGGAATATCTCAAAACGCATACCGATGGCACAATTGAAGAAGTGGCCATTTACAGTTATCCGGAATTAGTACAACAAACAACCATTTCTGGTCAGATTTTCATCTCTTTAGCTGTAAAATTTTCGAAAGCACGTTTAATAGATAATATTATTATTGGAGATGAAATAAAATGATAAGAACAATGATGCATAGTAAGGTTCATCGTGCACGCGTCACGGAGTCAAATTTAAATTATGTTGGCAGTATTACAATCGACCAAGATATACTTGATGCGGTGGATATATTACCCAATGAAAAAGTGGCAATTGTGAATAATAATAACGGAGCGCGTTTTGAAACGTACGTCATCGCTGGAGAAAGAGGAAGCGGTAAAATATGTTTGAATGGAGCGGCGTCACGTCTTGTTGAAGTCGGCGATATCGTCATTATCATGACGTATGTGCAACTGGATGACCAAGAACTGGCAACACATAGCCCGAAAGTCGCAGTAATGAATGAAAACAACGAAATTGACCACATGATTATTGAAAAAGAAAATACTGTTATCGTTTAAAAAAGTAAAATCCATGAATGGCTATAACGCTGCTCATGGATTTTTATTTTAATGAATATAATTGTGAGCGTGTACAGATCCAGCAGGTATCGTGCGCGTAGAAGTAATATATGGTGCAATGTAGTTCATCTCTGAAATGAGAATGCTTCCGTCTAAATTGACACGTTCGACATAAGCAACATGACCATAGGGACCTTCATAATTTTGCATAATTGCACCCACTTTAGGTGTTTTATTCACCGTAAATCCTTCGCTTGCTGCTTTTGCGGCCCAATTGCGCGCATCGCCCCAAAATGTACTAATGGTTTTTCCAGCTTGTGCACGTTTACTAAAGACGTACCAAGTACATTGACCTGCTGTATATAGATTGTTTTTACTCGTGTAAATCGGTTGGTCAATAATTTTACCGTTACCTAACGCGAGAGGTTTGCCATCGGGTGTTAAAGCATCCTCATTAAAGTGGAGAATTTGTAACTCTTCGTATAAAGTATCAGTATTAATCGATCGAATAAAGCCTTTTGCATCGCGCTTAAAAGCTTTAGATTCAGGAGCCACAGACCTAGATGCATCCTCATTCGGTGTCGTTGGCGGTGTTGGCGAAGGTGGCTGAGGTGACACAGGTGATACCGGAGCATGCACGGGTGGTGTCACAGGATATGGTGATTGAACGTGTACATGCGGTTGAGGTGCATAGGATTGATGAGGGGATACGGAATCATCATTCGATTGATGGTATCCATTTTTAGATCCGCGTACATCTCCATAAGAATATGTATAAGTCCCATCTTGGTGAATGTGAAATGTTGCATGAGGATGTTGTGCTTGATCTGCTTTTAATGATGCATATGAGGCGTCATTATGTATTGCGCCCAGTATGGTTAATGTAGATAAAGTTGTAACGCATTTAGAAATATAAGTACTCATGTTGTAACGCAGTTCCTTCTTTTAGAATTTAATGTTAGTATACACAAAAATGATAATAAGTGGAATGATAAATTGATTAATTGTATCTTGTATAAAAATTAAACTAGCTTAAATTCCTAGTGCTATCAATAATTTAACGTTTTAAAAGTAAAAGATTAAAGTAATTTTAAATAAACTATTTACATTAAGAAGTGAATTTTGTATCCTAAGTAGGAAGATTGAGTATAAAAATTTTAATGAATTTATATACGTCTAATTTTCAGCAATAGTTATTAATTGAAAACATCTAGGAGGTTATTTATTATGGCAATGATTAAGATGAGCCCTGAAGAAATCAGAGCAAAGTCTCAAGCATATGGGAATGGTTCTGAACAAATTCAACAAATTTTATCTGAGTTAACACGTGCGCAAGGCGAGATTGCTTCTAACTGGGAAGGTCAAGCTTTCAACCGTTTTGAAGAACAATTCCAACAATTAACACCTAAGGTAGAAAAGTTTGCGCAATTATTAGAAGAAATCAAGCAACAATTAAATAGCACTGCAGATGCTGTTCAAGAACAAGACCAACAATTATCGAACAACTTTGGTTTAAATTAATTTTTAGCGTACATAGTTGATAGATATATATGGGTTCGATTAATAACACATTGCTACCCATATAAAATAATTCCTTGATATAGACATAGTCGAATACAATTATAGGAATTTAAGATAGTGAGACTTAGATCAAATATATCATTTGAAATTTGTCTCACTTTTTATTTTATTAAGCGGGAAAAATGAGAGGAAACAACTAGAATGAAAAAGAAAAAATGGATTATTGGTGCTTTAGCAATTTTTATATTATTATCAGTCATTTTAGCCTTATTTATTATGACGCAAAATAAAGAAACGAAAGAGAATTCAAAGAATGACAATCCGCATAACGAAGGAAAAAACGTCAAAATTGCTATTGTCAATGAAGATCAACCTACAACATATAACGGCAGCAAAGTAGAACTCGGGAAACCTTTTGTAAAGATGCTTTCTCATGAGGATTCGCATGATTTTGAAACAGTTTCACGTCACGTAGCAGAAAATGGTTTGAAGCATGGCCAATATCAAGTCATGGTCGTGATTCCGAAAAACTTTTCAAAATTAGCCATGCAACTTGATGAAAAATCACCTTCTCAAATGACTTTACAGTACAAAACAGCGGTCGGCCAAAAAGAAAATGTCGCACGAGAAACAGAAAAAGTCGTAAGTGATTTACTAAGTCAATTCAACGAACGTTTAATCCAAATATACTTATCAAGTATTATCGACAATTTACATAACGCACAAAAAAATGTGGATGACATCATGTCAAGACAAGGGCTAGTGGATCAACGATTTTCTAATTATTTAGTTGACCCGTTAAATGATTTTCCAAGACTATTTACAGATTTAATGGTGCATTCTATTTCTGCAAATAAAGATATTACGACATGGATTCGTGAATATAATCAATCATTACTGAGCTCAGATTATAAAACATTCCAACTTCCATCTGATGAAAATGTGTCTACATTAGTGAATCAACAACAAGAGACATTCGCGCACTATCTATCAGAGTTTGACAAAACCATTGAGGATTATCAATCGCAAAAAGACAGCGTGGATTTATCACGTTATATTCAGCAACTACAAACGACTGATGAAGGGCTGAAACATTATAAAGAGATGAGTGATTCCTCTAAAGATGCTTATGAAGAAGCGTTCAAATCACACTTAGAAGACATAAAAAAAGAGATTGAAGCGGAAGAGTCACCTTTTACAGAGGACATGATTGATGTATATAAAGAAAAATTAACTGAATCGATGAAACATCAACTAGAAGAAAATCCAGAACTGAATGACGCGCTGTCACAAATGAAAGATCAAAATGAAAAGCTGCGTAATGATTTACTTCAAAATATGTTATCAACGATTCAAAAAGATCCAGCGCAACAAAATGATATGTATATCGCAAATCTGTCACACGATGATTTAACAAAAATTGGTTTGAGTGATGAAAAGGTAGAAGCATATCAAAAAATATTGACGAAATTGAATGAATTTAAGCGTAGTTACAATGAGGCCCATCCGAACAACCCAGTGGTTGAAGAGCCTTATCACAATGAACTAACAGCGGATGATACGTCTTCATTAATCTCAAAAGGTGTCTCTATAGAACGCAAAGAAACACTTAAGAGTAAAGATATTAATCAATTGTCAGTAGCGGTTGATAAAAACTTTGATTTTGACGGTGAGATTAAAATTAATGGCAAATCTTACGATATCAAAAATCAAGATATCAAATTAGATACCTCTGAGAAAACGTATAACGTTGAAGTTAAAGGTACAGCGAAATTAAAATCAGGAGAATCTTATAAAACGGCTTTTCTGAAAGATAAAACAATGCATTTACAACTGGTATTCGGTGCAGCGAACCAATCAGATGATAATACGTCTGATGGGCCGACAACGACGCCAGATACAGCAGATAAAGGTGATGTTAGCGTTGTAGATATTTCGATTCACCATAATTTAGAAGGGCTTTTAATTCATGCCGATGTGAAAGACCAATTGCGCGCGTTAGATCGTTTTGACAATTATTATGATATTTATAACAGTCAATACTTAACACCAAATGCACCTGAATTAAATAACGACACGATTATTAAAATGCTTGTCGATGAAGTGGTCAATGAAATGTCAGCATTCAAAAATGACAAAACTACAATTCTACAAAAAATAGATGAATTGAATCAATCTTCAAGTGATTTAATCTCAGAGATGCTACAAGGACAAGAAGGATTATTGGATAACCAAAAAGAATTAAGTGCGCTCATTAAAGAATTAGATGACACAAATCAAACATTCCAAGAGAATCCTAAAAAGCCTGAAGTTGATAAAGATAAAGAAGAAGACTTTGTGACATTGTCGACGAAAATAGATAAAGACATTCAAACACTGTCAGAACGAAGTACGCAATTATTAACAGATAGTCAAAAATCACAATCTACTGCTAATACAGTGAGCTCGGAACTGAACCAGTTAGATACGAATGTGACCCAGTTACATGCGAGTGGTCGTGCACTTGGGGAACGTGCGAATGCAATTAATCGTGATATGACAAATAACGCGAAACAAAATAAATTATTCGCAGAACACTTTGAACGCGTCTTAAAACATTCGAAAGACGGTGACAAGCAAAATGAAGCGTTAAAAGCCTTCATGAGTCATCCGATTCAGAAGAAAAACCTTGAAAATGTCCTTGCGAATAGTGATGAGAAGGATACAACCTCACCGAGTATTTTCGTATTATTAATGTATTTGATGTCAATGATGACTGCGTATGTCTTCTATAGTTATGAACGTGCTAAAGGTGAGTTGCAATTCATTCATAATCATTTTAGTCAACATAATAAGATTTGGAATAGTATCGCAGTGGCAGGTGTCATTTCAGGTGTTGCGTTATTAGAAGGACTTGTCATTGGACTTGTCGCAATGAATCAGTTTGAAATATTAGAAGGTTACCGCTTGAAATTCATCGTGATGGTTGTGTTAACGATGAGTGCTTTTGTACTTGTGAACACGTACTTATTAAGACAAATTCGTACAATCGGTATGTTGATGATGCTTGGGATTTTAGCCATTTACTTTGTGGCAATGAATCAACTAGGTCAAGGTTCAGCACAAACGACACTTGGAAAAATTTCGCCGTTATCATATGTGGATGCTGCATACTTTAATTTCTTAAATGCAGAACAGTCGACGTTACTTGTTGTGATTTTGCTGTTCGTGATTACAATCATTGGCTTTTTACTAAATCTAGTGATTAAGCCATTAAATAAAGTGAGATTATTCTAATGTTATTCGAAAGTATGTTGGCACTCTCTATACTCGGCACATCCGCGCATAACGGTGGTTTGGAAATCCAAGTTGATCAAGAAACGAAAGAAAATGTTAATAAAAATTTAAATGAATATGACACCCCGCTTTTCAACAAAGAAAGCGAGACATTAAATTCGGAAATTCAAAAAAAGAAATATGCACGTCAACAGACGATTAAACAATCTATGTTCGAAAATTATCAGCGATCTACCTCTCAGATCGCTGATACGAAACGAACATTGTTTGAAGAACATAAAGAACCAACAACGAAGGCCCCATACATTCAACAAGATCAAGAGAAAAACATCTTGCCCTACTTTTTGATGAGTGTAGGGGCTCTTTTTACAATAGGCTTTGCGATTTTAACTATATCTAAATGGAGAAAGCGTGAGAAACATGATGCAACATAAACGCGTGACGGTCGATTTTTCAAACTACAACAAAGGTACCTATGACTTGGCACTACCGATTTTATTGCCGATGCGTACATTAATTCCTTTAATTATGGATAGTTTAGATATTGAACTCACAAGAATACCAAAGTATGTCAAAATCACCACAAAACATCACTTGCTCGTTGAAAATGATCGATTAATAGATTTTCAAATAGCAGATGGTGACATTTTAAAAATGATTTAGGAGGCGACACTCGTGTCTGAAAAGAAATTACCGGAACTTAAAGATTTAGACGCTGATTTAACATCTGAACAGGACACACGTGCGTATTTAAGAGATATTCCTAAATCCGCCGTTAAACCTGAACATTATCATTTAATGTATTTACTCGAACAACGCGTGACGCACTTTTTAGATGGTGAAGTCACAGAGCTACAAGATTGTTTCCAAATTAATTATCATCTTCACGAAAATGTCGTGACGTACGATGCGATAAAGACGTTATCCAAAAATGAAAAACTACGTTATTTGCTGAATATCGCAAAACTAGAAGAACTACAACATACGCGCTATACATATGTGTTAGAACCTAAAGAGCTACATTTTACTAAAAATGGCTTGCCACTATTAAAAACGCGAGGTATACGTAACGTTATTGAACCATTACCTTATACGGAAAAAGAATTTTTGACACGTTATAAGGCACTTATTATTGAGGCTTTTAATGATAAAGTGCAATTTGAAAGTTTGGTAGAAGGCAATTTAGACCTTTATAAAGGTACACCTTTTGATCAACAAATTATTCAAGCGTCTAACTTACAAGATTTAAAAGCGGTTTTACAACGTCACTACAATCAACAAGAAGAAAATTATAAACATCACTACGCATACGTTCAAAAGAAACGATATGCACTGTATAAATGGGCTAGCATTGGGACGGCAATTTTAAGTGCTATTTTACTCGTATGTTTAGCGTACTTGTACTTTTTTGTGATGAAACACGATGCACAAGTTGACGCAGGATATAAGTCGTTTATTAAAGAATATTACACCCAAGTTTTAAATGATTATGAAAATGTGGACGCAAAAAGGTTAGATAAAGAAGCGTTATTCGCCTATGCGAAAAGTTATGTTGAAACAAACAAGCAAGGGCTTGAAAAAGAGAAAAAGAATAATGTGTTAAATCATATTACACCATCTGCCAATAAAGATTATTTGTTGTATTGGGTGGTGCTAGGACAAGGAGATATTGATGAAGCGCTAAATATCAGTACGTATTTAGAAGATAATGATTTAACAAAACTTGCATTAATCAATAAACTTAACGACATTAAAAACAATCCTAAATTGTCATCAGAAAAAAGAAGTGAACAGACGAAAAAATATAATGACAGACTGCAAGATATTTTAGATAAAGAAAAAGAAATTAAAGATGAAAAGTCTAAAGAACAAGAAGCATCCGCAAAACAAAATGATGAACGTCTAAAACAACAAGAAGAAAATGAGAAAAAACAAAAAGAACAGGCTCAAGAAGATCGAAAAAAACGTCAAGAAGCTGAAAGAAAAAATTAACGGATAAGAACTGAGGAACTTCTATGAATAAGTTGATGATACAATATGACAATCAATTAAAATGTCTGAATCTACAATCTCGTAAAACCTATATCATTAATGGTCAAGAAGACGGGAGTATCTCTTTTAAAGGTCTTCGTTCAGACATTACAATAACGCAAACACAATCGGGTACGTGGTATGTCGATGATTACCCATTACAATCCCAAACTTCCATCAATGGTGTAGACATAACATGGTTCACAGAGAATAATTTTCATGCATTTTATTTAAAGTCGGCACCAGTGATGACGCTTGGCCCAAATCCGTACGACGATGTGTATATCCCTGACCTAAAAAACACGTTAATTGTAAAAGGTATAGAAGACTATAAAACAACGCAATCCTTACAGTTCATTTATGATACTGATCACCCCGTCTTTATCAATTATGAGAAGCAGAACAGAGGTACGTACACGCTTTATATCGGAGACCATTTTTACTTAGAAGGGATGTTGATGGAATTACGAGAAGACGGTTTTTATCTCATCACTCAATATACAGTGAACAGCCAGTTGGTTCGCATGGATGTTGTGAAGCCAAGTGCAACAAAAGAACACTACCATGATTATCAACGATCGCCTAGAATGATTCACCGTGAACCGAAAGAACCGATAAAAATTGAAAAACCACCACAACCGGTTCAAAAAAATAACTCAGCAATATGGCGGTCAATCATACCACCACTCGTGATGATTGCATTAACAGTCGTCATCTTTTTAGTGCGACCGATAGGCATTTATATCATTATGATGATTGGAATGTGTTTAGTGACGATTACGTTTGGGATTACTTCTTACTTTTCAGATCGTAAACGGTATAAAAAAGAAGTGAAAGAACGAGAAACTGCGTATTTGAAATACTTAAGAGAAAAAACAACGCAAATTCATAAAGCGATGAATCAACAGCGATTTAGTTTAAATTTTCACTTTCCGACGTTACACGAAATTCAAGATATTATTGAAACGAAAGCACCACGTATTTATGAGAAAACCGTGCATCATCATGATTTTTTACATTATCGATTAGGCGTGGCCGATATCGATAAATCATTCAAAATCGATTATCACAAAGAGGAATTCAATCAACGTCGTGATTTCTTATTCGATGAAGCTAAAAAATTAAATGATTTTTATCAAAAGCTAGAACAAGCTCCATTAATTAATGACTTAACACATGGACCAGTGGCCTATGTTGGTGAACGGCGTCACATCCTCACGCAATTAGAACAAACGTTATTACAACTTGCAACTTTTCATAGTTATCACGAAGTAGAATTTCTCATTGTAATGGATGAACATGAGCGCGAGGCTTTCCAATGGACGAGATGGATACCACATATGAACCTGCGTCATCACAACATACGTAGTTTCGTATATAACCAAAGAACTCGCGATCAAATTTTGACCTCTGTCTACACAATGATTAAAGAACGTGTGCAACACGTGAGAGAATTACAACAAAGTGAACAAGTGATTTTCACACCACATTTAGTGTTTATTATTACGGATATGTCTCGCATTTTAGATCATGTCATTTTGGAATATATCAACCAAGATTTAACACCTTATGGCATCTCACTCGTATTTGTAGAAGATGTCGTAGAAAGTCTGCCAGAACATGTAAAAACAATAGTAGACATTAAGAGTGAAACTGAAGGCGAATTACTGATGAAAGCAGGCGAATTGGTTCAATTGAAATTTACGCCTGTCAGTGCCAATGGCGTGGATAAAGATTATGTGGCGCGTCGTTTAGCCAATTTGAACCATGTAGAACAAATGAAAAACGCGATTCCTGAAAGTATTACATTTTTAGATATGTATCAAGTCGAAAATGTGGAAGCGCTCAATGTCAAGCAACGTTGGCGTGAAAATGAAACGTATAAAACAATGGCAGTCCCACTAGGCGTGAGAGGTAAAGATGACATCCTTTATTTAAACTTACATGAAAAAGCACATGGCCCTCACGGACTCATAGCCGGGACAACAGGTTCAGGTAAATCTGAAATTATACAATCTTACATTTTGTCATTAGCAGTCAATTTCCATCCTCACGAAGTGGCATTTTTACTTATCGACTACAAAGGTGGGGGTATGGCGAACTTGTTTAAAGATTTAGCACATCTTGTGGGTACGATTACAAACCTTGATGGGGATGAAGCGATGCGTGCGTTAACATCGATTAAAGCAGAATTACGTCGTCGTCAACGCCTTTTTGGGGAACATGATGTCAACCATATCAATCATTACCACAAACTTTTCAAAGAAGGTGTCGCAAAAGACCCAATGCCACACCTATTCATCATTTCCGATGAGTTTGCGGAGTTGAAATCGGAACAACCTGAATTTATGAAAGAGCTTGTGTCCACAGCACGTATTGGACGTTCATTAGGGATTCACCTTATTCTTGCGACACAAAAACCTTCAGGGGTTGTAGATGATCAAATTTGGTCTAATTCGAAATTTAAGTTGGCATTGAAAGTTCAAGACAAACAAGATAGTAATGAAATTTTAAAAACACCTGACGCTGCAGATATCACGTTACCTGGACGTGCGTATTTACAAGTAGGTAATAATGAAATTTATGAACTTTTCCAATCTGCATACAGCGGAGGTACGTATGACCAAACAGGGGCACATGCTGAAACAGAAGATCAAACCATTTATTTGATTAATGACTATGGACAATTACAAGCTATTAATAAAGATTTGAGTGGATTAGAAGAAGTAGAAACAGCGTCAAATGAGACAGAACTTGAAGCGGTGATTCGTCATTTACAAGACGTTACAACAGCAATGAATGTCCCGCGTGTCAAACGTCCATGGTTACCACCACTACCGTCGCACGTGTATCAAAGTGACTTGGTTGAAACCGCATTTCAACAGTTATGGGATGATCAATTAAAGCCTGTGACGCTGACATTAGGATTAAAAGACGTACCAGAAGCACAATATCAAGGACCACTTGAACTAAAATTAAACCAAGCTGGTCATGTGGCAGTTATCGGAAGTCCTGGATACGGCCGTTCGACATTTTTACACAATGTGATTTTTGATATTGCGCGCCATTACCGTCCAGATCAAGCACATATGTACTTATTTGATTTCGGTACAAATGGCTTAATTCCAGTCGTGGATGTACCTCATGTGGCCGATTACTTTACCGCGGACCAAGAGGATAAAATTAAAAAAGCGCTCAAACGTATCCATGAAGCGGTTAGCGAACGTAAAAAAATACTAAGTCAAAACCGTGTCGTTAATTTAGAACAATATTATCAATTTACAGGCAATACAGTTCCGAATTTCTTCATCATCATTGATAACTACGACACAATTAAAGAAACACCGTACCAAGAAGCATTTGAAGCTATGATGACAAAACTGACACGTGAAGGGCTCGCGTTAGGTATGTATTTAATTTTAACTGGGTCTAATACAAGCAGTATACGCACACCGATTTACACAAACATTAAAACAAAGATTGCCCTATATCTCTTTGAACATAGTGAAATTACAAATGTCATCGGTTCGTATAAAAAAGGCGTGAAAGATATTAAGGGGCGTGCGGTAATCAATGATGACTACTATACACAGTTCCAAATCTCCTTGCCATTTAAACCTGAAGAAGGTTTGACATATAATGATCAAATTCAAAATGAAATTGCTGTGATGAAAGAAAACTTTGTAGGTGATATGCCAGCACATATTCCTATGATGCCTGAAAAAGTATTGCGTACCGAGTTGGAAAAAGAATATAATTTAGAGGATATTGTAACAAAATCACATCAAATTCCATTAGGATTAGATTTTGAAACTGTAAAATTAGTTCGATTAGATTTAAATGCACCAAGTATCGTGGCGGCAATAAAGCCAATTGAACAAGAGCATTTAAATGACATCATCCTAAATTACCTAGGTATTTATAAACAACAAGAAACTGTCATATTAGTAGATGCCGATGAAAATATGGAGAGATTTTCAAACAAAGTAACGTCTTATTACGCAAGTGCTACCGAACTTTCAATGATTCGAAAAGGCTTTATTCAAGAAATCGAAGCGAGAAAAACAGGAAAGCGTTCATGTGAAGAAAGAAAAGTGGTATTCATAAATAACATCAAACGATTTGTGCAAGTCACAGGGGTAACAGAAGATGAAGTACGTCGATTATTTAATGAAGCACCTACATATAACATTATGATCATCGCAAGTGGTTTGTATTCAGATACAATCGGTGCTTATGACAAACAAAGTAAAATGATGACGCGTATTGTAAACCAAGCCGTTATTAGTCATAAAATATCTGAACAAGAATTTTTACCAGTTAAAAACCAATATGGCGAACCAGAATTGAAAACAAGAGAATGTTATATGGTGAAAAACCAAGAATATCAAAAACTGATGCTAATGGAGTGATAATATGGTCATCAAATTGGGAGAAACAGATGTTACTGCAATAATAGATAAAATGAAAACAAGTGCCAATCAATTGTCAGTATCTGACAGTGAAGCACATTTGTCAGAAACAAATTTAATTACGTTTAAAGAATATGAAACCATGTTCAAAAATTATAAAGCCGCTCTTGATAATTATAAAACCATCACTTCGCAAGATTCAGATGCAATGTTGGGTGCAGTTCAAGCAATCGTCCAAAATGATCAAGATATTGCGAATCAAATTAAACACAATTAGGGGAGGCGTGTTTGAGTGGGGAAAAGTGAGATACGTGCACTTATAGCAGCCAAACAAAGAGAAGCGCAAATTATTGAAAATGAATTAACAAAACTTAGACGCGAACGAGAGGAATTAAATAGAGCTTATGAGAAAGTCAAAACGCATAATGAGGCATTTAGTGATACTTTAAATGAATTTAAAGGTATTAATATCGCTAGTAGTCACTGGAAAGGTCAAACAAAATCGAAAAGTGATGAGCACTTAGAAAATCTTACAACTTCTGCCGATGATGTTAAAACTAAGATTGTAGAAGCAAGAGACGCTCTTGAAAGTGACGTTAGTAAAAAAGATGATGAGATTTCAGATGCAGAATCTAGATTGAATGCGACGAATTTTGCAATTTCAGGTTTAGAGGCCTTACTTTAAAATATGGAGGTGAAATAATGGGTGTAAAAGTTAATATGAATGAAGTTCAAAATATGAAAAACGCCATCAAATCTGAGTTGGATAAAACAAATGGTGATGTCGATGCGTTAAAAGAAAGTATGGCGTCACTCATTAATACTGATCAATTTAAAGGTGCAACGGCATCAAGCGTTAAATCATATACGAAAACATTCCATTATCAGTCGATTAATAAAATAAAAAATACCAATAAAGATTATGTGGCTGATATGGATAAATCTATCAGCAAGTTCAGTAATCAGGTGGATAACGATGAAGCAGCGATATTACATGAAGATAAAATAAAAACATATAAAGACGACATTTCTAAAAAAGTAAAGTCTATGAAAGAAACGATTGAATACGTTAACAATTGGATTGACACAGTGAATACCTTAACGACAGCACAAAAAGTTAAGAATGAGGATTTAACCTCAAAAGCAACAACGTTTAAAGATCATGTGGACGATACGATTGATAAGTTAGTTAATTTTGATGCAGTTAATTCTACGGATGGGGATTTAACAAATAACTTGATCACAGAACTCAAAGGGTTAACAACATATGTGAAAAATGATTTACCAGCCAATCGTTCATCAATTTCAGGCACTTCTGGAAAGATTGAAAGTGCAATCATCCGTCATCAAACCAGTGAAGAACTAAAAAGATGGCAAAAGTTTCTCGAAAAATGTAGTGACGAAATGAACGCTTTTCCTCCTAAAACCAAAAAAGGGTTGAATGCTCTAAAACAAGCTGGACGTGAAATGTTAGCGTTAAAAGCAATAGGTAATGGTGATATTCTTGCTGGTTACAATAAATTTATGAGTACTAGAAATGTTAACGAATTAATCGACAACATGTCACCTAAACAATTAAAAAATATGGCATTATATATGCATACAGATATAGATAATGTAAATCTAAAAAATCTTTTAAAAAGTTCGGGGGAATTTGTGAAAAACAACCCTTTTAAAAAAGGGAATCTTGTCGATTGGATGAAAAATGTCCAAAACTTAGACAGTAAAACGAGCGCGTTATTAAAAGAAGAGTTAAAAGATAAAAACTTCCAATATAAATTTGGGGATTCTAAGCAATTCTTTGATAAAGCTGAAATGAAAAAAGCAGCCTCTACTGAATTCAAAAATACATTTTCATCGCAAAATTTTAGAGACAATATACTTAAGAAGGAAAATTTTAAATCTAGAACAGCGGCAACTAAAAATTTAAAAAATTATGTAGATGAAGGATTAAAAACATTAAAAGGTGACTTCACTTCTAAAAACGTCATTGGTAAACTGAAACATAGCATGAAATTAGGGGGGAAAGTGTTAAAACCTTTAGCCCTTGTCTCCGCAATTACCGATAATTTAGATGAAAAATCGGCTAAAGAGATGATTGTGGGGATGGGCGTTGATTTAGGAGCAATTGGTGCTAGCGCTGCAGCAGGGGCTGCGATAGGAACAGCCATACCTATTCCAGTTGTAGGGACACTTCTTGGAGCAGCGGTGGGAATTGGTGTAGGCTACCTTCTAGATTCGAAACTACCTGGTATGGATAAATCACTTACAGACGTAGCTAAATCAAGTATTAATAAAGGTTTAGATGCAGGTGCCAACGTTGTTAAATCAGGGTGGAATAATGTTACAAGTGGGTTTAAAACGATATTTAATTAGAGGAGAGAGACCATGTTAGAGACTTATGCTACAAATTTAAAGAAGTCGTATTTGAAACCTTTTATTATCTTTTTGATGATATTAATTGTTTTATTTAATTCAGTGATGATATATTCTACAAATATATGGAATGATATACCCATTTATTTGTATATTACTTATGCTGTATGGATGATATTTAATTTGATTATATTCAAGCTTGATAGCTTTGAAAATGTTAAAGCTAATAAAATAAGCGCTACAAAATATTTAATTATAAATGTAATTACTGGATACATCCAACCTATTGCTGTAGCATCTTGTTATTTAATAGGAATTGTTTTTACTCCTTGGAATGGAATATTTTACTGGATGAATATAATTGGGGCAGTTTTACTTTCTGTTGTTGCAATTTCTATATTTTCTTTAAATGAATTTCATTTAATAGTTGATAAAGCCAAAACATCATTAAATCTGTTGGCAATATTGATAAAGCTAGCAAGCTTAGGTTGGTTAGCATATTTAGCTATAACGGTACCGACTACTGCTGAAGAGAATAGTTTTATTTGGGTTAGTATATTATTTTTGCTTTGCATTGATTTACTAGTTTTACGATCGTTTTTTAACTATGCACTTGTGATAAGAACATTAAACGGTGACTTTGAAGAATTGAGTGATAATTAATCAAATAAAATCTAAGTATATTAATCATACAATAATTCTATACGACAATATTATTAGAAATTATTTTAGTTACTCTATGTATTTATACGAATGTGAACTTAAGAAGAAGGGTGAATGTTAGTGGATGTAGGCATGTTAATGATGCCCTATTGTGCCAAGATCACTTTTGATATTGATGAAAATGAAGATTGGTTAGAGGGTTTAGACACGGTTAATACGTTTTTTGTAGATGAGGATATTTATCCAACGGGACCTATTATTTTTAAGAGAGAAACAGTGGGATTAGGAGAGGTTGAATATACAGCGTTTATCGCATTAAATCAACCGATTCAAGATGTTCCTGACTTGAATATTGAATACGTGGATAAGTTAGAAGTAGCTCCGACATTAATTGAAAAATGTTTTGACGAAGAAGAATTTGAGTTGGTTTATAAAAAAATTGAATTCATTGCTCAGGAAAATGGTTTTCACCTTAAAGATCAACCATATTACCACGTGATGATTGATTATCCTGGAGGCAAAGCTTTTGAAATACATGCTGAAATAGAGTCGATAGAAGGTACAGACGATGAATAAGACCAGTTACAGTTCTATCATGTTAAAAAATGTAGCGTATAAGTCTTATGTGAATGTTGAGATTGATGATATGGAAAAAGTGTTTCAAGATTTTGTGAAAAGTTGTATGGATAGAGATGCTGAACCAGTGGGCGATTTAACCTATGCAATCACACATATAAATCAACAAAAACAAATGAATGTTTTTGTTTGTATACCAGTTTCAAAAGGGTTCTTACCTGATGACGAACTCGGTTTTCGTAGTTATTTTACACTAAATAAAATGCTGCACGGAAGAATAGTGACAGATAACTTTATAGAAGATGAGATAGCTTTGTTAGAAGAAATGAATCAATTTGCTGAAGAAAATAATTTAACTTTTGTTTCGCCTTATTATCACACATTGAAAACCAATTATAAAGGCACGCATGCGTGGATAGATGTAAAGGCAAAAGTATGTGAAAAAGAATCATAATTTTGATGCGCTTTCTATGGATATCATCAAAATTTTTATAATATTACATAATTTTAGAAGGAGACATTACAGATGAAAGAACAAGGTAAAGCTTTAAAAGTATGGGCATGGGTATTTATCGTCCTTACAATTGTTACACCATTATTTGCGATTGGAAGTATAATTTGTAGTATTAAATACAAAAAATATAATCCTGAAAAAGGGGCTAAATTATTAAACATTGCGATTATCGTAGGTATCGTAGTATTTGTACTTAATGTTTTGAAAATCACAGGAATTATATAGGATTTTAACGCATAACGTCACGTTATGCGTAATTTTTAAAACCAAACTATGGCGTGCAAAATATAATAAGGAGAATCATTATGATATATATTGTTTTATTCGGTTTGTTTGTGATTTTTTATGCCGCAATCATGTCGAGTCTTTTTAAAATTGAAGGTGGATTATTCATCAGTTTACTCATTGATTTAGGGATAATTATCGCACTCATTGTGATTTATGTTATTGGGGGACATCTTGAGCTCCATGATTTAAGAAATTATTTAGTGTTCACTTATTTTGGATCTTATATTTATATGTATTTCACGATTAAAACATTTTGGACCAAGCCAAGACTTTTAAAATATATGGTTGAAAAAGAACAAAATCAAGATGAAGAACAATTGGAAGTTCAAGAATCTGACTTGCGTTCTTCAAGAGTTCGTACGGTTTATTATTTGATCATTTCTGTAGTGTTAATGTGGTTCACACATATACATATGCATCCGCTTCTACAAGAAGATATCATTTCAGTCGATCCAGCCATAATTTTTATAGGATTTATAATTACAATCATTTGGTTGATTTTAGATATTTATCGAAAAATTAAATATGGTGTATTTTTGTTTAAAACCATTGTGCCATTAGTCGTTACACTTTATATATTCGTCAATTCAATTGTTCTGTATTTACCCTATGTGTAGGAAAGAAGTGTAAATTAAAATGGATGAAAAAAATGCGATTAATAGTTTGGGAGGAATACGAGACTCGTTATAAGTATATTAGGATTTGTCATTATTGGTTTTACAAGTATAACTTTATTTAATGGTCTGGATTATGAAAATATTCCCTTGTATTTAAAAATATCCACTCTAATACAGCTAATTATTATCATTATAAGCATCCTACAGTGGATTCCATTTGTAAAAATCAATCCTACATCGAGTAAGTTAAAAAGAAAAGGTATGCTAAATTTTTATCAATCATTAATGTGCTTTCTTGTGTGAATGCCATCTTAGCTTTTAACAATTTGTTTTACTATATGGGAATTCAGCATAATGTAGACTTATATGAATATTGGTTACACAACACTGTAACAATGATAATGAGTTTTCTATTGCTTTCTATCGGTGCATTAATGATGCTAAATGAAGGTAAAATTATCGCTCGATTCGCTAATGGAAAAACGAGGTCGAAAATTGGCTTAGTAGCATTATTACTTTCGAATTTTATTTACATTACTAAGTTTTTAGAATACTTATCAATTCCAAATATAGCAGACTCTAAATTCCTGGTTTCAGGATCCATATTAATAATTATACCGTTACACTTTGTTACCTTTATGTTTATTAAAAGATATGTTGATTATAAAATTGTCGAAAAAATTATGATAGTAGAATAGCTATAAAAGGTGGTAAAAACCGCACTTTGATATATATGAAATAAAGCTTATGAGTTGGGAGGGCGACATGTTAGAAACGTATATTACAAATTTGAAGAAATCACATATGAAACCGTTCATCATTTTTATCATTATTTTTGTATTATTTTTTGATGTGGTTATTTTGAATCTGTCGAATGCATGGTTTGACATACCTATATATTTATATGTGACATATGCTATGTGGATGATTTTTAATGTCATATTGATGTTTCAAGATAGCTATAAAATATACAGATTAATAGGATTAGTGCTCTTCGCTATCTAGTCATAAATGTAATAGCGGGTTATTTACAACCTATCGCAATGGCTTCTATATACTTAATCTGTATCATAAAGACACCGTGGCATGGCCTAATGTATTTGTACTCTATTATAGGAGCGGTTATTTTATCGTTTTTAGCCATACTCATTTTTTCTTTGAATGAATTTCATATTGTCGTTAAAAAGGCTAGGAGTTCAATAAATATATTCGCCATTATATTGAAGTTAATAAGTTTAGCGTGGATAGGTTATTTATTTTGGACAGTACCAACCATGGCTGAGGAAAACAATTTCTTTGGAATGAGTATCATAGTCATATCGTGTATTGATTTGTTAATCTTGAGATCATTCTTTTCTTATGCACTCTTCATGGATGAATTACGTAATGGTCCATACAAAATGGAATCCCACCAATCAAATGTTCAATAATGTTTCGCGGGAAGCTTAAGTGACACGTCGGTGTTGCGACTTAAGCTTCTTTTATATATATCGATTTATATGTCACATACACATCAATGATTTGTGTCACGTCAATTAACTAAATGATTCTAAATTAAGAATATGATACGTATATAAAGCTTTAATCTTAACAATTTAGTGTCGTTAATTCTTAAATTTTTTATGATTTATCTTTTTTTCGTTGCGTTTTCAAAAATAATGTGACATACTCATATTTATTAGTATGACATATTAAACTATTTGAGGTGAAACAGTATGACGAAATACATTTATGCTTTTGATGAAGGTCAAAAAGACATGAAGGATTTGCTTGGTGGTAAAGGTGCGAACTTATCTGAAATGAAACGTCTTGGCTTACCAGTTCCTGATGGTTTTACGATTACAACAGAAGCGTGTATTGAATACTTAAAACAAGGTGAGACACTTCCTGAGGCTGTCATCACACAATTAAAAGAACAATTAGAAGCTTTTTCAACGCGTACGGGTAAAGCGTTCTCAGATGATCAAAATTTACTTCTTGTATCTGTACGTAGTGGTGCGAAGATTTCCATGCCAGGTATGATGGACACGATTTTAAACTTGGGGCTTAATGATAACAACGTTGAAAAATTAGCACAAAAAACAAATGATGCGCGTTTTTCTTATGACTGTTACCGTCGTTTACTTCAAATGTTTGGTGAAGTCGTTTACAACATTCCGATGCATGCGTTCCATACATATTTTGAAGGCTATAAAAAGGAACATGGTTATGAAACGGATGCGGATATTCCAGCTGAAGGCCTTAAAACCATTTGTGAAAAATATAAAGAAGTCTATGTAGAGGAAGTGTTTAAACCGTTCCCTCAAGAGCCACTGACACAATTAACTGAAGCGGTTGAAGCGGTATTTAAGTCTTGGGATAACGACCGTGCCCGTGTGTATCGTGATTTAAATGATATTCCACATGATATTGGTACGGCTGTCAACGTCCAAGAGATGGTGTTCGGAAATAGTGGTGACCAAAGTGGTACAGGTGTAGCATTTACACGCAATCCTGTATCTGGTGAAGCGAAACTTTTCGGTGAATATTTATTAAATGCGCAAGGTGAAGATGTCGTAGCGGGGATTCGTACGCCGAAAGACATTCAAACGTTAAAAGATCAAATGCCACATGTGCATCAAGAATTTGTAGAGGTTTCTGAACAATTAGAAGCGCATTATAAAGATATGCAAGATATTGAGTTTACGATTGAAAATGAGAAGCTCTATATTTTACAAACACGTAACGGTAAACGTACGGCGAAAGCAGCGATGAAAATTGCCGTAGACCTTGTAGAAGAAGGGGTTATTTCTAAAGAAGAAGCGATGACAAAAGTAGATGTGAAATCTATCGATACATTACTTCATCCAACATTTGAAGAGAAAGCACTCGCAAATGCTGAAGTGGTATCGCAATCTGGTTTGCCTGCAAGCCCTGGTGCTGCGGTAGGTCACATCGTCTTTACGGCTGAAGAAGCGAAGGCACGCGCTGAACAAGGTGAGAAGGTCATTTTAATGCGCCCTGAAACATCCCCTGAAGATATTGAAGGCATGATCGCAAGTGAAGCGATTGTCACGACGCATGGTGGGATGACATCGCATGCGGCAGTAGTTGCTCGTGGGATGGGTAAATGTTGTGTGACTGGATGTTCAAATCTAGAAATCAACACGGTTGAAAAAGTAATCACGTATCCAGGTGGTACACTGCATGAAGGAGATATGGTATCTGTTGATGGCGCAAATGGTGACATTTACGCTGGTAAAGTTGAAACAACAAATGCAGAGCATAGTGAAGAGTTTGAACAATTTATGCAATGGGCGGAAGATATTGCACGTCTGAATGTCCGCATGAATGCTGAGACGAAACCTGATATTGAAGCGGGTTACCAATTTAACGCGAAAGGTATTGGCCTTGTGCGTACGGAGCATATGTTCTTTGGTGCAGAGCGTCTTGTTGAAATGCGTCGTTTTATCTTATCTTCAGATGAAGAGACACGCATCCAAGCTCTAAATCAAATTCGTGAATACCAAACTGAAGATTTTGAACACATTTTCCGTTTATCAGGTGAACGTCCATCAATCGTTCGTTTGTTAGACCCACCATTACATGAATTTTTACCTAAAGCGGGTGAAGAAGTCACGAATGTCGCACAACAATTAGGTATTTCGGAAGACAAATTAAATAAGCGTATCGCTGAACTTCACGAAACGAATCCGATGTTAGGTCACCGTGGTTGTCGTCTTGCGATTACGTACCCAGAATTGTACGTGATGCAAGCGGAAGCGATTATGACAAGTGTGGCACGTTTAAAAGCTGAAGGTATCGCGTGTCAGCCTGAAATTATGATTCCACTCGTATCAACGGTTGAAGAATTTACGACATTGAAAACACAAATTGTTGAAAGTATTAAAGGGATTGAAGCACAAACAGGTCAATCATTAAATTACCTCATCGGTACAATGATTGAAACACCACGCGCATGTATGGTAGCCGGTGCACTCGCAAAAGAATGTGATTTCTTTAGTTTCGGTACGAATGACTTAACGCAATTAACATATGGATTCTCACGTGACGATGCGGGTAAATTCATTAATGACTATATCCAAGGTGGCATCTTAGAGGTTGACCCTTTCCAAACGCTCGATGTGAATGGTGTCGGTGCGATGATACAAACTGCGGTAGACCAAGCAAAACAAGCGAAGCCAACGATTAAAATTGGCGTATGTGGTGAACTGGGTGGTGACCCTAAATCTATCCATCACTTCAACGGAATGCAAATTGATTATGTTTCATGTTCACCATTCCGTGTCCCTGGTGCAATTTTAGCGACAGCTCAAAGTGTTGTGGAAAGCGGGCGATAATGTGACGCAAAAACAACTTACCATTTTTGTTGTGTCGGACTCCATTGGAGAAACGGCACAACGCATGATTCATGCGGTCATTAGTCAGTTTCCAGATTTAACCCAAATCGAAGTGAAGAAGTTTTCATTTATTAAAAATGAAGAAGAGTTACTGAATGTCCTAAAATTAGCAGAAACTAAAGGTGCCATCGTGGTCACAACGCTTGTGACCGAAGAATATAACGCAGCGGGTCAAGCGTATGCGAAAGCGCATGGTATTCCATATGTCGATTATATGTCACCCCTCATGGCATTAATCGAAGACAAAACCCAATTAGAACCTGCGAAAGAGACAGGACGTATTCGTAAGCTCGATGATGATTATTTCAAACGTATCGATGCAATCGAATATTCCGTGAAGTACGATGACGGCAAACATTTTACGGACATCGGAGAAGCGGATGCGCTGATAGTTGGGGTGTCCCGTACATCCAAAACCCCACTCAGCATGTACTTAGCCAATAAAGGATATAAAATTGCGAATATCCCACTCGTTCCAGAAGTGGGTATTCCGGAAGATGTGTTTAAACATCGTAACTTAAAAGTATTTGGCTTAACTGCCAGTCCTCAATACATCATGAATATCCGCACAGAACGCGTGAAAGTATTGGGTATGAAAGGAAAAGCCAATTACAATGATCTCGAACGTATTAAAAAAGAACTCGCTTATGCCGAGGAAGTTTTTAAGCGATTGAATGCGACAGTCATTAATACTGAATATCGTTCAATCGAAGAGTCTGCATTTTATATTGAAAAATTTCTACAATAACCTATTCCATTAACGGTCTAAGTGCCTCCACGCTTAGACCGTTCATTTTTGGATTTAAAATGAAATGATATTTTAACAAAGTGTGACAGCAATCATCACTAGACTAAAAAATGTGACAGCAATCATCACTAGACTAAAAAATGTGACACAAGAGATTGATAAATGCGTTATATTATGGTATATTTTCAACAATTCGTTTTTAAAACTTCACCGCTTTAAAGTGAAAGGGAGGTCGTTCTGTGTCTCAACAGTCACAGTGGAAAACATCTACGGGATTTATCCTCGCAAGCGCTGGCTCTGCGATTGGGCTTGGCGCAATGTGGAAGTTTCCATACATGGCAGGCATGTATGGGGGCGGGGCATTTTTATTGATGTTTTTAATTTTTACAATACTTGTTGGTTTGCCATTACTGGTTATGGAATTTACAGTCGGAAAGCTTGGGCGTACGTATACGACTGAAATTTACGGCAAATTAACTGGAAAAAAATGGCTCAATGTCATTGGATGGAACGGGAATTTAGCTGTTTTTGTATTATTTGGATTTTACAGTGTTATCGGCGGATGGATTATAATTTATATTGGTATTGTTTTACTTCAATTATTACACATCTTACCGTCATCTTTACGTGATATTCATTTTGAAACGATTATTAGTAATCCCGTTTATACGTTATTCGGTCAATTTATATTTATCGGTTTAACATGTATCATTGTGATGTTAGGGGTCGAAAAGGGACTCGAAAAAGCATCAAAAATCATGATGCCACTATTATTTATCTTTTTAATTATTATTGTGGTAAAAGCCTTGTCATTAGAAGGGGCTATGAATGGTGTGCGTTATTTATTACAACCGCGTGTTGAAGATATAACGATGGAATCGATGTTGTTCGCATTGGGTCAATCCTTTTTTGCGCTTTCATTAGGAACAACTGGGATGATTACGTATGCGAGTTATGCGCCTAAAGCGATGACGATTAAAACATCTGCGCTGACGATTGTCGTGATGAACATTGTTATTTCAATTCTTGCCGGTTTAGCTATCTTCCCTGCATTACAAGCATTTGGATATAAACCTGAAGAAGGGCCTGGCTTATTGTTCAAAGTGTTGCCGCTCGTATTTGAAAGTATGCAGTTTGGCGCATGGTTTTATTTTGCGTTCTTAATTTTATTTTTATTCGCAGCACTAACGTCTTCCATTTCACTTTTAGAATTGAACGTGTCAAACTTTACGCGGAATGATAACCGCAAACGTCGTAAAGTGGCTTTGATTTTTAGTATGGCAGTGTTTGTCATCAGCATTCCAGCGATGTTGTCCTTTGGTACGCTCAGTCAAGTGACATTTGGGGCAGGGACCATCTTTGATAATATGGACTTTTTAGTTTCTAACCTGTTAATGCCGATAGGTGCCTTAGCGACAACACTTGTCGTTGGTTATGTCATTGATTTTAAAGCGTTAAAAGAAGGGTTCGGTCCTGACCGATTTAAATTCATTTATCCGTGGTACTTTTTGGTGAAGTATATTTTACCTTTCGTTATTTTAGCTGTCTTTATCATGCAACTTTTATAATGGCTTGAAAAACATTAATCAGTCCAGCACACATAAATTTGATATCACAAATGGCCATCAACGTTCATTGATAAAATGAATATTGATGGCTTTTTATGTACCGAAATTTACTGATATATTTTATGATCATTCCAAGGTAAACAGCCTGTTTGGGCGAAAGTGGTTAAATCTTTCATCATGTCTTGGCTTACATTGTAATCATGCGCACGTAACCTCAAACCGTGTGCAGCTAATATTTCAAGTTGACTCAACCAAAATGGTACATCGAGGATATGATAGCTTGACGCATAGTCTGGATGATCGTGACGAGACCACGCAAATGTTGCACACCAAGTGTCAGTATAAGTCGATAGCGCTTTAGAAAGTGTCGCTATTGGATGATGAAAATAATGTGTGGTAATCCAATCGCGCTGTTGTGTTGCAGTTTGAATCTGTGAACGATGCGGGACGTCTAAACCATTTCGTTCGGCCACTTTTTGAAATTGTTGCGGGTCTAACGTATGTTTTTCGGACTTAATGTAAATATCTCCTTCTGCTTCCGTTTGAACAATGAGGACGGGCAGTCTTAAATGTGCAAAATGGTTAGTAAACTGCGATGTTTTGATGGGCGCATATAAAAATTCAAGTCCTTTAGACTTTCCATACATCACTTGCTGATGTGCCATTAAGGTTAAGATGTGATTGGGTGATAGTGCAGTCCATGGTATAGAAGGGAAGTGAGTCTGTTTTAACGTCTCAAATTCTTGGGCTTTTAAAGTCGACGTGTCATAGGTCATCCATTGTAATGCGCCGCTTAATAAAACAGCTCGATGTATAAAGTTATGCGTTTTAGGATGACAGAGTAACGCTTGTATACTCATTGCGCCGGCAGACTGACCCATTGCGGTCACACAATGGGGATCACCACCAAAAAAGGCGATATGGTCATGTACCCATTGAAAAGCACACTGTTGATCAGACAGCCCCAAATTGTAGTCCCACGCTGGGTTGATTTCTGACCAATTTAAAAACCCAAGTGCACCAAGACGGTAATTGAATGTCACGACAATGACGCGATGCTGTGCGACGAAGTGTTCTGGGTTATACATATCAAGTGCGCTATGCCCATTTACAAAACTCCCACCATAAACGTATATGATGACTGGCAAGCGGTCACTGTTCGTTGTGCCATGTGGTCGCCAAATATTGAGTGTTAAACAATCTTCGCTTTGAGGGTAGTGTGTGGGCGTTACATTGAAAAATGATTCTAAATGATTTGGAGGCTGAATAGGCACAGCGCCAAATTGCGTCGCTTTAAATTCATCTAATCGCTTGGAATAGGGGCGTGCAGCTTGAAAGCGTAAATCTCCTACAGGTGGGATGGCATAAGGAATGCCTTTAAATACATCATAATGAGGATGGGATTCACCTAAGATATCACCTAACTCTGTTTCAACACGTATCATGTCATGCACCTCTATTCTAAATATTGTGTCGCTAATTTTGGATGTTGATAAATGGCCATGCCAGTTGTTAGCTTCCTAAAACCACACTGCGCATAAAACGCTTCATTGCCAAGTGTGCTAATTAAATGTATACATGAAACTTCACCAATGTCTCTAACTAAGTGGGTCACAATGCGTTGACCAACGCCTTGACGTTGATATGTTGGACGCACGACAACGTCATAAATGGCTGCGTTAAACACGCCATCGGATAATGCGCGGCCACACCCAATCAAGACCTCATCGTGATATGCCAATAGAATATGGGTGCTTTGTTTATAAATGGTAGTAATGTTTTCAGGCGTGTGCCCATGCCAACCCACGGAGGCGTAAAGGTTAACGAGTGCGTGTATCTCTTGTTCATTTAGTGTCTCTTTCGAAATGATTTGCAATGCCAACCACCTCTTTTTTTATTTAGTATAGCGTATTTTGACCTCATCTTTTAAATGGTTCCCTTACAACGCCTTAAAAACGTATCAGAAGATTGAATCTTTAGCTTTTATATACTATAATTCATACAAGAAAACTAAGGATTAGGGATGAGGCAGATTGACATCAAAGCTTTTGGATTTAATTGGACATACACCGCTAGTGCGTTTGGCACATTACAGTACGGATGATGTACACATCTATGCGAAATTGGAAATGTTTAATCCAGGGGGGAGTATTAAAGATCGATTAGGAAAGTACTTCATTGAACAGGCGTTAAACAAAGGTGATTTAAAAAAGGGAGGCACAGTGGTCGAAGCAACAGCTGGGAATACGGGTATAGGACTATTAATAGCTGCGAAACCATACGGCATTCAATGTGTGATTTTCGCACCTGAAGGGTTTGCTGAAGAGAAAATGACTGTGATGCGCGCATTAGGTGCAACGATTTATCGCACACCAAATAAAGATGGAATGACTGGTGCAAGACAAGCAGCACAAGCTTATGCCATAGAACATAATGCGTTTTATACGAATCAATTTGAAACGATAGAAAACCCTAAAGCATATCAACACACATTAGCATCAGAAATTTTAAATGATCTACCAGATATCGATTATTTCGTCGCAGGTGCAGGGTCAGGTGGAACTTTTTCGGGAGTGGCAGAGCGCTTTGTTTCTCAGGGGATTCGATGCGTAGTAGTAGAACCACAAGGCTCTATTTTGAGTGGTCAAGAAAAAGGCAAACATGACACAGAAGGCATTGGTGTTGAAGTGTGGCCCACATTTTTGGAACAAACATGGATTGATAAAGTCGAAGTCGTATCAGACGCAACAGCATTTCAACATGTGAAAGACTTGGCACGTTATGAAGGGCTACTTGTCGGTAGTTCATCAGGTGCGGCATTAGAAGGGGCGCTTCAAACCGCACAACGCATTCAAAGGGGAAATATCGTTGTTGTCTTCCCCGATGGCAGTGATCGTTATATGTCGAAAAATATATTTACATATGGAGGAATGGAAAATGAATAAAAAAACGTTATTAATTCACGGTGGTCAGACGACAGATCCTTATACAGGTGCGGTGACTACACCGATTTATCAAACAAGTACGTACGAACAAGATGCCATCGGTGCGTTACGACAAGGCTATGAATATTCACGTTCTGCGAATCCAACACGAACGTCATTGGAGTCAGTGATTGCAGCACTTGAACATGGAACGCATGGGTTTGCGTTTGGTTCAGGGATGGCAGCAATTAGTGCGGTAGTCATGCTATTAGATCAAGGTGACCATATTATTGTGGGGTCTGACGTATATGGTGGTACGTATCGCGTCATGACGAAAGTGTTTAACCGTTACGGCATTACGTTTGATTTTGTGAATACGACAAATATTGATAACGTGGAAGCTAAAATTAAAGATAATACAAAAATGTTGTTTATTGAAACACCATCGAATCCGTTATTACGCGTGACGGATATTGAAGCGGTCAGTCAATTAGGGAAACAACATGGCTTAATTACTGTGGTTGATAATACCTTTATGACGCCGTACTATCAAACGCCGTTAACACTTGGTGCAGATATCGTGGTACACTCGGCTACCAAATATTTAGGTGGTCACAGTGATGTTGTTGCGGGCCTTGTGGTCGTGAATGATACGACACTTGCGGAACGAATTGGTTTTATACAAAATTCAACAGGAGGCGTTCTTGGTCCACAGGACAGTTATTTACTCGTTCGTGGGATGAAAACATTAGGATTACGTTTAGAACAAATTGAACGTAACGCTCTAGCTATTGTGGAAATGTTAAAACAACACGACAATGTAGCGAAGATTTATCATCCAAGTTTGGAAAATCATTTAAATGGAGATGTCCATCAAAAACAAGCAGATGGTATGCCAGGCATTGTTTCATTTGAAGTGAAAGATGTAGAAACAGCTAAGAAATTAGTAACACAAACACAATTGTTTACTTTGGCAGAAAGTTTAGGTGCGGTAGAGAGCTTAATTTCAGTGCCGAGCTTAATGACACATGCCTCCATCCCAGCAGAAGTGCGTGCGAAAGAAGGCATTGCAGATGGGCTTGTACGATTATCACTTGGAATCGAAGACACTTCAGACTTAGTAGAAGATTTAAAACAAGCGTTTAACGCAAAAGTATAGAGGATTCCAATCCATTGAGCTAATTCATGTCAGATATCTATACCAAAGTCTATTAAATCCCTTCAATGTGTAGGATACGCATATTGAAGGCATTCTTGATGTGTGTATCGTGCATAGCGTGAAAGTCGTTCCAGACAGCGTAACCTAATTGCTATAAATGGCCGTTTTTAAGAAGGTTTCATATCTTAAATTTTCTGTAATATTTCATTTGTTACAACGCGATGTTCGTTTGATTTTTGAGAAAATGCCGTTAAACCCTTTAAAATTTGAAATCAGAGTGGCAACACTCATTTCAAACGTAAATTAGATGGAAGTATTTGTAATAAGAATGTTATATAACGGTCATATGTTTTTCGCAAAGGTGTGTGTATAATAAATTTGTATATCAGTAAAAGTCTAACTTATTTCACTATTTAGGAGGGGAAGCGCGTGCGAAAAAAAATTATCGCAGCGGTGATTGGGACATCGGCTGTATCTGCCATAGCTGCACATGATGCGGATGCTGCAACGTATCGTGTTGAAGCTGGCGATTCATTATGGTCAATTGCCAATCAATTCAACATTTCTATCGCTCAACTTAAGTCTTACAACGGTTTAACTTCGAATTTAATTTTCCCAGATCAAATTTTAAAAGTGTCAGGAGGCAGAACGTCTTCTAACCCATCTCGAGTAACGAATACTGGCGGTTCAAGTTCAGGTTCTACGTACACAGTGCGTAGCGGGGATACACTTTCTTCAATTGCAGCACGTTACGGTACATCATATACAAACATTATGCGTTTAAATGGTTTATCAAGTACTTTAATTTACCCGGGTCAAACGCTAAAAGTAAGTGGTAGAGCCTCGGCGCCAACGCCAACGCGTACACCACGTACGCCATCGCGTCCAGCATCAACATCAACGGGTTCGGCACAAACGTATACGGTTCAAGCTGGTGATTCTTTATCGGCAATTGCAGCACGTTACGGTACAACATACCAAAATATTATGGCATTGAATGGTTTAACATCATTCTTAATCTTCCCAGGACAAACATTAAAAGTTAGTGGTTCAGCTGCGACACCAACTCAACCATCAGCGCCTGTTGTACCAACAGGTTCGGGTTATTATTCTCCAGTGTTCAACCACTCTAATTTATACGACTGGGGTCAATGTACGTGGCACGTATTTAATAAACGTTTAGCTGCTGGCAAAGGCATTAGCACTTACTGGTGGAATGCGAATGCTTGGGATGATAATGCAGCACGTGATGGTTATACGATTAATAATCGTCCAGCAGTTGGTTCAATTTTACAATCAGACATGGGATACTATGGTCACGTTGCATATGTTGAACGTGTGAACGCTGATGGTAGTATTTTAGTTTCAGAAATGAACTATAGCGCTAGCCCAGGTATTCTCACATATCGTACAATTCCTGCTTATAGCGTAGGACAATTTAAATATATTCATTAATTAAACAGTGAACGGTGATACCTACTAAAGACGATCTTTTCGTTTCGTAGGAAATCACCGTTTTTTGTATTTTTAACTTAAGTTAACGTCATGTTATGTAATCATTGACATAGGACAGTGAGACGAATGCCTTATAAGCAAGAAAAAATAGCTCGCGCCCGCCAATAATAGGCTAGGACACTACAGAAGCTTAAAAACAAAAAAGCCATCAAAATTCATTTGGATCATGAACTTTGATGGTTAAAACAATTAAGATGCTTTAATGGTTTTATAACGTTCTAATGATGATTTTAATTGACGGCCTAATGATAATAGAGACCAAGCTTTTGCGATATTACTTTTTGCCCCGAATGTAAGATAAAAATCAAGCAACATATCGCCAACCCCAATACCTAACGATAAATAGCTTAATTGTTTATTTTTGTTTTTAAAGTTCGATTCATTGTATGAGTCAATGGCAACTGTTGCACTTGAAAGTACAAATGAAACGGCACTTAATGTAGAGTTATCTTTTTTAGACATAATCATTCTCCTTACACTTCCATAGTCTTTGTAATTGTATAACATTTCAAAAAGGAATGTCATCTGTAACGGATATCCGTCTCTAGTAGTATACCCATATCCGTCCAATTTATGATGTTAAAATGGATGATATTTTCATATCTCTTTGTTAAAATGAACCACATAATAATAAGGGAATGTTTTTATAACAACTTAATATTATAAAGAGAACAAGGAGTATCGAAATGAAAAACATCTCAAAAACGTTATTAGCGACTGGATTATCTGTAACAATGTTATTAGGTGCGACGGGGGCTGTGAGTCAAGGTGTTGATACTGCGCATGCTGCGACATCACAACACCAAACACCTTATTATACGTATAATGGTCAGTTCAATATACCGAATAATCATGCCTTAGAAGATCAAAATTTTTATGCAGGCTTAAAAGCGGATCAGTTTACTTTTAATGGTTTAAAAGTAGGAAAATCAACGAAAGCGGATGTCTTCAAAGCGTTAGGTTCTGATTTTAAACAATATTACGGTAAGAAAGATTTAACTTTCTTTGAGAAAAATGGTGTGATTGTCGGTTTTGATCACAATAATAAATTGATGAATCTCACTTTACGTATTAATCATATCAATCATAGTGCAAAATCGATTGAAAGCCATGTAAAAAAAGGTGAAGTGTATCACGCTAAAACAACGGAAGTTGCATTTTATCCTGGAAATTCAATCGTTATTCAAGCGAAATAAAGTGTATCTCACATAAATGATTGAACCACATTGCCTCTAGAAAAAATAGCCTTCAAAATTCATCCATTGATGAATTTTGAAGGCTATTCGCTTTTACGCTTATTATGGCGCTAGATGCGTGCATTTTATGTTGTATAACGTGCGAGATGTTTTGCGGTGACCGAGTTTTTGATTTGAAAGATGTCTTGTGGTGGGCCACTGTATAAAATATGGCCGCCTTTTGTTCCGGCACCTGGACCTACATCGATAATCCAATCGGCTTGCGTCATCATCGTTAAATTGTGTTCAATAAGGATGACAGTATTACCATCTTCAATTAATTGATCAAACCGAGACTGCAAGATAGGGATGTCATCTTCATGTAATCCAGTGGTAGGTTCATCAAAAATGAATACGCGATTGGCCATTTTTTCTGTTAAATAGCGGCTCAATTTCACCCGTTGTATTTCACCACCGGAAAGGGTATCTAGAGATTGACCTAGCGTCATGTAATACAGACCGGTAGATTGCAGTGCTTTAAGACGAGAGGCAATCGTTGGTTCTGCATCAAAAAAAGTGATAGCTTCTTCAACAGTTAATGCCAAAACATCTGCAATAGAATACCCATCCACTTTAGCCTCTAATACGTCTTTTTTATAACGTGTCCCACCGCATACTTCACACACTTGGGAGAAGTCAGGCATAAATGCCAATTCTGTTTTGAGGACTCCTTTACCATTACAATTTGGGCACGCGCCTTCAGAGTTATAACTAAACATGCCTTTTTTTAAGCCAGTCGCTTTACTAAAAAATGTGCGCACATCATCAAATATGTCCATATATGTTAATAAATTAGAGCGATTGGAGGCATGTACGGGTTTTTGATCAATAAATATGGCATCGCTTTCTCCTTCAAAACCTGCCTTAATTAAAGAACTCTTACCAGAGCCCGCAACACCAGTGAGTACAGTGAGCGCCTGTTTTGGAATGTGGACAGACACATCGTGTAAATTGTTGCGTGAGATGTGGTTTAACTCAAACCACGCATCAAATTGCGAAGTGGTTTGTGCTTTTAATTGATGTTGTCGCGTCAAAGCGCGTCCTGTATCAGTATCAGACTTTAATAAATTGTGATACGTACCTTCAAATGTGACGTTTCCTCCGTTTTTGCCAGCACCTGGACCGATATCAATGATATGGTCCGCAATTTTAATGACATCAGGGTCGTGTTCGACAATAATTACACTATTGCCTTTATCACGTATGTTTAACATAATTTGATTAATTTTTTCAATGTCTTCAGGGTGGAGTCCGACGCTTGGCTCATCAATGATATAAACCAAATCGGTCAATGGGCTATTTAAATGACGAATGAGTTTGATGCGTTGTGACTCTCCACCAGAAAGGGTTGTCGTCTCACGCCCTAGTGTTAAATAATTCAATCCGATATCATTGAGTGCTTCGAGTTGTTGCAATAACGGTTGAATGATAAACGTGGCTTTCTCGCTTTCAATTTCCTTTAAAAATGGAATGGTTTCTTCAATCGTTAATGCTGTAAATTCTGCAATGTTCATTCCATTGATTTGACAACGCAACACATTTTGATTTAAGCGTTGACCATCACATGAAGGGCATTTATGTGTAGTGACGACACGTTGAACGTCTTTTAAGAAACGTTTTTTCTCAAAGTTATCATTAATTAGAAATGAACGTCGGAACCGGTGAATTAATCCTTCAAATTTTGCCGTTTTAGGCCAGTTAGACGGTGGATTTTTAAGTGTTGTAGGTTTGGTATATAAAAAAGTGTCCATTTCCGCATCTGTATAGTCTTTTAATTTTTTGTCATTATCAAATAACCCAGAGTAGCGGTAACGTTTTCCACGCCAACTATCGGGTTTGAATGATGGGAAGCGAATTGCACCTTCATTTAAAGATTTGTCATAATCTAATAATTCATTTAAATCAATATCTTCAACATAACCTAAACCTTGGCACGTTTCACACATGCCATTTGGATTATTGAATGAAAAAACATCTGAGTAGCCAACAAAAGGCTCCCCGATACGTGACCATAATAAGCGTACGGATGCATATATGTCAGAAATGGTTCCTACTGTTGAGCGGGAATTACCCCCAAGTCGTTTTTGATTGATAACCATCGCAACAGGTAAGTTTTCAATTTGGTCTACATCCGGTTTGTCATAGTGCGTTAATTGATGTTGGATGTAACTAGAATATGTTTCATTTAATAACCGTTCAGATTCAGCAGCAACGGTACTGAAGACAAGGGAGGATTTTCCAGATCCCGAGCGTCCTGTAACGACCGTGAGTTGATGTTTTGGAATCGCTACATGAATGTTTTTCAAATTGTTTTGACGCGCCCCGCGTATGTGTATCTTCGTCATGACATTCACCTCTTTGTTCTTTTACCCTATTCACTTCATCTCATGTAGGGGTGTTAAATTGAATGGGTAACCGATGATGATTGTGAATGAGCCAAGCTGTCAGTGCGGCTGTAATTGGAATACATATGGCTATGGCGATGCCACCGAGTAAAATGGTAATCAGCTCTTGTACAAAGAGTTTGGCATTAATAAGGTGACCAAAATGATAATGTAAATTAAAGAACCAAAATACAAGTGTCATCGAACCGCCAATAAATGCTAAATATATCGTATTGGCAGATGTAGCCAAAATTTCACGTCCGACACGCATACCGGATTCAAATAATGCACGTGAAGATAACGATGGGTTCGTTTCATGAAGCTCATACATTGGTGAGCTGATGGTAATAGCTAAATCAATCACTGCCGCAATGACGGCAAGAATAACGACAAAAATCATGAATTGTTCCATATCGATACCGATATTCATTGAAAAAATATACGTTTCATCTTGTTCCTCTTGTGTGAAACCTTGTAGATGTCCTAAATGGATTGATAAATAAATCGCAACGAGCATCATGACGGTTGTGACAATGCTTGATATGAAAGCTGCGAAGGTTTTGATGTTAAAACCATTTAGAGCGAATAAGTTTATCGCTGCCACTACGATACAGAAAATAATTGTCACAATATAAATAGGGATACCAAAAATCATCGATATCAATGCGATGACGAGCAAAATAAAATTTAAAAACAATGTGCCAAAAGCAACGGCACCTGATTTACCCCCAAAAATCAACATTAATAGAAATAAAATCAGACCTAAGATGACGACAGCGTTCATGTGCGATCACCTCTTTCCCAGAAATGCCAAAGTTGCATCAGTGCGATGGTGAGTGGAATAGTTAATACGATGCCGATGCCACCCGTAATCGCACGAGCAATTTCTAAAGACCAGTTCATTGAAATACTGTATGTGAGTGTATTCGCATTTTTTAAGTAAAGGAGCAATAACGGGAGCCCTCCTGCTAAATAGGAAAATAGCAATATGTTCGTCATTGTTCCCATAATATCACTGCCAATATTGCGCCCTGCAAGAATCCATCGTTTTCGAGTAATATGTGGAGAGCGTTGCATAATTTCGTACATACCACTTGATATCGTAATGGCAACATCCATTACGGCTCCGAGTGATCCCACCATCACTGATGCTAAAAATATCGTATGTGGTGGCAATGTTAAAAAGCTCATCGTTTCATATTTAATACCTTCTGCGTGTGTCCACATTATGACGGCCCATGAGATGCCTACTGAAAGCCAAGTTCCAAGTAACGTACTGGCGATGGTCACCACGGTGCGTTTCGTCCAGCCGATGACGAGCCAGAGTGTAATGGAGGTTGCAATGAGGACCGCAACACTCATCACCATAAACAAGTTCAGCTGCGTATATGTATTATAAATACCAATAGCTGTTAAAATTGCTATCGTATTTAATGTGAGAGACAAAATCGATTGTACGCCGACGCGATGGCCTACAATGAGTAGTGCAATCACAAATATACTCAATACCGTAGCAACAAGTGTGTCGCGTTTCTTTTCCTGAATGAAATGATCGTTTGAATGTTTGCCGAGATGGAGCAATACTTTGTCGCCAGGGTGATACGCTTGTTCTTCTGTTTTGGATTGATTGTATGGGTGATGAACAGTAATCGTTTTACCTTTATCTTTCGTGTTCAGTAATTCAATATGTAGTGTATCTGTATACTTAATATCTTTATTTTTATGTTCGTCGATTGATGTTTCTTTATGATGCTTCACTATTTCTGTGACTTTTCCTATCGGTGTGGAATAAAAGCGTGCATTAAAACATGTAAATATAATGACGGATATTGCCAAAATCACCGTGATAAGTACCGTCAACAAAAATGAGCGATGCGATTGAAATCGTGTCATAAATGTCTCCTTTTAATGATAAGTTGCATGTTGTTGTAAGTGTGATATGAGCATGTTAATCATTTTTAATTGCGTTGCGTGCGCATTGTCTTTACGGTAAACGAGTGAAACCGTCTTTCTCATATCTGTATGAGATAACGATATTTTAGACCACTGATGTGTATGACTATATAGATTTATATAAGATGGTGCAATGACAAAGCCTTTTTCTCGCTGTAAGATAAAACGGGCAAATTGGGGGAGTTTACATTGATACACCGGATGCATTGCATGTGCGTGTATATAGGCTTTAAAGTCGTCGGCTATTGGCTCATGAATGTAAAGTTGATGTTTTAAAATATGTGACATCGGTGGATTCGGTACGGTCATTAACGGATGGTGTGGTGGACCATACAAAACATATGTTTCTTCAAACAGTGGATGATGTTGAAATTGTGCATCATCAATACTTTCATTTGTGATGGCAATATCAATTTCATTGCTAACTAGGGATATTTTCATATCTTGTGCACTGAGTAAAGTAGGGATGATTTTGATGTCCGTGTCTGTTTCGATTTTATCTAATACTTGAGGTAAAATTTGACCGACTGCCCCATCAATATATCCGAGCATGACTGTACTTGAACGTATTTCTTGATGCATTTGAAAATAGTCTAACGTTTGATCTACTTGTTCTAAAATAGGACGCGCAACTTTAAGCAAATGTTTCCCTTCTGAAGTTAAATATACGTTACGTCCTTTACGGTGGAATAAAGCGGTGCCTAATTCTGTTTCTAAATTACTAATATGACGGCTTATGGCTGATTGTGCGACGTTTAATTCTAAAGCAGCTTCAGAGATGTGTTCTCTTTTAGCAACTTCTACAAAGTACTTTAATTGTTTTAATTCCAATGTTCTCCCCCCATGTATAACCATATTATCTCAAATTGAGATGGATTTCATCTCAATTATATATTGATGTGATAAATGAGCTTCTATATAGTTGATTGTATTACTGAAGAGAGGTGTCAGAAATGTCTAACAATTCATCGTATGCTCAAAAAGGACTCTATGATGCGCGTGAAGAACATGACGCGTGTGGCATTGGTTTTTATGCCAATATGAATAATAAACGTTCGCACCACATTGTTGAAAAATCATTAGAAATGTTGCGTCGCCTGGATCATCGTGGAGGTATTGGTGCAGACGGTATAACTGGGGATGGCGCCGGTATTATGACGGAAATTCCGTACGCTTATTTTAAGACAGTGGTGTCATTGGATTTGCCGCCAGAAGGGGATTATGCAGTTGGTATGTTTTTTGCAAACGAAGACATTTCTCATTCTGAACATCATGTGAAAATTGCACGTATTTTTGAAGCAGAAGGGTTAAAACTTTTAGGTTATCGCCATGTTCCTGTTGATGTATCTTGTCTCGCGCCACATGTTGCTGAAACGATGCCTACCATTCAACAAATGTTCGTCGTGAATCGAGGGGCAGACCATTTCGATCGTGCACTTTATCTCGCGCGCAAACAAATTGAACATTATAGTATGAAAGAAAAATTAGGGGTTTATTTTACAAGTTTGTCTCGACGTACCATTGTGTATAAAGGGTGGTTGCGCTCGGATCAAATTAAGACATTGTATGTCGATTTACAACAAGAAGATTATGTTTCGAAATTTGGGTCCGTCCATTCACGTTTTAGTACTAATACGTTTCCGAGTTGGGAACGCGCCCACCCGAATCGACTATTAATGCATAATGGGGAGATTAATACGATACAAGGCAATGTGAATTGGATGCGTGCACGTCAGCAACGTTTAATTCAAACCGTTTTCGGTACAGATGCACATAAAGTTCATCGTATTTTAGATGAATCTGGAAGTGACTCAGCAATTGTTGATAACGCACTAGAGTTTTTAAGTTTAGCGATGCCGCCAGAACAAGCGGCGATGTTGCTCATTCCAGAACCGTGGTTGTACAATGAGAGCAACGACCCTAATGTGCGTGCATTTTATGAATTTTATAGTTATCTTATGGAACCGTGGGATGGACCAACGATGATTTCGTTTTGTGATGGGGATAAACTTGGGGCATTAACGGACCGTAATGGTTTGCGTCCGGGACGTTACACCATTACAAAGAATAACGAAATTATTTTTTCGTCTGAAGTTGGAGTCGTCGATGTTGATGAGACAGATGTGGCATATAAGGGGCAATTAAATCCAGGTAAGTTACTACTCGTTGATTTTAATGAAAATAAAGTCGTTGGTAATGAAACGTTAAAACAAGCCATCGCATCTCAATATCCATATGCGGAATGGCTGGATAAAGAACGTCTCATGTTGGAACTAGATGAGATCACATATACTGATTTAGACGTCTCAGAAGCCGAAGTACGTCGAATGCAACAACGATTTGGTTATACAAAAGAAGATATTGATAAATATTTAACAGAGCTTATGACAGGGGGTAAAGATCCTATAGGTGCCATGGGGTATGATGCACCACTTGCAGTGTTAAATGAACAACCCGAGTCATTATTTAACTATTTTAAACAACTCTTTGCACAAGTCACAAATCCACCAATCGATGCATATCGTGAAAAAATTGTAACGAGTGAACTTACGTATCTAGGTGGAGAAGGTAATGTGTTAAAGCCTAGTCCTGAAGCGCTTAAACGGGTGCAACTGAAACACCCTGTATTAACGGAAAAACAATTGCAACATATTGCTTCACACGCGTTGAAAACGGCATATTTTCAAACAGGATATGATGAAGACTTAAAAGAGGCGCTAAACACATTGGGGAAAGCAGTTATCGAAGCGGTTCAACAAGGGGTAGAAGTTGTCGTTTTGGAAGATAAAACGGTATGTGACACAACGCATTTTGCGATGCCTATGTTACTAGCAGTGAGCCATATTCATCAGTTGTTGATTCGTCATAATTTACGTATGCAAACAAGTATTGTTGCTATGTCTGGAGAAATGCGAGAAGTGCATCATCTGGCGTGTCTCATAGGATATGGTGCGAATGCGACAGTGCCTTATTTGGCACAACAAACCATTGCAGATCTAACAAAGATGCATCGTATTCAAGGGGAGGTTGCGTCAAATGTAGCGCAACTGAATACGATTTTTTCTGAAGGGCTTATTAAAGTAATGGCTAAAATGGGAATTTCAACAGTACAAAGTTATCATGGAGCACAGATTTTTGAAGCGGTTGGCTTAGGGGATGATGTCATAAAACATTATTTCCCAGGGACACCATCCAAACTTTCCGGAATATCATTAGCGACATTAGATGCTGAAAACAAACGGCGTCAAACGATAGAACAGCCATATTTAAAACCTGGCAGTACGTTCCAATGGCGACAACAAGGCCAATATCATACATTTAATCCAATGACCATTCAATTGTTACAACATGCATGTCGGGATAATGACTATGCCAAATTCAAACAATTTTCTGAGGTGGCGAACCATCATACGACGAGTCATTTGCGAGATTTGTTTGATTTTAAATCACAACACAGCATCTCTCTAGAAGAAGTCGAGTCTGTCGAAAATATTGTGAAACGGTTTAAAACTGGGGCAATGAGTTATGGTTCGATTTCTCAAGAAGCACACCAAACATTGGCAGAAGCGATGAACCGCCTCGGTGGTAAAAGTAATAGTGGCGAAGGTGGGGAAGCGCTTGAACGTTATGCACGTTCTGAAGACGGTGCTGACTATAAGAGTGCGATTAAACAAGTAGCATCAGGTCGTTTTGGTGTCACGAGCCATTATTTGCAACATGCTAAAGAAATTCAAATTAAAGTTGCACAAGGCGCTAAACCAGGCGAAGGTGGACAATTACCAGGTACGAAAGTATATCCTTGGATTGCCGAAGTGAGGGGGTCAACACCGGGGATTGGTTTGATTTCGCCACCCCCACACCATGATATTTATTCTATCGAAGACTTGGCGCAATTGATTCATGATTTAAAAAATGTGAATCGTGAAGCGGACATTACGGTTAAACTCGTATCGAAATCAGGGGTCGGTACCATTGCAGCAGGTGTGGCGAAAGCATTTGCAGATAAAATTGTAATTTCTGGTTACGATGGAGGCACAGGAGCCTCCCCAAAAACGAGTATTCAGCATGCAGGATTACCGTGGGAATTAGGTTTGGCGGAAACGCATCAAACATTGATGTTAAATGGTTTGCGCTCACGTGTACGTCTTGAAACGGATGGCAAGTTACTGACAGGTCGTGATGTGGCGTATGCAGCGATGTTAGGTGCGGAAGAGTTCGGTTTTGCAACGGCGCCTCTTGTTGTATTAGGGTGCATCATGATGCGTGTTTGTCATAAAGATACGTGTCCGGTCGGTATTGCGACGCAAAATGGGGAGTTACGTTCACTTTTTACAGGTAAAGCAGATCACGTGGTGAATTATATGCATTTTGTTGCGGAAGAATTACGCGAGATTTTAGCGGAACTTGGTTTACGTTCGGTAGATGAACTTGTGGGTCGAACAGATTTATTAACGCCATCTTCTAAGGCACGTAAACATCCGAAGGCACGTGAATTGAATCTAAATGCATTATTGCACCAAAATGATGGCGCACGCACGAAGTCAATTGATCAACAGCACGGTTTGGAAAATGGGTTTGATCTTACAACACTGTTACCTGCTACGCGTCAAGCGATTGCGAATGGTACAACTTTCAGTGGGACGTTCTCGATAGGCAATGTGCAACGTAATGTAGGTGTGATTACTGGAAGTGAAATCACACGACACTATGGTTTGGAAGGGCTTGCACCGAATACGATAAATGTATATACGACAGGGCACGCAGGTCAAAGCTTAGGGGCATGGATTCCTCAAGGTCTTTCACTCTATCATACTGGCGATGCGAATGATTATGTCGGTAAAGGCTTATCTGGGGGACGCATTGTCATAAATGCACCTCATGAAGCGCGAGAACAAGACATCATTGTGGGTAACGTGTGTTTTTATGGTGCGACGAGTGGTAACGCGTACATTAATGGGCGTGCTGGTGAACGTTTCTGTATTCGGAATAGTGGTGTGAATGTAGTTGTCGAAGGCGTTGGCGATCACGGTTTGGAATATATGACCGGGGGGCGTGTTGTGATTTTAGGCGATGTTGGTAAAAACTTCGGTCAAGGGATGAGTGGCGGTGTAAGCTACATATTCCCTTTAAATGTTCAGACGTTTAAGGAAGCGCATGCGCTTGATACATTGGATTTTGATACGGTTACGGACGTGAAAGAAGCAACCATGTTAAAACAAATGTTAATCCAGCATGTAACGTATACTCAAAGTAAAAAAGCACAACGTATTTTAGAAGACTTTGAAATACAGCTCGCAAATTGTATTAAAGTCATCCCGAAAGATTATAAACAAATGATGCAAAAAATTTATTATTATGAACAGAATCAAGGTCGCCAAGAGGCCTTGCTATCTGCATTTAATGATCATTCCGATATAGCCGAATCAAAATTGGATACGACCATTTCGGTATACTAAAGGAGGTCTAATAATGGGTGAATTTAAAGGGTTTATGAAATATCCGAAACGAAAGCTTGATGAGTTGCCTTTGACGGACCGAATTGCGAACTTTGATGCGTATCAATGGCGCTTTACTAATGAAGACGCACAACAACAAGGGGCACGGTGTATGGATTGTGGGACACCTTTTTGTCAAACAGGTGTTCAAATTGAGCGTGACACACTTGGTTGTCCGTTGGGTAATTATATTCCTGAATGGAATGATTTCGTGTACCGGAGCGATTTTAAAACAGCGTATGAACGTTTGTCCGAAACGAATAATTTTCCTGATTTCACGGGATATGTGTGTCCTGCGCCTTGTGAAGCGTCATGTGTGATGAAAATCAATCGTGATTCTGTGGCAATTAAAGGTATCGAGCGAACGATTATTGACGAGGCATTTGAACAAGGTTGGGTGAAGCCGCGATTACCAGAAGAGCGTTTAAATCAAAAAGTGGCGATTGTCGGAAGCGGACCAGCTGGACTCGCCGCGGCTGAAGAGTTAAACGCTTTAGGATATACAGTAGATGTATTTGAAAAACAAGCGCAACCAGGTGGATTATTAACGTATGGGATACCGAATATGAAATTAGATAAAAGTGTGGTGTTCCGACGTATTGATTTGATGAAAGAAGCGGGCATTCATTTTTATTGTAATGTAGAAATTGGTAAGGATATGACAAAAGAGGAATTAGATCGTACGTATGATGCCATTGTTGTATGTACAGGTGCTGAAAAACCACGGGACTTACCTTTAGAAGGGCGAATGGGTTTAGGCATTCATTTTGCGATGGATTATTTAACGGAACAAACACAATTGCTGCTAGGTGAGGCGACAACACAAACAATTTCGGCTAAAGACAAAAACGTCGTCGTTATTGGTGATGGCGATACCGGTGCGGACTGTGTTGCCACAGCGTTGCGTGATGGGTGTAAATCTGTCGTTCAATTTAATCGTAAAGCTAAAAAGCCTGAGCGCTTCGTTATGAATTACAGTTGGCCTTTTCCTGAGCCTATTTTGAAAAAAGATTATGCGCATCAAGAATATGAAGCGAAATTTGGGGTGGAACCAAGAGCTTATGGGATTCAAACGATGCGATTTGACATTGATGATATGTTTCATGTACGTGGAATTTATGCGCAAGTGCAACATGACCAAGCGGACGGCACGCTCATAGGAGATGACCGTGAGATTTTAATCCCAGCGGACCTTGTTTTATTAGCAATTGGTTTTGAAGGGGTGACATCTCAAGTGACACAAGCATTGGGATTAAAAGTGCATCGTCAAAAGATTATGGCAGATACGAAAGATTATAAAACGAATCAGGATAAATATTTTGCGGCTGGTGATGCACGACGAGGACAAAGCTTAGTTGTTTGGGCGATTAAAGAAGGACGTGAAGTCGCGGTTTCTGTTCACGAACATCTCAAACGCAAAACTTTTGTTTAATTTTTGTAAAATTTTTGTTGACATTGTGTGCGGGCTATAATATTATATTTTATGTGCTCGTAACACGGAGGAATACCCAAGTCCGGCTGAAGGGATCGGTCTTGAAAACCGACAGGGGCTTAACGGCTCGCGGGGGTTCGAATCCCTCTTCCTCCGCCATTATAAGTAAAATCCAAGACTAATAGATATAAAAGCCAAATGTTTAACGCGATTTGAACATTTGGCTTTTTTACGTTGTAGAAAAATGTGTGATTGATGTTTAAATATAACCCAGCTGGTGAGGGTCAAATCATTTAATTGTAACAATTTTAGTGGTCAAAGCATATTGAGTGTGCGCGTCATGACCGAGGGTGCTATTCATACGAAGGGAATTCATTGTGTGGTAGTAATGGACATTTGCATAAAGAATTATGTAAGCCTTTACAAAACTTGTCTATACAACATATAATTTGTATAGACAAGTCAAAGTATAGGGAGTGTATGGGATGGCTGTAAAAGTATCAGATGTACGTGACATTATCGATGCTATTGGTGGTAAGGACAATTTACAAACCGCAACGCATTGTGTGACGCGCTTACGTTTAGTATTAGAAGATGATAGTAAAGTAAACAAAGACAAATTAGCTGCAAATCCACTTGTGAAAGGGCAATTTAAAGCTGATAATCAATACCAAATTGTCATTGGTCCAGGAACTGTCGACGAGGCGTATAACATTTTGGTTAAAGAAACAGGAACAACAGAAGCGTCAAAAGATGAAGCGAAAGCGATGGCTGCGAAAAAAGGGAATCCAATTCAACGTTTAATTAAATTGCTTGGAGACATCTTTATTCCGATTTTGCCTGCGATTGTCACTGCGGGTTTATTATTAGGCATTAACAACGTATTAACGATGCCGCTTATTAACAAATCACCGTCTATCGTCGAACGTGTACCACAAATCGCAGACTTTGCGAATATTATTAATGTGATTGCAACCACGGCATTTATTTTCTTACCTGCGCTTGTAGGATGGAGTGCGATGCGGGTATTTGGTGGAAACCCTGTATTAGGTCTTGTACTTGGACTCGTATTAATGCATCCACAATTACTTTCTCAGTACGATATTGGGAAAGTTGATAAGATACCTACTTGGCACATTTTCGGTTTGAACATCGAACAACTTAACTATCAAGGACAAGTGTTACCAGTCTTACTTGCTGCATACGTGTTAGCCAAAATTGAAAAGGCGCTTAACAAAGTGGTACATGATTCAATCAAGTTATTAGTCGTAGGTCCAATCGCTTTACTTGTAACGGGATTTTTAGCCTTTTTAATCATTGGTCCAGTCGCTTTGGTCATTGGTAAAGGCATTACTGGTGCAGTTACATTTTTATTCCAAAACGCTGGATGGCTTGGTGGTGCCATTTATGGTTTGTTGTATGCGCCTTTAGTCATTACAGGTCTACACCATATGTTTTTAGCAGTAGATTTCCAACTCATGGGTAGTAATATCGGTGGCACGTATTTATGGCCAATTGTTGCGATGTCTAATATTGCACAAGGTTCTGCTGCATTTGGTGCGTGGTATGTTTATAAAAAACGTAAGCTCGACAAGGAACGAAGCTTGGCTGCAACATCAGGTATTTCAGGATTTTTGGGTGTGACAGAACCAGCGATGTTTGGTGTAAACTTACCATTGAAATATCCGTTTATTGCTGCAATTTTAACATCTATGTGTGTCGGTGCGCTTATTGGTGCAGCAGGTGTTATCGGTAGTGTAGGTGTTGGTGGTGTCCCTGCGATTTTGTCCATCAAACAACAATTCTGGGGTGTATATATCGTAGGTACTTTAATATCAATGATTGTACCGTGTATATTAACAATTCTGTTATCGCGATTTAGTCGTGAAAAGGCGAAAAAAATGGTAGATGACAATCTTTAAATTTAAGGTGGGATAGCATTGGTACAACGAGATTGGAAAAAATCAGTTGTGTATCAAATTTACGTAAAGTCTTTTAATGATACAACTGGAAATGGTGAAGGTGATTTACAAGGTATCATTGAAAAGTTAGATTATCTAGCGTATTTAGGCGTTGATTATATATGGCTTACACCGATTTATGATTCACCAATGAATGATAATGGTTATGATATTCGAGATTATTATCAAATCAATGCACAATTTGGTGACGAGGATGATTTGAAAACACTCATTCAAGAAGCGCATGCACGAGAGTTAAAAATCATGTTGGATATAGTTGTCAATCATACGTCAACGGAACATCGATGGTTTCAAGAAGCGTTGAAGTCTAAATCGAGTCCTTATCGGGATTATTATTTTTTCAAACCTTCAAAAGGTGGACCGCCTACAAATTGGGAATCTAAATTCGGAGGGAATGCATGGGAATACGATGCGGCGTCTGATGAATATTACTTGCATCTATTTGATGTCACGCAAGCGGATTTAAATTGGGACAACCCGCAAGTGCGTCAAGAAGTGTTTGATATTGTAAATCATTGGATTGATTTAGGTGTGGATGGCTTTCGATTTGATGTTATTAATTTAATTTCTAAAGACACATTTACAGATTCTAAAGCGATTGGCAAAGAATTTTATACAGATGGCCCGCGTGTGCATGATTACTTACATGAATTGAATCGTCATACATTTGGTGATAAAGGATTAATGACTGTTGGGGAAATGTCTTCAACGACATTAGCGCATTGTATTCAGTATACACGTGAAGACCGTCAAGAATTAAGCAGCGTCTTTAATTTTCATCATTTAAAAGTGGATTATAAAGATGGTGAAAAATGGACGAATCAACCATTTGATTTACTCCAGTTAAAATCGATTTTAATGGCTTGGCAACGTGGTATTTACGATGGAGGTGGTTGGAATGCGATTTTTTGGTGCAATCATGACCAACCACGTGTGGTCTCCCGCTTTGGCAGTGATGAAAACGAGGTGTTACGTCTAAGAAGTGCTAAAACGCTTGCGATTGTGCTACATCTGCTACAAGGGACGCCATATATTTATCAAGGTGAAGAAATTGGTATGACTAACCCGCATTTTACGTCCATTGATCAATATCGTGATGTTGAGACGTTAAATGCATATCATATGATGAAAGATAAAGGGATGGCAGAAAGGGACATCATGATGATTTTAGGGCAGAAATCGCGGGATAATTCGCGAACGCCTATGCAATGGAATGCTACGACACATGCAGGGTTTACGTCAGGTACCCCGTGGATTGAGGTGGCACGTCATTACGATACAATTAATGTTGAAGCGGCTTTAGCGGATAAAGATTCCATCTTTTACACCTATCGTGAACTGATTCGCTTACGCCACGAGTATGATATTATCACTTACGGAAACATCATTCCTAAATACATGAATCACCCGTACCTCTTTGTTTATGAACGTCATTATAAGGGAGAAACATGGCTAGTGGTTGCCAATATGACACAGGAGACCGTTGATATGCCGACTGATTTAAATATAAATGGTCATATTGTGATGCAAAATGGTACGATAAATAAAAATAACATCAGTGGCTATAGTGCGATTGTGATTGCTAAAGAAAATGAATAAGAGGCGAAGACGACAATGAAACAAAACAAATTCAAACTGATTTACGAAAATATGCGACGCGCAATCTTAGAAGGGGATTATCGATATGGTGATCAATTGCCTTCAGAACATCAATTGGTGGAAAATTACAACGTGTCACGTGAAACAGTGCGTAAAAGTTTGAATATGCTCGTATCTGAAGGGATGATTCAAAAGATTCGAGGAAAAGGATCTGTCGTCATTTATCAAGGTGTCACAGAATTTCCGTTTGCAGATTTAATGAGCTTTAAAGAAGTGAAAAAATATATGAATTTACAACATCAAACCGTTATCCATTCGTTTGAGCGTATCGTTGCAAGAGATGTGCCACATGTCAAACAAGCACTGAAAATTTCAGCGGACACACCGCTTTGGCATTTTATCCGTTTTCGCCAAGTTGAAGGAGTCACTAAAATTATCGACGAAGACTTTGTACGCGCCGATATGTTTCCTGATTTAACGGAATCCATTGTCCAAGCGTCACTTTATGATTACATTGAAAACGTAAAAGGATTTGAAATTAGTTTTTCGAGTAAGTCCATCACTTTTGAGCCCTTTAGTCAATTAGAGTTTGAGGCTTTTGGAGCGATGACACCAGAATATACTGCGACAGTGCGGGGAATTGTACACCTTAAAGATACAACGAAATTCCAATATAATATTTCAAAGCATATTGCGACAGAATTTAAATTCATGGATTTTTCACGCCGTCATAAAATTTAAAATGAATGAACATACACGTTGTTCAATGGTTTGTCATAGTTAATGTGAGTTAGGACTTGCAATTGCAACGTAGGATATAGTAATATTAATTTTACCGTGCTAAGCGGGGAGGTAGCGGTTCCCTATTCTCGAAAACCGCTTTATGCGAGGCTGAATTCCTTTGTTGCGGATATGTATTTGTGAAGTCTGCCCAAAGCACGAGGTGTCTGAAGATTTCGGTCCCATGCAATATGAACCCATGAACCATGTCAGGTCCTGACGGAAGCAGCATTAAGTGGATTCTCATATGTGCCGTGGGGTAGCCGAGATTTAGCTATCGACTTTGGTAACGTTTATGATGCATATACAACACAAAGGTGCGCGGTTTTATAAATGAATATTAATTTAAATGTATAGATGATAGGGATTTCTCAGTGTGAGGAATCCCTTTTTAGTTTTCGCAGTTTTTATACATGTTAGAAACGTAATTTTGATATAATGTGCGTAATGATTACATGGGAAGAAAGGAGTGATGAAATGTCTGTATATATTAGTACGTTAACTGAAAATGATTACGAACCGTCACTTGAAGTGATTCGAGAGGCGTATAACGATAAAGCATATGAACGTGTGCAAACATTACGATTAGCGCCAGAATATCATTTTGAACTCGAAGTCATCGCAAAAGATGAAGTGGGCGATATTATTGGGCATGCCTTGTGTACGCCGATACATATTAAAAATGAAGAAGAAGTTTATGATGCGCTTATGTTAGCTTCCTTAACAGTGAAAGAGACGTACCGACAAATGGGATTAGGGAAGGCGCTCGTTCGTGCATTAGAGGAACGTGCGCAAGAGTTAGAGTATACAACGATGATTGTCGTAGGACCTCAAACGTATTTTGTGCCATTGGGATATGAATTGTCCTCACAACATGGCATTACACACACAGATGAAGATTTTCAAACACAAACGCTCGTCAAATTTTTATGGGACGCGTTAGAACGTCCGCCCTATGGAAAGGTGACGTATGTCTCTTCAATTTTCGATTGAGTTTGGACATACAATTTAAAGTGAACATGCTATAATGAGACTATTGTAAAAACGGAGGTGCCATAGTGAATTATCAAGCGTTGTACCGAATGTTTAGACCGCAAAGTTTTGAAGATGTTGTGGGTCAAACGCATGTCACAAAAACATTGAAGAATGCCATCGCAAAAGAAAAACAGTCACATGCTTATATTTTTAGTGGACCGAGAGGCACTGGTAAAACGAGTATCGCTAAAATATTCGCGAAAGCGATGAATTGCGAGGCCCGTTCTGATGGTGAACCATGTAATGAATGTGCAAGTTGTGTGAGTATTACACAAGGGACGAATTCAGATGTAATAGAAATCGATGCGGCAAGTAATAATGGTGTAGATGAGATTCGTAACATTCGTGATAAAGTCAAATATGCACCGAGCCAATCTAAATATAAAGTGTACATCATTGACGAGGTACACATGCTAACAACAGGGGCGTTTAATGCGTTATTAAAAACGTTAGAAGAACCGCCAGCACACGCCATTTTTATTTTGGCGACAACGGAGCCTCATAAAATACCCCCTACAATTATTTCGCGTGCACAACGATTTGATTTCAAAGCTATTAATACCGATAGTATTGTTGAACGCCTACAATATGTCGCGGAGTCACAAAGTATTGCTTATGACCATGATGCATTAGCATTTATCGCGAAAGTGTCTGAAGGAGGTATGCGTGATGCATTAAGTATTATGGATCAAGCCATTGCCTTTGGGGACGACCGTTTGACACTAAAAGATGCATTAGATGTGACAGGGAGTTTAGATGAATCAGACTTAAATGCGTTATTTAATGATGTAGTTCAGGGTGACGTTCATGCGGCGTTTGAACGTTATCACAGCTTCGTTAGTGAAGGTAAAGAAGTCAATCGTCTCATAAACGATATGATTTACTTCATTCGTGATACCATTATGATTAAAACTACGGGCGACACGCCTACTTTTGATGCGCTCGTGCAATTCGATCTAGAAGTGTTGTATAAAATGATAGATATTGTTAACGACACGTTAGTGTCCATTCGTTTTAGTGTTAACCAAAACGTCCATTTTGAAGTATTGCTTGTGAAGCTATCTGAAATGATTAAAGAAGTGACGCAAACAGGTGATGTAGTGGTTAATCATGCGCCCTCTGAAAGTAATGATGCTATGGTAAGACGTATGGAAGCTTTAGAAGCTGAACTGCGTACATTGAAATCACAAGGTATCTCGGTTCAAAATACTTCTTCTAAACCGAAACAGACGAAGCGACGCGGTGGAAGTTCCACATATTCTGTAGAACAAATTGCGAAAGTATTAGATAGAGCGAATAAAGAAGATATTGCGCGTATTAAAGAACGTTGGGCAGATGTGATTCAATATGCAAAAGATCGCGATCAAAAGTCGTTGGTGAGCTTATTGCAAAATTCGGAACCTGTTGCGGCAAGTGAAGATAAAGTGCTTGTAAAATTTGAAGAAGAGATTCATTGTGAAATTTTGAAAAAAGATAATGAAAAGAAAGAAAGTATTGAGAATGTCGTTCAAGACATCATCAATAAGTCTGTTGAAGTCGTAGGAGTTCCAGCGGACAAATGGATGCAAGTGCGAAGTGATTACCTTGATCAACGTAAACACGGTAAAGCCCAACAAGCGACATCACAAGCACCAAAAGACAATGTTGTCCAAAAGGCTAAAGACTTATTTGGAGAAGATACGGTTCACATTATCGAAGACGAAACATGACAATTGTTTGAAAGGTATGTATAATTGTAAACGAATCTAAGAGGGGTGTGACCCTCTATTAAATGAATGAAGTATTTTGAGGAGGAAGAAGATTATGCGCGGTGGCGGAAATATGCAACAAATGATGAAACAAATGCAAAAAATGCAAAAGAAAATGGCAGATGAACAAGAGAAATTAAAAGAAGAAAAAGTTGAAGGTACAGCTGGTGGTGGCATGGTGAAAGTCATCGTCTCCGGCCATAAAGAAGTTGTAGATGTACAAATCAACGAAGAAGTTGTAGATCCAGAAGATGTAGAAATGTTACAAGACTTAGTATTAGCTGCTACAAATGAAGCGATGTCCAAGGCAGATGATTTAACAGCTGAACGTTTAGGTAAACACACTAAAGGTCTTAACATTCCAGGAATGATGTAAGATGCATTATCCAGCACCTATTTCTAAACTGATTGACAGTTTCATGAAATTGCCAGGCATTGGCCCGAAAACGGCGCAACGTCTGGCTTTTCATGTATTAGATATGAAAGAAGATGACGTCGTACAATTCGCAAAGGCACTCGTGGATGTGAAACGTGAACTAACTTATTGTAGTACATGTGGGCATATTACAGAACAAGACCCATGTTATATTTGTGAAGACAAACAACGTGATCGCTCAATCATATGTGTTGTAGAAGATGATAAAGATGTGATTGCGATGGAAAAAATGAAAGAATATAAAGGGTTATATCATGTTTTGCATGGAACCATTTCTCCAATGGACGGTATTGGGCCAGAAGATATTAATATTCCAGCACTCATTGAACGTTTGAAAGATGAAGAAGTGCAAGAATTGATCTTAGCGATGAACCCGAATCTTGAGGGTGAATCTACATCTATGTATATTTCTAGATTGGTAAAACCTCTGGGCATTCGTGTCACGCGCTTAGCGCAAGGCCTTTCAGTAGGCGGTGATCTAGAGTATGCAGATGAAGTGACTTTATCTAAAGCCATTTCTGGCAGGACTGAAATGTAGATGTACATCAAAATGGCTTTTCGGTTTCAGCATAACGATTCTAAAGTCTCGGGTAATGAATCAATCAAAACGATATTTTGAATCATTATCATTCCCGTCATAAAGACTATATAAATAAAGAACAAAAAATCAACACCGTTCATGTACTTATGAATGGTGCTGTTTTTTTGATTACTAATGCTGCTAGGGATCAATTCCGTTTTGTTCAATAAAAATTGTAAAACAGGTGTTTTGTTTTCAAAAAGTGGTATAGAGTGTAATTTTTAGTGTTGTGCATATCGGCGAATGCCTGTATAGTTATATCTTGTTGAGCGGCACAAAAGTGATTGCGAAACACATCTAAAAAATAATTTCAAAAAGTTGTTGACTTGAGAATCGAAAGTGTGTATAATCAATTCTTGTCGAGTCGAAAGAAAACGACGCATGAACATTGAAAACTGAATGACAATATGTCAACGTTAATTCCAATAATTTTGAGTACGTAACGTACTTTTAAGAGTGATTGGCTTAAGCAATCAATGAGCTATATCAAGCTTACTTCTTTTATGGAGAGTTTGATCCTGGCTCAGGATGAACGCTGGCGGCGTGCCTAATACATGCAAGTCGAGCGAACAGATGAGGAGCTTGCTCCTTTGACGTTAGCGGCGGACGGGTGAGTAACACGTGGGTAACCTACCTATAAGACTGGAATAACTCCGGGAAACCGGGGCTAATGCCGGATAACATGTTGAACCGCATGGTTCAACAGTGAAAGACGGTCTTGCTGTCACTTATAGATGGACCCGCGCCGTATTAGCTAGTTGGTAAGGTAACGGCTTACCAAGGCGACGATACGTAGCCGACCTGAGAGGGTGATCGGCCACACTGGAACTGAGACACGGTCCAGACTCCTACGGGAGGCAGCAGTAGGGAATCTTCCGCAATGGGCGAAAGCCTGACGGAGCAACGCCGCGTGAGTGATGAAGGTCTTCGGATCGTAAAGCTCTGTTGTTAGGGAAGAACATATGTGTAAGTAACTGTGCACATCTTGACGGTACCTAACCAGAAAGCCACGGCTAACTACGTGCCAGCAGCCGCGGTAATACGTAGGTGGCAAGCGTTATCCGGAATTATTGGGCGTAAAGCGCGCGTAGGCGGTTTTTTAAGTCTGATGTGAAAGCCCACGGCTCAACCGTGGAGGGTCATTGGAAACTGGAAAACTTGAGTGCAGAAGAGGAAAGTGGAATTCCATGTGTAGCGGTGAAATGCGCAGAGATATGGAGGAACACCAGTGGCGAAGGCGGCTTTCTGGTCTGTAACTGACGCTGAGGTGCGAAAGCGTGGGGATCAAACAGGATTAGATACCCTGGTAGTCCACGCCGTAAACGATGAGTGCTAAGTGTTAGGGGGTTTCCGCCCCTTAGTGCTGCAGCTAACGCATTAAGCACTCCGCCTGGGGAGTACGGTCGCAAGACTGAAACTCAAAGGAATTGACGGGGACCCGCACAAGCGGTGGAGCATGTGGTTTAATTCGAAGCAACGCGAAGAACCTTACCAAATCTTGACATCTTTTGATCGCTCTAGAGATAGAGTTTTCCTCTTCGGAGGACAAAATGACAGGTGGTGCATGGTTGTCGTCAGCTCGTGTCGTGAGATGTTGGGTTAAGTCCCGCAACGAGCGCAACCCTTAAGCTTAGTTGCCATCATTAAGTTGGGCACTCTAAGTTGACTGCCGGTGACAAACCGGAGGAAGGTGGGGATGACGTCAAATCATCATGCCCCTTATGATTTGGGCTACACACGTGCTACAATGGACAATACAAAGGGCAGCAAAACCGCGAGGTCAAGCAAATCCCATAAAGTTGTTCTCAGTTCGGATTGTAGTCTGCAACTCGACTACATGAAGCTGGAATCGCTAGTAATCGTAGATCAGCATGCTACGGTGAATACGTTCCCGGGTCTTGTACACACCGCCCGTCACACCACGAGAGTTTGTAACACCCGAAGCCGGTGGAGTAACCATTTTGGAGCTAGCCGTCGAAGGTGGGACAAATGATTGGGGTGAAGTCGTAACAAGGTAGCCGTATCGGAAGGTGCGGCTGGATCACCTCCTTTCTAAGGATAATATACGGAATATCGCCTTAGGCGATACGGAATAACGAAGACATATTGTATTCAGTTTTGAATGCTCATTTTGAGGATTCAACATTGTACATTGAAAACTAGATAAGTAAGTATAGATTTTACCAAGCAAAACCGAGTGACAAGCGAAAAGCTTGAAACAAAAAATTATCGCTAGTCGTCGACAGACGACTCACAATAATTAATAACTGGTGGATGTTGGTTAATGTTTACTTCGGATGACAGATGTTTTGAAAACGTTTGTCAGTCTATGAATCGCAAACAAGAGCGAAGGCGCTTACTTCCGTAAGCAACTGAGTGATTTGTGCCGCGATGAAGCCGAATGCAAACGATTGCCAAAACATCATAAAGATTAAGTTATTAAGGGCGCACGGTGGATGCCTTGGCACTAGAAGCCGATGAAGGACGTTACTAACGACGATATGCTTTGGGGAGCTGTAAGTAAGCTGTGATCCAGAGATTTCCGAATGGGGGAACCCAGCACGAGTTATGTCGTGTTATCCGCATGTGAATACATAGCATGTGAGAAGGTAGACCCGGAGAACTGAAACATCTTAGTACCCGGAGGAAGAGAAAGAAAAATCGATTCCCTGAGTAGCGGCGAGCGAAACGGGAAGAGCCCAAACCAACAAGCTTGCTTGTTGGGGTTGTAGGACACTCTGTACGGAGTTACAAAGGAATATGTTAGACGAATAACCTGGAAAGGTTAATCATAGAAGGTAATAATCCTGTAGTCGAAAACGTATACCCTCCTGAGTGGATCCTGAGTACGGCGGAGCACGTGAAATTCCGTCGGAATCTGGGAGGACCATCTCCCAAGGCTAAATACTCTCTAGTGACCGATAGTGAACCAGTACCGTGAGGGAAAGGTGAAAAGTACCCCGGAAGGGGAGTGAAAGAGAACTTGAAACCGTGTGCTTACAAGTAGTCAGAGCCCGTTAATGGGTGATGGCGTGCCTTTTGTAGAATGAACCGGCGAGTTACGATCTGATGCAAGGTTAAGCAGAAAATGTGGAGCCGTAGCGAAAGCGAGTCTGAATAGGGCGAATGAGTATTTGGTCGTAGACCCGAAACCAGGTGATCTACCCTTGGTCAGGTTGAAGTTCAGGTAACACTGAATGGAGGACCGAACCGACTTACGTTGAAAAGTGAGCGGATGAACTGAGGGTAGCGGAGAAATTCCAATCGAACTTGGAGATAGCTGGTTCTCTCCGAAATAGCTTTAGGGCTAGCCTCAAGTGATGATTATTGGAGGTAGAGCACTGTTTGGACGAGGGGCCCCTCTCGGGTTACCGAATTCAGACAAACTCCGAATGCCAAATAATTTAACTTGGGAGTCAGAACATGGGTGATAAGGTCCGTGTTCGAAAGGGAAACAGCCCAGACCACCAGCTAAGGTCCCAAAATATATGTTAAGTGGAAAAGGATGTGGCGTTGCCCAGACAACTAGGATGTTGGCTTAGAAGCAGCCATCATTTAAAGAGTGCGTAATAGCTCACTAGTCGAGTGACACTGCGCCGAAAATGTACCGGGGCTAAACATATTACCGAAGCTGTGGATTGTCCTTTAGGACAATGGTAGGAGAGCGTTCTAAGGGCGTTGAAGCATGATCGCAAGGACATGTGGAGCGCTTAGAAGTGAGAATGCCGGTGTGAGTAGCGAAAGACGGGTGAGAATCCCGTCCACCGATTGACTAAGGTTTCCAGAGGAAGGCTCGTCCGCTCTGGGTTAGTCGGGTCCTAAGCTGAGGCCGACAGGCGTAGGCGATGGATAACAGGTTGATATTCCTGTACCACCATGATTCGTTTTAAGCGATGGGGGGACGCAGTAGGATAGGCGAAGCGTGCTGTTGGAGTGCACGTCTAAGCAGTAAGACTGAGTGTTAGGCAAATCCGGCACTCATTAAGGTCAAGCTGTGATGGGGAGAAGAAACATGTTTTCTTCGAGTCGTTGATTTCACACTGCCAAGAAAAGCCTCTAGCTAGAAGATTGGTGCCCGTACCGCAAACCGACACAGGTAGTCAAGATGAGAATTCTAAGGTGAGCGAGCGAACTCTCGTTAAGGAACTCGGCAAAATGACCCCGTAACTTCGGGAGAAGGGGTGCTCTTTGAGGTTCACGCTTCGAAGAGCCGCAGTGAATAGGCCCAAGCGACTGTTTATCAAAAACACAGGTCTCTGCTAAACCGTAAGGTGACGTATAGGGGCTGACGCCTGCCCGGTGCTGGAAGGTTAAGAGGAGTGGTTAGCATTAGCGAAGCTACGAATCGAAGCCCCAGTAAACGGCGGCCGTAACTATAACGGTCCTAAGGTAGCGAAATTCCTTGTCGGGTAAGTTCCGACCCGCACGAAAGGCGTAACGATTTGGGCACTGTCTCAACGAGAGACTCGGTGAAATCATAGTACCGGTGAAGATGCCGGTTACCCGCGACAGGACGGAAAGACCCCGTGGAGCTTTACTGTAGCCTGATATTGAAATTCGGTACAGTTTGTACAGGATAGGTAGGAGCCTTAGAAGCGTGAGCGCTAGCTTACGTGGAGGCATTGGTGGGATACTACCCTAATTGTATTGGATTTCTAACCCGCAACTCTTATCGAGTTGGGAGACAGTGTCAGGCGGGCAGTTTGACTGGGGCGGTCGCCTCCTAAAGAGTAACGGAGGCGCTCAAAGGTTCCCTCAGAATGGTTGGAAATCATTCATAGAGTGTAAAGGCATAAGGGAGCTTGACTGCGAGACCTACAAGTCGAGCAGGGTCGAAAGACGGACTTAGTGATCCGGTGGTTCCGCATGGAAGGGCCATCGCTCAACGGATAAAAGCTACCCCGGGGATAACAGGCTTATCTCCCCCAAGAGTTCACATCGACGGGGAGGTTTGGCACCTCGATGTCGGCTCATCGCATCCTGGGGCTGTAGTCGGTCCCAAGGGTTGGGCTGTTCGCCCATTAAAGCGGTACGCGAGCTGGGTTCAGAACGTCGTGAGACAGTTCGGTCCCTATCCGTCGTGGGCGTAGGAAATTTGAGAGGAGCTGTCCTTAGTACGAGAGGACCGGGATGGACATACCTCTGGTGTACCAGTTGTCGTGCCAACGGCATAGCTGGGTAGCTATGTATGGACGGGATAAGTGCTGAAAGCATCTAAGCATGAAGCCCCCCTCAAGATGAGATTTCCCAACTTCGGTTATAAGATCCCTCAAAGATGATGAGGTTAATAGGTTCGAGGTGGAAGCGTAGCGATACGTGGAGCTGACGAATACTAATCGATCGAAGACTTAATCAATTTAGTTCATAAGGTGATGCTTGTGAAATAATACTTACTATCTAGTTTTGAATGTATAATCATTCATTTTACGAAGTGACATGTTCGAATGCGAACGTTTGACACGAAGTAAAACATTGTTTGGTGACAATAGCAAAGAGGCCACACCTGTTCCCATGCCGAACACAGAAGTTAAGCTCTTTAGCGCCGATGGTAGTCGGACTTACGTTCCGCGAGAGTAGGACGTTGCCAAGCAAATGGACCCCAAGTACAATATGTGCTTGGGGTTTTTTGTTTATCAAGATATAAAAGTTGACAGTCGTATGTCTAAAGTTTAAAAAAATGGCATGCGTTCGCTAGCGTTTATAATATCTTTAGTATAAAAAAATTGCTTCCCTTGTCCTGTATAAGCAGGTTCTAAAATTAAATTTGTTGTTGCAGCATATAACCATTGGGGATGAATACCTGAATTTAAAATGTCTTGGAATTCTTGAAATGCTTTATTCCAATCTAAATGAATGTCCATGTTTTTCACCTCGTTCGTATTATAGAACATATGTGCGTGTTTTTAAAGTATATTGATTAAATTGTCGAGTATTCATACATAGGAAAGCGGTGTAGCGTGATAGGATTAAATTAAATGATGGAAGAGGTAGATAGTGATGAAAGGACCTTTGAATAAGTGTTTGGAAGAATGGGCAACACACACACCAATATCGATGCATGTCCCGGGGCATAAAAACGGGACAATTGGTAATTTGCCAAATGTGAACAGTCAATTTGATGTCACCGAAATTACAGGGTTTGATGACTTACATCATGCGGAAGGTGTTTTAAAGGAAAGTATGAATACGCTCACACGTCATGCTGACTATGATGCGTTTTATCTCGTAAATGGTACAACGAGTGGCATTTTAGCGGTGATTCATGCATTTCATTATGTGTCGGGTAATGTAATCATGTCGCGTAATGTACATAAATCTGTATTTAATGCGTTAGATTTAGGACATCAACACGCCAAAATCTTGCCTACTAAAGTCGATAATGAAACACTTCAATATGTGGAACCAGTGATTCGTCAAACATATTTGAATCAAGGAAAGTTAGGGGTAATCACCTATCCCAATTACTATGGTCAAACGTTTGATGCTCAATCTGTGATACAACAGTTTCACGACTCGAATGTTCCCGTTCTTGTTGATGAAGCGCATGGCGCGCATTTTGATATTCAAGGCTTTCCAAAGTCTACTTTAAATTTTGGGGCGGATTATGTGGTGCAGTCTTTCCATAAAACATTACCGAGTTTAACAATGAGCTCAGTACTATATGTTCACAAAAAAGCGCCTCAACGTGACGCTGTGATAAATCTCTTACAAACTTTTCAATCGTCAAGCCCGTCGTATTTACTCATGGCGAGTTTAGAGTCAGCAAACTATTTTTATCAATCCTATGAAAGTGACTATTTTTTTGAACGTCGTGTAGAAGTGATTCAAGCGCTACAAGAAAAACAATTAGAAGTGACATTGGTAGACGATCCATTGAAAATTTTAGTTTATCATCCAGCATTAACGGGTTATGAACTCCAACAACTCATGGAAGCTTTACATATTTATGTAGAACTTGCAGATGAGAATCATGTGTTGTGGATACTACCATTGTGGCATTCGGATGATACGTTCCCGTTAGATGACTTATTAGCACGCATTCAACAACTTCATGTACCAAATCAAACGCGTCATAATAACGATGTGCCACAGTTGTTATATACGGGTGAGGGTGATTATGTGCCAGATTCATTTGAGCATACACGTGAGGTTTCCTATCACTTAGCAGAAGATACGATTTTAGCGAAACATCTCATTTTATATCCGCCAGGTATTCCAACGTTATTGAAGGGCGAAAAAGTGACTGCATCTATGATAAAATTAATTGACTATTGGGTTGAAAAAGGTCTTCGAGTTGAAGGTCTTACTGAAGGCAAAATTAAAGTGAAGGATGACTAATATGGCATTATTTATTACGATAGAAGGACCTGAAGGATCAGGTAAGACAACGGTATTGAAAGCAGTTGTCGAATATCTTTCTAAAGATTACGACGTGATTGCCACGCGCGAACCAGGCGGTGTTAAAACTGCTGAAGCCATTCGTAATATCTTACTAGAAGGCGATACGATGGATGCTCGAACAGAAGCGTTATTATTTGCGGCAGCACGTAGAGAACATCTCGTAGAAAAAGTATTACCAGCGCTTAATAAAGGAATCAATGTGATTTGCGATCGTTTTATCGATAGTTCACTTGCTTATCAAGGCTATGCTCGAAACATTGGAGTCAATGCTATACAAACAATTAATGATTTTGCGATTGAAGGGCATTACCCTGATTTAACATTATATTTAGATATTCCTGCAGAAGTTGGGCGCGCGCGTATTTTACAAAATCAACGTGCTCAAAATCGTTTGGATAAAGAAGATGAAGCGTTTCACACACGTGTCATAGAAGGTTACCAACAATTAATAAAAGACGATCCAGAGCGCTATGAAATTATAGATGCGGCGCAGCCCGTGGATGCAGTCGTACAAGATGTGATTGCCGCGATTAAGCGTCGTTTCGTACAATAAGTGGTGACAATGTATGACATAATGGAACATGTTTTAAGAGATCAAAATCGTTTATAATGAAATGACACATTAATTTGAATTTTATGATTCAGCCATGAGTGATGAAGTGACATATGATATAATAATGTTCAAGAGGTGCATGAGACTATGAAAATGATAATTGCAATTGTTCAAGACCAAGACAGTCAAGAACTCTCTGACCGACTTGTCGAAAATAATTTCAGAGCAACAAAACTTGCTTCAACGGGTGGTTTTTTACGCGCAGGTAACACGACATTTTTAAGTGGTGTTGATGACAATCGTGTAAACGATATCCTTGAAGTAATTAGTCAAACATGTGGAAACCGCGAGCAATTGGTTTCTCCAATTACACCGATGGGAGGGAGTGCGGATTCGTACATTCCTTACCCAGTTGAAGTAGAAGTTGGCGGGGCAACCGTTTTTGTAATGCCAGTCGAATCGTTTCACCAATTTTAGATGATAACGAAGGTTGTGGTAGCGTATGCGGGTCTTTATGGCAGTGTATACGACTGTCCAACCTTTTTTCTTTAAATACACAACTGTCGGTGATGACTGAATATGAGTGTTGTGTATAGAATAAATTAAAAATCTAATTCAATCATCAGGATAGGGAGATAAAGGAGTCGTGACATGAAGGAAATTGAGCAATTACTTAAAGCGTATTCTAATCAAAAGCTTTCTCACGCGTATTTATTCGAAGGTGACGATTTAGAAACGATGATCACAACGGCAGTGACGTTTGCGTCGCATATTTTGTGTCAAGACAATGGCCAATGTAAAGCTAAAATAGAGGCGCACAATCACCCGGATTTTCATTATGTTAAAACTGATGAGACAACCATTAAAAAAGCACGCATCGAGCAACTTGTCCATCACATGAATCAATTGCCAATAGAAAGTGACTTTAAAGTATATATCATACAAGATTTTGAACGTTTAACCGTACAAGGTGAAAACAGTATTTTAAAATTTTTAGAGGAACCCCCTTCCAATACAATTGCCATACTTATTTCTTCTAAACCTGAACAAATTTTAGATACGATTCATTCAAGGTGCCAACATGTCTATTTTAAACCGATGCATCGTCACACGTTTATTGAACGTCTCGTTGAACATGAGGGGGTATCTAAACCAGTGGCAGAGTTTATCAGTACGTACACTACACAATTTGAAGAGGCGCGCCAGTTGAACGAAGACAATGATTTAATACAATTACGAAAGCAGACTTTACAATGGTGTGACCGTTTACTCAAGCAACGTGACATGGCGCTTATCGGCATTGTAGAGTTATTGAAACATGCGAAAAATCGTCGCCTTCAATTGCTTACTTTGGCGGGAATTAATGCATATTTTCAAGATTTAATGTACATCAAATCAGGAATGACGTCTCGCATTACATTTTCAGAGTTACAGTCATATTATGAAACACGTGTACAACAGTTAAGTTATCGTCATTTAACCTACATCATTGAACAAATAACAGAAGCACATAAAAAACTCAATCAAAACGTAAATCCTACGCTTGTATTTGAGCAAATTGCAATTAAAGTAAAGGGGTGATGCACATGTGCATTGTTGTAGGTGTTTATTTTAAAAAATCCAATACCCTTGAATATTACGCACCATGTCAAGATGAGTTGGCTGAAGGTACAGCCGTTGTTGTGGAATCACAACGTGGTTATGAATTGGGAATAGTCAAGCATGCACCGAAAACGATTAATGGGGAAGATGTGGCACAGCCATTAAAACCTGTTGTGCGTGTGGCGACTGAAGAAGATGTGTGCGCGCAAGAAGCAAATGATATCGCTGCTGACGAAGCATTAGCCTTATGTAAAGCATATGTTGCTGATTTAGCGTTGGATATGCGATTGGTCAATTGTGAATATACGTTAGACCGGTCTAAAGTGATTTTTAACTTCACTGCTGATGAACGTATTGATTTCCGTAAATTAGTACGTTTACTCGCACAAAAATTAAAAACGCGTATTGAACTGCGACAAATAGGTGTGCGTGATGAAGCCAAGCTTTTAGGTGGTATTGGCCCATGTGGCCGCTCATTATGTTGTTCGACGTTTTTAGGTGATTTTGAACCTGTGTCTATCAAAATGGCGAAAGATCAAAACTTATCGTTGAATCCATCTAAAATTTCAGGTGCATGTGGCCGATTAATGTGTTGTCTTAAATATGAAGACGACATGTATGAAGCGGCGCGTGAACAACTGCCGGATGTAGGTGAAGTTATCGATACCCCAGAAGGACGTGGTGAAGTCGTGAGTCTAAATGTTATTAATGTCACGATGCACGTTAAAGTAGAAGGCTTCGAACAAACGTTAGAATATCATCTTGAAGAATTAAAAACGATGAATTAAGGAGGAGGTCCATTGGATCGTAATGAACTTTTCGATCGGTTAATGCAACTCGAGCAAAATGTAACGTTGATTCAAGAAAATATGGAACAACTGAAAGCATTAACGGTAGAACTTGTCGAAGAAAATGTAGCATTACAAACTGAAAATGATCATTTAAAATCATTATTACATCAACAACAAGCGACTTCTGAAAAAGAGGCAACAAAAGTGAAAAAGCGTGCCACAAAACAACTTCAAAGTCGTGAATATTTTGCGAAATTATACCACGAAGGCTTCCATATTTGTCATGATGTTTTTGGTAAACATCGTAAAGGAGAAGACTGTATATTTTGTTTAAATGTGTTAAACAGTAAGAGAGATAATGAGTGAGTTTAATTTAGATTTGCGGAGAAACGAGTAGAGGTGGCAATGTGTTACAACAAGGTGAGCGTTTAGATTATTTAGTCAAAGAAAACTTACGCATTATACAAAATGACGCGGTGTTTTCCTTTTCAACGGATGCATTACTTCTTGGACATTTTACAAAACTTAGAACGCGGGATCGTATTCTAGATTTATGTACGGGTAATGGTGTCATTCCATTGTTATTATCAGCCAAAGGGCCCAACGCTATTACTGGCATTGAAATCCAACAAACGCTGGTTGATATGGCTCAACGTAGTGTGGCGTATAACGCGTTATCTTCACGTATAGAAGTCATTCATGATGACATTCAAAACGTCACGCGACGCTTTAAGCCATCCTCATTTGATTTAGTGACGTGTAACCCACCCTATTTTAAAATCAATCAAATGAATCAACATCAAATTGAAGCGCACAAAATCGCGCGACATGAGGTGTATTGTACGTTAGACGATTGTATTCGTGTAAGTGGTCATGCATTGAAACAAGGTGGTCGTTTGATGATGGTACATCGTGCTGAGCGTTTATTAGATATTTTTGAATCCATGCGACGTTATGCGATAGAACCGAAACATTTACATATGATATATAGTAAACCTGGAAAAGATGCACAAACCATTGTTGTTGAAGGGCGTAAAGGTGGTAAAGAAGGATTAAAACTTGCGCCACCATTTTATATTTATGATAAATCAGGTCAGTACACTGATGATATGAAGGCGGTGTATTATGGGTAACCATTATATTTATATTGTCCAGTGCAAGGACGCGTCTTTATATACTGGCTATACAACAAATATAGACGCGCGTATTGCGAAACATAATGAAGGTAAAGGGGCTAAATATACGAAAATGCGACGTCCTGTTCAATTGATGTATCAAGAATGCTTTGACACGAAGTCTGAAGCATTAAAACGAGAATATGCCATTAAGCAATTAAGTCGTGACGCGAAATTACGACTGATTAAAGGAGCCTTAGCATGACACATTTATATTTAGTGGGAACACCGATTGGTAATTTAGAGGATATGACATTTCGTGCGATACGTATACTGCAAGATGTCGACGTGATTGCATGTGAGGATACTCGTGTGACAAAAAAATTATGCCACCATTTTGATATATCCACACCATTACAATCTTATCATGATCATAATAAAGACCGAATGACTGAATCATTAATTGCGATGTTGTTAGACGGAAAATCCGTCGCACTCGTCTCTGATGCAGGCCTGCCTTTAATATCTGACCCGGGTTATGAATTGGTCGTTCAAGCACGTGAAGCGATGATCCCAGTGACACCTATCCCAGGGGCAAACGCAGGATTGACAGCATTGATGGCCAGTGGATTGCCTTCCTTTGTTTATACTTTTTTAGGATTTTTACCTCGAAAAGCGCGTGAGAAAAAAGAGATTTTAGAAACACGAATGTTCCAAGAAAGTACATTGTTATTGTATGAGTCTCCATATCGCGTTAAAGACACATTGGAAGTAATTCAAGAGATTGACTCTGAGAGACGTATCACACTTGGACGTGAATTAACAAAAAAATTCGAACAAATTTCAACAGCTAAAGTGACGGATATGTTAGAACTTCTCGAAGATACAATTCCTTTAAAAGGAGAATTCGTCATTCTTATCGAAGGGCAAGAGGCGATTGAAACAACAAAGTGGTTTGAGTCACTCTCCATTCATGATCATGTAGAGCATTATATTCAACAAAATATGAAACCAAAACAAGCGATTAAACAGGTCGCAAAAGACCGGGACGTGCCTAGTAAAACCATCTACAACATGTATCATCATATTGAATAAAGTAACGGTACAATAATCTTGAAAGATGTCAAGTTGGTAGATTGAAAAAGCTAGGGATTTTCGATATATTAGATAAGATAAGAAATGAGGAGGAGCGCTGATGGTAAAAGATACATTTTATATTACTACACCGATTTATTATCCAAGCGGTAATTTACACATTGGCCATGCATACTCTACTGTAGCAGGGGACGTTATTGCACGTTACAAACGTTTACAAGGATACGATGTACGCTATTTAACGGGAACAGATGAGCATGGACAGAAAATACAAGAAAAAGCTCAAAAAGCAGGGATGTCTGAAATAGAGTATTTAGACACTATGATTGATAGTATTAAAGCATTATGGAAAAAGCTAGATATTTCTAATGATGACTTCATTCGTACGACAGAAAAACGTCATACTGCAGTCGTTGAGAAAATCTTTGAAAAGTTACTAAAACAAGGTGATATTTACCTTGGTGAGTACGAAGGTTGGTATTCTGTTCCAGATGAAACGTACTATACCGAAACACAATTGGTTGAGCCAGTATATGAAAATGGCAAAATCGTGGGCGGTAAAAGTCCGGATTCAGGGCATGATGTTGAGCTTGTGAAAGAAGAAAGTTATTTCTTTAAACTCTCAAAATATACGGATCGTTTACTTGCTTTTTATGATGAACATCCTGAATTTATTCAGCCTCCATCTCGTAAAAATGAGATGATTAATAACTTTATTAAACCTGGGTTAGATGATTTAGCGGTATCACGTACATCATTTGACTGGGGTGTAAAAGTGCCATCAAACCCCAAACACGTCGTTTATGTATGGCTTGATGCGCTCGTTAACTACATTTCAGCATTAGGTTATTTAACAGATGAAGATGAATTGTTCAAGAAATATTGGCCGGCGGATATTCATCTTATGGCAAAAGAAATTGTGCGTTTCCATTCTATAATTTGGCCGATTATTTTAATGGCATTGGATGTACCACTACCTAAAAAAGTGTTTGCACATGGTTGGATTTTAATGAAAGACGGTAAAATGAGTAAATCTAAAGGTAACGTGATGGATCCGAATGTACTTATCGATCGCTACGGTTTAGATGCGACACGTTACTACCTCATGCGTGAATTACCATTCGGTTCAGATGGTGTCTTTACACCTGAAGCTTTCGTTGAACGTACGAATTATGATTTAGCGAATGATTTAGGAAACTTAGTCAACCGTACGATTTCAATGATTAATAAATATTTTGATGGTCAACTTCCAGCATATCAAGGTCCACAACATGAATTGGATAAAGATATGGAACAAATGGCGTTAGACACTGTGAAAGCCTATCACGAAAGTATGGACAATTTACAATTTTCTGTCGCGCTTGCGACTGTATGGAAGTTTATTAGCCGTACGAATAAATATATTGATGAGACGACGCCTTGGGTTTTAGCAAAAGATGAAACTAATAAAGCAATGCTTGGCAACGTAATGGCCCATTTAGTTGAAAACATTCGTTATGCAGCAGTGTTATTGCGTCCATTTTTAACACACGCTCCGTATCAAATTTTTGAACAATTAAATATTCAGAATAAAGCGTTGTATGAGTTCGATAGCTTGCAATCATACGGTCAACTTAAAGAAGATATTATGGTATCATCGCAACCGACACCGATCTTCCCACGTTTAGACGTGGCTGCTGAAGTAGCGTATATAAAAGAAAGTATGCAACCACCGAAACCAGAAGTGGAAGACGTACCGTCAAAAGCACAAATTGATATTAAAGATTTCGATAAAGTTGAAATTAAAGCAGCAACGATCATTGATGCTGAAAATGTAAAAAAATCGGATAAATTATTAAAAATTCAAGTCGATTTAGACCACGAACAACGTCAAATTATCTCAGGTATTGCGAAGTTTTATCAACCAGATGATATCATTGGGAAAAAAGTGGCGGTTGTTACGAATTTAAAACCCGCAAAATTAATGGGACAAAAATCAGAAGGTATGATATTGTCTGCTGAAAAAGACGGCGTACTGTCGTTAGTGAGCTTACCGAATGCAGTTCCTAATGGTGCAATCATTAAATAATGCCCATCAAAAATTGTAAGACACGCGTGAAGCAGCAATGGAAACGGCCCGTATTTTGCATTTAGGCTATATTGAAAGGCACTGAGGGGTGGGACTTTGATATCAAATTGTTTAATTTGGTGAGGGTCTCACCCTTTTAATACGAATTAGGAGGAATGACAATGTTAATTGATACACACGTACATTTAAATGCGAATCAGTATGATGAAGATTTAGAAGCGGTGATTGAGCGTGCGCGAGATGCAGGTGTGGACCGTATGTTTGTCGTAGGTTTTGATACAAAAACGATTGAACGTGCGATGAAATTAATCGATGATTATGATTTTATTTATGCAATCATTGGTTGGCATCCGGTTGACGCCATTGATTGTACAGATGAGCGTTTAGATTGGATCGAATCTTTATCTCAACATCCCAAAGTCATTGGTATTGGCGAAATGGGCTTGGATTACCATTGGGATAAATCACCTAAAGATATTCAAAAATCAGTGTTTAGAAAACAAATCGCGCTGGCAAAACGTGTGCAATTACCGATTGTAATTCACAACAGAGATGCAACACAAGATTGTATCGACATCCTATTAGAAGAGCATGCTGAAGAAGTGGGCGGTATTATGCATAGTTTTAGCGGTTCACCTGAAATTGCAGATATTGTCACACAAAAACTCAACTTTCACATTTCACTTGGTGGTCCAGTAACATTTAAAAATGCGAAACAACCGAAAGAAGTAGCAAAACATGTACCGTTAGATCGCCTGTTAGTAGAGACAGATGCACCATTTTTAACACCGCACCCATATCGTGGAAAACGAAATGAACCTGCGCATGTGACGCTCGTAGCACAACAAATTGCAGATTTACGAGGCATTTCATATGAAGAAGTAGCACAACAAACCACTCAAAACGCAGAACGCTTGTTTAATTTGGTATAACAGAGGTGCCTAAATGAAAATAAATGAATTTATCGTTGTAGAAGGTCGTGATGATACGGAACGTGTGCGACGGGCTGTTGAATGTGACACGATTGAAACGAATGGAAGTGCAATAGATCGGACGTGTCTCGATGTGATACGTCAAGCGCAAGAGACCCGAGGTGTCATCGTCTTAACCGATCCTGATTTCCCGGGTGATAAAATACGCGCCATTATTCGAGAAGCTGTTCCAGGTGTTAAACATGCGTATATCGATCGTGAAAAAGCCCAAAATAAACGTGGTAAAATTGGCGTGGAACATGCGTCGTTTGATGCTATTCGAGAAGCGTTGATGCATGTCTCTTCGCCATTATCAGAATCTGAAGAGACCATTGATAAAGCGACACTCATAGATTTAGGTCTCATCATCGGCCCAGATTCAAGACGTCGTCGTGACATTGTCGGACGTCGGTTACACATTGGTCATTCAAATGGGAAACAATTATTAAAGAAACTCAATGCGTTTGGCTATACAGAACAAGATGTGCGCCGCGCATTAGGAGAAGAGGAGTAACACATTATGCATGAGAAAGATATTGCTACCCCAACCCGTACCCGTGCATTATTAGAACAATATGGCTTTAGCTTCAAGAAGAGTTTAGGTCAAAACTTTTTAATCGATGTAAATATTATTAATAATATTATTCATGCAAGTGGGATTGATGAACGTACTGGTGTCATTGAGGTGGGGCCTGGTATGGGATCATTAACGGAACAGCTTGCTAAAAATGCTAAACACGTTATGGCATTTGAAATCGATCAACGCTTAATACCAGTTTTAGAAGACACATTGTCTCCATATCACAATGTGACTGTAATTAATGAAGATATTTTAAAAGCAGACGTGAAAAAGGCAATTGATACACATCTGGCAGATTGCGACAAAATTATGGTGGTTGCCAATTTACCATACTACATTACGACGCCGATTCTATTATCGTTACTCGAAGCAGACTTGAATATCGATGGTTACGTGGTCATGATGCAAAAGGAAGTTGGAGAGCGCCTAAATGCAGCGGTAGGGACAAAGGCATATGGGTCCTTATCAATCGTTGCGCAATACTATACAGAGACCTCTCGCGTCCTTACAGTTCCCAAAACAGTCTTTATGCCACCACCAAATGTTGATTCAATTGTAGTGAAGTTAATGAAGCGTGGAAGACCTATCGTTCATGTTGACGATGAACAACAATTTTTTAAATTGACGAAAGGTGCATTTGGGCAACGCCGAAAAACCATCTTCAACAATTATCAAAATGTATTTCAAGATGGTAAAAATGTAAAACTTGAAATTATGGCCTGGTTGGAGGCAGCTGGCATCGATCCAAAACGTCGTGGCGAAACGCTTTCTATACAAGAATATGCACGTTTGTATGCAGAGTTGGAAAATTTCCCAAAATTGACATTATAAAATGATTGACTTTCTATAGCGGCATTGATAAAATTAAAATTTTATTTGACTCAAACTCTCTAAATGTGTTATACTACACTAGTAGCGAGGTGGAGCAATATGCCAAAATCTATTATAGACATCAAAAATCGTCTTGATTGTCAGTTAGGAAATCGTATTGTACTAAAAGCTAATGGGGGACGTAAAAAAACAATAGAACGTTCTGGTGTGTTAAAAGAAACATACCCTTCTGTGTTCATTGTTGAACTAGACCAAGATAAGCACAACTTCGAACGAGTGTCCTATACTTATGCAGATGTACTTACTGAAAATGTACACGTATCATTTGTAGAGGAAGACTTACAACAAGAGGCAACGGCGCAATAATACTTATTAGATTGATAAGTTGTACATATTGGGAGTGGGATTGAAATCTTTAGGAGTAGATTTCAACATCTCACTCTTTTTTAGTGTTTCAATTCAATTTAAATTGTGCTGAGTTAATGAATAATTTATACTATTTGAATGTTAAAGTGCGGGAAAGTTAGAAATGGATACTTTTTAAATATTTAGGTTATGAGCCGCACCATCGTAAAGGGACTTATGGTAAAATCACAGTAATACCATTTAAAAAGAGGAATTGATAGTATGATTTATGAAACGGCTCCTGCTAAAATTAATTTAACGTTAGATACTTTATTTAAGCGAGATGACGGTTATCATGAAGTCGAAATGATTATGACGACAATTGATTTAAATGATCGCTTGTCTTTTGAAAAACGTCAGGATGATCAAATTGTTCTACATGTTGATGAAACATACATTCCTTCTGATGAGCGTAATTTGGCATACCGTGCTGCGCTATTAATGAAAGAAACGTATCAGATTAAAGAAGGCGTAACGATTACTTTAGAGAAAAATATCCCCGTTGCTGCTGGTTTGGCAGGTGGGTCAAGCGATGCTGCTGCAACGATGCGTGGAATGAACCGTTTATTCGGACTTAACCGAAGCTTGGATGAATTGAGTGAATTATCTGCAGAGATTGGTTCTGATATTCCTTTTTGCGTGTATGGTACAACGGCATTATGCCAAGGGCGCGGTGAAAAGATTACGTTGCTCAATCGCCCGCCATCGTGTTGGGTGATTGTAGCAAAGCCGCAAGCTGGATTATCTACACCTGAAATATATAATGGCCTTGATTTAAACCGTCCATTTGAAGTACATACCCTAGCGTGTATGTCGGCGATAGATGAACAGGATTATGCAGGTGTTTGCAAAAGTTTATCGAATCGCTTAGAGCCTGTGTCTATGGCATTACAACCTGAAATTCAAAAAATAAAAGAAAATATGCTGAATAACGGTGCGGACGGTGCGTTGATGAGCGGCAGTGGCCCGACAGTCTACGGATTTGCGCAACGCGAGCGCCAAGCACGTCATATTTACAACGCTATTTGTGGTTGTTGTAACGATGTATATTTAGTGCGAACGTTAGGATGATTTTGAAAGGATTTGATGATACATGAGATATAAAAGAAGTGAACGTATCGTCTTCATGACACAATATTTAATTAATAATCCGAATAAGCTCGTGCCACTCACATTTTTTGTAACGAAATTTAAACAAGCAAAGTCATCAATAAGTGAAGATGTTCAAATTATTAAAGATACTTTGATTGAAGAAGGTTTAGGTACGATTGAAACTGTGGCTGGTGCAAGTGGTGGTGTACGCTACCGCCCTGAAATGAAAAAAGCAGAAGCAGAAGCGGTTATTGATGAATTAATTCATTTACTTCAAGAAAAGGATAGGCTTTTACCAGGTGGCTACTTATTCTTATCAGATTTAGTAGGCAATCCACCGCTTTTAAAACAAGTCGGAAAATTAATCGCGACGATTTATATGCATGAAGATTTAGACGCTGTTGTCACGATTGCGACGAAAGGGATTTCGCTTGCAAATGCTGTAGCAAGCGTATTAAACTTACCAGTTGTTGTGATTCGTAAAGATAATAAGGTGACAGAAGGTTCAACGGTCTCAATCAATTATGTATCAGGTTCAACACGAAAAATTGAAACAATGGTATTATCTAAACGTACACTAAAAGAACACTCAAAAGTTTTAATTGTAGATGACTTCATGCGTGCGGGTGGTTCGATTAATGGTGTAATCAATTTAATGAATGAGTTTAAGGCTGAAGTAAAAGGGGTATCGGTACTTGTAGAATCTAAAGAAGTCAAGCAAAGATTAATCGAGGACTATACTTCCTTAGTACGGTTGTCCGATGTCGATGAGTATAACCAAGCGTTTAAAGTCGAAGCGGGTAATAGCCTTTCTAAATTTGAAAATTAAAAGGAGCGTTTATCGTTATGCAAACAATTAACACAGATAAAGCGCCTGCTGCAGTTGGACCCTATTCACATGCATCTATTGTCAATGGTATGGTCTACACGTCAGGGCAAATACCTTTAAATTTAGAAGGAAATATTGTAAGTGATGATGTTGAGGCACAAACTAAACAAGTGTTTGAAAATTTGAAAGCTGTACTCGAAGCAGCAGGATCTGATTTAGATCACGTTGTGAAAGTGCTTGTTTTCTTATCTGATATGGAACATTTCCAAAAGGTGAATGATGTTTACGGCACGTACTTTACTTCGCATAAACCGGCGAGAAGTGCAGTTGAAGTGGCACGTTTGCCAAAAGATGTTAAAATTGAAATCGAAGTCATCGCTGAAGTAAAGGATGTATAATATACACTTGAACTTCTTAAATCACTACATTTTCTAACTTATATACTATGGGGGGCTCACTACATGAAAGTGACAGATGTCAGACTTAGAAAAATACAAACAGATGGAAGAATGAAAGCGCTCGTGTCTATTACACTTGACGAATCATTTGTTATCCATGACTTGCGCGTCATTGAAGGTAATTCAGGACTTTTCGTAGCAATGCCAAGTAAACGTACACCAGATGGTGAATTCCGCGACATTGCGCATCCAATTAATTCAGAAATGCGTCAAGAAATTCAGGATGCAGTAATGAAAGTATATGAAGAGACTGATGAAGTCATTCCTGCTCAGAATGATGAAAATAAAGATGAATCTGAGAGTAACGCTGAAGCGTAACTTTCAGTCGTATACACAGGGTTTTGAAGTTATACAAAGGGTAACTTCAAAACCCTTCTTTTATATACATAGTGACGCCTGTACTTATAATGATACAAAGAAAATGTTTTTGTGATACGCCATATTGCATGTGAAAATGTGAAGGATATATACACGACTATAAAATTTATTTTTTTAGTTTAAATCATATTTCATTTCGGAAATAATGCGTTTTCAACGTATCAATTGCTTAAAGTTTTAATCACACGACACTTCAATTCTTCTTTTACTCCTTGAAAGTGACAGTTCGCATAAATTATAATTGTATAGAAGTGTAAAAAAACTGGAGGGTTCATACCATGCAAAAACATGCAGTCGTTTTAGCAGCTGGTAAAGGCACTCGCATGAAGTCAAAGAAATTCAAAGTGCTTCATGAAGTCGCTGGAAAACCTATGATTGCTCATGTTATCGATCAAGTAAAAGCAACGGGTATTGATAATATTGTTACAATCGTAGGCCACGGTGCTGAAAGCGTGAAAGAAACATTAGGGGATGTTTCTAAGTACAGTTTTCAACAAGAACAACTCGGGACAGCGCATGCGGTACAACAAGCCGAAACACATCTTGGTCAATTAACAGGAACGACAGTTGTTGTTTGTGGCGATACACCGTTAATCACTGGTGAGACATTATCTCAATTGATTGCTCATCACGAAGCATCACAAGCTCAAGCTACAGTGTTGTCCGCAACGACAGCGCAACCATTCGGATATGGTAGAATCGTCAGAGATTCAAGTACTGGCGCTTTAAAAAGTATCGTTGAAGAAAAAGACGCAAACGATGAGGAAAAACAAATTACGGAAATTAGTTCGGGAATCTTTGCTTTCGATAATCAAACATTATTCTCATTATTGAACGAAGTGGATAATAACAATGGTCAAGGCGAATACTATTTGCCGCAAGTGTTAACTTTAATTCAACATCACTCTGGCAAAGTTGCAATATATCACACGGATGACTTTGATGAAATTATAGGTGTAAATGACCGCGTGGCATTGAGTCGTGCAACACAACTCTTTCATCAGCGTACGAATGAGATGCACATGCGCAATGGTGTCACACTGCTAGATCCTGCTACTACATATATTGGTGCTAATGTGAAAATTGGCGCAGATACTGTGATAGAAGCTGGCGTTAAACTTTCTGGCCGCACAGTGATTGGTGAAGATGTCATTGTAGGTCAATATTCTGAAATACAGGACAGTGTTATTGAAGATGGCGTAACGATAAAACAATCAGTTATTACAGATGCTCATGTCGGACGTAATTCTACAGTTGGTCCATTCGCCCAACTAAGACCAGGCAGCGATTTAGGTGCAGAAACAAAGGTGGGCAACTTTGTTGAAATTAAAAAAGCACGCTTAGATGATGGCGCAAAAGTCTCTCATTTAAGTTACATCGGTGACGCTGAAATTGGCGCACGTACAAATATCGGATGTGGGTCAATTACAGTGAACTACGATGGGGTGAATAAATTTAAAACCATTGTAGGTAAAGATGCCTTTATTGGTTGCAACACGAACTTGGTTGCGCCAGTTACAGTTGGAGATCGCACTCTTATCGCTGCGGGATCTACTATCACAGATGATGTACCTGAAGAAAGTTTAGCATTAGCGCGTGCAAGACAAACAACGAAACACGGTTATTTAAATAAACAGAAATAGACTTTCAAAGCGACACTTTAAAACATATCAATTCACAAACCTTAAATTATATTGGAGGATAAAACATGTTAAACACCGAATATAAAAATTCGTCTTTAAAAATTTTCTCGTTGAAAGGTAATGAACCCCTAGCTCAAGAAGTAGCAGATCACGTTGGTGTTGAATTAGGTAAATGTACAGTAAAACGATTCAGTGATGGTGAAATTCAAATTAATATCGAAGAAAGTATTCGTGGTTGTGACGTCTTCATCATTCAGCCTACATCTAACCCTGTAAACGTACACTTAATGGAATTATTAATTATGATTGATGCATGTAAACGTGCTTCAGCAGCTAATATTTCAATCGTTGTGCCTTATTATGGATATGCACGCCAAGACCGTAAAGCGCGTAGTCGTGAACCTATTACTGCAAAATTGGTGGCAGATTTATTTGAAACTGCAGGGGCTGACCGTATGATCGCGTTAGATTTACATGCGCCACAAATTCAAGGGTTCTTCGACATTCCAATCGATCACTTAATGGGTGTACCTATTTTAGCGGATTACTTCTTAAACAATAAAGATATTGACCCGGATAAATATGTGGTTGTCTCTCCAGACCATGGTGGTGTGACACGCGCACGTAAACTTGCAGACTTCTTAAAAACACCAATCGCGATTATTGATAAACGTCGTCCGAAACCTAACGTAGCCGAAGTCATGAATATTGTGGGTGAAATCGAAGGGCGTACAGCGATTATTATAGACGATATTATTGATACAGCGGGTACAATTACTTTAGCGGCTCAAGCATTAAAAGATAAAGGTGCAACAGAAGTTTATGCATGTTGTACACACCCGGTATTATCTGGTCCAGCAAAAGAACGTATCGAAAACTCAGCGATTAAAGAATTAATTGTGACGAACTCTATTCAACTTAAAGACGATCAAAAGCCAAGCAATATTATCGAATTGTCAGTGGCTGAACTTCTTGCACAAGCGATTGTACGTGTTTATGAACGCGAATCAGTAAGTGTATTATTTGACTAATCGGTGTTGACTTAATTGTTAATTTTGTGTAAAATATTTCTGTTCGTGACATAACGGACAAATACACACTTGCAAGCGACGCACAGTTGATGGGCAAGTGCTTGCACATAAGTGCATTAAGAAAGGTGGAAACGAAATATGGCTTCTTTAAAGTCTATTATTCGTAAAGGTAAACAAACACGCGGTGAATTACGCAAAATCCGTGAAGCAGGTAAAGTACCAGCAGTTGTTTATGGATACGGTACTAAAAACGTATCTGTAAAAGTTGATGAAGTAGAATTCATCAAATTAATCCGTGAAGTTGGACGTAACGGTGTTATTCAATTAGGCGTTGGTTCAAAAGAAATCAAAGTTATGGTATCTGATTACCAATTTGATCCACTTAAAAACCAAATCACTCACATCGACTTCTTAGCAATCAACATGAGCGAAGCGCGTACTGTAGAAGTACCTGTAAGCTTAGTTGGTGAAGCGAAAGGTGCAAGTGAAGGTGGCGTTGTTGAACAACCATTATTCAACATCGAAGTAACTGCTACACCTGATAACATTCCTGAATCAATTGAAGTTGACGTTACAGAATTAGACGTTAACGACAGCTTATCAGTTGCTGACATTAAAGTATCTGGTGACTTCACAATTGAAACTGCTGCAGATGAAACAGTTGTTTCTGTTGTAGCACCAACTGAAGAGCCATCTGAAGAAGAAATCGCTGCAATGGAAGGTGACGCTGAAACAGCTGAACCAGAAGTAATCGGTGAATCAACTGAAGAAGGCGAAGAAGGTTCAGAAGATAAAGAAGCGTAATCTTTATCAAGCTTTAAGACATAATAACGTGCCAAGTGCCGTTGTTATGTCTTTTTTGTGTTTCGATTTGCCTCTTGCTTCGTGTGTCGAGGTAATTTGAAGCATACGCTGTTTTTATAGCGTTTATTTCTCGTCTGTGACCCATTTTATGTTAGTATGGAATATGATTAAATTGTAAAATTAGATGATTTCAAGGAGGATACATAATGAAACTCATCGTCGGCTTAGGGAATGTAGGAAAAAAATACGAACAAACACGCCATAACATTGGCTTTGAAGTGATAGATCATCTTATCGCACGTCACCAATTAAAATTAGATAAACAAAAATTTCGTGGGGCTTATACTGTCGCTCATTTATTTGGCGAAAAAGTAATCTTTTTAGAGCCGTTGACGTTTATGAACTTGTCTGGTGAGGCAGTGCGCCCACTGATGGATTATTACAATATAGATGTAGAAGACATATTAGTGCTTTATGATGATTTGGACCTTGCACAAGGCCATATGCGTTTGCGTCAAAAAGGAAGTGCAGGTGGTCACAATGGGATTAAATCACTGATTCAACATTTAGGAACACAAGAATTTAAGCGTATTCGCATCGGGATAGATCGTTCATCGCGTATCCCTGTCGTTGATTATGTATTACAAAAATTCTCATCAGAGGAAATGAAAGTGATGCAACCTGTAATCACACACGTGGCTGACGCTGTAGAAGCATTTATTCAAAATAAAAAATTTGAGAATATCATGAATCAATATAACGGTGAAGTAAAGTGAAAACAATAATCAATGAAATTATCAATAGAGATCAGCAATTTAAAGCACTATCTACCCATGTGGGAGAAGAAAATGTTCTAGTTACAGGGTTAATGCCCAGTGCGAAAGCGGCGATGATTGCAGAACTATATCATAATCAACACCGTCAAGTGTTGTTAGTGACAAACAACGTCTATCAAATGGATAAATTAGAAGCGGATTTGTTACAATTTGTTCCCGATGATGAAATTTACAAATATCCCGTTCAAGACATCATGACAGAAGAATTTTCAACGCAAAGCCCGGAGTTTATGAGTGAACGTGTACGTACTTTAACGGCACTTGCACATGAACGACGCGGCTTGTTTGTCATTCCTTTAAACGGCTTAAAAAAATTGGTAACACCTAAAGCCATTTGGCGAGAGCATCAAATTCATCTCAATATTGGAGATGACGTGGATGTGGATCATTTTTTAGCGTGTCTTGTTAATATGGGGTATCGACGTGAATCAGTCGTTTCTAATATTGGTGAGTTTTCATTACGTGGCGGGATTATTGATATTTATCCTCTGTTAGGTGACCCTGTGCGTATTGAACTCTTTGATACAGAAGTGGATTCGATTCGCAAGTTTGATGTAGAATCACAACGTTCTTCAGACAATATTCAACATGTCGATATCACTTCGGCACATGATTATATTATGACGCCTGAAGTTCGCCGCCAACTTATAACAAATCTTAAAACAGCATATGAAACTACGAGACCGAAAGTAGATCAATCAGTACGTCAAGAAGTTAAAGACACATACGATAGTTTTAATATTGTGGAAGACGAACTGTTTGATCCACAAGTATTACGTCGTTTAATTGCATTTATGTATGATACGGAAACGACGTTACGAGACTATTTTAAAGACAATGCAATTGTGTTGATGGATGAATATAACCGCGTTAAAGAAACAGAAGAAACATTGATGACAGAATCAGAAGCATTTTTACAAAACTTGATTGAGTCAGGTAAAGGATTTATAGGTCAACGTTTTATGACCAATGACACGGTTGAACAGTTGCTTAAACATACGCCGGTAACGTATTTTACGTTATTTACGTCGTCGATGTCTGTAAAGCTTGACCAAATGATGAAGTTTTCTTGTAAACCGGTACAACAGTTTTACGGTCAATATGACATTATGACATCTGAATTTCAGCGTTACATGAAGCAAGGTTACCGTATGGTCGTTATCGCGGAAACTGAAACGAAAAAGGATCGTATCCAAGCGATGTTAAGTGAGATCCATGTTCCAACGCTCATGAGCGCAGATATCACGCAACTTGACGAAGGACACGCGGCAATTATTGAAGGGAGTCTATCTGAAGGCTTTGAGTTACCTTACATGTCGCTCGTCGTTGTCACAGAACGAGAACTATTTAAATCAAAGCAGAAAAAAGCGTCCAAAAAACGGCGTAAAACGTTAAGTAATGCAGAGAAAATTAAATCTTATCAAGAGTTGAATGTTGGAGATTACGTCGTACATATTCACCACGGGGTAGGCCGTTATTTAGGTGTTGAAACACTAGAAGTGGGAGACGTTCATCGAGATTACATTAAAATTCAATATAAAGGCACAGATCAGTTGTTTGTTCCGGTCGACCAAATGGAGCAAGTTCAGAAATATGTCGGCTCTGAAGACAAAACACCTAAACTATATAAACTAGGTGGTAGTGATTGGAAGAAAACAAAAGCCAAAGTTCAAAGCAGTGTGGAAGATATTGCGGATGAGCTGATTGCATTGTATAAAGAACGTGAAAAGTCAGTGGGTTATCAATTTAGCCCAGACACAGAAGAACAACATGTTTTTGAAATGGACTTCCCATACGAATTAACCGAAGACCAAGCAAAATCGATAGATGAAATTAAAGGTGATATGGAACAGGCGCGTCCAATGGATCGTCTTTTATGTGGAGATGTGGGTTACGGAAAAACCGAAGTGGCAGTACGTGCGGCTTTTAAAGCTGTCATGTCAGGAAAACAAGTCGCTTTTCTCGTACCTACAACAATCTTGGCACAACAACATTACGAAACACTTATTGAACGAATGCGTGATTTCCCTGTAGAAATTCACCTTATGAGTCGTTTTAGAACGCCAAAAGAAATTCGTGAAACGAAAGAAGGGCTCAAATCTGGTTTTGTCGATATCGTTGTTGGGACGCATAAGTTGTTAGGCAAAACAGTAGAGTATAAAGACCTCGGATTACTTGTAGTTGATGAAGAACAACGATTTGGCGTGCGTCATAAAGAAAAAATCAAGTCTTTAAAAGCGAACGTAGATGTACTTACGCTCACTGCGACGCCTATTCCGAGAACGCTACACATGAGTATGCTCGGTGTGCGCGACTTATCGGTCATTGAGACGCCACCTGAAAACCGCTTTCCAGTACAAACGTACGTATTAGAACAAAATGGCAACTTTATTAAAGAAGCTTTAGAGCGAGAATTAGCTCGTGATGGACAAGTTTTTTATTTGTACAATAAAGTACAATCCATTTATGAAAAACGTGAACAATTGCAAATGTTGATGCCTGAAGCCTCTATTGGTGTGGCACACGGACAATTGCCTGAACGAGATTTAGAAGAAACCATGCTTGACTTCATCAATGGAGCTTACGACATTCTTGTTACGACGACGATTATTGAAACGGGTGTAGACGTACCTAATGCGAATACGTTAATTATTGAAGAGGCAGATCGCTTTGGCTTAAGCCAACTGTATCAATTACGAGGACGTGTTGGTCGTTCAAGTCGTATCGGATACGCTTATTTTCTTCATACACCAAACAAAGTGTTGAATGAAACGGCCGAAGAACGCTTACAAGCCATTAAAGAATTTACAGAATTAGGAAGCGGCTTTAAAATTGCGATGCGTGACTTAAATATTCGTGGCGCTGGTAATTTACTCGGTAAACAGCAGCATGGATTTATCGATTCAGTTGGATTCGATTTATATTCTCAAATGTTAGAAGAAGCAGTGAATGAAAAACGTGGTATTAAAGAAGTGCAACATGTCCCTGAAATTGAAATGGATTTACGTCTAGATGCATACTTACCAGCGGAATATATTCGAAATGAACAAGCGAAAATTGAAATTTATAAAAAACTACGTGCGACTGAAACTCTGGCACAATTAATGGATATTAAGGACGAATTGTTAGACCGTTTCAATGATTATCCTACAGAAGTAGCGCAACTTCTAGATACTGTAGAAATTAAAGTACATTTGATGCATGTTGGTGTACAGCATGTAAAAGATAAGGGCAAAGTGGTTGAGGTGTTATTAACTGAACAAGGCACGCAACAGATTGATGGAGAAGCGCTCTTTAAAAATACAGAAGCTTTAGGCCGAGGTATGAAGGTTGGCGTTGAAGCGGGTTGTATGAAAGTGACGCTCACGAAAGGGAAACAATGGCTAGAAGCGCTTAAATTTTTAGCGAAAACAATTGAAGAAAGCTTGAAGTTAGACAATGTCAACTAAATCTGCATTCAATGGTGTCGTTGTTTTAACGCTTGCATTAATCGTTGTAAAAATTTTAAGCGCATTATATCGTGTCCCTTATCAAAATATTTTAGGTGACGACGGGTTGTACGCTTATCAGCAGATATATCCTATCGTCGCATTAGGTGTAGTATTAGCTAGTAATGCGATACCGAGTGCATTGACGCAAATTTTGGGAGGTAAGGAAGCTAATCGCGCACTCATTCGCCAACTCATTATTGTGTTAGAAGTGTTTGGGTGTCTGATTTGTCTCACACTCTTTATAGGTGCGGACATCGTCGCTATTTTAATGGGTGATGTTCATTTAGCACCCATGATTCGTGCAGCGAGCGTTGCATTTGTGGTTGTGGGGGTACTCGGTATTTTAAGAGGTTATTATCAATCAACGTTTGATATGAATAAGCCTGCGTTTTCACAAGTTATTGAACAAGCCATACGTGTGAGTATCATTGTCGTGGTTATTGTCTTGTTTACACAATCGCGTTTGTCGATTTATGATGCGGGGATGTGGGCGATTTTAGCATCATCTATAGGTTTTGTTGGAGCATCTCTCTTTTTATGGTGGTTTATGTCATTACCTAAAGTCACGCTTCCTCAAACGATTCCTTGGCGACAATTTATCATTGCCACCGTTATTTTTGCATTGAGTCAACTGATTGTCATTTTATGGCAAGTCGTGGATAGTTTTACTATCATCAATATGCTCCAACACGGCCAAGGATTGACATTTCAAGACGCGATTACCCAAAAAGGGATATACGACCGCGGGGCTTCTTTTATACAAATGGGATTAATTGTAACGACCACATTTTGTTTTGTATTAATTCCATTATTAACAGACACCCAAAAAGCGGGGCGTTACGATCAGATGAATAGTTACGCGAATGCATCATTAAAAATTACCATTGTCATTAGTTGCGCAAGTGGCATCGGTTTAATGAATTTATTACCATTATTGAATGCAGTTTTCTTTAAAAGTAATGATTTAACGATGACCCTTTCCATTTACATGTTAACGGTTATTTTTGTATCACTTATCATGATGTATATTGCGTTGCTCGAAGTTCAAAATCATTATCGGGTTGTGTTTAAAGGGATTATCATAGGATTAGTCATCAAGCTACTATTGAATCTCATTTTAATTTTAAAGTTTGGTATTGTCGGTGCGAGCATTTCTACAGTAGTCGCACTTATTGTTTTTGCACTGTATCTACACAGACACATCATCCGACTTTATATGCTGCTTGCATTAAGAAAATTTTATTTAAAACTTGTTGTCGCTTTATTGACGATGACAGCTAGTGTACAATTAACGCATTACTTGATTCCATCAATGTCTAGAATAGGAGGCCTTCTAGAATTGATGATCAGTGCTTCTATTGGTGTCGGAAGTATGAGCGTAATGCTCGTTTGGATGCGTATTTTAAATGAAGATGAATGGGTACATTTACCGTTTGGCGATAAAATCATTGATATAATGAAAAGGAGAAAATCATGACACATCATATTACAATTATTGGTTTGGGTAATTACGGTTTAGACGACCTACCATTAGGTATTTATCGCTTTTTGCAAAGTCAATCCAAAGTATATGTGCGTACGATAGATCATCCAGTGATAGCAGAACTTCAAGATATAGATATCGTAAGCTTTGATGCCGTTTATGAACAATATGATTCATTCGAACCTGTGTATGAAGCGATTACAGATCAACTTTTACAACATGCTCGAACTGAAGATATTGTCTATGCGGTGCCAGGTCATCCACGTGTTGCAGAAACGACAACGCAATTGCTTTTTCAAAAAGCGCCACAATTTGATGTTGTGGTGGACGTGCGAGGGGGACGTAGTTTTATCGATGATGTGTTTGAAGCTGTAAAGTTGGATCCGAATGATGGGTTTACAATGTTAGATGCGACGGCACTTAAAAAAGAAACGTTAAATCCACGTACGACAACGCTCGTTACACAAGTGTACAGTGCTATGGTTGCAGGGGACTTAAAATTGACGCTGATGACCCGTTATCCTGATGACTTTGAAGTGCATATTGTGGATGGTGCGAACCAATCGGGGGCGACACGTTACACTTGTCCATTATATGAACTCGATCATGAGGATGTATTTACGAATCTTACGAGTGTAATCATTCCTGCAATTACCGAAGATACTGCGTTATACGGTGACTTTGAATTTGCAGATCAAGTGATTGCATCTTTAGTTGATGATGAAACAGGTTGCCCATGGGATAAAGTACAAACCCATACATCTCTTAAACGTTATTTACTTGAAGAAACATTTGAACTTTTTGAAGCTATTGACAATGAAGATGATTGGCACATGATAGAAGAGCTGGGTGATATATTACTACAAGTTCTATTACATGCCAATATAGGTCAAAAGCAAGGGTACATGGAAACGCGTGAAATAGTGGCGAGCCTTTCTGAAAAAATGATTCGTCGTCACCCACACATTTTTGGTGAGGGCGAAGCTGACAGTGTGGAAGATGTTAAATCAATTTGGCAAGAACAAAAAGCTGCAGAAGGTAAACCGCCGCGTGTGAAATTTGAAAAAATATTTGCGACCCATTTCTTAAAATTGTATGATGAAATCAAAAATCAAGACTTGTCAGAAGAAGCATTAAAAGCTTATTTAGAGCGAGGAGGGCATCATGAGACTCGATAAATATTTAAAAGTATCACGTTTAATCAAGCGTCGCACATTAGCAAAAGAAGTGAGTGATCAAGGCCGTGTTAAAATCAATGGTCAAACCGCTAAAGCGGGTACAGATGTGAAAGTAGACGACGCGATAGAAATTCAATTTGGACAAAAAATCGTGACGATCAAAGTGACTGGTCTGAGCGAACATGCAACGAAAGAAAATGCTAAAGGGATGTATGAAATCTTAAAAGAGGAACGGATTGATTAGGGATACGAAGAAAGGTGACGCCGCATGAATGATAAAGTTCAAAATATCGGCAATCAGTATACATCGCAAAAAAATGCTAAAAAACGCCGGCATGATCAACGTAAACGTATTGTGAAAAAGCGTATTTTAGTATTTGGTGGCATTTTGTTAGCCGTTATTGCAGTGATGTTATTATTGGTATTTACGCAAATGAAAAGCAATTCGGATGCTTCCAATGAACGTCAAGCTAAAGAAGAAGAATATCAAAAATTACAAGATAAAGAAATTGAACTCAAAGAGCAGCTTAACAATTTAAATGATCCATCCTATATCGAAAAAGTAGCGCGTGATGAGTATTATTTGAGTAACGACGGTGAAATCATCTTTAAGTTACCTGAAGACCAACCAAAAGAAAATAAAAAGAAAAAGTAATACGGTGATGGTAGGTACGACATATTTCCTTGTTATAAGTTCAATGCATCTTTCTGTCAAAAGATATTGTGTTTCATTTTAGTTTTAGTAAAATACGTAAATAAAATAGTGAATCATCAATTTGTCATTGTTAAAATGCGGAAACAAACGTATAATAGAACTAAATATCGAATTCGGGAGGATGCATTAAAACAATGTCAATCGAAGTAGGAAGTAAGGTTAAAGGTAAAGTCACTGGTATCAAAAAATTCGGTGCATTTGTGGAGTTGCCTGAAGGTAAAAGTGGGTTAGTTCATATCAGTGAAGTCGCTGATAACTATGTAGAAAACGTAGAAGATCACTTAACTGTCGGGGATGACGTTGAGGTTAAAGTATTATCCATCGCCGATGATGGCAAAATCAGTCTTTCAATTAAAAAAGCCAAAGAGCGTCCACGTAGACAAAAACCGGCACAAAAACCAGAAGACTTTGAGAAAAAACTATCAAACTTCTTAAAAGATAGTGAGGATAAACTTACTTCTATTAAGCGTCAAACAGAATCTAGACGTGGTGGTAGAGGCGCACGTCGCTAAATTTAATGCAAGGGGTTGAGAAACGAAGGCATACTTTGAATCTCAACCCTTATTTGTATGGGGGGTGAAATGATGAAGGTGAATTGGAAGCCATATGATCATATCGTTATTGCAGTGTCTACTGGGATAGATAGTATGGTCTTATTGCATCGATTATTACATCAATATCAAACGACATACAAACAACTTACAGTGCTCCATGTACATCATGGGTTGCGTCATGCTTCGGATAAAGAAGAAGGTTTTATTAAAAAGTATTGCGAGCAACACGGAGTGTCGATTTATGTACATCGACTCCACCTACAATCTGTCGTTGAACAAGGGCGTAGCATTCAAAATGATGCACGCATTGCCCGTTATCTTTGGTTCGAAGAGATGATGCATCAATTGGATGCGGACGTGTTAATGACGGCTCATCACTTTGACGATTTAGTAGAAACGGTATTCTACCGTATTTTTACAGGTAAGGTTTACCGCAGCGCTCTAGGTATGCAAGCGTGTGAACAACGGCAAGGTTATCGTTTGGTGCGCCCGTTACTTGAGGACACAAAAGATGACATCGCATTATACCAAAGTACACATCACGTCCCATATTTTGAAGATGATAGTAACCAAGACACAAAATATGTGCGCAATGCAATTCGTCAAGACATATTGCCTAGGATTGATGCACATGATCACTTTAAAAGTACACACTTAAAAAAGCTTTATGATATGCATTTGGCATCAATTCAATTAATTGAACAAATGGCAGATGATTACATTTCAATCCATGTGAAAGAAACCCCTCAACATTATGAGATGTCTCTTACGTCGTTCAATAAATGTCCAGAACATGTTAGAATGATGGTTCTGGATAAATTAATACAAAAATGGGAAGCTGTTGTACCGATAAGTGATACGCAATATCAGCAGTGGTTTAAACAAATCACACAACCTGTGGCACAAATTGAACTTTATGCTACAAACACATGGCAGATTAATAAGGTGTATGATAAATTATCCATAACAACAGTGCGTCAAAAAGCGCCCTCAATGACACAAATTAAGACGCCTGGCGTTCATCATTTTGGGGAATATTGTATTACAGTTAAGTCACTACAACAGCTACAAGGCCCTTTACAAATACGATTGCGTCAAAATGGGGATCGTGTTGCACTACAACCATATGGTCATAAAAAAGTGTCACGCTTAATGATTGATGCTAAAGTGCCTCAACAAATGCGAGAACATATGCCTGTTGTTGAGGATGCATCAGGATGCATATTAGCTGTTGGCACACTATATCGACATAATAACGTTAAACAAATAATTACTATCGCATATTTAGGAGATGAAAATGATGAAAAATGATTTGAAAGATGTATTACTTACTGAAACGGAAATTTATGATATTTGTGATAAGTTAGGCCATGCTATTACAGAAGATTATCGCGGTAAAGATTTACTTTGTGTAGGGATTTTAAAAGGGTCTGTCTTATTTATGACGGATTTAATTAAACGTATTGATACGCCGTTATCCATTGATTTTATGGATGTATCGAGTTACCACGGTGGTACAGAATCTACAGGTGAAGTTCAAATTTTAAAAGATTTAAGCACGTCAATTGAAAATAAAGATGTCTTAATTATTGAAGATATTTTAGAAACAGGAACTACATTAAAATCGATTACAGAATTACTCGCATCACGTCGTGTAAAATCTTTAGAAATAGTGACGTTACTCGATAAGCCGAATCGTCGCAAAGCAGACATCGAAGCGAAATATGTAGGTCGCCAAATTCCTGATGAGTTTGTCGTAGGCTACGGATTAGATTACAAGGAAAAATATCGTAACTTACCATACATTGGCACATTAAAACCCGCAATTTATGAACAATAATCACTTAAAAACAGATATGTGATTGTGAGAAGTGTGGCTGTCAATGTCTATTACTAGCCAGTCGTAATTAAATTATGGTAAAATTTTTGTTAGTTTTATATTTGAAGTAGGAGGAAACGACGCATGCAAAAAGCTTTTCGTAATGTGCTGTTTATAGCTTTAATCGGCGTTGTTATTTTTGGGCTTTTTTCTTGGATTAATGGTAATGGGAAAGTGCCTAAAGAGCTTACGTATAACCAATTTACACAACAATTAAAGGACGGCAAAATTAAGTCATTAGAAATTCAACCGTCTCATAATGTGTATAAAGTGAGTGGTAAGTTAAACAACGGTGATGATTACTCATCGACGATTCTATTTAATAACGATAAAGAGCTAGAACAGGTTACTGATATTGCTCATAAACAGAAAGATTTAGAATTAACCGTTAAAGAAGAAGAAGGTCAAAGTGTGTTTGTTAGTATTTTAACGACACTGATTCCTGTCTTAATCATTGCACTTTTATTTATCTTCTTCTTAAGTCAAGCACAAGGTGGCGGTGGCGGCGGTCGTATGATGAATTTTGGTAAATCCAAAGCCAAAATGTACGATAATCAAAAACGACGCGTGCGCTTTACAGATGTTGCTGGTGCAGACGAAGAAAAACAAGAATTAATTGAAATTGTTGATTTCTTAAAAGACAATAAGAAATTTAAACAAATGGGTTCACGTATTCCAAAAGGGGTCTTGCTTGTTGGTCCTCCGGGAACAGGTAAAACGTTACTTGCGCGTGCAGTTGCTGGTGAAGCAGGTGTACCATTCTTCTCAATCAGTGGGTCAGACTTCGTTGAGATGTTTGTAGGTGTAGGTGCGAGCCGTGTGCGTGACTTATTTGAAAATGCGAAAAAGAATGCGCCGTGTATCATTTTTATAGATGAGATTGATGCTGTAGGTCGTCAACGTGGTGCAGGTGTTGGTGGCGGTCACGATGAACGTGAACAAACGTTAAACCAATTGCTTGTTGAGATGGATGGATTCGGTGAAAATGAAGGTATTATTATGATTGCAGCTACAAACCGTCCAGACATTTTAGACCCAGCATTACTGCGTCCAGGTCGTTTTGACCGACAAATTCAAGTTGGTCGCCCGGATGTTAAGGGGCGTGAAGCGGTTCTACACGTACATGCGAAAAACAAACCATTAGATGAGACGGTCGATTTAAAAGCGATTGCACAACGTACGCCTGGATTCTCAGGGGCAGATTTAGAAAATTTACTTAATGAAGCATCGTTAATTGCTGCACGTAGCGGTAAGAAGAAAATCGACATGCGTGATATTGAAGAAGCGACGGATCGAGTGATTGCAGGACCAGCTAAAAAATCACGCGTCATTTCTGATAAAGAACGCAATATCGTAGCACACCATGAAGCAGGACATACTGTGATTGGTATGGTGCTTGATGAAGCAGAAGTGGTTCATAAAGTTACAATCGTACCACGTGGTCAAGCAGGTGGCTATGCGATGATGTTACCAAAACAAGATCGTTTCTTAATGACTGAGCCTGAAATGCTCGACAAAATTTGTGGATTGCTTGGTGGTCGTGTGGCAGAGGATATCATATTCGATGAAGTTTCTACAGGCGCTTCTAATGACTTTGAACGTGCGACACAGTTAGCGCGTCAAATGGTTACGGAATATGGTATGAGTAAAAAGCTAGGTCCATTACAGTTTTCACATAGCGGTGGACAAGTATTCTTAGGTAAAGATATGTCAGGTCAGCCAGAATACTCAGGTCAAATTGCCTATGAAATTGATAAAGAAGTTCAACGTATCATTAAAGAACAATATGAACGTTGTAAACAAATTCTTACAGAGCATGAAGCGCAATTACGATTAATTGCTGAAACCTTGTTGACGGAAGAAACATTAGTTGCTGAACAAATTCAGTCACTTTTCCATGAAGGTCATTTACCAGTCGTGAATTATGATGACGCAAAAGTGGTTGAACGCAATGGCGATGATGATTTCGATCAAGGTAAATACGGCAAATCGTATGATGAGATTCGACGTGAACAAGAAGAATTAACACAGCGTTCACATGCAGGAAAATCTGAGCGTCATGAAGAACGTGATTCAAAAGCACAAGACGGACAAGAGGCTGAATCCCCTTCGCAAGAAACGAAACGTGATGAAGCACCGTCTGAAGATACAACAGGTTATGAACAAGAACCTAAAATTGATCGCCCTGGTGAAGATAAACCACCACATTAACGCGATGCACACCGTCTCGAAGTCGATATTTTCGAGACGGTGTCTTTTTGTGTTAAAGTTAGCTTAAAAATAAGTCATTTTAGTTGAGTGGATACGTGAATGCGATTATGATAAACAAATGAAAGCAATAAAGGAGCGAATAGGAATGACTCAAGACTATATCGTTAAGGCGCTTGCCTTTAATGGTGAAATACGTGCATATAGTTCTAGAACAACCGATACCATACAGGAAGCACAAACGCGTCATTACACATGGCCAACAGCATCTGCAGCGTTAGGTCGTACGATGACTGCAACATTAATGATGGGCGCTATGTTAAAAGGTGATCAAAAATTAACAGTGACCGTCGATGGTGACGGGCCTATTGGAAAAATCATTGCGGATGCCGATGCAAAAGGTCACGTACGTGGGTATGTCGCGCAACCACAAACGCACTTTGCATTAAATGAAGCGGGTAAATTAGATGTGCGTCGTGCAGTAGGGACATCAGGCGCAATTAATGTAGTGAAAGATGTTGGCATGAGAGATTACTATACGGGTAGTAGTCCGATTGTATCTGGAGAACTTGGTGACGATTTTACGTATTATTTTGCGAATAGTGAGCAAACACCTTCATCTGTAGGTGTGGGCGTTTTGGTAAATCCTGACAACTCAATCAAAGCTGCGGGTGGCTTTATTATTCAAGTTATGCCGGGGGCTAAAAACGAAACGATCGATAAATTGGAAGCTGCGATTGCGACAATGACCCCTGTGTCAAAATTAATTGATGAAGGCTTAACGCCAGAAGAAATGTTGATTCACATCTTTGGTAAAGGTAATGTAGAATTTTTAGAAACCATTCCGGCCCAATTTGAGTGTCAATGTGGTCACGATAAATTCTTGAATGCAATGCGTGGTTTAGGAGAAGCTGAAATCGAGAATATGATTAAAGTAGATCATGGCGCTGAAGCAGAATGTCATTTTTGTCGCTCTAAATATCAATACACTGAAGCAGAATTGCAAGGAGTATTGAATGAACTGAAGCAACAACATTAATAAGAGAGGCTACGGGTTCAATGGTGAGGGTTGTCCACAATTGTTTTTGTTTGAGATCAAGCTTTATGCTTTTTTAATTATCAGAAAAATGGTACACTGTCTTCATATCCGATTCGATAACTATGTATTCAGTGTATGAATATTAATTTAAAGTGAGGTTGTTTTAAATGGTAAGAAAACCTGTAGAAAATATTACTGAAATTATTGGCCAAACACCCGTAGTCAAATTAAGACATCAAGCTGGTGAAGATGCAGCAGATATTTATGTGAAATTAGAATATCAAAACCCAGGTGGTTCAGTTAAAGATCGTATTGCATTAGCTATGATTGAACAAGCTGAGAAAGATGGCAAAATTAAACCAGGTGACACCATTGTTGAACCAACAAGCGGGAATACGGGCATCGGCTTAGCTTTTGTATGTGCAGCGAAAGGTTACAAAGCCGTATTTACAATGCCAGAAACAATGAGCCAAGAACGTCGTAACTTATTAAAAGCGTACGGGGCAGAATTGGTTTTAACACCAGGTTCAGAAGCGATGAAAGGTGCTATAAAAAAAGCAAAAGAACTTAAAGAAGAATACGGCTATTTTGAACCACAACAATTTGAAAACCCTGCGAATCCAAAAGTGCATGAGCTTACAACTGGTCCAGAGCTCGTGGAACAATTCGAAGGTAAAACAATTGACGCATTTTTAGCTGGTGTTGGTACAGGTGGTACGTTATCAGGTGCTGGTAAAGTGCTTAAAGAAAAATATCCAAATATTCAACTTGTAGCCATTGAACCTGAAGCTTCCCCAGTATTGAGTGGTGGTGAGCCAGGGCCACATAAATTACAAGGTTTAGGTGCAGGGTTCGTTCCAGATACGCTAAACACAGACATTTATGATGAAGTCATTACAGTAGGCAATGAGGTGGCGATGGAAACTTCTCGTCGTGTTGCCAAAGAAGAAGGTATTTTAGGTGGTATTTCTTCAGGTGCAGCCATTTTTGCTGCGATTCAAAAAGCGAAAGAATTAGGCAAAGGTAAAACAGTTGTTACAGTGTTGCCAAGTAATGGTGAACGTTACTTATCAACACCGTTATACAACTTTGAATAATTGTGCGTACAACAAACGAGGGTGAGACATGTGTCTTATCCTCATTTTTTTATGATTCATCCTATGGACCGCACGTAGGACTTATAAATTTGCTATAATGGTCGTATTCATAGAGAAAGGATGACCGAACATGAAATCTACACAAATCATGGGTATTTTAAATGTGACACCTGATTCATTTTCAGACGGCGGTCAGTATAATGATGTTGAAAAAGCAGTCGCACATGCACATCAAATGGTTGAAGCAGGTGCGCATATCATTGATGTTGGTGGTGTATCGACGCGGCCAGGACATGAAGAAGTTACGGTCGAAGAAGAATTACAACGTGTGGTGCCTGTTGTTAAGGCTTTAAATGGCATTGGTGCGCAAATATCCGTAGATACATTTAGAAGTGAAGTTGCTGAAGTGGCTCTTGAAGCGGGTGCGCACATCATTAATGACCAATGGGCGGGTTTATATGATGAAGCGTTATTTGAGGTTGTCGCCAAATATCACGCTGAGATTATTTTAATGCACAATGGTGATGGGAAAAGAGACACACCTGTCGTGGATGAAATGTTAGTTACTTTGTTAAAACAAGCAAACAAAGCGATGTTAGCGGGTATTCCAAAAGAAAAGATATGGCTTGACCCCGGCATTGGCTTTGCCAAAACACGTCAAGAAGAACAAATTGTGATGGCACGACTAGATGAACTGGTTGCCACAGGTTTTAAAGTACTTCTCGCAACGAGTCGCAAACGTTTTATAAAAGAATTGTTAGGCGGGGGGAATAAAGTGGATGAACGTGATGAGGCGACTGCGGCAACCACCGCGTATGGTATTATGAAAGGAGTCGATGGTGTGCGTGTGCATAACGTATTAATGAATGCGCGTCTAGCAAGAGCGATGGATGCGTTGAAAGGATATGAAAATGAACGATAAAATATTTTTACAAGGACTTGAATTCTACGCATACCATGGTGCGCTGCCAGCTGAAAATGATATAGGACAAGTGTTCGCAGTGGATATTGAACTGAAAGTTGATTTGTCTGAAGCGGGTAAATCTGATCGTGTAGAAGATACGGTACACTATGGAGAGGTCTATGAAGATGTCAAAGCGATTATGGAAGGACCACCCGTGAATTTACTTGAATATCTCGCAGAACGTGTTGCAAAGCGTATAAATTCACACTATAATCGTGTAATGGAAACGAAAGTTAGAATTACGAAAAAGAACCCGCCTATTCATGGTATTTATAATGGTGTAGGTATTGAAATTGTGAGGGTGAATCATCATGATTGATGTCTATTTAGGTTTGGGAAGTAATATTGGCGATCGTGAACAACAATTACAATCAGCGGTAGAACGTTTGGATCAAGTGACGGGAATTCATGTACAACACATGTCCTCTATGTATGAAACAAAACCGGTAGGCTATGTCGAGCAACCTGACTTTTTGAATGTATGCCTTCATATTAAAACGACTTTAAGTCCAGAGGCATTGTTGCATCAATGTTTACGTATTGAAAAAGAGCTACATCGCGTACGAGAAGTGCGCTGGGGTCCGAGAACAATCGACATTGATGTGTTACTTTATGGAGATGAAATTATTGAGTCAGAACAGCTCATTGTGCCACACCCAAGAATGACAGCGCGTGCGTTTGTGATGATACCGTTAAATGAAATCGCAGCACACGTGATTGAACCGCGGAGTAAAAAAACAATTCAATCCCTTGTTCAACCTGACGAAACTGTTGTAAAATATCAAAATTAAATATTTAATTTAGGCAAGATTCAACTTATGTCGTTGGAATCAGTGCCTAATTATAAAGATAAAGCATTTATTGGAGGCACGCCTTATGTGGAAAATAGGAGACGTCGAAATTGAAAATAGAGTCGTACTTGCGCCCATGGCAGGTGTATGTAATTCGGCATTTCGCTTGACTGTAAAAGAGTTTGGTGCAGGACTTGTCTGTGCTGAAATGGTGAGTGATAAAGCGATTCTATTTAACAATCCTAAAACGATGAAAATGTTATACATCGATGAAAATGAACGTCCATTATCGCTACAAATTTTTGGTGGAGAAAAAGAAACACTTGTTGAAGCGGCAGAATACGTAGATAAAAATACGACAGCTGATATTATTGATATTAACATGGGATGCCCAGTTTCAAAGATAATTAAATGTGAAGCGGGTGCGCGTTGGTTGCTTGACCCTAATAAAATATATGAAATGGTATCCGCTGTAACAGAACGTGTGAGCAAACCAGTCACTTGTAAAATGCGTATTGGTTGGGATGAAGATCATATATACGCTGTTGAAAATGCGAAAGCGGCAGAGCGTGCAGGTGCAGCAGCGATTTCGCTACACGGCCGTACACGCGTACAAATGTATGAAGGTAAGGCAGATTGGGACATTATCCGCCAAGTGAAAGAGGCTGTTAATATTCCAGTCATTGGAAATGGTGACGTGACAAGCCCCGAACTTGCTGAAAAAATGCTGAAAGAAACAGGTGTGGATGCCGTAATGATTGGTCGTGAAGCACTCGGTAATCCATGGATGATTTATAGAACCGTACATTATCTTGAAACTGGCGAATTGATTGATGAGCCAGAAGTAGATGATAAAGTTGAAATTGCACTCTTACATTTACGTCGACTTGTTGACCTAAAGGGCGAAAAAGTGGGTGTAATGGAGATGCGTAAACACGCTTCTTGGTACTTAAAAGGTGTCAGAGGCAACGGGAAAGCACGAAAAGCTTTAAATCAAGCTGAAACCGAAGCAGAAATGATTGAAATCTTAACTGATTTTCGAGATGAAATGCTCACGCAACAAAATAAAGTAGAAGTATAGACAAAAGGAGAGGTAAGCATGTCAGAAGAAATGAACGACCAAATGCAGGTCCGTCGACAAAAACTACAAGAATTACGCGATTTAGGAATTGATCCATTTGGCGAAAAATTTGAGCGCACAGGCGACGCAACATCATTGAAAGCGACGTGGGATGAATTTTCTAAAGAAGAACTTGCAGAAAAAGAAGCGGAAAGCCATACTGTTATAGCAGGACGACTAATGACAAAACGTGGTAAAGGTAAAGCTGGTTTTGCACATATTAAAGATTTAACTGGCCAAATTCAAATTTATGTACGTAAAGACCAAGTTGGAGAAGACCAATTTAATGTTTGGAATACAGCAGATTTAGGCGATATTGTCGGCGTAGAAGGTGTAATGTTTAAAACAAACACAGGTGAGCTTTCTGTCAAGGCAAAATCATTTAAATTGTTATCGAAATCATTGCGTCCATTACCGGACAAACACCATGGTTTACAAGATATTGAACAACGTTACCGTCAACGTTATTTAGATTTAATTACAAACGAAGAGAGCACAGAAACATTCATTAACCGTAGTCGCATTATTCAAGAGATGCGATCATATTTAAATGATAAAGGTTTCTTAGAAGTCGAAACACCAATGATGCATCAAATTGCTGGTGGTGCTGCTGCACGTCCATTCGTGACACACCATAATGCGTTAGATGCAACATTATATATGCGTATCGCGATCGAATTGCATTTAAAACGTTTAATTGTTGGCGGTTTAGAAAAAGTATATGAAATAGGTCGTGTCTTCCGTAATGAAGGCGTATCTACACGTCACAATCCTGAATTTACAATGATTGAACTTTACGAAGCTTATGCAGATTATCAAGATATTATGAGCTTAACTGAAGAGTTAGTAGCGCATATTGCACGCAAAGTATTAGGCACAACATCGATTCAATATGGTGATAACACAATCGAATTAGAACCAAAATGGCGCCGTTTGCATATCGTAGATGCAGTTAAAGAAGCGACAGGTGTTAACTTCTTTGATGTGAAAACGGATGAAGAAGCACATGCTTTAGCTAAAGAACATGGCATTGAAGTCGACAAGAATATGAAATACGGACATATTTTAAACGAATTCTTTGAACAAAAAGTAGAAGAAACGTTAATTCAACCAACGTTTATTTATGGTCATCCGATTGAAATCTCTCCATTAGCGAAGAAAAATCCAGAAGATCCACGTTTTACAGATCGTTTCGAATTGTTTATTGTGGGTCGTGAACATGCGAATGCATTCACAGAATTGAATGATCCAATCGACCAACGTCAACGTTTTGAAGCGCAACTTGTCGAAAAAGCTCAAGGTAATGATGAAGCGCATGAGATGGACGATGATTTCATTGAGGCATTAGAATATGGTATGCCACCAACTGGCGGGTTAGGTATCGGTATTGACCGATTAGTGATGTTGCTTACGAATTCTCCATCTATTCGTGACGTGCTATTATTCCCTTATATGCGTCAAAAATAATACAAACATAGTGTGACATGGTTAAATGTATGCCACTTTAGACACGTGGACATACAAACCATGTCACTATTTTTATGTATGAATGCTGTATTAAGTTTTTTACATAAACATTAAAAAAACACTTGATATTTTAATTGAAACCCTTTAGAATATTTCAAAGTGAGCACGTTAAAGCGTTGAAATGTCACCTATACAAATGGTTGAAAAAGTTTTTGAAAAAATGCTGTTAAAGTGTTGACACTAACCTTTAAATTATGTAATATATAAAAGTCGCCGAAACAAGCGACAACACAAAGTAAAATGTTTGTAAAAAACTTTAAGAAAGTGTAAAATTAACTATTGAAAAGTGTTTGCAAACTGTGTATTATAAAAAGGTAGCCGACATGAGCTACACAATAAAACGTTGTCTGGTGACAATGGCAAAGAGGTCACACCTGTTCCCATGCCGAACACAGAAGTTAAGCTCTTTAGCGCCGATGGTAGTCGGACTTACGTTCCGCGAGAGTAGGACGTTGCCAGGCAATTATTTTGGAGAATTAGCTCAGCTGGGAGAGCATCTGCCTTACAAGCAGAGGGTCGGCGGTTCGAACCCGTCATTCTCCACCATTTAGCCGGCCTAGCTCAATTGGTAGAGCAACTGACTTGTAATCAGTAGGTTGGGGGTTCAAGTCCTCTGGCCGGCACCATTTATATGAGCCATTAGCTCAGTTGGTAGAGCATCTGACTTTTAATCAGAGGGTCAGAGGTTCGAATCCTCTATGGCTCATCATTCGAATACTATTGAGCAGAAGTAGTTCAGCGGTAGAATACAACCTTGCCAAGGTTGGGGTCGCGGGTTCGAATCCCGTCTTCTGCTCCATTATTTTTGCCGGGGTGGCGGAACTGGCAGACGCACAGGACTTAAAATCCTGCGGTGAGAGATCACCGTACCGGTTCGATTCCGGTCCTCGGCACCATTTTAATAGCGCCCGTAGCTCAATTGGATAGAGCGTTTGACTACGGATCAAGAGGTTATGGGTTCGACTCCTATCGGGCGCGCCATTTTTAATAACGGGAAGTAGCTCAGCTTGGTAGAGCACTTGGTTTGGGACCAAGGGGTCGCAGGTTCAAATCCTGTCTTCCCGACTTCTTAGAAATACCTTTATGGGGGCTTAGCTCAGCTGGGAGAGCGCCTGCTTTGCACGCAGGAGGTCAGCGGTTCGATCCCGCTAGTCTCCACCATTTTTATTTAAAATCATGAACATTGAAAACTGAATGACAATATGTCAACGTTAATTCCAATAATTTTGAGTACGTAACGTACTTTCAAGAGTGATTGGCTTAAGCAATCAACGAGCTATATCAAGCTTACTTCTTTTATGGAGAGTTTGATCCTGGCTCAGGATGAACGCTGGCGGCGTGCCTAATACATGCAAGTCGAGCGAACAGATGAGGAGCTTGCTCCTTTGACGTTAGCGGCGGACGGGTGAGTAACACGTGGGTAACCTACCTATAAGACTGGAATAACTCCGGGAAACCGGGGCTAATGCCGGATAACATGTTGAACCGCATGGTTCAACAGTGAAAGACGGTCTTGCTGTCACTTATAGATGGACCCGCGCCGTATTAGCTAGTTGGTAAGGTAACGGCTTACCAAGGCGACGATACGTAGCCGACCTGAGAGGGTGATCGGCCACACTGGAACTGAGACACGGTCCAGACTCCTACGGGAGGCAGCAGTAGGGAATCTTCCGCAATGGGCGAAAGCCTGACGGAGCAACGCCGCGTGAGTGATGAAGGTCTTCGGATCGTAAAGCTCTGTTGTTAGGGAAGAACATATGTGTAAGTAACTGTGCACATCTTGACGGTACCTAACCAGAAAGCCACGGCTAACTACGTGCCAGCAGCCGCGGTAATACGTAGGTGGCAAGCGTTATCCGGAATTATTGGGCGTAAAGCGCGCGTAGGCGGTTTTTTAAGTCTGATGTGAAAGCCCACGGCTCAACCGTGGAGGGTCATTGGAAACTGGAAAACTTGAGTGCAGAAGAGGAAAGTGGAATTCCATGTGTAGCGGTGAAATGCGCAGAGATATGGAGGAACACCAGTGGCGAAGGCGGCTTTCTGGTCTGCAACTGACGCTGAGGTGCGAAAGCGTGGGGATCAAACAGGATTAGATACCCTGGTAGTCCACGCCGTAAACGATGAGTGCTAAGTGTTAGGGGGTTTCCGCCCCTTAGTGCTGCAGCTAACGCATTAAGCACTCCGCCTGGGGAGTACGGTCGCAAGACTGAAACTCAAAGGAATTGACGGGGACCCGCACAAGCGGTGGAGCATGTGGTTTAATTCGAAGCAACGCGAAGAACCTTACCAAATCTTGACATCTTTTGATCGCTCTAGAGATAGAGTTTTCCTCTTCGGAGGACAAAATGACAGGTGGTGCATGGTTGTCGTCAGCTCGTGTCGTGAGATGTTGGGTTAAGTCCCGCAACGAGCGCAACCCTTAAGCTTAGTTGCCATCATTAAGTTGGGCACTCTAAGTTGACTGCCGGTGACAAACCGGAGGAAGGTGGGGATGACGTCAAATCATCATGCCCCTTATGATTTGGGCTACACACGTGCTACAATGGACAATACAAAGGGCAGCAAAACCGCGAGGTCAAGCAAATCCCATAAAGTTGTTCTCAGTTCGGATTGTAGTCTGCAACTCGACTACATGAAGCTGGAATCGCTAGTAATCGTAGATCAGCATGCTACGGTGAATACGTTCCCGGGTCTTGTACACACCGCCCGTCACACCACGAGAGTTTGTAACACCCGAAGCCGGTGGAGTAACCATTTTGGAGCTAGCCGTCGAAGGTGGGACAAATGATTGGGGTGAAGTCGTAACAAGGTAGCCGTATCGGAAGGTGCGGCTGGATCACCTCCTTTCTAAGGATAATATACGGAATATCGCCTTAGGCGATACGGAATAACGGAGACATATTGTATTCAGTTTTGAATGCTCATTTTGAGGATTCAACATTGTACATTGAAAACTAGATAAGTAAGTATAGATTTTACCAAGCAAAACCGAGTGACAAGCGAAAAGCTTGAAACAAAAAATTATCGCTAGTCGTCGACAGACGACTCACAATAATTAATAACTGGTGGATGTTGGTTAATGTTTACTTCGGATGACAGATGTTTTGAAAACGTTTGTCAGTCTATGAATCGCAAACAAGAGCGAAGGCGCTTACTTCCGTAAGCAACTGAGTGATTTGTGCCGCGATGAAGCCGAATGCAAACGATTGCCAAAACATCATAAAGATTAAGTTATTAAGGGCGCACGGTGGATGCCTTGGCACTAGAAGCCGATGAAGGACGTTACTAACGACGATATGCTTTGGGGAGCTGTAAGTAAGCTGTGATCCAGAGATTTCCGAATGGGGGAACCCAGCACGAGTTATGTCGTGTTATCCGCATGTGAATACATAGCATGTGAGAAGGTAGACCCGGAGAACTGAAACATCTTAGTACCCGGAGGAAGAGAAAGAAAAATCGATTCCCTGAGTAGCGGCGAGCGAAACGGGAAGAGCCCAAACCAACAAGCTTGCTTGTTGGGGTTGTAGGACACTCTGTACGGAGTTACAAAGGAATATGTTAGACGAATAACCTGGAAAGGTTAATCATAGAAGGTAATAATCCTGTAGTCGAAAACGTATACCCTCCTGAGTGGATCCTGAGTACGGCGGAGCACGTGAAATTCCGTCGGAATCTGGGAGGACCATCTCCCAAGGCTAAATACTCTCTAGTGACCGATAGTGAACCAGTACCGTGAGGGAAAGGTGAAAAGTACCCCGGAAGGGGAGTGAAAGAGAACTTGAAACCGTGTGCTTACAAGTAGTCAGAGCCCGTTAATGGGTGATGGCGTGCCTTTTGTAGAATGAACCGGCGAGTTACGATCTGATGCAAGGTTAAGCAGAAAATGTGGAGCCGTAGCGAAAGCGAGTCTGAATAGGGCGAATGAGTATTTGGTCGTAGACCCGAAACCAGGTGATCTACCCTTGGTCAGGTTGAAGTTCAGGTAACACTGAATGGAGGACCGAACCGACTTACGTTGAAAAGTGAGCGGATGAACTGAGGGTAGCGGAGAAATTCCAATCGAACTTGGAGATAGCTGGTTCTCTCCGAAATAGCTTTAGGGCTAGCCTCAAGTGATGATTATTGGAGGTAGAGCACTGTTTGGACGAGGGGCCCCTCTCGGGTTACCGAATTCAGACAAACTCCGAATGCCAAATAATTTAACTTGGGAGTCAGAACATGGGTGATAAGGTCCGTGTTCGAAAGGGAAACAGCCCAGACCACCAGCTAAGGTCCCAAAATATATGTTAAGTGGAAAAGGATGTGGCGTTGCCCAGACAACTAGGATGTTGGCTTAGAAGCAGCCATCATTTAAAGAGTGCGTAATAGCTCACTAGTCGAGTGACACTGCGCCGAAAATGTACCGGGGCTAAACATATTACCGAAGCTGTGGATTGTCCTTTAGGACAATGGTAGGAGAGCGTTCTAAGGGCGTTGAAGCATGATCGCAAGGACATGTGGAGCGCTTAGAAGTGAGAATGCCGGTGTGAGTAGCGAAAGACGGGTGAGAATCCCGTCCACCGATTGACTAAGGTTTCCAGAGGAAGGCTCGTCCGCTCTGGGTTAGTCGGGTCCTAAGCTGAGGCCGACAGGCGTAGGCGATGGATAACAGGTTGATATTCCTGTACCACCATGATTCGTTTTAAGCGATGGGGGGACGCAGTAGGATAGGCGAAGCGTGCTGTTGGAGTGCACGTCTAAGCAGTAAGACTGAGTGTTAGGCAAATCCGGCACTCATTAAGGTCAAGCTGTGATGGGGAGAAGAAACATGTTTTCTTCGAGTCGTTGATTTCACACTGCCAAGAAAAGCCTCTAGCTAGAAGATTGGTGCCCGTACCGCAAACCGACACAGGTAGTCAAGATGAGAATTCTAAGGTGAGCGAGCGAACTCTCGTTAAGGAACTCGGCAAAATGACCCCGTAACTTCGGGAGAAGGGGTGCTCTTTGAGGTTCACGCTTCGAAGAGCCGCAGTGAATAGGCCCAAGCGACTGTTTATCAAAAACACAGGTCTCTGCTAAACCGTAAGGTGACGTATAGGGGCTGACGCCTGCCCGGTGCTGGAAGGTTAAGAGGAGTGGTTAGCATTAGCGAAGCTACGAATCGAAGCCCCAGTAAACGGCGGCCGTAACTATAACGGTCCTAAGGTAGCGAAATTCCTTGTCGGGTAAGTTCCGACCCGCACGAAAGGCGTAACGATTTGGGCACTGTCTCAACGAGAGACTCGGTGAAATCATAGTACCGGTGAAGATGCCGGTTACCCGCGACAGGACGGAAAGACCCCGTGGAGCTTTACTGTAGCCTGATATTGAAATTCGGTACAGTTTGTACAGGATAGGTAGGAGCCTTAGAAGCGTGAGCGCTAGCTTACGTGGAGGCATTGGTGGGATACTACCCTAATTGTATTGGATTTCTAACCCGCAACTCTTATCGAGTTGGGAGACAGTGTCAGGCGGGCAGTTTGACTGGGGCGGTCGCCTCCTAAAGAGTAACGGAGGCGCTCAAAGGTTCCCTCAGAATGGTTGGAAATCATTCATAGAGTGTAAAGGCATAAGGGAGCTTGACTGCGAGACCTACAAGTCGAGCAGGGTCGAAAGACGGACTTAGTGATCCGGTGGTTCCGCATGGAAGGGCCATCGCTCAACGGATAAAAGCTACCCCGGGGATAACAGGCTTATCTCCCCCAAGAGTTCACATCGACGGGGAGGTTTGGCACCTCGATGTCGGCTCATCGCATCCTGGGGCTGTAGTCGGTCCCAAGGGTTGGGCTGTTCGCCCATTAAAGCGGTACGCGAGCTGGGTTCAGAACGTCGTGAGACAGTTCGGTCCCTATCCGTCGTGGGCGTAGGAAATTTGAGAGGAGCTGTCCTTAGTACGAGAGGACCGGGATGGACATACCTCTGGTGTACCAGTTGTCGTGCCAACGGCATAGCTGGGTAGCTATGTATGGACGGGATAAGTGCTGAAAGCATCTAAGCATGAAGCCCCCCTCAAGATGAGATTTCCCAACTTCGGTTATAAGATCCCTCAAAGATGATGAGGTTAATAGGTTCGAGGTGGAAGCGTAGCGATACGTGGAGCTGACGAATACTAATCGATCGAAGACTTAATCAATTTAGTTCATAAGGTGATGCTTGTGAAACAATACTTACTATCTAGTTTTGAATGTATAATCATTCATTTTACGAAGTGACATGTTCGAATGCGAATGTTTGAGACATCTCGTATTTTACAAATGCGAACGTTTGACACGAAGTAAAACATTGTTTGGTGACAATAGCAAAGAGGCCACACCTGTTCCCATGCCGAACACAGAAGTTAAGCTCTTTAGCGCCGATGGTAGTCGGACTTACGTTCCGCGAGAGTAGGACGTTGCCAAGCAAGCTTTTATCATGACCTAGCGGTCATTTTTTCTTTGGAAAAATTGAATAAAAGCGTTGACTTTCGCTTTGAAAGTCTGTATAATTAATTCTTGTCGGGTCAAAAGAACTGACACATGAACATTGAAAACTGAATGACAATATGTCAACGTTAATTCCAATAATTTTGAGTACGTAACGTACTTTCAAGAGTGATTGGCTTAAGCAATCAACGAGCTATATCAAGCTTACTTCTTTTATGGAGAGTTTGATCCTGGCTCAGGATGAACGCTGGCGGCGTGCCTAATACATGCAAGTCGAGCGAACAGATGAGGAGCTTGCTCCTTTGACGTTAGCGGCGGACGGGTGAGTAACACGTGGGTAACCTACCTATAAGACTGGAATAACTCCGGGAAACCGGGGCTAATGCCGGATAACATGTTGAACCGCATGGTTCAACAGTGAAAGACGGTCTTGCTGTCACTTATAGATGGACCCGCGCCGTATTAGCTAGTTGGTAAGGTAACGGCTTACCAAGGCGACGATACGTAGCCGACCTGAGAGGGTGATCGGCCACACTGGAACTGAGACACGGTCCAGACTCCTACGGGAGGCAGCAGTAGGGAATCTTCCGCAATGGGCGAAAGCCTGACGGAGCAACGCCGCGTGAGTGATGAAGGTCTTCGGATCGTAAAGCTCTGTTGTTAGGGAAGAACATATGTGTAAGTAACTGTGCACATCTTGACGGTACCTAACCAGAAAGCCACGGCTAACTACGTGCCAGCAGCCGCGGTAATACGTAGGTGGCAAGCGTTATCCGGAATTATTGGGCGTAAAGCGCGCGTAGGCGGTTTTTTAAGTCTGATGTGAAAGCCCACGGCTCAACCGTGGAGGGTCATTGGAAACTGGAAAACTTGAGTGCAGAAGAGGAAAGTGGAATTCCATGTGTAGCGGTGAAATGCGCAGAGATATGGAGGAACACCAGTGGCGAAGGCGGCTTTCTGGTCTGTAACTGACGCTGAGGTGCGAAAGCGTGGGGATCAAACAGGATTAGATACCCTGGTAGTCCACGCCGTAAACGATGAGTGCTAAGTGTTAGGGGGTTTCCGCCCCTTAGTGCTGCAGCTAACGCATTAAGCACTCCGCCTGGGGAGTACGGTCGCAAGACTGAAACTCAAAGGAATTGACGGGGACCCGCACAAGCGGTGGAGCATGTGGTTTAATTCGAAGCAACGCGAAGAACCTTACCAAATCTTGACATCTTTTGATCGCTCTAGAGATAGAGTTTTCCTCTTCGGAGGACAAAATGACAGGTGGTGCATGGTTGTCGTCAGCTCGTGTCGTGAGATGTTGGGTTAAGTCCCGCAACGAGCGCAACCCTTAAGCTTAGTTGCCATCATTAAGTTGGGCACTCTAAGTTGACTGCCGGTGACAAACCGGAGGAAGGTGGGGATGACGTCAAATCATCATGCCCCTTATGATTTGGGCTACACACGTGCTACAATGGACAATACAAAGGGCAGCAAAACCGCGAGGTCAAGCAAATCCCATAAAGTTGTTCTCAGTTCGGATTGTAGTCTGCAACTCGACTACATGAAGCTGGAATCGCTAGTAATCGTAGATCAGCATGCTACGGTGAATACGTTCCCGGGTCTTGTACACACCGCCCGTCACACCACGAGAGTTTGTAACACCCGAAGCCGGTGGAGTAACCATTTTGGAGCTAGCCGTCGAAGGTGGGACAAATGATTGGGGTGAAGTCGTAACAAGGTAGCCGTATCGGAAGGTGCGGCTGGATCACCTCCTTTCTAAGGATAATATACGGAATATCGTCTTAGGCGATACGGAATAACGGAGACATATTGTATTCAGTTTTGAATGCTCATTTATTGAGAATTCAAATTATGGGCCTATAGCTCAGCTGGTTAGAGCGCACGCCTGATAAGCGTGAGGTCGGTGGTTCGAGTCCACTTAGGCCCACCATTTATTTTGTACATTGAAAACTAGATAAGTAAGTATAGATTTTACCAAGCAAAACCGAGTGACAAGCGAAAAGCTTGAAACAAAAAATTATCGCTAGTCGTCGACAGACGACTCACAATAATTAATAACTGGTGGATGGTAAGTAGTGCATATGTTATAGATACGATAAACGTGAATTGAAAGCGTTTGTCAGTCTATGAATCACAAACAAGAGCGAAGGCGCTTACTTTTTTAAGTAACTGAGCGATTTGTGCCGTGATGAAGCAGAATGCGAACGCTTATCAACACGTTTAGATTAAGTTATTAAGGGCGCACGGTGGATGCCTTGGCACTAGAAGCCGATGAAGGACGTTACTAACGACGATATGCTTTGGGGAGCTGTAAGTAAGCTGTGATCCAGAGATTTCCGAATGGGGGAACCCAGCACGAGTTATGTCGTGTTATCCGCATGTGAATACATAGCATGTGAGAAGGTAGACCCGGAGAACTGAAACATCTTAGTACCCGGAGGAAGAGAAAGAAAAATCGATTCCCTGAGTAGCGGCGAGCGAAACGGGAAGAGCCCAAACCAACAAGCTTGCTTGTTGGGGTTGTAGGACACTCTGTACGGAGTTACAAAGGAATATGTTAGACGAATAACCTGGAAAGGTTAATCATAGAAGGTAATAATCCTGTAGTCGAAAACATATACCCTCCTGAGTGGATCCTGAGTACGGCGGAGCACGTGAAATTCCGTCGGAATCTGGGAGGACCATCTCCCAAGGCTAAATACTCTCTAGTGACCGATAGTGAACCAGTACCGTGAGGGAAAGGTGAAAAGTACCCCGGAAGGGGAGTGAAAGAGAACTTGAAACCGTGTGCTTACAAGTAGTCAGAGCCCGTTAATGGGTGATGGCGTGCCTTTTGTAGAATGAACCGGCGAGTTACGATCTGATGCAAGGTTAAGCAGAAAATGTGGAGCCGTAGCGAAAGCGAGTCTGAATAGGGCGAATGAGTATTTGGTCGTAGACCCGAAACCAGGTGATCTACCCTTGGTCAGGTTGAAGTTCAGGTAACACTGAATGGAGGACCGAACCGACTTACGTTGAAAAGTGAGCGGATGAACTGAGGGTAGCGGAGAAATTCCAATCGAACTTGGAGATAGCTGGTTCTCTCCGAAATAGCTTTAGGGCTAGCCTCAAGTGATGATTATTGGAGGTAGAGCACTGTTTGGACGAGGGGCCCCTCTCGGGTTACCGAATTCAGACAAACTCCGAATGCCAAATAATTTAACTTGGGAGTCAGAACATGGGTGATAAGGTCCGTGTTCGAAAGGGAAACAGCCCAGACCACCAGCTAAGGTCCCAAAATATATGTTAAGTGGAAAAGGATGTGGCGTTGCCCAGACAACTAGGATGTTGGCTTAGAAGCAGCCATCATTTAAAGAGTGCGTAATAGCTCACTAGTCGAGTGACACTGCGCCGAAAATGTACCGGGGCTAAACATATTACCGAAGCTGTGGATTGTCCTTTAGGACAATGGTAGGAGAGCGTTCTAAGGGCGTTGAAGCATGATCGCAAGGACATGTGGAGCGCTTAGAAGTGAGAATGCCGGTGTGAGTAGCGAAAGACGGGTGAGAATCCCGTCCACCGATTGACTAAGGTTTCCAGAGGAAGGCTCGTCCGCTCTGGGTTAGTCGGGTCCTAAGCTGAGGCCGACAGGCGTAGGCGATGGATAACAGGTTGATATTCCTGTACCACCATGATTCGTTTTAAGCGATGGGGGGACGCAGTAGGATAGGCGAAGCGTGCTGTTGGAGTGCACGTCTAAGCAGTAAGACTGAGTGTTAGGCAAATCCGGCACTCATTAAGGTCAAGCTGTGATGGGGAGAAGAAACATGTTTTCTTCGAGTCGTTGATTTCACACTGCCAAGAAAAGCCTCTAGCTAGAAGATTGGTGCCCGTACCGCAAACCGACACAGGTAGTCAAGATGAGAATTCTAAGGTGAGCGAGCGAACTCTCGTTAAGGAACTCGGCAAAATGACCCCGTAACTTCGGGAGAAGGGGTGCTCTTTGAGGTTCACGCTTCGAAGAGCCGCAGTGAATAGGCCCAAGCGACTGTTTATCAAAAACACAGGTCTCTGCTAAACCGTAAGGTGACGTATAGGGGCTGACGCCTGCCCGGTGCTGGAAGGTTAAGAGGAGTGGTTAGCATTAGCGAAGCTACGAATCGAAGCCCCAGTAAACGGCGGCCGTAACTATAACGGTCCTAAGGTAGCGAAATTCCTTGTCGGGTAAGTTCCGACCCGCACGAAAGGCGTAACGATTTGGGCACTGTCTCAACGAGAGACTCGGTGAAATCATAGTACCGGTGAAGATGCCGGTTACCCGCGACAGGACGGAAAGACCCCGTGGAGCTTTACTGTAGCCTGATATTGAAATTCGGTACAGTTTGTACAGGATAGGTAGGAGCCTTAGAAGCGTGAGCGCTAGCTTACGTGGAGGCATTGGTGGGATACTACCCTAATTGTATTGGATTTCTAACCCGCAACTCTTATCGAGTTGGGAGACAGTGTCAGGCGGGCAGTTTGACTGGGGCGGTCGCCTCCTAAAGAGTAACGGAGGCGCTCAAAGGTTCCCTCAGAATGGTTGGAAATCATTCATAGAGTGTAAAGGCATAAGGGAGCTTGACTGCGAGACCTACAAGTCGAGCAGGGTCGAAAGACGGACTTAGTGATCCGGTGGTTCCGCATGGAAGGGCCATCGCTCAACGGATAAAAGCTACCCCGGGGATAACAGGCTTATCTCCCCCAAGAGTTCACATCGACGGGGAGGTTTGGCACCTCGATGTCGGCTCATCGCATCCTGGGGCTGTAGTCGGTCCCAAGGGTTGGGCTGTTCGCCCATTAAAGCGGTACGCGAGCTGGGTTCAGAACGTCGTGAGACAGTTCGGTCCCTATCCGTCGTGGGCGTAGGAAATTTGAGAGGAGCTGTCCTTAGTACGAGAGGACCGGGATGGACATACCTCTGGTGTACCAGTTGTCGTGCCAACGGCATAGCTGGGTAGCTATGTATGGACGGGATAAGTGCTGAAAGCATCTAAGCATGAAGCCCCCCTCAAGATGAGATTTCCCAACTTCGGTTATAAGATCCCTCAAAGATGATGAGGTTAATAGGTTCGAGGTGGAAGCGTAGCGATACGTGGAGCTGACGAATACTAATCGATCGAAGACTTAATCAATTTAGTTCATAAGGTGATGCTTGTGAAACAATACTTACTATCTAGTTTTGAATGTATAATCATTCATTTTACGAAGTGACATGTTCGAATGCGAATGTTTGAGACATCTCGTATTTTACAAATGCGAACGTTTGACACGAAGTAAAACATTGTTTGGTGACAATAGCAAAGAGGCCACACCTGTTCCCATGCCGAACACAGAAGTTAAGCTCTTTAGCGCCGATGGTAGTCGGACTTACGTTCCGCGAGAGTAGGACGTTGCCAAGCAAACATCATTAAGTGATGCGATGAGCCGAATCGAGACCGAGAGGTCTCTTTTTTTTTTATCTAAAAATGATATTCTAATAGAAGATGACGTGTATAAATATCAAGAGAGTTTAGGTGAATAATATTGAAAGGGTATATGAAGCAACTCACATTTATTGATAAGAAAAAGATAGATATTCGAAAAGGATTACGTCAAGGAATGCTCATGTTCATTCCTTTACTATATGGGCTATTATTTAATGATTTTCCTTCAGCATTACTCATAACGATTGGGACACTCGCACATGTTTATGCGTTTGATTGGACATTTACCTCACGCATGCGTATCGTGTCATTGACGTCGTTTAGTTTTGTCATTGCGATGATGCTAGGTACTTTGACGTCTGGAAATTCCATTGTGTTTGCGATTTTTTTACTTGTCTTTTCGGTCATTCCGTATTATATTTTTACGACGCTTAATGTACCAGGACCGTCTTCTACTTTTTTTATCATTGCTTATAGTCTGTCTTTAGTCATGCCGCAACAGCCGGAAGATTTTTTATATCGCGGCGCCATGGTGGGGGTTGGGGGGTTACTATCACTCATCGTTATTGTAGTAGATTATTGGTTGAAACGTGATACTCATGAAGCGAATGCGATTAAAAATGAGTACCAACTATTACAAAAGTTGGTGCATCAGTTTAATGACCAAGCACAATTTAATGATTTAACGAAAGTCGCGGTTAAGACGTTTATAGCGACTTCCGAAACTTTAAACACGACAGGCTCATCATTACAAAAACGGTCTGTTGCTTATCAAAGAGCGGTGCTATTACATCAATGGGCAGAAGGGGTCTATTCAGAACTGCTGGAATTGAACGCAAAAGGTATTCGTCCGATGCCCTCAGTGATCAAAGATATGATAGACCATGTCAGCAATGCGGTTGTTCATCCAAATGAAAAACGTAAAATGTGGAAAAAACGTATTGAAATTGACGGGAAATTTGATGAGTTAGTGATGTTGATATTTAAAATAGATGAAACATTAGCTTCTACAGACATTAAAGTGAAAGAGAATATAGAAATTCGTTCGCCTCAGTATAAACATCGTCTTCTCAATCATCTCACACCTGAATCAGCGGCTTTTGTGGCGACAATGAAATATTCATTAATTATGGGTGTATCTATCTTAGTCGCGCTTGTATTTAATCTTGAACGTGCGTATTGGGTGCCTTTAAGTGCACATACAGTGCTTATCGGTGTTACCAATGTTGCGAGTCTACAGCGAGCGTTGGCTCGTTGGCTTGGTACAATGGTCGGTGTGATACTAACGGCCGGTTTTCTAAGTTTAGAGCCGCATATTGGTGTGGTGATTGTGTTACTTGCCTTAAGTGGAGCTATGACTGAGGCCTTGGTAGGTGCAAATTATGCACTTGCGATGATTACTATTACATCCCAAGTTTTATTGCTTAGTGGGCTGGCGCAAGGGGTGTTTACGCCGATGATCGCGATACCTCGGTTTTTAGATACAACGGTAGGAATTCTTATAGCTGTCATAGGGGTACTCCTTATTGGACGTCATATTGCTTCGAGACACTTACCTGAGATTATGGCGGAAGTGGCACGTGTGGAAGCACAGATTTTTCATTATGTGTTTTCAAATCAACAATATCCCAAAACATATAAAGCATACAATCCACGTAAAGATAAGATGCGTATGAAACTAAAAGTAGAGAATATGGAAATGATGTATAATCGGGCTTACGGTGAAATATCGTCTAATCATAAACGAACCCAATATTATTATCCAGCCATATTTTTACTGCAACAAATTCATTTTAAGCTCACGCAAATTTTACATGATGATCGTGGCGTTTATTTGGATGACCGTGCATTAGGTGATTATTTGGTCGTCTTTGAAAACATTGCGAAATTATTTGAGTGTGGCAAATATCATAGTAACATCATTGATTTACCTGAACTGAAACATTATGTGCAATTGCGTCACTTTTTAATGCAACTTCAAGAAATTGAACTATATGATTATCAAAATGAAAGAAATCCGCATTTATTAAAAGATTAAAAACGACTAAAACTATGTGGCTACATAAAATACAAAAACCGTTTAACCCCTGCAGTCAAGGGGCTGAACGGTTTTTGTATTTTTAATTAGAAGTATCTTCTATTTCTAGACTCTTCAGTAACTGTGTAGCATGTGCTTCAACGTCTTCCATCGGGATGCCTCCAAAACCTAATACAAATTGTGGTGTTGCTGATTTTGAATGGTAACAATAGGCGGATAAAGGTTTTAATGCAATACTATGGCGATGAAACTGATCGATACATTTGGCTTCAGTCCAGCCATTTTTAATTGTAATCACAAAATGCATACCTGTCATGTCTCCGGAAATACTGATAACTTCTGGGTATTGGCGTAAAATTGAGATTAATTTATCTCGTTTTTGACGATATATTTTTCGCATTCTGTTAAGGTGACGTTCGAAATGATGGGACGCCATAAATTGACTGACCATATATTGTGTATGTCTTGGTACACTCCCGCCTTCAATATTAAGTGTTTGCTGATATTTTTTTTGAAGTGCCTCAGGTAAGACAGCATAGGCGATACGAATAGATGGTGCGATAGATTTCGAAAACGTACTGACATAAATGACGCTTCCTGATTGGTCTAAACTTTGTAGTGCAGGAATGGGTTTACCTTCGAAACGAAACTCTGAGTCATAGTCATCCTCAATAATAAAACGGGATGGTTTGTCTTGTGCCCATTTCAACAAGGCAATCCGTCGTTTGAGCGTCATTGTTACACCTGTAGGAAATTGATGACTTGGTGTAATATAAACCACATCTTTTTCGCCAAAATGTCCTTCAACACGTAATCCATCATGATGTACATTAAGAAAAGAATAATGAATGTGTTTGCGTTTTAACAATTGATGGACTTGAGGGTATAAAGGGTCTTCTAAAAGATAATGACTTTTAGGTGATAATAAATCTGTTATGATTGATAATATTTGATCGGTCGAAGATGCGACAATCACTTGTTCTGGAGTGGCTTGTACACCACGACTGTGAAAAAGATAATGGCTGATTTCTTTACGTAATGCATAATCTCCTTGTTTATGTCCTGTTTCAACGAGATGGTGTTGTAAATCTTCAAATGCTTCTTTAGCAAATTTTCTTAAAATATCAAAAGGAAAGTGTGCTTGATCAATTGCACCTAATTGAAAGCGAAATTGGTGAGTCATGTCATCCTGATTAGGTGCTTGAACTGAGACCTGTGCTTGTGAAGGCCTTGCGATAAATGGTAAAGATTCAATATCACTCACATAATATCCAGATTTCGGTCTACTTACAATAAACCCTTCATCTATTAATTGTAAATAGGCATGTTCGATTGTAGTTTGACTCACTGACAAATACTGACTTAAGTGTCGTTTTGAAGGAAGTTTTTCGCCTTCACGTAGTGTGCCTGCGATAATGCTTTCTTTAATATTGTCATAGAGTTGCACATAAATGGGTTGATCAAGGGCTTTATCGATATGAAACATCAGCATTTCCATTGCTATCACTCCAAACTGACCACTTTAATTTGTTTATTTCTGACTCTTTTATAGGTTCAGTTTATAGTATAAGCTACTTTTGTATATTCGAAAAGGGGGCACTATTCATATGTCTAAACAAATAGGTTCAGATCGCGTTAAACGCGGTATGGCAGAAATGCAAAAAGGTGGCGTAATCATGGATGTGGTTAACGCTGAACAAGCTAAAATTGCGGAAGAAGCCGGTGCTGTTGCAGTTATGGCTCTTGAGCGTGTACCATCTGACATTAGAGCAGCAGGTGGTGTTGCACGTGCATGTAATCCAAAAATTGTAGAAGAAGTGATGAATGCAGTATCGATTCCAGTCATGGCAAAATGTCGTATCGGTCATATAACAGAAGCACGTGTGTTAGAAGCGATGGGCGTAGATTATATCGATGAGTCTGAAGTATTAACACCAGCGGATGAAGTATTCCACCTTAAGAAAAGTGATTATACTGTTCCATTCGTATGTGGATGTCGCAATTTAGGTGAAGCGGCACGCCGTATTGGTGAAGGTGCGGCGATGTTACGTACGAAAGGTGAACCAGGTACAGGAAACATTGTTGAAGCAGTTCGGCATATGCGTCAAGTGAATCAAGAAGTGAACCGCATTACTGTAATGAGCGATGATGAGTTAATGACAGAAGCGAAAAACTTAGGTGCGCCATATGATATTTTAAAAATCATCAAATCAACAGGACGCCTCCCAGTTGTTAACTTTGCGGCAGGTGGTGTGGCGACACCTCAAGATGCGGCACTAATGATGGAATTAGGGGCCGATGGTGTCTTTGTAGGTTCTGGTATATTCAAATCCGAAGATCCTGAAACGTTTGCTAAAGCGATTGTGCAAGCGACAACACATTACCAGGATTATGAATTAATTGGTAAGTTAGCGAAAGATCTTGGTACAGCGATGAAAGGATTGGATATTAATTCGCTTTCATTAGAAGAACGTATGCAAGAGCGTGGTTGGTAAGATGAAAATTGGTGTACTCGCTTTACAAGGTGCAGTTCGTGAACATATTCGTCATATTGAAGACAGTGGTCATGAAGGTATTTATGTAAAAAAAGTAGAACAACTGAATGAGATTGATGGATTAATTATTCCAGGTGGCGAATCTACAACGTTACGACGTTTAATGACGTTATATGGTTTTAAAGAAGCACTTCAGCAATCGGATTTGCCAATGTTTGGTACATGTGCAGGGCTAATCGTCCTTGCGAAAGATATCGTAGGGGAAGAAGGGTACCTTCAAAAACTCGATATTACCGTCGAACGTAATTCGTTTGGCCGCCAAGTAGATAGTTTCGAAGCGGACTTAACAATTAAAGGTATAGAAAAGCCTGTGGAAGGTGTATTTATTCGCGCGCCTCATATTCAATCTGTTGAAAATTCAGTAGAGGTGCTTGGTGTCATCGATAATAAAATCATAGCGGTACGTCAAGGAAAGTATTTAGGGGTGTCTTTTCATCCTGAGCTGACTGACGATTATAGTATGATGCATTATTTCATTAATGACATCGTTGCAAAAGCTTAAATTCATTGGTTTATCAAATATAAACATGCAAAGGCGCATCATCTCTTTATGATATTTTTATCATAGAGATGATTGCGCTTTTTAATATATAAAGAAAAACAGGACTGACAAAATGTAAAATACAATATACCAGTCCTGTTTACGCTATAAAGTCATCTATTCGTACTACCGCTCAAATATTGAAAGATGTTAAACCATTTAGATTTAAATAAAGAATCCTGCAATTGTAGCTGAAATAAATGAAACAAGTGTTGCACCAAATAACAATTTAAGACCGAAGCGGGCAACTACGTCACCTTTTTCGTCATTTAATGACTTGATGGCACCTGAAATGATACCGATAGAACTAAAGTTAGCGAATGATACTAAGAATACAGAAACGATGCCGAGTGCACGTTCTGATAATCCACTAGCTTTACCAAGTTCTGTCATTGCTACGAATTCATTTGATAATAACTTTGTTGCCATAATTGATCCAGCATCCACTGCATCGCTCCATGGAATACCTGTTAAGAAGGCAAGCGGTGCGAAGATGAACCCAATTAATGTTTGGAAGTTCCAACTTAATGTACCACCAGAAACGAAGTGGATAATACCACCAATTGTACTGTTTAAGAAAGTGATTAAAGCAATATAACCGATTAACATTGCACCAACAATCACTGCAACTTTGAAACCATCTAAAATATATTCTCCCAACATTTCAAAGAATGATTGTTGCTTTTTCTCTTCGTCTATTAATAATTTGTCGTCTTTTTCATTTACTTTGTAAGGGTTTACAATTGAGGCTACAATAAAACCGCCAAATAAGTTTAAAACGACTGCTGTAACGACATACTCAGGTTTTACCATCGTGAAATAAGCCCCGATAATCGATGCCGATACTGTTGACATCGCTGATGCTGTTAATGTGTATAAACGATGTTTCGGAATGTAAGGAAGTTGTTTTTTAAGTGAAATAAATACTTCTGATTGACCTAAAATTGCTGATGCAACAGCATTGTATGACTCTAGACGCCCCATACCATTTACTTTTGAAATTAAAAATCCTAAAACATTAATAATGACTGGTAAAATCTTTAAGTATTGCATAATACCAATTAATGCTGAAATAAATACGATAGGAAGTAAAACGTTTAAGAAAAATGACATTGCGCCGTCGTTAGCCAAACCACCGAATACGAAGTTCACACCTTCTGCAGCTTGTTTCAACAAGTACGCAAAACCATTTGCGATGCCTCCCACAATGGTAATACCAATGGTAGTCTTTAATAAAATAAAGGCTAATATCATTTGGATGACCAACATTAAACCAATGTAATGCCAACGAACATTTTTCTTGTCAGAACTTGCAATCCAAGCTAACCCCAAAAACACAAGAATTCCGACTATCCCAATTAAAATGTGCATGAAATAAACACCTCTGTCTAATTTATAAATATTTACTAAGACTATCATACACCAAATATGTAAGCAGTAACATAACAATTTTATGTCACTTATAATCAAATTGGTTGAAAAAGGTCAAACCAACTTTTATAATATAGTCAAAGATGGTCAAAAGAGGTGATACCATGCATAATATGTCTGACATCATAGAGCAATACATTAAGCAATTATTTGAAGAAACGAAAGATGATGTCGTGGAAATTCAGCGCGCCAATATCGCACAACGATTTGACTGCGTACCATCTCAGCTGAATTATGTTATTAAAACACGCTTTACAAATGAACACGGCTATGAAATTGAAAGTAAACGTGGCGGTGGAGGTTATATTCGAATCACTAAAATTGAAACGAAAGATCATGCCTCATATATTAAACGTTTAATGGACTTAATCGGTCCGTCTATATCTCAACAACAAGCCTACTATATTATAGATGGGTTATTAGATAATCAACTGATTACAGAACGTGAAGCAAAATTAATTGCTGCAATTGTCGATAGAGAAACATTGACGATGGATGTTGCATCAAGAGATATCATTCGTGCTAATATTTTAAAACGATTACTTCCGGTTATTAATTATTACTAGAAGGTGATGCTATGACACAATATGAACTGAAGTTAACGCAAAACAATCAGCGTAAACCCAATAAAGAAATGTTGAAACATGACGAGATTCATAATCAATCTGATGATCAATGGCACCAAGGCGAAGATGTAGAAGGGACATTTGTTGTTCAACAAATTTTACAACATCTTGCGGCAAAATACGGGATTAACGTGGATCAACTTGTATATCGTGAGGAAAAACGATGTCCGACATGTCAAATGTCGCTCAAAGATATCGCACATGTAGGTAAATTTGGATGTCATGATTGTTATACTACTTTTAAAGAAGATGTCTATGATATTGTTCGACGAGTACAAGGTGGACATACAACACATTCAGGAAAATATCCGTTATCTTCACACCGTAAACGCGCACTAAAACAACAAATCGAATCGAAACGTGACACGCTACAACAATTAGTCGATGCGCAAGAGTTCGAACAAGCCGCAGTAGTTCGCGATGAAATTAAAGCGCTTGAAGCGAAACAAAGTGAGGTGGCCAATGATGAGTAATCATCTTGAACATCATATGAGTGGTTGGCTTCAAGAATCGAATACCTCACCCGTTGTCATGTCGTCTCGTATTCGTTTAGCGCGCAACCTCGAAAACTACGTGCATCCGCTCATGTTTCCTTCTGAAGACGAAGGACATCGCGTCATCAACGAAGTGCAAGATGCATTATCCAATCTTAAAGTTGTACGTCTTGACGAATTAGATCAACAAAGTAAATACAAGTTAGTGGCCAAACATTTGATTAGTCCTGAGTTAACGAAACAACCGGCATCAGCGGTATTGCTCAATGAAGATGAATCAATCAGCGTGATGGTGAATGAGGAAGATCATATTCGCATTCAAGTGATGGGTAAAGATTTGTCACTAACTGATTTATATGACAAAGCCTCTGCTATTGATGACGAACTTGACGCAGCAACCGCGATTAGCTATGACGATGACTTAGGCTATTTAACAACATGTCCTACGAATGTAGGGACTGGAATGAGAGCAAGCGTCATGCTTCATCTACCAGGATTATCCATAATGAAACGTATGTCACGTATTGCACAGTCCATCAACCGATTTGGATTTACTATTCGAGGCATTTATGGTGAAGGGTCACAAGTGTATGGTCATGTGTATCAAGTGTCCAATCAATTGACCCTAGGAAAAAGTGAACAAGAGATTATTGAAGCTTTAACAGAACTTGTACAACAAATTATTAGTGAAGAATTAGAATTTAGAACACGTTTACACACACATAAAGAAATCGAAACACTCGACCGTATTTATCGCTCATTAGGCATTTTAAAATACAGTCAGTTAATTTCAGTTGAAGAAGCATCTTACCGTCTGAGTGATATAAAACTGGGCGTGGATTTAGGTATATTAGATATGAAAGATTTTCAATTTGATGAATTAATGATTGCCATCCAATCCCCATTTTTAATCGATAATGATGAAACGCTATCAATAGAAGCTAAAAGAGCAAAAATATTACGAACACATATATAAGGAGGTTCGATTATGTTATTTGGAAGACTTACAGAACGTGCGCAACGTGTATTAGCACATGCGCAAGAGGAAGCAATTCGACTGAACCATTCAAATATTGGGACAGAGCATTTATTACTTGGATTAATGAAAGAACCAGAAGGCATTGCGGCAAAAGTTTTAGAAAGTTTTGATATTACTGAGGAAAAAGTAGTCGCTGAAGTTGAAAAATTGATTGGCCATGGACAGGACCACATGGGAACGTTACACTACACGCCTAGAGCCAAAAAAGTTATTGAACTTTCTATGGATGAAGCCCGTAAATTACAACACAATTTTGTAGGAACAGAACATATATTACTTGGGTTAATCCGTGAAAATGAAGGGGTAGCGGCACGTGTATTTGCGAATTTAGATTTGAATATAACGAAAGCACGTGCACAAGTTGTGAAAGCATTAGGTAACCCAGAAATGTCTAACAAAAATGCCCAAGCGACGAAGTCTAACAACACACCTACATTAGATGGCCTTGCTCGTGATTTAACAGTTATCGCCAAAGATGGCACGTTGGACCCTGTTGTAGGACGTACGAAAGAAATTACGCGTGTGATCGAAGTATTAAGTCGTCGTACGAAAAACAACCCAGTACTTATTGGTGAACCTGGTGTGGGTAAAACGGCGATTGCAGAAGGACTTGCACAAGCCATTGTTAATAACGAAGTGCCTGAAACGTTAAAAGATAAACGCGTCATGTCATTAGATATGGGAACAGTAGTTGCAGGAACAAAATACCGTGGCGAATTTGAAGAGCGGTTGAAAAAAGTCATGGAAGAAATTCATCAAGCAGGCAATGTCATTTTATTTATTGATGAATTGCACACATTAATTGGTGCTGGTGGGGCAGAAGGTGCGATTGATGCCTCTAACATTTTAAAACCTGCACTTGCGCGTGGTGAATTACAATGTATAGGTGCAACGACGTTAGATGAATATCGTAAACATATTGAAAAAGACGCAGCTTTAGAACGTCGTTTTCAACCGGTTCAAGTTGACGAACCAAGTGTTGAAGACACAATTAAAATTTTAAAAGGGTTACGAGACCGCTATGAAGCGCATCATCGTATTAATATTTCAGATGAGGCGATTGAAGCTGCTGCAAAATTAAGTAATCGTTACGTACAAGATCGTTTCTTGCCCGATAAAGCGATTGACTTAATCGATGAGGCTAGTTCTAAAGTACGTTTACGTCACCATACAACACCTACAAACTTGAAAGAAATTGAGCAACAAATTGAACAAGTGAAGAAAGAAAAAGATGCAGCGGTTCATGCACAAGAATTTGAAAATGCGGCGAATTTGCGTGATAAACAAACGAAATTAGAAACGCAATATGAAGAAGCGAAAAATGAATGGAAAAATAACCAAGGCGGACAGCATACAACGTTAAGTGCAGAAGATATTTCTGAAGTAATTGCGGGTTGGACAGGCATACCGTTAACACGCTTAAATGAAACGGAATCTGAGCGTTTACTCCACCTCGAAGACACATTACACGAACGCGTGATTGGACAAAAGGATGCCGTTACAGCAATTTCTAAAGCGGTGCGTCGCGCGCGTGCGGGTCTCAAGGATCCAAAGCGTCCAATCGGTAGCTTTATTTTCTTAGGACCTACTGGTGTCGGTAAAACAGAGCTTGCTCGTGCATTAGCTGAAACAATGTTTGGTGAAGAAGATGCGATGATTCGTGTTGATATGAGCGAGTTCATGGAAAAACACGCGGTGAGTCGATTGGTCGGCGCACCTCCAGGATATGTTGGGCATGATGATGGTGGACAGCTGACTGAAAAAGTACGTCGTAAACCGTATTCAGTTATCTTATTTGATGAAATTGAAAAAGCACATCCAGATGTCTTTAACATTTTGTTACAAGTTTTAGATGATGGACATCTTACAGATACAAAAGGACGTCGTGTCGATTTTAGAAATACAGTCATCATTATGACATCAAATGTTGGTGCACAAGAACTTCAAGATCAACGTTTTGCTGGATTCGGTGGTCAAGGTGGCGGTGAAGATTACGAAACTATTCGTAAAACAATGATGAAAGAACTAAAAAATGCGTTCCGTCCCGAATTTTTAAACCGTGTCGATGATACGATTGTCTTCCACAAATTGAGTCAAGAAGAATTGAAAGAAATCGTTACAATGATGGTGAATAAATTAACATCACGTCTATCAGAACAAAATATTAATATTAATGTTACTGAAGCGGCTAAAGATCAAATTGCGACAGAGGGTTATGATCCTGAATATGGAGCACGACCACTTATTCGTGCGATTCAAAAAACAGTTGAAGATAACTTAAGTGAATTGATTTTAGAAGGTAAAGAATTAGATGGTAAAGATGTGACAGTTGATTATGATGGAAAAGCGTTCCAATATGACATTCAAGAACGTGACACACACGTCAATGACACAATACAAGAAGATAAAGACGAAGCAAAGTCATAAATGCATTTCGTGATTGAGGCTCGGACATGAGACATCATGTCTTAGCCTCTATTTTGTTATACGGGCAACCATCTCTAAGGTGTCATAATGAGGTTGATCCACATAGCCTGTTTTGGTTGCTCGATTTTTATATTCTTCATTTGTCAGATTGAGGGTACAAGTATAAAATAGATTTGTTATAGCTAAATAAGGAGGCGACGACGTGGCCAAAAAAAAGATTACATTTGAGTGTACTGCATGTGGATATCAGTCTCCAAAATGGATGGGGAAATGTCCAAATTGCGGTGCATGGAATTCAATGGAGGAATCATTAGAACAAAAAGTAGCACATCCAAAACATGGTGTGCGTACACAAAAATCGACACATGCGAAAGTACAAACGTTAAATGAAATTAAAAATGAAAAAACACCACGCATTCTTACAAATAGTGATGAGTTTAATCGTGTACTTGGAGGCGGTATTGTTCAGGGTTCTCTCGTATTGATCGGTGGCGACCCAGGTATCGGTAAATCCACACTACTCCTTCAAATGTGTGCTGCGTTATCAAAGAAGAAAAAAGTGCTTTATATTACTGGCGAAGAATCACTGAACCAAACCAAATTACGTGCAGACCGTTTGGATGAAGATGCCAGTGCGTTGAATGTATTTGCAGAAACAGACCTTGAAGTGATTCACGAGGCAGTTAAAAAAGTAGAACCTGAGTTAATCGTCGTGGATTCTATTCAAACGATATACCATCCTGAAATTAGTTCTGCACCAGGATCGGTGTCCCAAGTGAGAGAAAGTACTCAAAGTCTGATGCATATTGCGAAACAAATGAATATCGCCACATTTATAGTTGGGCATGTGACGAAAGAAGGTCAAATCGCTGGACCGAGATTGTTAGAACATATGGTGGATACGGTGTTGTATTTCGAAGGAGACGAACATCATGCGTATCGTATTTTACGTGCCGTTAAAAATCGTTTTGGCTCAACGAATGAAATGGGTATTTTTGAAATGAAGCAAGCTGGTTTAAAAAGTGTTCCAAATCCCTCTGAAATGTTTTTAGAAGAGCGTTCAACGAATGTGCCAGGGTCGACGATTGTTGCGACGATGGAAGGGACACGCCCTTTACTTATTGAAGTGCAAGCGTTAGTTACACCTACAACATTTAACAACCCAAGACGCATGGCCACAGGGATAGATCATAACCGTCTTAGTTTATTAATGGCTGTGTTAGAGAAAAAAGAGGGGTATTTATTACAACAACAGGATGCATATATTAAAGTTGCAGGTGGTGTCAAATTAAGTGAGCCCGCTGTGGATTTAGGTATCATTATTGCGACAGCTTCAAGTTTTAAAGATCAAGCAGTTGACGGATTAGATTGTTTTATTGGTGAAGTTGGCTTAACTGGCGAAGTACGCAGAGTGTCACGTATCGAGCAACGTGTACAAGAAGCGGCGAAGTTAGGTTTTAAACGTGTCATTATCCCAAAAACCAATATCGGTGGATGGACATTTCCAGAAAATATAGAAGTTATCGGTGTGACTTCAACACATGAAGCTTTAAAATATGCCTTAAAACAGAGATAAAGAAAGGAGGCTTAGCATGGATTTTGTAAAATTTCTGGTAGTCATATCGTACATGATTATAGGTAGTGTATTAGGATTGTTTTTAATTCCTGAGCTACTTGTGGATTTTCATCTCAATCATCCACCTATTTTAGATAATAATTATGTGACAGCATTTATTGGTATGGTCGTTTTCTTTCTTATATTTGGTTGGTTTATACCGCGCATCGCCAATATGCTGAAAAATATAGAACAATTTATTTTAAGTTACAGTGCAATAGAGATCATTTTCGCAACAATAGGTTTGTTTACAGGATTAACAATTTCAGTCATGATTTCATTTATTTTAGAATTTATCGGTACGAATTTTATCAATCGCATTGTACCGCTCATCATTACGTTATTACTCGGTTACCTCGGGTTTCAATTTGGTTTGAAAAAACGTGACGAAATGCTTCTGTTTTTACCAGAAAACATGGCGCGTTCAATGTCCATTAACGCTCGGAATGCAGTGCCTAAAATCATTGATACCAGTGCCATTATTGATGGACGCATCTATAAAATTATGGAAGCAGGCTTTATTGATGGTGAGATTTTAATTCCTCAAGGCGTCATCAATGAGCTTCAAGTCGTTGCCGATGCCAATGACAGTATTAAACGCGATAAGGGGCGTAGAGGTTTAGAAATTTTAAATGCGATACATGACTCCAAACACCCGACGCGTATCATTTATCCTCAAAAAAGTCATCATGATATTGATGACCTCATTGTGAAGTTAGCGCAACACTTTCGTGCGCATGTTATTACAACGGATTACAATTTAAATCGGGTTTGTGCGATTCAAGATATTAAAGTACTCAATGTAAATGATTTATCTGATGCGATAAAACCAGAAGTACATCAAGGTGATCGTTTTGAATTGATGATCACGAAAGTTGGCAAGGAACCTGGTCAAGGGGTAGGGTATTTTGAAGATGGCACTATGGTTGTGGTTGATGATGCGAAACAACATATCAATGAAACTTTAGAATTAGAAGTGATTAGTATGCTTCAAACTGCGTCAGGCCGTATTATTTTTGCTAAAAAGGTGGAGGAATAAGCATGCAAAGTTATCACGTTATTATTCCAGCAGCAGGTAAAGGTACACGTATGAAACGTGAATTTAATAAGTTGTTCATTAAATTAGAAACGATGACAATACTTGAACATACACTTACAGCTTTTCAATCGGATGCAGCGTGTAAAGGAATTTATTTAGCGATTCATCCTAGAGATCGTGAGCGTATGACGGCCATTTGTGCGCAGTTTGATAAAATTAAGGCGATAGTAGATGGCGGCGATACACGTCAAGAGAGTATTTATAACGTACTTAAACAATGTCATTTGGATGCTCAAGATGTTGTGTTTGTTCATGATGGCGCACGTCCTTTTATCTCACATCACATCATCCGTCAATTAAGTGAGGGTGTTCGTGAGTATGGTGCAGCTATAGTCGGTGTGAAAGCGAAAGATACAATTAAAGTCGTTGAAAGAGGCGTGGTTGTTCAAACTTTAAATCGTGCATTATTGTGGCAAGTGCAAACACCTCAAGGTGCAACATATGATATGTTGATGAAGGCGTATGACAAGGCAGATCAAGAGCATTTTGAAGGGACAGACGATGCGTCGCTATTAGAAAATGCAGGACAAGTTATACATATTGTTGAAGGAGAATATGACAATATTAAAATAACGACTGAAGAGGACTTATGGGTAGGTCGCGCATTTTTAGAGAAAAGGAGAAATCAACATGTTTAGAGTAGGATTGGGTTATGATGTACATGCGTTTGATGAACATAGACCATTGATTATTGGTGGGATTGAAGTACCACATACGAAAGGACTCAAAGGACATAGCGATGCGGATGTGTTATTACATGCGATTACAGATGCGATGTTAGGTGCATGTGCTTTAGGAGATATTGGCAAGTTATTCCCAGACACGGATCCAGCATTTAAAGATGCGGATTCAAAACAATTACTTGTTGAGGCTTATGCTGCAGTAAAAAAAGAAGGTTTCATCATGAATAATGTTGATGCAACTATTATTGCCGAAAAACCTAAATTCCGACCGCACATCGATACGATGTGTCAAGTGATTGCAGATTTATTCGAAGTGGAGATTGGGCGCGTTAATGTTAAAGCGACTACGAGTGAAAAGCTGGGATTTACAGGGCGTGAAGAAGGCATCGCAGCACAAGCCATTATCTCTTTGACGCAAAAATAGTGCTGTTAAATTTATAAAATTTTAGATTTTAGTTTCGGTGTCACATGCTATAATAGAAATATTGAAAATGAAAACAGGAGTGAACAAGATGAGTAACCGAGTAAGAGTAAGATATGCACCAAGTCCAACAGGCTACTTGCATATTGGTAATGCACGTACTGCATTATTTAACTATTTATTCGCTAAACATTACGATGGAGACTTTGTGATTCGTATTGAAGATACAGATACGAAACGTAATCTAGAAGATGGCGAAACGTCTCAGTTTGATAACTTAAAATGGTTAGGATTAGATTGGGATGAATCTGTAGATCAAGATAAAGGCTACGGTCCTTACCGCCAATCTGAACGTGGCCACATTTATCAACCGTTAATTGATCAATTATTAGCTGAAGATAAAGCGTATAAATGTTATATGACTGAAGAAGAATTAGAAGCAGAACGTGAAGCGCAAATTGCACGCGGAGAAATGCCACGTTATGGTGGTCAACATGCGCATTTAACTGAAGAAGAGCGTCAACAATTTGAAGCGGAAGGACGTCAACCTTCAATCCGTTTCCGTGTACCTCAAAATAAAACATATCGATTTGAGGATATGGTTAAAGGCGATGTTTCATTTGAATCTGATAATTTTGGCGATTGGGTTATCGTTAAAAAAGATGGTATTCCAACATACAACTTTGCGGTTGCTGTCGATGATCATTATATGGAAATCTCAGACGTTATTCGCGGAGATGATCACATCTCTAACACGCCTAAACAATTAATGATTTATGAGGCATTTGGTTGGGAACCACCACGTTTTGGACATATGACATTGATTGTAAATGAGCAACGTAAAAAATTAAGTAAACGTGATGGGCAAATTTTACAGTTCATAGAACAATATCGTGATTTAGGCTATTTACCAGAAGCGTTATTTAATTTTATTGGTTTATTAGGTTGGTCTCCTGAAGGTGAAGAAGAAATCTTTAGTAAGGATGAATTTATTAAGATTTTCACTGAGAAACGTTTATCAAAATCGCCTGCCTTTTTCGATAAACAAAAGTTAGAATGGATAAACAACCAATATATGAAAGAAAAAGATACAGATACGGTATTCGAAATGACATTACCGCATATGATTAAAGCAGGTTTATTACCAGAATCTCCTTCTGAAGCAGAGTTAGATTGGGGACGTAAGCTAGTAGCATTGTATCAAGAGCAAATGTGTTATGCAGGCGAAATCGTACCTTTATCAGAATTATTCTTCCGAGATGAGAAAGAGTTAGATGAAGCGTCTCAAGAAGTATTGAATGGCGAACAAGTGCCTGAATTAATGCGCGCGTTGTATAGTAAACTTGAAACGTTAGAACCGTTTGAAGCAGCTGACATTAAGAAAACCATTAAAGCTGTTCAAAAAGAAACAGGTATCAAAGGAAAACAACTCTTTATGCCAATTCGTGTGGCCGTGACTGGACAAATGCATGGACCAGAATTACCAAATACGATGGAAGTATTAGGCAAAGAGAAAGTGTTAACGCGTTTAAAACAATTATTGTAATGCTTTTATTTGTCCGAATAGACAATAACATGGTTTCATAGATGTGTAAGTTTTTTAACTTGCAATCAATGTACAAATAGCATACGATTAGAGTGATTTTAAACATAAAGGATAAGTAAGCAAATGCTGTGTTTCAGAGAGTGTACGGTTGCTGCGAGTACACCACGAATTTTGTTGAATGCACCTTTATGGATGTAGTTGAATAATTTCTAAAAGTGAGTACATGTATAGCATGTACTAATTAAGAGTGGAACCGTGCACAAGCACCTCTGACATTTGTTAGGGGTGTTTTTATTTTTAAAGGAGGATTTGCTGTGATAAAAAGAATAATGGATGATGTAAAGATGGTTTTTGAACAAGACCCCGCAGCACGCTCTACGTTTGAAGTCATTACCACGTATGCTGGATTACATGCCGTATGGTCCCATTTAATTGCACATCGTCTATACAATAAAAAACACTATACGTTAGCGCGGACGATTTCTCAGATTTCACGGTTTTTTACCGGCATTGAAATACACCCTGGCGCTAAAATTGGGCGCCGTTTATTTATCGATCACGGCATGGGTGTGGTGATCGGTGAAACATGCACGATTGGTGATAACGTGACGATTTATCAAGGTGTGACACTTGGAGGGACTGGTAAAGAAAAAGGCAAACGTCATCCAGATATTGGGGACAATGTCCTAATCGCAGCAGGTTCAAAAGTGTTGGGGAATATAAAAATTGCTTCAAACGTCAATATTGGTGCGAATTCAGTTGTATTAAGAGATGTACCGAGTTACACAACAGTTGTAGGTATACCTGGACGCATTGTCCGTCAAGATGGCCAACGCATTGGTAAAACGTTTGACCACCTCAATTTACCTGACCCTATTTATGAACAATTAAAGCAACTCGAACGACAACTGGAACAAACTAAAAATGGAGAGATCAAAGATGATTACATTATATAATACACTGACACGACAAAAAGAACCGTTTAAACCTTTAGAACCTGGAAAAGTAAAAATGTATGTCTGCGGCCCAACCGTATATAACTACATTCATATCGGAAATGCGAGGCCTGCTATCAATTATGATGTTGTGCGTCGCTACTTTGAATATAAAGGGTACGAGGTTGATTATGTTTCAAACTTCACTGACGTAGATGACAAATTAATCAAACGCTCACAAGAATTAGGTGAAACCGTACCTGAAATTGCAGATCGTTATATTAAAGCATTTCATGAGGATACAGAAGCGTTAAATATAAAAAAAGCAACATCCAACCCACGCGTCATGGACCACATGGATGATATCATTAAATTTATTAAGAATTTAGTAGACCAAGGGTATGCCTATGAAAGTGGCGGAGATGTGTATTTCCGCACACGTAAATTTGAAGATTACGGTAAACTCAGTCACCAATCTTTAAATGATTTAAAAGTGGGCGCGCGTATTGAACAAGGTGAACAAAAAGAAGACGCATTAGATTTCACGTTATGGAAAAAGGCAAAACCAGGTGAAATCAGTTGGGAAAGTCCATTCGGAGAAGGTCGTCCGGGCTGGCACATCGAATGTTCTGTTATGGCTTTTGAAAAATTAGGTCCAACCATTGACATTCACGCAGGAGGCAGTGATTTACAATTTCCACATCATGAGAACGAAATTGCACAATCTGAAGCCCACAACCATGCTCCTTTTGCCAACTATTGGATGCATAACGGCTTTATCAATATCGATAATGAAAAAATGAGTAAATCACTTGGTAACTTTATTTTAGTGCATGACATCATTAAAGAAGTTGACCCAGATGTCTTACGTTTCTTCATGATTAGTGTACATTATCGTAGTCCAATCAATTACAATATCGAATTGGTTGAAGCAGCGCGTAGTGGTTTAGAGCGCATTCGTAATAGTTACCAGTCACTCACTGAACGCGAAACCATTGCCACAGACTTAACAGAAGATCATCAATTTTTAGAACAAATTGAAGCAACGTTAGCTCAATTTGAAAAAGTGATGGACGATGATTTTAATACAGCGAATGCGATTACGGCTTGGTATGATTTAGTCAAATTAGCGAATAAATATTTGCTTGAAAATCAAACATCTACAAAAGTGATTGCGCGTTTCAAAGAAGTTTTTGAAATCTTTAGTGACGTATTAGGCGTACCATTAGCATCTCGAAATGCGAACGCATTATTAGATGAAGAGGTTGAGAAACTAATTGAAGAACGTAATGAAGCGCGAAAAGCAAAGAATTTTGCACGTGCCGATGAAATTCGCGATCAATTAAAGGCGCAAAATATCATCTTAGAGGATACGCCACAAGGTGTGAGATATAAACGTGGATAAATCGTTAAACGCTAAATTGTTAAATCCGTTATCCTTAGCTTATGTTGGTGATGCGGTGTTAGATCAGCATGTACGGACGCATATCATTTTGAAACAACAAAGCAAACCGAACCGGCTACATCAAGCAGCAACACGTTTTGTGTCTGCTAAAAGTCAAGCAGCGACGTTAGAGGTACTACTAGCTGGTGATTGGTTTACAGAATCAGAATTAGACGTTTTAAAGCGCGGTCGTAATGCTAAAAGTTATACGAAAGCAAAAAATACAGATATTCAAACATATCGTAAAAGTTCAGCATTAGAAGCGGTCATCGGCTATTTATATTTAGATGGTCAACATGAACGTGTCACAGCTTTATTAAATAAAATCGTATTCATCGTTGAAGAAAGGAGTTGAGTACAATGGAAACTGAAGTAATTGTAGGACGCCATGCAGTAAGAGAAGCGATTCAAACAGGGCACGCCATTAACAAAGTGCTCATTCAAGAAGGCGTAAAAAAGCAACAGATTGAAGATATTTTAAATTCTGCAAAATCTCAAAAACTGGTTGTACAAACGGTTCCTAAATCAAAATTAGATCAAATCGCAAATGCGCCTCATCAAGGTGTAGCTGCGTATGTTGCACCATATGAATATGTAGCGTTAGATGATTTCTTGGCTAAACAAGCGCAAAAAGAGACGTTATCAACAGTCATTATTTTAGATGGTCTAGAAGATCCGCATAACTTAGGATCGATTTTAAGAACGGCGGATGCAACTGGTGTAGATGGCATTATCATTCCAAAGAGACGTTCGGTGGCGTTAACGCAAACAGTTGCTAAAGCATCTACAGGTGCGATTCAACACGTCCCAGTCATACGTGTGACGAATTTATCACAAACCATTGATACGTTGAAAGACCAAGGTTACTGGGTGGCAGGTGCCGAAGCGAATAATGCGACGGATTACCGTAACATGCAAGCGGATATGCCCCTAGCATTGGTCATTGGTAGTGAAGGCCAAGGGATGAGTAAGCGCGTCAAAGATAAGTGTGATTTTTACATTAAAATACCTATGGTGGGTCATGTGAATAGTTTAAATGCCTCTGTCGCAGCGAGCTTATTAATGTATGAAGTGTTACGTAAACGCACGCCCATTGGTGGTGACAACGCATAATGATTGATTATTATGTGATTATTGACGGCTATAACATGATTGGTCAATCCCCTGAGTTAAGTCGCTATGCGAAAGAAAATTTAGAAGAAGCAAGAGAACAATTGCTTATTGCGATATCAAATTACAATGCACATATAAAAGGCAAAGTGATTTGTGTATTTGATGCCTATGATACGGATGCACCCCAAACCGAGACGGTTTATCATGGGGTAAACGTTATTTTCACGAAAGAAAACGAAACAGCAGATAGTTTTATTGAACGTTATGTTTATAATATCTACAACAAATACACGACGCATATTACTGTTGTGACAAGTGATATGAGTGAACAACATGCAATATTTGGTACGGGCGCCTACCGCATGTCCTCAAGAGAAATGTGGCGTGACCTAAAAGAAAACGAAAATCACGTTTCACAATCAATGTCATCGTTTGAAGCGCGTAAACCTAGAACGCGTATTCAATTATCAGATGATGTATTGTCAGAATTTGAAAAAATTAGACGTGGCCAACCCAAAAAGCGTTAATTTCTCGCCTTGATTCAAAAGGTCTTCACTCGGTATGATGAGGCAAATCGAGTGAAAGGCGAGGAATGTTAATGACTTTAAATCCTATCAGTGAAGTTGAACGCCAGCAATTGATTAAAGAGCTCAAAGCCCATCGTCCCGACGCATTACGAGAATTGATAGCGGTGGTGCGCCGATGTGCGCAGGTCGTTCTGCGAGACTTTCGCATCACCCCGCAAGATTTTGAAGATATCGTTCAAGAGTCGATTTGGTCGATTTATCAAAAAGTATGTCATCCTGATTTTCATATGAACATTCCATTAGAACATTACATTAATAAAACGCTTTTCTATAAAAAGATGGATCATCGTCGTAAACGTGTGTACTATCAATCGTTCATTTCACATATGATTGAGGACGTTTCGATGCAATATCATCAGAAAACGTATCGTCACCATATGTCGCTAACGCTTAATGAATGCTTAGAATATGTTAAAAATTCAGCGCAAACGTTAAGTGCATTTGAACTCAAAGTGCTTTATTATTTAATTGACGAATGGGTTCCAAATGAAATTGCACAACAACTCAATGTACCAGTTAAGCGGGTTTACAATGCAATTTATAGACTTAGACGAAAGTTGCATATGTTAAAACAAAGCGAGTAAATGCTTCTTATGATTGTAAAGAAATGGCGTTTGACAATTGGACACAATCTTATGTATAGTAAACTGGTATTATAGGAGTAAGGTGAGTTCATGTGAAAAAAGTACCGCTCAATTGTGAAAAATGTGGAATGCGTAATTATCACGTACCGAAATCAAACCAACATACGACACGACTAGCGCTTAAAAAATTCTGTGCCACATGCCAGATGCATACATTACATAAAGAGTCGAAATGATGTAATGGGCTTAAAAGCGTTATAAAGTAATGTTACAAATGCGATTATAATTTAAAAATTGGAGGGAATCCGAATGGCTAAAAAAGAAAACTTCTTCCAAGGCGTTAAAACTGAAATGGAAAAAACAAGTTGGCCTACTGGTCCGGAACTTGTGAAATATACGACAATCGTCGTGTTTACAGTAATCTTTTTCTTAGTATTCTTCTGGGGTCTAGATATTGGAATCGGCCAAATAATTGAAATGATAAAATAGAAATGAGGAGTTGTCAGCATGTCTGAAGAGTTAGGGGCTAAACGTTGGTATGCCGTTCATACCTACTCAGGTTACGAAAACAAAGTCAAAAAGAATTTAGAAAAACGTGTTGAATCAATGAACATGACTGAGCAAATTTTTAGAGTTGTGATTCCTGAAGAAGAGGAAACACAAGTTAAAGATGGCAAAGCGAAAAAGCAAATGAAAAAAACGTTCCCTGGCTACGTTTTAGTTGAATTAATTATGACAGATGAATCATGGTACGTTGTACGTAATACGCCAGGCGTGACTGGGTTTGTTGGTTCAGCAGGTGCAGGCTCAAAACCAAACCCATTATTACCTGAAGAAGCACGCTTTATTTTAAAGCAAATGGGTATGAAAGAAAAAACAATCGATGTAGAAGTGGAATTAGGCGAACAAGTTCGTATTACTTCTGGCCCATTCGCAAACCAAGTGGGCGAAATTGATGAAATTGAAATGAATAAATTTAAACTTACAGTATTGGTGGACATGTTTGGTCGTGAAACACCAGTAGAAGTAGAATTTGATCAAATCGAAAAATTATAATGTGACGCGGGGTGGAACGTAAAGTTTCGCCTCTTTTCTATCTATCGTAGTTTTGAGCATACATCATAACATATCAAATAAAATTAAAATTGTTGATGATTAACATCCATCTCGCAATCGCGTCTATGCAACAGAATTTAAAAGGGTAACAATGAGTACCTTGGTGTGGTTTTGTGAAACTTAAAAATTTTTGTTGTCAAGTAAAATTACAAATGTTATAATAACGAAGTCGCGCGTAAATAGCGCTACATTTCGTCACGAAATGTTAAATGAGTGGGAGGGCAAAACTGAGCCCTGTGACCACATCACGATATCAAGGAGGTGCACATCGTGGCTAAAAAAGTAGAAAAAGTAGTTAAATTACAAATTCCTGCAGGTAAAGCAAACCCAGCACCACCAGTTGGTCCTGCATTAGGTCAAGCCGGTGTGAACATTATGGCTTTCACTAAGGAATTCAATGCACGTACGCAAGAACAAGCAGGTTTAATTATTCCGGTTGAGATTTATGTTTATGAAGATCGTTCATTTACATTCATCACTAAAACACCACCTGCAGCAGTATTACTTAAAAAAGCAGCTGGTATTGAAAAAGGTTCTGGTGAACCAAACAAAAACAAAGTTGCTACAGTAACTAAAGATCAAGTACGTGAAATTGCTAACACTAAAATGCCTGACTTAAACGCTGCTGACGAAGAAGCGGCTATGCGTATCGTTGAAGGTACTGCACGTAGCATGGGTATCATTGTTGAGTAATTCTCGTAATTAATGACCATAAAGCAAACAAGAACATTAATGATGCATTTTGAGTATCATTTATTGAATGAAGACACTCGTAGATAAAAGATTAAAATAACCGTTTATCTACGCTCGAGGGGCGGGACTCAGAAATTGAATCATAAATTGATTTCTGACCCGCTCCCAACGTGGGAGGACATTCCGCTAAAACCACTAAAGGAGGAAAAAACGATGGCTAAAAAAGGTAAAAAGTATCAAGAAGCTTTAAGTAAAGTTGACCGTCAAGCATTCTACTCAGTAGAAGAAGCAATCAACTTAGCTAAAGAAACAAGCGTTGCTAACTTCGATGCTTCAGTTGAAGTGGCATTCCGTTTAGGTATCGATACACGTAAAAACGACCAACAAATCCGTGGCGCAGTAGTATTACCACACGGTACTGGTAAAACACAACGTGTATTAGTATTCGCTAAAGGCGATAAAATTGCAGAAGCAGAAGCAGCAGGTGCTGACTATGTTGGCGATGCTGAATATGTTAACAAAATCCAACAAGGTTGGTTCGACTTCGACGTAGTCGTTGCTACACCAGATATGATGGGCGAAGTTGGTAAATTAGGTCGTGTATTAGGACCTAAAGGTTTAATGCCTAACCCTAAAACAGGTACAGTAACAATGGACGTTAAAAAAGCTGTTGAAGAAATCAAAGCTGGTAAAGTTGAATACCGTGCTGAAAAAGCAGGTATCATCCACGCTTCAATTGGTAAAGTATCATTCGATACTGACAAATTAGTTGATAACTTCAAAACATTACAAGATGTATTAGCGAAAGCAAAACCATCTTCAGCTAAAGGTACGTACTTCAAATCTGTAGCTGTAACAACTACGATGGGTCCTGGTATTAAAGTAGATACTTCTAGCTTTAAATTAAACTAATCTTTACAACGATAGATGTAGCGAGATGCCGTGATTGTATCTCGCTAAATTTTTGGTTGAATTCATAAAATAACGGTTGACTATTTACACAAAAGCCGTTATATTTATATATGTTGTATATTTTACCTAAGACAGTAGGAGTTCATTGAGAACTTAATACAAGATCCTACCGAGGCTAAAATTGACTTGAACGTGAAAACATTCAAGCACTTTTTGCTGTGGGTAAAAAGTGCTTTTTTATTTGTTATTAAACAAATATACAAAGCACCAAATAATTTGATGGAGGTGTCTAAATGTCTGGAATTATTGAAGCTAAAAAACAACATGTTGATGAAATCTCTGAACAACTTAAAAGTTCTGTTTCTACAGTTTTCGTTGACTACCGTGGTTTAACAGTAGCTGAAGTTACTGAATTACGTAAACAATTACGTGAAGCAGGTGTACAATACAAAGTGTACAAAAACACGATGTTACGTCGTGCAGCTGAAAAAGCCGGTATCGAAGGTTTAGATGAGTACTTAGCAGGTCCTACTGCTGTAGCGTTCACAACTGAAGATGTTGTTGCACCAGCAAAAGTTATCGCTGGATTTGCAAAAGAACACGAAGCTTTAGAAATCAAAACAGGTGTTATGGAAGGAAGCGTTATCTCAGCTGAACAAGTTAAGACAGTGGGTTCTTTACCATCACACGAAGGTCTTGTTTCTATGCTATTATCAGTATTACAAGCACCAATGCGCAACTTCGCTTATGCAGTTAAAGCTGTTGGTGAAAGCAAAGAAGAAAACGCAGAATAATCTAATTTACGTAAAGTAAAAACTAATTTTTAAAATAATGGAGGAATATAAAAATGGCTAATCATGAACAAATCATTGAAGCAATTAAAGAAATGTCAGTTTTAGAATTAAACGACTTAGTAAAAGCAATTGAAGAAGAATTTGGTGTAACTGCAGCAGCACCAGTTGCAGCAGCAGGTGCAGCGGGCGGAGACGCAGCAGCAGAAAAAACTGAATTTGACGTTGAGTTAACTTCAGCTGGTTCATCAAAAATCAAAGTTGTTAAAGCAGTTAAAGAAGCTACTGGCTTAGGCTTAAAAGACGCTAAAGAATTAGTTGACGGCGCTCCAAGCGTAATCAAAGAAGGTTTACCAAAAGAAGAAGCTGAAAAACTTAAAGAACAATTAGAAGAAGTTGGCGCTTCTGTAGAATTAAAATAATTCTTTTGATAAGTGAAAACCCGCTATTTCATGTAAATAGCGGGTTTTATCAATATTATATAAAAAGGTGTGAATGCGATGAGTCATTACTATGATTCACATCCAGATAGTGAAACGAATGAAAAAACAATCACTTATGACACGGGACATCATCAATTAACTTTGACCACTGACGCTGGCGTATTTTCAAGAGATCGTGTTGACTTTGGATCAGATTTATTAATCCAAACTTTTCTTAACGCGCATCCACCTGGTGAGGTGAAACATATTATCGATGTAGGCTGTGGTTATGGTCCGATTGGTCTGATGCTTGCTAAAGTAGCACCACATGACCATGTTACCATGCTAGATGTCAATCATCGTGCGTTGTCACTTGTTGAAAAAAATGCGCAACAAAATGATATTCACAATGTCACAGTAATAGAAAGTGATGGTTTATCAGCGATTGCATCGAATCAAGCTGATTTTATTTTAACCAATCCACCTATTCGAGCTGGCAAGCAAGTGGTACATCAAATATTAGAAAACGCTTATGAATGTTTAAAACCTGAAGGTACATTATATGTGGTGATTCAGAAAAAACAAGGTATGCCATCAGCGAAAAAGAAAATGGAAGCTGTTTTTGGTAACGTGACATCTATTAAAAACAGCAAAGGGTATCACATTTTAAAGAGCATTAAGGGTTGATTTAATCCTTTTTATATGATAAAGTATTAAGATGAAAAAATTATGTTCAATAAGTGTGTACTTTTACCGCTAAAGTTTCATTGTAACATTTCATAAATACGCAATTAGAATAGAAAATGGTGTCATCGTATCGTGAACAACCGTTTTCTTTTTGTCTTGTTGCATAACACTTTTATTAGAGAGACACACAATTTTTGAGGGGTGAATCTGTTTGGCAGGTCAATTTGTCCAATATGGAAGACATCGTAAACGTAGAAACTACGCAAGAATCTCAGAAGTATTAGAATTACCTAATTTAATTGAGATTCAAACAAAATCATATGATTGGTTTTTAAAAGAAGGCCTATTAGAAATGCTTCGCGACATTTCTCCAATTGAGGACTTCACAGGAAACCTTTCTTTAGAATTTGTTGATTATAGACTAGGTGAACCGAAGTACGATTTAGAAGAATCAAAAAACCGTGATGCAACATACGCGGCGCCTTTACGTGTTAAAGTACGTTTAATTATTAAAGAAACTGGCGAAGTGAAAGATCAGGAAGTCTTCATGGGGGATTTCCCATTAATGACAGAAACTGGAACATTCGTCATCAATGGTGCAGAACGTGTAATTGTATCACAATTAGTACGTTCACCATCCGTTTACTTCAACGAGAAATTAGATAAAAATGGTCGTGTCAACTACGATGCAACTGTAATTCCTAACCGTGGTGCTTGGTTAGAATATGAAACAGATGCGAAAGACGTTGTTTATGTTCGTATCGATAGAACACGTAAATTGCCATTAACTGTGTTATTACGTGCTTTAGGTTACTCTACAGATCAAGAAATTATTGATTTATTAGGAGATAACGAATACTTACGTAACACATTAGAAAAAGATAGCACAGAAAATACAGAACAAGCTTTACTTGAAATTTATGAACGTTTACGCCCAGGTGAACCACCAACTGTAGAAAATGCGAAGAGTTTATTATACTCTCGTTTCTTTGACCCTAAACGTTACGATTTAGCTAGCGTAGGACGTTATAAAGCAAATAAAAAATTACACTTAAAACACCGCTTATTCAATCAAAAATTAGCTGAACCAATCGTGAATACTGAAACAGGCGAAATCGTGGTTGAAGAAGGTACAGTTTTAGACCGTCGTAAATTAGACGACATTATGGATGTCTTAGAATCGAATGCGAACGCACAAGTTTATGAGCTTCCAAATAGCATTGTAGATGAACCGGTTGAAGTTCAATCTATTAAGGTTTATGTTCCAAATGACGATGAAGCCCGCACAACGACAGTCATTGGTAATGCATTCCCTGATTCAGAAGTGAAATGTATTACACCAGCGGATATCGTGGCATCAATGTCTTACTTCTTTAACTTATTACATGGTATCGGCTATACAGATGATATTGACCACTTAGGTAACCGTCGTTTGCGTTCAGTAGGCGAATTGTTACAAAACCAATTCCGTATCGGTTTATCTCGTATGGAACGTGTTGTACGTGAAAGAATGTCTATTCAAGACACAGAATCGATTACGCCACAACAATTAATCAACATTCGTCCTGTCATTGCATCAGTAAAAGAGTTCTTTGGTAGTTCTCAATTATCACAATTCATGGACCAAGCAAACCCGTTAGCAGAGTTAACGCACAAACGTCGTTTATCTGCATTAGGACCTGGTGGTTTAACGCGTGAACGTGCCCAAATGGAAGTGCGTGACGTTCACTACTCTCACTACGGTCGTATGTGTCCAATCGAAACGCCAGAGGGTCCAAACATTGGATTAATCAACTCACTTTCAAGTTATGCGCGTGTTAACGAATTTGGTTTCATTGAAACGCCTTACCGTAAAGTGGACCTTGAAACGAATACAATAACAGATCAAATTGATTACTTAACTGCGGATGAAGAAGACAGTTATGTTGTTGCCCAAGCGAACTCACGTTTAGATGAAAATGGACGCTTTATCGACGACGAAATCGTTTGTCGTTTCCGTGGGAACAATACAACAATGGCTAAAGAAAAAATGGATTACATGGACGTATCACCGAAACAAGTTGTTTCTGCGGCGACAGCATGTATCCCATTCTTAGAAAACGATGACTCGAACCGTGCATTAATGGGTGCGAACATGCAACGTCAAGCCGTGCCTTTATTGAACCCAGAGTCACCGTTTGTAGGTACAGGTATGGAGCACGTCGCTGCACGTGACTCAGGTGCTGCAGTACTTGCGAAACATCGTGGACGTGTTGAACACGTTCAATCAAGTGAAATCCTTGTACGCCGTCTTGTTGATGACAACGGTACAGAGGTTGAAGGCGAATTAGACCGCTATCCATTAGCGAAGTTTAAACGTTCAAACTCTGGTACATGTTATAACCAACGCCCAATCATTGCTGCAGGAGATATCGTTGAGAAAAATGAAATTCTTGCGGATGGTCCTTCTATGGAACTTGGTGAAATGGCACTAGGTCGTAATGTTGTTGTTGGATTCATGACTTGGGACGGTTATAACTACGAGGATGCTGTAATCATGAGTGAACGTCTTGTAAAAGATGACGTTTACACATCTATTCATATTGAAGAATATGAATCAGAAGCACGTGATACAAAACTTGGACCTGAAGAAATTACACGTGATATTCCGAACGTATCTGAAAATGCACTTAAAAACTTAGATGATCGTGGTATTGTTTATGTAGGTGCGGAAGTTAAAGATGGTGACATCTTAGTCGGTAAAGTTACACCTAAAGGGGTTACTGAACTTACTGCTGAAGAACGTCTTTTACATGCCATCTTTGGTGAAAAAGCACGTGAAGTACGTGATACGTCATTACGTGTACCACACGGTGCAGGCGGTATCGTATTAGATGTTAAAGTCTTCAACCGTGAAGATGGAGATGATTCATTATCTCCAGGTGTTAACCAACTCGTGCGTGTATATATTGTACAAAAACGTAAAATTCACGTAGGGGATAAAATGTGTGGTCGTCACGGTAACAAAGGTGTCATCTCTAAAATCGTTCCTGAAGAAGATATGCCATATTTACCAGACGGACGTCCAATCGATATCATGTTAAACCCACTGGGTGTACCATCACGTATGAACATCGGACAAGTATTAGAGCTACACTTAGGTATGGCGGCTAAAAACTTAGGTATCCATGTTGCATCACCAGTATTTGACGGTGCGAACGATGATGACGTTTGGTCAACAATCGAAGAAGCTGGTATGGCACGTGACGGTAAAACAGTACTTTACGATGGTCGAACAGGTGAACCATTCGATAACCGTATTTCTGTTGGGGTAATGTACATGTTGAAACTTGCGCACATGGTTGATGATAAACTTCATGCGCGTTCAACTGGACCATACTCACTCGTTACACAACAACCACTTGGTGGTAAAGCACAATTCGGTGGACAAAGATTTGGTGAGATGGAGGTATGGGCACTTGAAGCATATGGTGCAGCGTACACATTACAAGAAATCCTCACATACAAATCAGATGACACGGTAGGTCGTGTGAAAACTTACGAATCTATCGTTAAAGGTGAAAACATTTCTAGACCAAGCGTTCCAGAATCATTCCGCGTATTGATGAAAGAACTTCAAAGTTTAGGATTAGATGTCAAAGTGATGGATGAACAAGATAATGAAATTGAAATGCGTGACTTAGAAGAGGACGACGTGCCTGATCGCAAAGTCAATTTACAACAACCAAGCGTTCCAGAATCACAAAGAGATATCACTGAGTAATGCTGACATCATAATGATAAATAAACACATGTGATGAGCGTGAAGTGGGAGACGTAACACTAAGAAACCAAGATGAGTTCTAATGTGATTTCTTCCACTCCACGATGCACATGTCTGCCATTGTTTTAAGGAATCAATCAACTAGCACAGCTAATTAAAATAAAGGAGGTAGGCTCCTTGATTGATGTAAATAAATTTCATTACATGAAAATAGGACTCGCTTCACCTGAAAAAATCCGTTCTTGGTCATACGGTGAGGTTAAAAAGCCAGAAACAATTAACTATCGTACTTTAAAACCAGAAAAAGACGGTCTATTCTGTGAACGTATTTTCGGACCAACAAAAGACTGGGAATGTAGTTGTGGAAAGTACAAGCGTGTACGTTATAAAGGGATGATTTGTGACCGTTGTGGCGTTGAAGTTACAAAATCAAAAGTACGTCGTGAACGTATGGGTCACATCGAACTTGCAGCACCTGTATCACACATTTGGTATTTCAAAGGAATTCCAAGTCGTATGGGCTTATTGCTAGATATGTCACCACGTGCCTTAGAAGAAGTCATTTATTTTGCTTCTTACGTTGTGGTAGATCCAGGTCCAACTGGTTTAGAAAAGAAAACATTACTCTCAGAAGCTGAATTCCGTGAGTACTATGACAAATTCCCTGGTCAATTCACTGCAAAAATGGGTGCTGAAGGGATTAAAGATTTATTAGAAGAAATCAACTTAGATGAAGAATTAAAAATGTTACGTGATGAACTTGAATCTGCTACAGGTCAACGTTTAACACGTGCGATTAAACGTTTAGAAGTTGTGGAATCATTCCGTAACTCTGGAAACAATCCAGCTTGGATGATTTTAGACGTACTTCCAATTATTCCACCAGAAATTCGTCCAATGGTGCAATTAGATGGTGGACGTTTTGCGACAAGTGATTTAAACGATTTATATCGTCGTGTCATTAACCGTAACAATCGTTTAAAACGTTTATTAGATCTTGGTGCACCTGGCATCATCGTTCAAAACGAAAAACGTATGTTACAAGAAGCTGTCGATGCATTAATCGATAACGGTCGCCGTGGTCGTCCTGTTACAGGTCCTGGTAACCGTCCATTAAAATCACTCTCACATATGTTAAAAGGTAAACAAGGTCGTTTCCGTCAAAACTTACTTGGTAAACGTGTTGACTATTCTGGTCGTTCGGTTATCGCAGTAGGTCCAAACTTAAAAATGTACCAATGTGGTTTACCGAAAGAAATGGCGTTAGAATTATTCAAACCTTTCGTAATGAAAGAATTAGTTCAACGTGAAATCGCTACAAACATTAAAAATGCGAAAACAAAAATTGAACGTACGGAAGATGAAGTTTGGGACGTTTTAGAAGATGTTATCACTGAACACCCAGTACTGCTTAACCGTGCCCCTACACTTCACAGATTAGGTATCCAAGCGTTCGAACCAACGCTTGTTGAAGGACGCGCAATCCGTCTACATCCACTTGTAACAACAGCTTACAACGCGGACTTTGACGGTGACCAAATGGCCGTTCACGTACCTTTATCAAAAGAAGCACAAGCAGAAGCGCGTATGTTAATGCTTGCGGCGCAAAACATCTTGAACCCTAAAGACGGTAAACCAGTTGTAACACCATCTCAGGATATGGTACTTGGTAACTACTACCTTACTTTAGAACGTAAAGATGCGGTAAATACAGGTTTATTATTTAACGATGCCAATGAAGTGATCAAAGCGTATGCAAATGGCTATGTACATCTTCATACACGTATTGGTGTTCAAGCAGCATCATTCAATAATCCTACATTTACTGAAGAACAAAACCGTAAGATCTTAACGACGTCAGTAGGTAAAGTGATTTTCAATGAAATCATTCCAGATTCATTTGCATATATCAATGAACCAACTGCAACGAACTTAGAGAAGAACACACCAGACAAATACTTTGTTGATGCGTCTGATCTTGGTGAAGGCGGTTTGGCGGAATACTTTGAAAACACTGAACTTGTACCGCCATTCAACAAAAAATTCTTAGGTAACATCATTGCAGAAGTGTTCAATCGCTTCAGCATTACAGATACATCTATGATGCTTGACTTAATGAAAGACTTAGGATTTAAGTATTCTTCAAAAGCCGGTATTACTGTAGGTGTTGCTGACATCGTGGTATTACCAGATAAGAAAGAAATTCTTGATGAATCAGAAAAACTTGTTGAACGCGTACAAAAACAATTTAACCGTGGTTTATTAACTGAAGAAGAGCGCTATAATGCGGTTATCGAAATTTGGACGAATGCAAAAGACCAAATTCAAGAAGAGTTAATGCAATCACTTGAAAAAACAAACCCAATCTTTATGATGAGTGACTCTGGTGCCCGTGGTAACGCATCTAACTTTACGCAACTTGCAGGTATGCGTGGATTAATGGCCGCACCATCTGGTAAAATCATCGAACTTCCAATCACATCATCATTCCGTGAAGGTTTAACAGTATTAGAATACTTTATCTCTACGCATGGTGCGCGTAAAGGTCTTGCCGATACAGCCCTTAAAACAGCGGACTCAGGTTACCTTACTCGTCGTCTTGTTGACGTGGCACAAGATGTTATCGTGCGTGAAGAAGACTGTGGCACTGACCGTGGTTTACTCGTTTCAGACATCAAAGAAGGTACTGAAATGATCGAACCATTCATCGAGCGTATTGAAGGTCGTTATGCTAAAGAAACGATTCGTCACCCTGAGACTGATAAAGTTATTATCCGTCCAGACGAATTAATTACACCAGACATTGCAAAAGAAATTACAGATGCGGGCATTGAAGAAATGTATATCCGTTCAGCATTTACATGTAATACACGTCACGGTGTATGTGAAAAATGTTATGGTAAAAACTTAGCAACTGGTGAAAAAGTTGAAGTGGGTGAAGCAGTCGGCACTATCGCTGCACAATCTATCGGTGAACCTGGTACACAGTTAACAATGCGTACATTCCATACAGGTGGGGTAGCCGGTAGCGATATCACGCAAGGTTTACCACGTATCCAAGAAATCTTTGAAGCACGTAATCCGAAAGGTCAAGCCGTGATTACTGAAATTGAAGGTACTATTGATAACATTACAATCGGTAAAGATAGACAACAAGAAATCGTGGTTAAAGGTAAGAACGAAACACGTTCATACCTTGCACCTGGTACGTCACGCTTGAAAGTTGAAATCGGTCAAGCCGTTGAACGTGGTGAAGTATTAACAGAAGGTTCTATCGAGCCGAAGAATTTCTTAGCAATTGCAGGTCTTACTGCAACAGAAGCCTACTTGCTTAAAGAGGTTCAAAAAGTTTACCGTATGCAAGGGGTAGAAATCGACGACAAACACGTTGAAGTTATGGTTCGTCAAATGTTACGTAAAGTTCGTATTATCGAAGCTGGTGACACGAAATTATTACCAGGTTCATTAGTGGACATTCACCACTTTACAGATGCGAACCGTGAAGCATTTAAAGAACGTAAACGCCCAGCTACTGCTAAACCAGTACTTTTAGGTATCACAAAAGCATCACTTGAAACAGAAAGTTTCTTATCTGCAGCATCCTTCCAAGAAACGACACGTGTACTTACTGACGCTGCGATTAAAGGTAAACGTGATGACTTACTTGGCCTTAAAGAAAACGTTATTATCGGTAAGCTGATTCCAGCGGGTACAGGTATGAAACGTTACAGCCAAGTAGATATCGAAAAAGAAAAATCAACAATTGACGCACAAGAACACATTGTGACGGAATAATATTTCTAAAAGGTGCAGTGATTTAAACATTGCTGCGCCTTTTACTTTTTTGATTTATCATTGAAAAAATGTTGACGATATACAATTGAGATGATAATATAGAAAAGGTTGATGCAAGCAGTACTTTGGAGGATATGCAAATGTCTAATGAAAAAGTCACACGCTTAAACAAACAAGCCTACGTTGTTGGTTTGAAACAGACGCTTAAAGCGTTGGAAAATCAAAACGTATCACAATTGATTATCGGCGAAGATGTTAATGTGCATCTCTTAGCGCGCGTGTTAAGCTTTGCCAATCAAAATAACGTACCAATTTCGTTTTTTGAGAGCCAAAAAGCTTTAGGAGAACATGTTGGTATTAATGTAAAGGCAACGGTTGTTGCTTTGCTCAAATGAGATTAGTAAGGACAATGAGGACTTACTAAATTTTATTTAATCTAAAAATGAACCACCTGGATGTGTGGGATTAAAAATCGAGAGAGGAGGAAACATAAATGCCTACTATTAACCAATTAGTACGTAAACCAAGACAAAGCAAAACTAAGAAATCTGACTCACCAGCTTTAAACAGAGGTTTCAACAGTCAAAAGAAACAATTCACGAAGTTAAACTCTCCACAAAAACGTGGTGTGTGTACACGTGTTGGTACTATGACTCCTAAAAAACCTAACTCAGCGTTACGTAAATATGCACGTGTGCGTTTATCAAACAACATTGAAATCAACGCATACATCCCTGGTATCGGACACAACTTACAAGAGCACAGTGTTGTACTTGTACGTGGTGGACGTGTAAAAGACTTACCTGGTGTGCGTTACCATATCGTACGTGGTGCGTTAGATACTTCTGGTGTTGATGGACGTATGCAAGGACGTTCATTATACGGAACTAAAAAACCTAAGAAATAAGGTTAAATTAATGTAAATTTCGTCGGTTACAATGACTGATAGATTATAAATATACTATAATAGGAAGGGAGGACTTGTATTATGCCTCGTAAAGGATCAGTACCTAAAAGAGATGTGTTACCAGATCCAATTCACAACTCTAAATTAGTGACAAAATTAATCAATAAGATCATGTTAGATGGTAAACGTGGAACAGCTCAACGTATTCTTTATTCAGCATTCGACTTAGTTCAAGAACGTTCAGGTCGCGATGCAATGGAAGTTTTCGATGAAGCAATCAACAACATTATGCCAGTACTTGAAGTTAAAGCTCGCCGTGTAGGTGGTTCTAACTACCAAGTACCTGTAGAAGTTCGTCCAGAGCGTCGTACTACTTTAGGTTTACGTTGGTTAGTAAACTATGCGCGTCTTCGTGGTGAAAAAACTATGGAAGAGCGTTTAGCTAACGAAATCTTAGACGCTGCTAACAACACTGGTGGTGCCGTTAAGAAACGTGAAGACACGCACAAAATGGCTGAAGCGAACAAAGCATTCGCTCACTACCGTTGGTAAGATAGACGCCTATTCCCTGAGCATACATGCTATTGGCAACCATCAACATGCGTATCGCATATTGAACGTTTGTCATGCGTTTGCTTAGGGTAAAGCTATATCTGATCATATAATCCTATATTCTGGAAGGAGAAAGAATACCCATGGGAAGAGACTTTTCTTTAAAGAACACGCGTAATATCGGTATCATGGCGCACATCGATGCTGGTAAAACGACTACTACTGAACGTATTCTTTATTACACTGGACGTATCCATAAAATTGGTGAAACACATGAAGGTGCTTCACAAATGGACTGGATGGAGCAAGAGCAAGACCGTGGTATTACGATTACATCAGCTGCTACAACAGCTGCTTGGAATGGTCACCGTGTTAACATCATCGACACACCTGGACACGTAGACTTCACAGTGGAAGTTGAACGTTCATTACGTGTACTTGATGGTGCGGTAACAGTACTTGACGCACAATCAGGTGTAGAACCTCAAACTGAAACAGTTTGGCGTCAAGCGACAACATACGGCGTTCCTCGTATCGTATTCGTAAACAAAATGGACAAAATGGGTGCAAACTTCGATTACGCTGTAAGCACTTTACATGACCGTTTACAAGCAAATGCAGCTCCAATCCAATTACCAATTGGTGCTGAAGATGAATTCCAAGCGATCATTGACTTAGTAACAATGAAATGCTTCAAATATAACAATGACTTAGGTACAGACATTGAGGAAACTGATATTCCTGAAGATATGCAAGAACGTGCTGAAGAAGCGCGTGAAGCATTAATCGAAGCTGTAGCTGAAACAAACGATGACTTAATGGAAAAATACTTAGGTGGAGAAGAAATCACTGTAGATGAGCTTAAAGACGCTATCCGTCAAGCTACTACAGACGTTGAATTCTACCCAGTATTATGTGGTACTGCATTCAAGAACAAAGGTGTTCAATTAATGTTAGATGCCGTTATCGATTACTTACCATCACCACTTGATGTTAAGCCAATCGTTGGTCATCGTGCTGACAACCCTGAAGAAGAAGTTATCGCGAAAGCGGACGACAGTGCTGAATTCGCAGCATTAGCGTTTAAAGTTATGACTGACCCTTATGTTGGGAAATTAACATTCTTCCGTGTGTACTCAGGTACATTAACTTCAGGTTCTTATGTTAAAAACTCTACGAAAGGTAAACGTGAACGTGTAGGTCGTATCCTACAAATGCACGCGAACTCTCGTGAAGAAATCAGCTCTGTATATTCTGGTGATATCGCAGCTGCTGTAGGTCTTAAAGACACTGGTACAGGTGACACACTTTGTGGAGAGAAAAATGACATCATCTTAGAGTCAATGGAATTCCCAGAGCCAGTTATCCACTTATCAGTAGAACCTAAATCAAAAGCTGACCAAGATAAAATGACTCAAGCGCTTGTGAAACTTCAAGAAGAAGACCCAACATTCAAAGCGCATACAGATGAAGAAACTGGTCAAGTTATCATTGGTGGTATGGGTGAGCTTCACCTTGACATCATTGTTGACCGTATGAAGAAAGAATTTAACGTAGAAGCAAACGTTGGTGCGCCAATGGTATCTTACCGTGAAACGTTCAAATCAGCAGCTGCTGTTCAAGGTAAATTCTCTCGTCAATCTGGTGGTCGTGGTCAATACGGTGACGTTCACATCGAATTCACACCTAACGAAACAGGTGCTGGTTTCGAATTCGAAAACGCTATCGTTGGTGGTGTCGTTCCTCGTGAATACATTCCATCAGTTGAACAAGGTCTTAAAGACGCAATGGAAAACGGTGTCTTAGCTGGATATCCATTAATCGATGTTAAAGCAAAATTATTTGACGGTTCATACCATGATGTCGATTCATCTGAAATGGCCTTCAAAATTGCTGCATCATTAGCACTTAAAGAAGCTGCTAAAAAATGTAACCCAGTTATCTTAGAACCAATGATGAAAGTTACAATCGAAATGCCTGAAGAGTACATGGGTGACATCATGGGTGACGTTACTGCACGTCGTGGCCGTGTAGACGGTATGGAACCACGTGGTAACGCACAAGTTGTTAACGCATACGTACCACTTTCAGAAATGTTCGGTTATGCAACATCATTACGCTCTAACACGCAAGGTCGCGGTACGTACACAATGTACTTCGATCATTATGCAGAGGTTCCTAAATCAATCTCTGAAGAAATTATTAAAAAGAACAAAGGTGAATAATAGATTCCCCAACCCGTCTATGAGATAATGGCCAATGTGGCGTTATCCACCCTTTACCTTCTTTTAAAATTGATTTTTTCAGTAAAATGATTTATAAAGGTAATAAAGATTATCTATCTCATGAAGGTGAGTAACTTTCATGAGAGATATTTAAAATATTAATTCTTAATTTGAAGAGGAGAGATTTCATAATGGCTAAAGAAAAATTCGATCGCTCAAAAGAACATGCCAATATTGGTACTATCGGTCACGTTGACCATGGTAAAACTACATTAACAGCTGCTATCGCTACAGTATTAGCGAAGCACGGTGACTCAGTTGCACAATCATACGACATGATTGACAACGCTCCAGAAGAAAAAGAACGTGGTATCACAATCAACACGTCTCACATCGAGTACCAAACTGAAAAACGTCACTATGCGCACGTTGACTGCCCAGGACACGCTGACTACGTTAAAAACATGATCACTGGTGCTGCTCAAATGGACGGCGGTATCTTAGTAGTATCTGCTGCTGACGGTCCAATGCCACAAACTCGTGAGCACATCCTTTTATCACGTAACGTTGGTGTACCAGCATTAGTTGTATTCTTAAACAAAGTTGACATGGTTGACGATGAAGAATTATTAGAATTAGTAGAAATGGAAGTTCGTGACTTATTATCTGAATACGACTTCCCAGGCGATGACATCCCTGTAATCGCTGGTTCAGCATTAAAAGCTTTAGAAGGCGACGCTGACTACGAAGCTAAAATCTTAGAATTAATGGACGCTGTAGATAACTACATCCCAACTCCAGAACGTGATTCTGACAAACCATTCATGATGCCTGTTGAGGACGTATTCTCAATCACAGGTCGTGGTACAGTTGCTACTGGCCGTGTTGAACGTGGTCAAATCAAAGTTGGTGAAGAAGTTGAAATCATCGGTTTAACTGAAGAATCTTCTAAAACAACTGTTACAGGTGTTGAAATGTTCCGTAAGTTATTAGACTACGCTGAAGCTGGTGACAACATCGGTGCATTATTACGTGGTGTTGCACGTGAAGACGTACAACGTGGACAAGTATTAGCTGCTCCAGGTTCAATCACACCTCATACAAAATTTAAAGCGGAAGTTTACGTATTATCTAAAGACGAAGGTGGTCGTCATACACCATTCTTCTCTAACTACCGCCCACAATTCTATTTCCGTACTACTGACGTAACTGGCGTTGTTCACTTACCAGAAGGTACTGAAATGGTTATGCCTGGCGATAACGTAGAAATGGACGTTGAGTTAATTTCTCCAATCGCTATCGAAGACGGTACACGTTTCTCTATCCGTGAAGGTGGACGTACTGTAGGATCAGGCGTTGTAACAGCTATCGAAAAATAATATCTTTTATCTTTGAGATAGATAAAAAGAGTTGGCATTATGCCAACTCTTTTTTTGTGCATCCTAAGTTACTTTTTAAAGGTGACTCTTAATTAGGGATGCGATAAGCTTACAAGCACATACGTTATCCAGTCAAATACTGTCTTCGATTATTTTATATTAACTATAATTTTTTAGTTATCTCGCGGTTAAAATAGATTTACAGTTTCGGATTAAAGCTTTGTGCGTCTAGGATAAGGTATTAATCAAAAAGGTATATTAATTCATTATCATTTCCATTAAAATGCCAAAATGTATTCATAAAGATTAAAAAACATCCAACATCGTTCATGGGCTCATGAATGATGTTGGATGTTTTTGGTGAATAAGGTTGCGATGTCCCATGTCTTTGTATCATTTATAAAACGTTTTCAAGTTCTAGTATTTTCATAAATGTACTGACAGTGTATTTCATCGCAGATTCATCGATATCAAAGTGCGGGCTATGATGTGGCCATTCACTATTTTTCTCTGGATTGCCACAACCAGTGAAGAAAAAAGCGCCTGGACGTGCTTTTAAGTAATATGAAAAGTCTTCACCGACCATCATTAAATCGGCATCATGATATCTAAAATTAAGGCTGTTGGCAGCTTCTTTAACGAGATGTGCAGAAGCTTCGTGATTATAAACAGGCAAATAACCTTTAATATAATCAAAGTCGTACGTAATATCATTTGCCAAAGCTAAGCCCTGAAGTAGTTTGTCCATTTTATGATAAATATGTCGCTGTACTTCTGTTTCAAACGTTCTGACAGTCCCTCTACAAATGGCTGTATCAGGAATGACATTGTCTGCTTCACCGGCTTGAATTTTACCGAATGAAATCACGGCTTGTTTTACTGGATCTATAGTACGGGATACGATTTTTTGAGTGCTTAATATAAATTCAGCGAGAATGACGACAGGATCTATCGTTTCATGCGGTTTTGCGCCATGACCACCTTTACCATGGATTGTAATGTTAAACTCATCTGGTTGCGCCATCATTGGACCGGGTCTAGTGTGAATCGTCCCTGTTGGATAGCCACTCCACAAATGATTACCATAAATTTTATCGACACCCATTAACGCATTATCAGCAATCATTTCCTGAGCACCACCAGGTGTTACTTCTTCACCATATTGGAAAATGAGCACGACTGTACCTTTAAGTTTTGTTTGATGTTCATGTAATAATTCCGCTACAGTAAGTAATGTTGCGGTATGGCCATCATGACCACATGCATGCATGACGCCAGGTACTTTAGAGCGATAAGGAACGTCTTTTAAATCGTCAATCGGAAGTGCATCAAAATCAGCTCTTAAGGCAATCGTAGGGCCATGTTGATGACCGGAGATTTTAGCGATGATCCCATTTTGTCCAACTTGATCATTTATATCAAAATCAAGTTGTTCAAGACGCTGAACAATATAGTCATGCGTATGTTTTTCAAAAAAAGATACTTCTGGGTATTGATGAAGATATCGACGCGTTTCTATCATCCGCGATTCTTTTTCACGCGCAAGCTGGAACCAATCCATCAATATCATCTCCTTTTTAAATCGTTATCTTTATATTATACACATGCTTTGAAGTTTGTACAAAATACGTTATTATTAAGGTGATTGAAAATTGAAAGGGGAATGAACATGGTCCAAAAGTTAAATGATTTTTTACAAGAAAACATTGACTACCTCAAAGATAATGGTTTGTATAATGAAATTGATTCAATTGAAGGGGCAAATGGTCCGGAAATTAAAATCAACGGGAAAACATATATTAACCTGTCTTCAAACAACTACTTAGGATTGGCAACAAACGAAGATCTTAAAACAGCAGCAAAAAAGGCGATTGACTCACACGGTGTAGGTGCCGGTGCAGTACGTACAATCAACGGTACTTTAGATTTACATGATGAACTCGAGCAAACATTAGCTAAATTTAAAGGTACCGAAGCAGCCATCGCATACCAATCTGGTTTTAATTGTAATATGGCTGCAATTTCTGCAGTTATGAATAAAAATGACGCAATTTTATCTGATGAATTAAACCATGCGTCTATCATTGATGGATGTCGTTTATCTAAAGCAAAAATCATACGTGTAAAACATTCTGATATGGATGATTTACGTGAAAAAGCGAAGGAAGCTGTGGAATCAGGCCAATATAATAAAGTGATGTACATTACTGATGGTGTCTTCAGTATGGATGGGGATGTAGCGAAACTACCTGAGATTGTAGAAATTTGTGAGCCATTAGGCATTATGATTTATGTTGATGATGCGCATGGTTCTGGTGTTATGGGTAAAGGTGCTGGAACGGTGAAACACTTTGGTTTACAAGACAAAGTGGATTTTCAAATTGGGACATTATCAAAAGCAATCGGTGTTGTAGGTGGTTATGTCGCTGGTTCACAACAATTAATCGATTGGTTAAAAGCACAATCTCGTCCATTCTTATTCTCAACATCATTAGCACCTGGAGATACAAAAGCGATCACTGAAGCTGTAAATAAATTAATGGCGTCAACAGAATTACACGATAAACTATGGGATAATGCGAAATACCTTAAAGATGGTTTATCAAAATTAGGTTTCGACATTGGTGACTCCGAAACACCAATCACACCAGTAATTATAGGTGATGAAAAGAAAACGCAAGAATTTAGTAAGCGTTTAATGGATGAAGGTGTTTACGTAAAATCAATCGTCTTCCCAACTGTCCCACGTGGCACAGGTCGTGTGAGAAATATGCCTACTGCAGCACATACAAAAGACATGTTAGATCAAGCATTAGAAGTCTATGAGCGCGTAGGTAAAGAACTTAACGTCATTCAATAGGTAACATTATGTCGGCAAAGTAATTCATTTGGATTACTTTGCTTTTTGTTTTCTCAGAATGTACAAGGAAGCGCTTAAGTGTTATAATGAGCCTGTAAACCTAGAAAATGCCTACTAGAAAAAGAGTTATGTCCGTCTCTAAAGGACAAAAAGGGAGAATGAGTGTTTATGAGAAAAATATTTATAACAGGTGCTCTGGGCCAAATTGGAACAGAACTTGTCGCAAAATGTCGTGAAATTTATGGGAATGAAAATGTATTAGCAACAGATATTCGTGAGCCAGAAGCAGGTTCAATTGTTGCTGAAGGGCCATTTGAAATTTTAGATGTGACAGACGCTGAAAAAATGGAACAATTAGTCGAAGCGTTCCAACCTGATACAATGATGCATATGGCTGCACTTTTATCTGCTACTGCAGAACAAAAACCACTTTTAGCGTGGCACCTCAACATGGGAGGCTTAGTGAATGCCCTTGAAGTTGCACGCAAATATCACTTACAATTTTTCACACCAAGTTCTATCGGTGCATTCGGACCTAACACACCGAAAAAGAATACGCCACAAGTGACAATTCAACGTCCAAACACAATGTATGGGGTAAACAAAGTGTCTGGTGAACTACTTTGTGATTATTACTTTACAAAATTTGGCGTTGATACACGTAGCGTCCGTTTCCCTGGATTAATTTCTTACGTTAAAGAACCAGGTGGCGGCACAACAGACTACGCTGTAGATATATATTTTAAAGCAGTACGCGAAGGCAAATACACAAGCTATATTGCGAAAGATACGTATATGGATATGATGTTCATGGATGATGCTATCGATGCAATTATCCAATTGATGGAAGCAGATAGTGGTAAATTAATTCATCGTAATGCATATAACTTAAGTGCGATGAGCATCGAGCCAGAAATGGTAAAAGAAGCCATTCAAGAACATATGCCTAACTTTACATTAGATTATGATGTAGATCCAGTACGCCAAGGCATTGCGGATAGTTGGCCTGACAGTATTGATACAAGCTGTGCACGTGGTGAATGGGGCTTTAACCCTAAATACGATCTTAAAGCTATGACAACACGCATGATTGAAGCCATTCAAGAAAAAGAGGCGAATAAAGCTTAATCACACGTAGTCGCAGTAATATAATTTTTACAAACATAAAATGCAAAATCTCAATTTTATATATTGCAAAGAGACATGTGACGGGCATGTCTCTTTTTGTTTTCGAATCATTTTCATAACTTCGACAAAATTTGTATAATGGGATTCTGAATGATGATGAAATCAATCGTTTCATGACTTAAGTTTCAAGTTTGAAAGCGTTTTCTTGAAATCAGATTAATTCTAATTTTCGGAAAACTCATTGAATTGTCATATGCACCTTGATATAATGCATATATTACATTTAAATAGGAGGAATAATCATGTCAGACAAAATTCAATTTCAACAAAGAGAACAACTTAAAGAAAAGCCAGATCAATCCTCACTTACTTTTGGTAAAGTATTTACGGATTATATGCTTAGCTTTGAGTATTCTATTGATAAAGGGTGGCACGATTTAAAGATTATTCCTTATGGTCCAATCGAAATTTCACCGGCAGCACAATGTATTCACTATGGCCAATCTGTTTTTGAAGGCTTAAAAGCATACAAGCACGACGATGAGGTTGTTTTATTTAGACCTGAGGAAAACTTTAAACGTATTAACATGTCACTTTCGCGTCTGAAGATGCCCGAAGTTGACGAAGCGTTATTACTTGAAGGTTTAAAACAGTTAATTGATATTGAACGTGACTGGGTGCCAGAAGGGGAAGGGCAGTCCTTATACATACGTCCATATGTTTTTGCTACACAAGAAGGACTTGGCGTGCATCCATCCCATGAATATCGTTTATTAATTATTTTATCTCCATCTGGATCTTATTATGGCGGCGATTCATTACGTCCTACGAAAATTTATGTTGAAGACGAATATGTGCGTGCAGTCCGAGGTGGTGTAGGTTATGCGAAAGTTGCTGGTAACTACGCGGCGAGCTTACTTGCACAATCTAATGCGAATTCAGAAGGCTTTGACCAAGTATTATGGTTAGATGGCGTTGAACAAAAATACGTTGAAGAAGTAGGAAGTATGAACATCTTCTTCGTAATCGATGGGAAAGTAGTAACACCAGAATTAAACGGAAGTATTTTACCAGGTATTACACGTAAAACCGTACTTGAATTAGCAAAAACGCTTGGCTATGAAGTTGACGAGCGTCGTGTGGCGATTGGCGAACTTTACCAATATCATAAAGAAGGACGTCTTCAAGAAGTCTTTGGTACAGGGACAGCCGCAGTGATTTCGCCAGTTGGTGAATTACAATTTAAAGACGAAAAAATTGTCATTAATGATAATCAAACGGGTCCAATAACACAAAAATTGTATGACAACTATACAGGAATTCAAAGTGGTAAACTAGAAGATCCTCACGGTTGGAGAGTCGTTGTACCGAAATATTAATATGGAATAACATTTGAGCTAGAAACCTCGTCATCATAAGGTTCCTAGCTTTTTTATTATGTGTATAATTTCCCTATAGTTTCTGTAATGTTCTAGGAGGTACGAAAGCGAAATAAGCTTTTAAGTATATAAATTTACAATTAAAAAAATAATGTGAAGTGTCACAAATGCACAATGATTAACGGAGAACGTCGTTATAAAACTTAATCGTCAAACATATGAAAACTTAAATGTGGTTAATTAAGGATATGAAATGTATTAATATCAGTGTTGAGTTTGTCATTTTATTTTTCGATAATAATTAAAATATACTCCTGACCGTAGGTTGATGTTGATTAATAGAATAAAAAAATGGAAGGTTGTAATTTGAGTGTTTTGGAGATATTATTTAAGTATAATAAAAACAAATGAGAACAGCAGATGGAAAAGAAAAATGAAAAAACGAGTTTTAAATACGAGCGTCCTGATACTATAGCTGGGTTTTTAGCAGATTTTTGGTGGGTGGTATTTCCATTTGGTGGTTTTCTCACGTGGATGATCAAAGAGATTGTAGGAAAGTAGCTGAAATAAGCGCGTTTATGAAATTAAAAAGTGGTAACAAATTTACTATAGCTACGAGAAAGCTGTGATAATAGACTTCTCATAGCTATTTTTTTAGTATAGTGAGGTATAAACTCCCGGATTTTGGATTTTAAATACCTATTAAAAGTGAGACAACGTTACATTCGACTTTTTAACTTCGTTTAATTGTATGTCGAGCTCTTAAAAAGGTGCTTTTGAAAATGAAAGCAAAAAATTGAGTGAAGATTTTAAGGTTGTCTTGCAAAGTTGACGTTATAGTGTAATTTTGTTAAAAGAAGTTCTCTACATGAATAATTTCAAATATAAACAATTCGATAAAGCTGTCATACGCATGCTCTCGACTACTCGGCCAATATTTATGGTAGGCATTGAGTATCGTGCGATATTTGAAAAGAGGGCCTAGTGTGAACGTTTATTATTTAATAGGAGTTCAAGAATATGCATGGTTTTTATATTAAATCTAGAAAGAAAAACATAACAAAGCGTATTATAAATGGTATATTGATGACACACATATAAAAATAAAAGGACCCTTGTGCTATTTCAAATTGATGATTAACAAGAGGATATGGGTCTCCCTTTGTTAATCAAAATTCCACAAAATGAGGTGACAATCCGCGCGTTCGAGTTGTTTACAGTTGTTTGTATTATAAATATACACTTTGAATTAGTGTTGTAATATTAATATTAGGCCTTTCACTAAGTTGTATATCGCTAAAGAAAAAGCAATAAATAAAAAAATGAATGAAAATGTTAAGGCAATATTTGCGATGAGTTCGGGATGATGGAATGTGTTTTTTGAATAAGCAAAGCTTCCTATCCCCAATAAATAAAATATTAAAGCACCTATATGATAAAAAAGTGCTTTTTTACCATGTGTTGACACGGGATGATTTGAAAAGCCCCATATAAGGATGGGTAAAATAAACGGTGCGAAAAAGATACTCCAGTAACTGATGGAAGAGAGTACTTTGCTACCTTTAGTTTCCATATCATTCACCTCCTCATACACATTTAAACACAAGATTAATGATTATTAAATAGTAAACAATATATCTTGCAGTACTGTAAGTTTCATATTAAAAAATGAAAGGAAACTGTAAGATAGGCGCTTTGATTCGTTATTGAAAAGAGAATCGAACTGTATTGATGCTTTTTTAACATACAACCTATCATAAATAAAAATGTGAAGTGAAATGGAGGTAGAATGATGCCAAACGCGATATGGTTAATGTTTGACAAGGATGGCACATTGATTGAATTTGATCAAAGTTGGATTAAAATTGGTATTCAACTCGTTGAGGACGTGTGCGCGTATTTTCATATTAAAGCGTTAGATGACGTGAAAAAAGAACTAGGTATCGTAAATGATGGCTTTTCACCAGGAAGCATTATGGCTTCTGGAACCTTACAAGATATGATTACAGTGTTTAATCAATATGCAGATCAAGATACGACGTCATACACGACACAAAGAAGCCAAGCGCTCATTCATGCACGTGAACCTGAGGTGACACTATTTGAAGGGGTCGACTCTATGCTTCATATGCTTAAATCACAAGGATATCACCTCGGTATTTTGACAAGTGACAATCGTACAGGTATGGCGCACTTTTTTGAGAAAACACAACTGCAATCGTTGTTTGACATCGTTATTTCTACCAATGGTGATCATTACGAAAAGCCAGACCCGCGTATTTTAGAGCCGTTATGGGAGCGAGGGGTGAAAGGTCGCGATATGATAATGATAGGAGACACCGATAATGATATGAAAACAGGCCGAAATGCGCATGCACTATTAAACGTCGGTGTGCGTACAGGATTAGGGAATCAAGCTAAATTTGATGATACTGATGTTATTTTAAATGACGTTACGGAACTTCCGAGTATATTAAAAACAACCCATTGAATGCATTATAGCTTCAATGGGTTATATGATTATTGACGTTGGTCAACTTGACGGTGTGTTTGAATGATGTGTCCTACTTTTTCAAGTACAGCATCAATGGAATTAGGATCATCATATAAATCATATTCATTGATATTTACACGTACGACAGGACATGCATTAAATTGATTAATCCACGCGTCATAACGTGCAAATAACTTTTTCCAATATTCTGGATCTGTATTCATTTCCATTTCACGACCACGCGCATGAATTCGATTAATAACACTCTTATAATCTGATTCAAGATAAATTAAGACATCTGGTTTTGGGAAATAAGGTGTCATTACCATCGCATTAAATAAATTTGAATATGTTTCAAAGTCTTCAGGTGTCATAGTACCTTGTTCTTCATGCATTTTAGCGAAGATATCGACATCTTCATAAATAGAACGGTCTTGGATAAAACCACCACCATATTCAAACATACGTTTTTGTTCTTTAAAACGTTCAGCTAAAAAGTAAATTTGTAGATGGAAACTCCAACGTGTGAAGTCATCATAAAATTTATCCAAATAAGGGTTGTGATCGACGTTTTCAAAAGATGTTTTGAAATTTAATTTGTCAGCAATTGCTTGGGTTAATGATGATTTTCCTACACCGACTGTACCAGCAATTGTGATTACCGCATTTGAGGGTATACCAAAGTTATTCAAATGTTTTTCCTCCAATTAATTCATTAATTTGATTTAAAATTGTGTCATAATCTCGACTGTTTTTAACAAAGTCCAGATGAGTGGTATCGATACGTATTACGTGATGACCATTTGCTTTTAATGACTCGTAATAAGCCAAATAATCCGCTTTTAATTTTAATAAATAGTCATCTTCAATATGTATTTCAAAATCACGGTTTCTAATTTTGATCCGCTCTTTTAAACGGAACAATTCGGCGTCTAAAAAGACGATATAATCTGGCATTCTTAAATCTTCAGTTAATATATCATAAATTCTAGAAAACTTATCAAATTCTATAGGGGACAAAGTATTTCGTGCGAAAATTTTATTTTTATAAATATGATAATCACTTACAATACCTTGATGCATCGCACCTAAATCTTGATAATCTTTATATCGATTACATAAGAAGAACATTTCTGTTTGAAAGCTCCATTTTGAAATGTCTTCATAAAAATCGGATAGAAATGGGTTTTCACCTACAATTTCTTTTGCCTCATAAAAATGATAAGATTGACTCAACTTGTGTGCTAACGAAGATTTACCAACACCAATCGGGCCTTCAATTGCTATAAAAGGTTTATCCATATTTTTTATCTCCATTTTTTATATTATCAGTATTACAAATTTTATCACATGTTGGGGTGTTTCTGTATGAGAAGTCATGAATTTTATATGTCAGTCGCAATTGAAGCGGCGAGAGAGGCTGAAAAGTTAGGGGAAGTGCCTATAGGGGCAGTCGTTGTTAAAGACGATGAAATTATTGCGACAGCGCATAATTTAAGGGAAACGTCACAACTTCCAATGGCACATGCGGAACATTTAGCGATTGAGCGTGCCGCAAAAAAACTAGGAACGTGGCGCCTTGAAGGCTGTACGTTATATGTCACACTTGAACCATGTGTCATGTGTTCTGGAACGATTGTCATGAGCCGTATTGACACGGTAGTCTACGGTGCTAAAGACCCCAAAGGTGGATGTAGTGGTAGTTTAATGAATCTTGTGCAAGATTCGCGTATGAATCATCGTGTCCATCTTATTACAGGTGTCCTGTCTTTTTCGTGTGGTGAATTGCTAAGACAGTTTTTTAAACGTCTACGTGAAAATAAGAAGCGCACAAACAAATTAAAATACAATTCACCGGAAGTTTGATAAAATGAATGGCGTACGAAGCGGTTCATTAAAGGTGAATACGTTATTAATCATTTCATATGTAATATGTGATGCTAATGGATACATGTATATAACAAATTTAATGTGAAATGATTTGGCATAGAGTGAGGTAAGTATATGATTAAATTAATTGCGACAGATATGGACGGTACATTGCTTAATGCGGGGCATGAAGTTTCAGAAGAAAATGTAAAGGCGATTCAATATGCACAATCTTTAGGAATTACGGTTGTCATTGCGACAGGACGTGCTTTTTATGAAGCCAATGATCCAATACAGCCTACAGGTTTGAAAGTACCGTACATTTGTTTGAACGGTGCGGAAGTGCGAGACGAGTGTTTTGATATCGTGCATACGTCAAACTTAAACCATGAATTATACCAGCGCATTCGCGATGTGTTAGCTGAAGAAAATATTTTTTATCAAGTCTATACGAATCTAGGTATTTATACAGAAGATCCAGAGCGTGACTTAGCGATATACCTCGATATAGCGAAACAAATGGGTCAAACACCTAATGTTGAAAAAATTCGTGCGCATATTCAACACCGAATCGAAATCGGTTCTTTGAAGGTTGTGGATAACTACGATAAAGTGGAAGACATTCCTGGGGAGCTTATTATGAAAGTGTTGGCGCATGATGTAGATTTAGATAAAATTAATCGGACAAAGGATAAACTTGCACAAAGTGGTAACCTTGCTGTTTCGTCATCTGCAAAAGGAAATATTGAAATTACGCATATCGATGCACAAAAAGGGTTAGCGGTGCGTGCTATCGCAGAACAACTGGGCATCGACATGAAAGATGTTATGGCAGTGGGAGACAATTTAAATGATAAATCAATGTTGGAAGTAGTTGGCCATCCGGTGGCGATGGGAAATGCACTTCCAGAATTAAAAGATATTGCGTCATTTGTAACAGATACGAATGAACATAGTGGCGTTGCAAAAGCCATCTATCATATTATCGATGAAACAAAATTATAGGGAGTGACAGATAAATCATGAAAGGGTTAATTATCGTAGGCAGTGCGTCACCCAATTCACATACACGCGCACTTGCACAGTTTTTAAAAGGACAAATTGAAGAGCATCATCATGAGGTGGATATTTTTGACTTAGCAGAACGTCCATTGCATATGTTAGACTTTTCAGGACAAAATCCAATTCCTGACGAATATCAACGCAATGCGGAAACATTAAAATCTCTTGCGATGGAGGCGGATTTCTTTATTTTAGGAACACCGAACTATCACGGATCTTATTCAGGAAGTTTAAAAAATGCATTAGATTATTTAAATATGGATTACTTCAAAATGAAACCAGTCGGATTGGTAAACAATAGTGGTGGCATTGTAAGTGCAGAACCGCTTTCGCACTTAAGACTAATTGTACGTTCGTTGCTAGGGATTGCTGTACCTACGCAAATTGCAACACATGATTCGGATTACGACAAATTAGAAGATGGCACGTTATACCTCTCTAACGAGGAATTTCAACTGCGTGCGAAATTGTTTATTGATCAAATCTTATCATTTGCGAAAAACAGTCCATATGAACATTTAAAATAAAAAATCACCTTCAATATTTATTAAATGACGCAAATTGAAGATGATATCATGATATTCACAGTAATAAAAAAGGAGTGAGCACTATTTTAAGTGGCTCACCCTTTCTTTTATTTTCGATATTTTAACTTAGCAAAGGCATCATGTTGGTGGATGGATTCTTCATTACGACATTCAATATCAAATCCGTCTAACCACTCGAGTTCTACTAAGTCTGCCGCAATAAGGCGAATTAAGTCTTCAACAAAGCGTGGATTTTCATATGCGCGCTCTGTCACACGTTTTTCATCTGGACGCTTCAAAATAGGATAAAGCATTGAACTTGCATTTGCTTCCATTGCGTCCAAAATAATCTCTTTATAGTCAGCTATTAATGTTGCGGTTTTATTGATATATGTTTTAACGGTAATAATGCCACGTTGGTTATGTGCAGAGTATTCACTAATTTCTTTGGAACATGGACATAACGTAGTGACAGCTGCTTCAACGGTTAGTTCTTTACGCGTTATTTCATCTCCACGTACGGCTAATCCATATGTGACATCTGCGTGTCCAACGGCTTTAATGTTAGTGACAGGGCTTTTGCGGTCAAAGAACCATTTGCCTGAAACATCAACGCCAGCACTATGTTGTTTCATGTGTGTTTTCAGACGATTTAACAATTGCGTTAACATATCGTATTCAAGGCGGATGCCATTATCATATTCTGCTTCAACCGCTTCTAATATACGGCTCATATTAATGCCTTTTTCATCTTTATTTAAACTCGTTGAAAAACTAAAGTTTCCAGCGGTTTGAAAGTGATCAATCCAAACAGGATAGACTAAGTTTTTAATACCTACTTCTTCTATTTCAAATAAAAAGTTTTTATGTGTACTTTGAAGGTCAGTCATTTCAGCTTTTGTTGTAGGTTTTGTACCTTGGATAGGATCTACTGAACCAAAGTGTTTCCAACGACCTTCTCTGGTTGATAAATCAAATTCAGTCATGTTACTTCCTCCACTATATTTGCTTAGGATTATAAGAAAAAGGGGTTTTTCCTAATCCGACAATTCGTATCTTTAGAATTTAATCGAAATGAAACGTCCAAAATGTTTCTGTTGTTAAAAATGCGGCCGCATCACTCGGCGCGCCTGAAGCACGTCCTTGTGGATTTGCCAGTTGTTCTAAAAATGGCCCAGTTTGTGATCGGTGAGCTTCAAATGCTTTTAATTTTTGTTCTTTATATTCAGAGATGTCATTGACGATATCAGGTTCGCCCAATGCATCTACAGCATCATTACTAAATGCGACGAGTTGTAACTTCGGTCGTTTTGCTTCAGGGAGACGTTGAACTGTCCGTACAACTGCTTCTGCGGTTGCTTCATGATCAGGGTGTACTGCATAACCTGGATAAAAGGAAATAATTGTTGACGGATTTGTTTCATCAATCAGTTGTTGTACCATCGCGTCCATTTCGTCATGGGGCTCAAATTCAACCGTTTTATCGCGTAGGCCCATTTTGCGTAAATGCGTGATACCGATGACTTTTGCGGCTTCTTCTAACTCACGTTCACGAATGTGTGGTAATGACTCACGCGTTGCCACAGGTGGATTGCCTAAGTTACGTCCCATTTGACCCAATGTGAGACAAGCATAAGTGACAGGGACGCCTTCATTAATGAAGCGTGCAAGGGTACCTGCTGATGAAAAAGTTTCATCGTCAGGGTGTGGAAATATTACTAAAATATGTCTTTCCATTGCCATCATGTGTCCTCCTAAACGTCAAACGCTTGTCGACTAATCTCAAGTGCAGCCGCAAGTTGTCCTTCATAATTAAATCCTGCAATAAGTAATGCGTCATGTTCATCAACTTCATAATGTGTAAGTCCTTGTACATAGACCCAACCATGATTGTCTAGCTTAAGCCCAATACGGAAAGGCTCTTTGCCACCGCCTTTTAATTGTGCGTGTTGATAATTGACTTGAATGTTGCGTAAAAATGTACCTGCATTGAAAACACGTTGATCGAAATGGTTCGCATAAGCACCATTGGTCGTTTCAACGTGCAAATAGACAGGTTGATTTGCATATTGGTCCAATAAAGCTTGAAGCTTGTCTTCACGAATACGTTGCAAAGCGTTCACTGCCTCCCTGATATGATTATCTATCTATTCTACTAAAAAATGTGTCAAATTTGTATATGTCTGCTCATTTTATATTGCAAAATTATAAAGCATGTCTACTCATAGCTTTTCGCGCTTAGCAACTAAAGTATTGTAACTTTGAGAATAGTGTGCCAAGCGGTGTGGTGTTTGTAATAAATGATAGCTAACCAAATCAATAATAAAATGTGTGGCTAATTGTGAATTAATGAAATAATGATCATGCGTAAACTGGCGATCAGCAGTTAATATGATGTGGTCACTCACGTCTTCTAGTGTAGGTGTTTTATAATGCGACAATGCTAAGATTTTGGCACCTTGTTTGTGCGCTTGTTTTAAGCTATCCAACACCTCGGACGTTGCACCACTATTCGTAATGGCTACAACTGTAGTTTGATCATTGCACATTTGGCCAATCACAGCCATTAAGTGGGCGTCTGTAATGGCTACGACATTAAACCCCATTCGGATGGTACGAAAATAAAACTCTTGTGCGCTTAAGCCAGAGCTCCCGATACCAATAAAGATGACTTTTTGACTGTGTTGAATGGCTTCAACGAGGGCCATTAAGTCAGATTGAATAATAAATTCACCCGTATGATTCAATATCGCCATATAATGTTGATGCATAATTTGAATCGCTGGTTCATTTTCAATCGTGTCTTGGTGATATTCATGTTGTATCGCGAAACGTAGTGACTGAAAGCTATCATAATCTAATTTATGTGCAAAACGACTTACACTTGAAGGGGACACCCCAATATCTCGCGCGAAAGACTGAATATTTCCGATATCTGAAGTATGACTTAATTTAAGAATCGCTTCAGCAATTAAACGTTCAGATTTCGTAAATTGTGGATAAAAATGTTGAATACGATTTTCAAGTTTCATCTTCACTCACTCCTTACACATAGTGTAATTGAAAATATTTTTCAAAACAACGAGAAATATTGACAGTAACTTTCACGATGCTATATTGAACTTAGAAGTGAAAGGGCGAAAGGGGTTTAAGCGATGATGAAAAAAGCATTTGAAAAAGCGCAACAATTTGGGAAATCTTTTATGTTACCCATTGCAATTTTGCCTGCAGCGGGGTTGTTACTTGGAATTGGTGGTGCGTTGAGTAATCCAAACACCATCAAAGCATATCCCATATTAGATGTTCAATTTTTACAGCACATATTTGTATTAATGCGTTCTGCAGGTAGCATTGTGTTTCAAAATTTACCCGTCATTTTTGCAGTAGGTGTAGCCATTGGATTGGCTAAAAGGGATAAAGGGACAGCTGGTTTAGCAGCGATTCTAGGATTTTTAATTATGAATGCAACGATGAATGCGTTATTAACGATTAATGATAACCTCGCAGTTACAGAACAACTTGCGAAAAAGGGGCAAGGTATGGTTCTAGGCATACAAACTGTAGAAACAGGTGTGTTTGGAGGAATCATCATTGGTATCATGACTGCGTTTTTACATAATAAATATAATAAAGTCACGCTACCACAGTTTTTAGGTTTTTTTGGGGGATCAAGGTTTATACCTATCATCACATCGTTTAGTGCTATTTTTGTAGGTGTAATCATGTATTTCGTTTGGCCGTTGATTCAACATCTCATCTTTGGTGCAGGGGGGATTGTAACAAAAACGGGTGTTATCGGAACATTTTTTTATGGATTTATTTTAAGAATGTTAGGACCATTTGGTTTACACCATATTTTTTATCTCCCATTTTGGCAAACTGCTTTAGGCGGTTCAATTGAAGTGAAAGGACATCTTGTACAAGGTACTCAAAACATTTTCTTTGCTCAATTAGGAGACCCAAATGTTAAACAATATTATGAGGGTGTTTCTAGGTTTATGTCGGGGCGTTTCATTACGATGATGTTTGGTTTGTTAGGTGCGGCTTTGGCAATATATCACACATCGAAGCCTGAGAATAAAAAGGTTGTAGGTGGTTTGATGTTATCTGCAGCGTTAACTTCATTTTTAACAGGTATTACGGAGCCATTAGAATTTAGTTTTCTATTTGTTGCCCCATTGTTGTATGTGATACATGCTTTGTTAGATGGTTTGGCTTTTATGATGGCGGATATTTTCAATATTACAATTGGTCAAACATTTAGTGGTGGTTTTATTGATTATATTCTGTTTGGCGTTTTACAAGGTAATGAAAAAACTAATTTTTTATATGTCATCCCTATTGGTATTGTATGGTTCTGCTTATACTATTTTATATTTAAATTTCTAATTATTAAAATGAATTTTAAAACGCCTGGTAGAGAAGAACAAATGAATGTGTCTGTCAGTAAAGGTGAAAGCGCACAAACTATTATAGAAGCATTGGGCGGTAAATCAAATATTAGTGAAGTGGATTGTTGTGCAACGCGTTTGAGAGTGACTGTGTATAATAATGAAAAAATAAATGAAACGCAAATAAAACAGACAGGTGCAAAAGGCATCATTAAGCAAGGTCATGGTATTCAGATTGTCTATGGACCACATGTGACAAGTATAAAAAATGAAATTGAAGAAAATGTGCAAATTTAAGGAGAGATGTTTATGTTACCTCAAGGATTAATTGTATCTTGTCAAGCGTTACCTGATGAGCCACTGCACTCATCGTTTATTATGAGTAAAATGGCGCTAGCAGCTAAAGAAGGTGGTGCTGTAGGGATACGAGCGAACACGAAAGCAGATATTTTAGCGATTAAACAAGAAGTAGATTTACCTGTCATTGGGATTGTTAAAAGAGATTATGAAGGGTCTAGCGTGTTTATCACCGCGACACGTAAGGAAATTGATGAATTAATAGAAAGTGGTTGTGAAGTGATCGCGATGGATGCAACGTTACGCGAACGACCGGCAGAAGATTTAGAAACATTAGTGGCATATGTGCGTCAACAAGCGCCGCATATTGAATTGATGGCGGACATCGCAACTGTAGAGGAGGCACAACATGCTGAAACTTTAGGGTTTGATTACATTGGTACAACATTACATGGTTATACTGAACAAACACAAGGACAGGTGCTCTATACCAATGATTTTCAATTTTTAGATGAGGTTTTGAAACATGTCAATCAAAAAGTGATTGCTGAAGGGAATGTCATGACACCAGAAATGCTAAAGATTGTAACGGATAAAGGTGTTTATGCGTCTGTTGTTGGGGGAGCAATCACGCGCCCGCGCGATATCACGAAACGTTTTGTCAATGCATTACACGGAGGTTGATTCAAATGAAAGTAACAAATCTCGGTACGAAAGATCGTGTGTCATGTTATGTTGCGACTGAATTGTATCAGTTTATGTTGCACCAACCACATGCACGTCTCGGTTTAGCGACAGGGGGAACGATGGTCGATATGTATGGTCATTTAGTAGCTTTATTAAATAAAAATAATCTCGATGTCTCACATATCCATACTTTCAATCTCGATGAATATGTAGGGTTACATGCAACACATCCAGAAAGCTACAATCACTATATGCACCAAATCTTGTTTAATCGTTATCCAAAATTTACAGAAGCGTTTTTGCACATTCCAAATGGAGATGTTGATGACGTTAATAAAGAAGCCAAACGTTATGAAGCGATTTTAGATCAAGAAGGACCGATTGATATTCAAATTTTAGGTATTGGTCAAAATGGGCACATCGGTTTTAATGAACCCGGGACTTCATTTGATACAGAAACACACTGTGTCAATTTAACTGAAAGTACAATAGAAGCGAATAGTCGTTATTTTGAAAATAAGCGTGATGTACCACGACAGGCAATTTCGATGGGACTTCAATCAATCATGAAAGCAAAACGCATCATTTTAATCGCACTGGGTCCGCATAAAAAAGCGGCAATGACACGCTTGATGACAGGTGAAGTGACACCAGATTTACCAGCTTCTATTTTGCATCGCCACCCAAATGTGGAGGTTTTTGTTGATGATGAAGCAATGCCGAATTCATAAGCGCATCGTTTGAAACTCCTATTTCTAGGGTATATCCTGAAAATGTAGTTCGTAAAGATAAAAATATGGAGGATTGATTCTAGACATGGAATTACAATTAGCGATTGATTTATTAAATAAAGAAGATGCGGCTGAATTAGCAAAAAAAGTCACAGATTATGTAGATATTGTAGAAATCGGTACGCCGATTGTGATCAATGAAGGCCTCCCAGCAGTCCAACATTTAAAAGATAATGTTGAAGATAGAGATGTTAAAGTATTAGCAGATTTAAAAATTATGGACGCTGCGGATTACGAAGTGAGTCAAGCCATCAAATTTGGTGCGGACGTCGTAACGATTTTAGGTGTTGCAGAAGATGAATCGATTAAAAATGCGATTGCGGAAGCACACAAACATGGAAAACAATTACTTGTGGATTTAATTGCAGCTCAAGATTTAGAAAAACGTGCAAAAGAAATAGATGCAATGGGTGCAGACTATATTGCTGTGCATACAGGTTATGATTTACAAGCGCAAGGCCAATCACCACTTGAAAGTTTGCGTAAAGTGAAATCAGCAATCAGTCAATCCAAAGTTGCTGTTGCAGGTGGCATTAAGCCTGACACAATTAAAGAAGTTGTCGCTGAAAATCCAGATTTAATCATTGTTGGTGGGGGTATCGCAAATGCAGATGACCCTGCTAAAGCCGCTAAACAATGTCGTGAAATCATGGATGGTCAATAAAATGACAGTATTCAATTACCAACTCATTTTAAATGAAATCGAACAGACGTTAAATTCAGTGAATCCTGAATCAGCGCAACAGTTTGAACAACAGGTGATTGATGCGCCTACAGTATTTGTTTCAGGTAAAGGGCGGTCAGGATTTGTGGCGAATGGTTTTGCGATGCGTTTAAATCAACTTGGTAAAAAAGCGCATGTTGTAGGGGAGTCGACAACGCCGTCGATTCAAAAAGGAGACGTCTTTGTTATCATATCCGGTTCCGGTTCTACGGCGCATTTAAAATTACTTGCTGAGAAAGCAAAAGAAGTTGAAGCAGACGTGTTACTCATTACTACGAAACCTGATTCTGCAATAGGACAGTTGGCGAATCTTGCAATTGAATTGCCAGCGGGCACGAAACATGATGCTGAAGGTTCAGATCAACCGTTAGGAAGTTTATTTGAACAAAGCGCGCAACTCTTTTTAGATAGTCTCGTGTTAAATTTACAAACACGTTTGAATATTTCTGAAGAAACGATGCAACACAATCATGCCAATTTAGAATAAAAGACTACTCAAACTTCTATCAATAAGGCCGGTATAAGGCATGCGATAGAAGTTTTTTATGTCGTTAATATGCGGTTAAGATGCAGTGTGATAAAATGAAACAAATGTGAGTAAAGAAGTGAAAAGATGGCACAATTACTAGAACGTATTGAAACGTATGCGACATGTCAACCGCATGCAATTGCTTTACATATTGATGATGAACGAATAGATTATAAGCACTTACAACAACAATTAGAACAGAAAGCAATGCAATTGCCAGATGCGTGTAAAGGTCAACGTGTGGGGCTTTCATTTAACCAGATTCAAGACTTTGTAGTGCATTATTTGGCAGTGTTACATAAGGGAGGTATTCCTTGTGTTTTTGATCCGAAATGGACAGAAGCGCGTCTTCACGTGTTATATGAACGTTATCATATCGGTTTTGTGTTAAATGAGTCAGGTATCGAAGCCACGCCTTATCAATGTGACACACAAACGCGTCCTTTATTACATATCGGCTTTACATCCGGCACAACAGGGTTACCGAAGGCATTTTACCGAAATGAAGCGTCATGGATTGCCTCATTTGAACAAAATGACACATTAATAGAAAAAACATTAGGTGAGCGGTGTACACTTGTTGCACTAGGACCCTATGCACACTCTTTAACGTTGTACGTAATGATATATGCATTATTTTATGGTCGTACCTTTTTGGGGCAAAACAATTATAATATTCAACAATGTGCAACGAGAATTGCATCTTTATACACGCCGTGCATACTCTTTTTAGTGCCCACTATGGTGTTTGATTGGGTGCGACATGCGCATCAAAATTCTAACGTGAAACATGTATTTATATCTGGAGATAAATTGTCATCATCATTACATCAGCAATTAAAGGCACAATTGCCTTTAGCGACGATTGATGAATTTTTTGGTACGTCTGAAGCGAGTTTTATTAGTGTGAACCGTAATCAAACAGCCCCGTTAAATTCAGTAGGTACGATTTTTCCTAATGTCGATATACACATCGACCAACCGGATGCAAAAGGGGTGGGCAAGTTGTTTGTGCATAGTGCGATGGCTTTTCAAGGGTATGTCGGTCAGACACCATCGACGTGGATTCAAACCGGTGATTACGCACGAGTTGACCATGATGTCTTATATTTGCACGGACGTATAGAAGATATGATGATTATTGGTGGACGTAACGTCTACCCAACAGTAGTTGAGCATTATATTAAAAAATTAGAAGGGATTGAAGACGTGATTATCGTCAAACAACCGCATTCAAAATTTGGTGAATTAGCTGTTGCCCTGTATATCGGAGCATGTACGTTTCACTATCAAACAATGAAACAACAGCTTGCAAAAGTGCTCTCTCGTTATGAAATTCCGTCAAAATTCATTCGCGTAACCACACTCCCTTATACGTCAAGTGGGAAAGTATCTCGACGTTTAGCACAACAAAAGTATGAAAGTGGTGATTTTGATGAATAAAGCAGTAATAGTGGCGGCAAAACGAACGCCGATAGGGGTATATGGTGGTAAGTTACATAAATGGGAACCAGAAGATTTACTGAAACCATTACTGCAACATTTTCAGAAGATGCTCCCATGCGATTTGAATACATTGGATGATGTCATTTTAGGTAATGTGGTTGGAAATGGTGGGAATATTGCTCGCAAAAGTTTTTTAGAAGCAGGCATTGATGTACGTGTGCCTGGTTTAACCATTGATCGTCAATGTGGGTCGGGTTTAGAGGCGATTCAATTAGCGTGTCGTCTTGTAGAAAGTGGTGCAGGTGACTTTTATATTGCTGGAGGTGTAGAGAGTACAAGCCGTGCACCTTGGAAAATGAAGCGACCGACGTCTCTCTATCCTTCAGAGCCTCCACAATTTTTTGAGCGTGCCTCATTCGCACCAAGCGATCAAGATCCGTCCATGATTGAGGCAGCTGAAAATGTAGCTCATACCTTTCAAATCACGCGAGAGGATCAGGACAGATTTGCATATACCAGTCACATTAAAACTGCTAAAGCTTTTGAAAATCATCAACTTGACGATGAAATCGTACCTTTAAAAGTTCAAGGATCATGGATGACGCATGATGAAAGTGTACGTCCTGATATTAAATTAGCGCGCTTAAAACGTTTAAAGCCGTTACTTCCAAATGGCACTGTAACAGTAGGGAATTGCTGTTTAAAGCATGACGGGGCAGCGCTTGTAGTTGTAATGTCACAAGAAAAAGCACGTACGCTTGGTCTATCTAAAGGTGTATATTTTAAAGGCTACGCGATTGAAGGGGTTGCGCCTACGCTTTTAGGAAGTGGACCTATTCCAGCGGTAAAAGAACTTTTAGAAAAGCATCATCTGACTATAACAGATATCGACGCGGTAGAGTTGAATGAAGCCTTTAGCGCACAAGTACTCGCATGCCAACGAGAGCTTAATATTTCTGACGCACAACTCAACCGATACGGTGGCGCTATTGCGATGGGACATCCCTACAGTGCAAGTGGGGCTATTTTAGTGACGCGCTTGTTTTACATGACAGATGCAATGCGGACGATAGCGACGATGGGTATTGGAGGAGGCATGGGTAATGCAGCACTGTTCGAACGTTGGTCATAGTGAAACTCGGACGCTTATTATTGATGAGTTTGAATTACAAGCCTATCAAGCATCATTTCATTATGCTGAAAATGACATACCACCGTTATTTTTGCGCGTTTTTGGCATGTGTTTGAGTTGTTTCAACCTTTCATCACTTTACCGATCACGCTAGTCGAAACGCAAGTCACACAAAATGCCCCTCTCCCAAAACAACCGCACGTTCAAGCGACACTGACCTTATTAGAAGCGACAAAGATAAAACATTTTGAGCGCTACCGTTTTGAGATGAATGTCAATGACGTACTAACCGTGCATCACACATTTATAAAGCAGGTGAAACTATGACTTTTAATGAAGCAGACGTGCGACACTATTTGAACATTGTTCAAGATGACAATCCACTTCATCCAAAAATTGTGCCAGGGCAGATGGTTATTGAACGTATATGGCAATCACTACATCGTTATCCTTTAACGTACCACGTTAAATATGTAAAACCGATTCATTTAAATGAATCTTACAAAATAGAAGATCACAACACATTCATTTTAGTAAAAAATACTTTAGATGAAACGATGTTGAAAATCACCTTATCTTTTTAAATATGGTGTTGTGATAAAAATTCTAGTAAAAAAAGCATCGGTTAGGTAAAAGCGTTTTTACTTAATCGATTTTTTATATTATTTCAAAAACAAAACACTCATGTATAATTAAGAATAATATTTTGTTTACGCTCCCTATATTCATTAAAACGTTTCAAAATCCTTAGATAAATAGAGGAAAAGTTAAAAGATTTAAAGAAAGCTCGGTGTGTCTATAACAGTTTTATAATTCTGTTGAAAAAACGATTGTATATTGACCGTTGAAAGACGACGGGATCATTTAGTGGGCAAGAAGATTTAACAAGCTTTAAAATCAGGGGGAAGAGTTACAATTATTTTTTATAAAATTATGGTTTTATATGTTATGATGCAAGAAATATTTAAAGGGGTTGAGTATATATGAAATTGATTGATAATACGGATGATTCAGACGAGCAAAAAACTTTTATTTTAAATATTGGTGGATGGGATTAATACAAAGTACGAAAGCATGTAATAAAAACAATTGAAAAATTAACTAAGGCTTATTTGCCTGAACATCATAGTTATACGTTTGTGGATATTGATACTATGACTGTGCTGTTAATTAAAACAGAGATTCAATTTATTCCTAATTTGGTTAGAGCGCTTTGTAAAAAGAATTTAGGTGTATATGAAGTTAGATTATATGAAGAAAAAGAAAATATTTTTGATTAATTGGTATGCATAGTTTGTATACCCATTTTTTGTGACTTAAATGAATAGTAATGGCTATAATTGTTACACATCATTGAACAATGCTCATGAGGGTGTATGGTCAAATAACAAATGAGTTGATTTTATTACGGTCACTATGGTCAGCATTTACTCATCAATTTAAACTGTAAAAGAGTGTTAAATGCATTTGTTGTTAGTACAACGCTATTTTAGAGTCTACAAAGTATGATATCTGAACCTGATCTCAATAAACGATGCTAAAAATAATGATTTTTAAAAGCGTCTTATTCTGTTACTCAGAATTTAAAAAGTAATTTATAATTTGGAATGTTATAATAATGAGTGATATATCATAAAAATTATAGACATATTTAGGGGAGGAATGAAGATAGATGAAGAAGTGGATTCTAATAGTGATGACCCTTGTTTTAGTATCAGCGTGCGGTAATGATCAACAATCGGCACAACCATCTCATAAAGATGAAAAATCAGCCACACATAAGCATGATTCTGCTGATACATCTCAAAAGGCATCAAAAGACAATCAAGCATCAACGTCTAATAAAACACAGACAACGACACATGAGGACGACGTCGCCAAATTGCCGGATCAGATGAAAGCAGCTTTAGTATTTTCATCACCAGAAGCAACTGCGTTTACATTATCGAAAGAAGAGATTTTAACGGGTGTTTTCGAACAAGATTATTTGAATAAACCTCAAAAGAAACAATTGTATAAATTATATTTAATTGAATCAAAAGGGTATACAAACGGACCCGATGATATGAAATTTTATAGCGTTTATCCGCCCAAAAAAGGGTTTAATACCGTCATGGGAATTGGGAAGCATAAAGCATTTATCGGAGGTACGCAAAGTCCAGGAACGTATCAACAATTATTAGAAACGGGTAAAGAACTAGATTTAGACACGTTATATGCCCAAAATAAACAACTTAAGTCACTAACCGAACTATCACAAAAAGTAGAGTTTGCAAATAAAAATCCTATGGAAAATGAAGCAACGCGTAAAGATTTTGAAGAAAAAGAGAACCCAGCAACTATGGCACATGCACGAAGCCAAGTGTATGAGATGATCAACAAATTTGAAGGAAAACCTCTCAATACAAAAGATTATATTTGGGATAATGTGCGTTGGGACAATGGTCTTACTGGGTGGACAGTGAATTATCGCAATCATAATTTAGAGATTGTAGGTACATACAAACAAGTAGAAGGACAACCTTTGGTAAAATTGGATGCAAATGGTCAAAAAATCAAATAGCAATTAATAAGTTTAAGTTCTGTAAAACATCGGTCTAGTGAATGAATAGCGTGTATCATTAGATCGATTTTTTGTTTTTAAAAATAGCGCAATAACCCTTTTATTAAAGGGAACTAAACCACCATTAAACTAGAAAAATGTGCGTATTAAATTTTTATATTATAAGTAACATAAAAACCTTCAAAATCAAGAGAATGGATTTTGAAGGTTCTATTATAGGGCTGAGTTAATTTGGTCATTTTGCGTGACCTTTATTTTTTAAATTTCTGTAACTTCAACGTCAATTTTTTCAATGCGATTTGCGGCACCGTGATCAACTGGGCCTACAAAGTCATTCATTTTCCATCCATTTTTAATCGCTGAAGCAACAAACGCTTTTGCATTAATAACAGCTTCTTTTGGTGTTAAGCCGTTTGCCAAATTTGCTGTCGTTGCAGCAGCGAATGTACACCCTGCACCATGATTATAACTTTGTTGGAACATATCTGTCGTTAATTGATAGTATGTTTGACCATCATAATACAAATCGTATGACTTATCTTGATCCAGTGCTTTACCACCTTTAATGACTACATGTTGCGCACCTTGATTATGAATGATTTGAGCCGCTTTTTTCATATCTTCTATAGATTTTAATGTCCCCAACCCTGACAATTGACCTGCTTCAAACAAGTTGGGCGTCACAACAGTTGCTTTTGGTAGTAAATATTCAATCATTGCATCAGTATTTCCCGGGTTTAATACTTCGTCTTCCCCTTTACATACCATAACAGGGTCTACAACAAAATGCTTTGCGCCAGACTCTGTAAAAGCTTCCCCGGCACGTTTGATAACTTCTTGTGTTCCAAGCATACCTGTTTTAACGGCATCTGGGCCAATACTAATGACCGTTTCAAGTTGTTTATTAAACACATCGAATGGAATTGGCGTCACATCGTGTGACCATGTGTTTTTATCCATAGTGACAATTGCAGCAAGTGCAACCATGCCATAAGTGTCATGCTCTTGAAATGTTTTTAAATCAGCTTGCATGCCAGCCCCAGCACTTGTGTCAGAACCTGCAATGGTTAATACTTTTTTTAATGCCATTATTTATACACTCCTCGAATTCAATTGTTAATTATTATCATATCACGCACGGCTTTAAGTGGAAATATATTCGTTTTAACGCGGGCGAGTTTTTCATTGAATTGTGTTAAAATGTGAACTGAGGTGAAGGTTATGGAATGGTCCACCATTTTTCATGAAATAAAATCAAAACATGATTTTAAAGCGATGCATGATTTTTTAGAAAAAGAGTATACGACTGAAATTGTTTATCCAGAACGTAAAAATATATACCAAGCGTTTGATTTAACACCATTTGACAATGTCAAAGTTGTGATTTTAGGTCAAGATCCTTATCACGGTCCGAACCAAGCACATGGTCTTGCTTTTTCAGTCCAACCCAATGCGAAATTTCCACCTTCGTTACGTAATATGTATAAAGAGTTAGAGGCTGACATTGGCTGTCATCGTACGTCGCCACACTTGCAAGATTGGGCGCGAGAGGGTGTTCTGTTATTAAATACTGTGCTTACAGTGCGCCATGGAGAAGCGCACTCTCATCGAGATATTGGTTGGGAAACGTTTACCAATGAAATCATTCAAGCTATCTCAGACAATCGTGAAGGTGTTGTATTTATTTTATGGGGAAAACCTGCACAACAAAAAGAACGCCTCATTGATACGTCAAAACATTTTATTATAAAATCACCCCATCCGAGCCCATTGTCGGCACATCGTGGTTTTTTTGGTTCAAAACCGTATTCACAAGCAAATGCTTATTTAGAACAACAAGGCAAAGCACCAATACATTGGTGTGAGAGAGGAGGAGACGCATGAATAAAGAAAAAATGATTGAACTCATTGAAGCTGAATTAATAAAGGCAGAGGCCTCCCAAACTAATAGTGAATTTGAAAAACATATGTATGCCATTCATACGCTTACATCATTATATTCACATTCCGATTCACAATCTTCTGCACCATCCTTACAGCGCAAGCAAGGGAAGCAAGTTACCGTTTCACACGCTTCATCCTCTGCACAGACGGTAACAGATGAAGAAATTCGTTTAATGGGTGGTAAAGTGCCATCACAAGCGTCACATGCATCACATACGCCTTCGAATCCTCGAATGATCACAGATGATGCCTTAGGAAATGGAGAATCACTTTTTGACTTTTAATAAATGATAGGAGCGAAACTTATGAAAGTATTTATAATTTTAGGCGCATTAAATGCACTGTTCGCTGTTGGCACAGGTGCATTCGGCGCACATGCTTTAGAAGGAAAATTATCAGAACACTATATGTCTGTTTGGGAAAAAGCGACGATGTACCAAATGTACCATGCATTAGGATTAGTTCTGATTGGTATTGTTGGTGGCGCATTTGACGTGAATGTAGGATGGGCAGGTTGGCTCATGTTTTTAGGTATTTTATTCTTTAGTGGGTCTTTATACATTTTGTCACTGACAGGAGTAAGTGTTTTAGGTGCAATTACACCAATTGGTGGCGTGTTATTTGTCGTGAGCTGGCTTATGCTTGCGATTGCAGCATTTAAAATTTAATTATTAAACACACATTTGAAGCTTTGCTTAGGCAAAATATTGTTTAAATGTGTGTTTTTAATTTGTTTAAGAAAATGATTGTTAATTTTTTAGTCATCGGTATAATGTAACAAGGGGTGAATAGTATATGCAAAATAAACACAATCAAATAGATCGTGGCGATTTACAAGCGAATTTATCAGAGAAGTTTGTATGGGCAATTGCGTATGGCTCTTGTATTGGATGGGGGTCCTTTATATTACCTGGTGACTGGATTGCACAATCAGGTCCTATTGCCGCATCAATTGGAATATTAATCGGTGCGTTGCTCATGATCATTATCGCCGTAAGTTACGGTGCTTTAGTTGAACGATTCCCAGTATCTGGCGGAGGTTTTGCGTTTAGTTATTTAGGATTCGGACGTTATGTTAGCTTTTTTTCATCTTGGTTTTTAACATTTGGATATATTTGCGTAGTGGCATTAAATGCTACAGCGTTTAGTTTATTAATTAAATTTTTACTTCCTGACTTTTTAGAGGTTGGAAAATTATATACGATTGCTGGCTGGGATGTTTATATCACAGAAATTATTATTGCTACAGTCTTATTACTCGTATTTATGTTCATTGCGATTAAAGGTGCGAGTGTCTCAGGTTCATTACAGTATTATTTTTGTGTAGCGATGGTGACAGTGGTCGTATTACTTTTTATAAGCTCATTTTTTGGGTCGAATTTTTCATTTAACAACTTGCAACCGTTAAATGGACCGCAGTATGGTTGGTTTCAAGCCATTATTATGATTGTCGCTGTTGCGCCGTGGGCCTATGTTGGATTTGATAACATTCCTCAAACGGCAGAAGAGTTTAATTTCTCACCCAATAAAACATTTAAATTAATCGTATATAGCTTAATCGCTGCTGGATTAACATACACAATGATGATTTTATACACTGGGTGGTTAAGTGGTGCAAGTCAAGACTTATGGTTAACAGGTTCAGTTACGCGTGAAGCGTTTGGAACGATTGGTTTGGGTGTGTTAGCCATTGCCATAATAATGGGAATATTCACAGGTTTAAATGGCTTCTTACTTAGCTCAAGTCGTTTATTGTTTTCAATGGGACGCTCAGGGATTATGCCAACCGTTTTCAGTAAACTACACCCAAAATATAAAACACCTTATGTGGCGATTATCTTTTTAGTTTCATTGACATTAATTGCACCTTGGCTCGGACGTACTGCACTCACTTGGATTGTGGATATGTCATCTACAGGGGTTTCGGTCGCGTATTTTGTGACCTGTCTAGCAGCGGCCAAGTTATTCAGTTATGACAAATCGAGTCCGTCTTATGGGCCCGTCTATAAAACATTTGCGATTGTAGGTTCGGTGATTGCATTTGTATTCTTATTCTTATTGCTGTTCCCATGGTCACCAGCATCATTATCAGGGCCATCGTATATTGCATTAGCAGGATGGACAGTATTAGGATTCATTTTCTTCATCATACGTTATCCTAAATTACGTCGCATCGATAAAGAAGAACTTTCAAAATTGATTTTAGATGCAAATAACAAAGATATCGTAAAAATGATTGAGAAATAGCAATACCTCGCTTTTCTAAAAACTTTACCACAAAATATATTTTCGTTTTTCGTTAATAAATGAATCGAATTTATATGTTTTAAATCCATAATTTTTATTACACTTTGATGATTAAATTTATTTAAAATGATATGCGCCCTATAAAGTAGACGCTTTAATAGTGAACACTTTATAGGGATTTTTTGTATGTGGAAAAGTAAAAACACTGGAAGGGTTAAAAGAGTTGAGAAATATGATTTTTTCTGAATTTTTACATTGTTTTGCAAATTTTAGAATGATATGTTTTAATTAAAAGTAATTTTATATAAAAAAGGGTGGTCTCAGATGCATTATTTTAGGTTGCCAATAGACACACGTTTTAGTTTAGTGAAATTAGATATGTCGCGAGCCTATGAAGTATTTGAAGTTGTAAAGCAAGAGCGTGAACATTTACGCGAGTTTCTAGATTGGATTGATTACGTTCAATCAATAGAAGATGAAGTGAAATTTTTAAAAGAAGCGCTGCGATTAGAAGCGGAGAATCAATCACGTCTATATTTTATTTATGAAGAGAATCAACTTGTAGGTGCGGTCGATTTACATAAAATAGACACGATAAACAACCAAGGTGAAGTAGGGTATTGGTTGAGTCAGCATGTGACAGGTCAAGGTGTGATGACTAAAGCGGTCAAGTTATTATGTGATATCGCTTTTAACGAATTAATGTTAAATCGCCTCGAAATTCGTGCACAAAAGGAGAATATAGCGAGTCAACGTGTCGCAGAAAAAGCAGGATTTCGATTTATGGGTGAAGCGCGGGAGTCGCTTTACCGAAACAACACCTATGTGACGATGTATCATTATGAGTTGCTTAAACGTCACTTTTCAAACACATAAAAATGGGATATTTTAAGCCAATTAAGTAAAATGTTCATAAAAAATTAATAAATATTCAATATTTCTATCCCAAAAATTCAGAAAACATGGTACATTAGATTTAAGCAAAAGATATGCACAGTCACGACATATCATTTTGTGTTTTTCATTTTCAAAAAAGTTCTCCAATAAAAAGGCCTGCTCATTAAGATAGCGTAGCGACTGTCTTAAGTGAGTCAGGCCTATTAACATGCTTATCTTTAAAGTGCAGTGGGCGTTTGCATGTCATCAAAATATGACTGCTAGGCTAACGATTAACTTTAATAATGTTATTGAATAATATTTGCGCCATTGCTTCACTGTCTTCTTTACATCCTCCTGAAAGCCACGAATAGATAATTGCGAGTTGTCCTCCAATGGTATAGTCGATAAAGTACTTTGAATCTTTTAATGGCGGTAGCACTTCTAAAATAGAGGAGTAACCTTCTTTAGTAAATTGAATATAATCGCGTACGAGGCGATACTGTGACTGTGTCAAAACAAGACTTATGAAATATTTTTTAAAACGTTGCATATACGTAAATAACACGCGGAAAACTTGAATAAGTCGTTGTTTTGCAACGTCCAAAGGGTACGTTTCTATGAGGTTCTTCGTATAGAGCATAAGCTTATGGTATCTTTTCATATGGTATGCTTGAATCGTATCCATTAATTGATATTTATCTTCAAAGTGTGCATAAAATGTCGAGCGATGGACCCTACTTTCAGCACAAATTTGTTTGATTGTTATATATTCAAATTTTTCAACCTCTAACAATGACACCATTGCCTTAATAATGGCAAGCCTTGCATTTCCTCTATTCATGTCTATCACCCAACGCTATTATAATATATTTTCAAATCCGACACATTTAAAAAGATTGTCTGTATAAATCACTAGATAATTGGTTATATAATACAGATTGTTAATTTTAACTGGAGGAGAGTTTATTGTATGAAAAAAATTATTTTGATTAATATTGCAACGATACTGTTGTTAGTCGTGATAGGTGTAGTTGCATTTTATTTCTATAATCAATCTGCAAATTATATAAACACAGATAACGCTAAAGTAGATAGTAAGCAAATGAAACTTGCAAGCCCAATTTCAGGAGAAATTTCAAAATTAAACGTTCAAGAGGGTGACAAGGTGAAAGAAGGGGACACGGTAGCTGAAATCTGTGGCCAAGGTCAAGATGGGCAACCTCAAACTATGGAAGTGAAAATGCCTAAAGATGGGACGATTGCCAAATTAGATGGACAAGAAAAAGGAATAGCACAAGCAGGTCAACCTATGGCATATGCCTATAATATGGATGCGCTCTATATTACTGCCAACATTGATGAAACGGACATTAAAGGCTTGAGTGAAGGTCAAACGGTGGATGTCTCTATCGATGGTCAAGATTCGGAAATTAAAGGTCATGTTGATCATATTGGTAATGCGACTGCGGCGAGCTTTTCATTAATGCCTTCATCTAACAGTGATGGTAACTATACTAAAGTCAGTCAAGTTGTTCCTGTAAAAATTAAATTAGATAGTCAGCCTTCTAAGGGGATTGTGCCAGGAATGAACGCGGAAGTGCGTATTCATAAAAATTAATAATAGGGAGGACAAAAGATGTTCATTACGTTATATGTCGTTGTTGCCCTTATTGTGATTGTTTGTATGAATATGGTAATAATCAAGCGAAATAAGCGTTTATCCAGATTGCAAACATCTGAAAAAATAAATCAAAAAGAAGCATCACAATCTAAAGCAGGGAAGTCTTCCTCTGCTTATCAATTTCAAATCGACGAAAAAAATGAATCCCAGAAGCCGGTTAATGAAACGGCGCAACATGCCACTCAAGATTATGTGTTTAAAAAGGGGATTACACGTAATAAAATATTAGTAGCAATGGTGTTCGGCATGTTCATTACCATTTTAAATCAAACATTACTTAATACGGCATTACCTGTTATAAATACCGACTTTAATATCTCGGCTTCAACAGGACAATGGTTAATGACAGGGTTTATGTTAGTTAATGGTATTTTAATACCAGTTAGTGCGTATTTGTTTCATAAATTTTCTTATCGCAGCCTATTTCTAGTAGCGATGGTCGTGTTCACATTAGGTTCATTTGTATGCGCAATTGCGTGGAGTTTTCCAGTGATGATGACAGGGCGTGTACTTCAAGCGATTGGTGCAGGCGTATTAATGCCATTAGGAACAAATGTGTTTATGACGATATTTCCGCCTCAAAAACGTGGGATGGCCATGGGAATTTTGGGTGTAGCGATGATATTAGCACCAGCAATCGGACCGACTTTGTCAGGTTATATTGTTGAAAATTTCGATTGGCATGTCATGTTTTATGGCATGTTTGCAGTAGGTTTCTTATCTTTTATGCTCTCTTATATTTGGTTTGGTATATACCAAAAAACAACACATCCAAAGGCGGATATCCCAGGAATTATATTCAGTACACTTGGTTTCGGTGCTTTATTATACGGCTTTAGTGAAGCCGGCAATAAAGGTTGGGGTTCTCCGGAAATCATTGCCATGTTTCTGATTGGAAGTACGTTTACAATCGCGTTTGTTATACGTGAGATGACTATGAAAGCACCTATGCTTGATTTTGGTGTATTAAAGTACTCGGGATATACATTAACAGCACTTATAAATATGATTGTAACAATGAGTTTGTTTGGGGGTATGATTTTATTACCACTTTACCTTCAAAGTTTAAGGGGTTTCTCAGCATTAGATTCAGGGCTATTATTATTACCAGGAGCAATTATCATGGGCTTTATGGGTCCAATCGCGGGTAAATTACTTGATACTATTGGTATTAAACCATTGGCCATTATTGGTTTGGCGATTACAACGTATGGTACATGGGAATTAACGCAGTTAACCATGAAAACACCTTATTCGTCTATATTAATGATTTATATGATTCGCTCTTTTGGCATGAGTTTTGTGATGATGCCAATTATGACAGCAGGTATGAACGCATTACCAGCAAGGTTAATTTCTCATGGTAATGCATTAATTAACACAATGCGTCAACTTGCAGGATCTATCGGTACTGCAATATTAGTGACTGTGATGACGCAACAAACAGAATCACACCTCGCTTCATTTCAACAAGATTTAGACCAGACTAAGCCTTTTATAAAGGACCAAGTCGGTATGATGGCGCAACAAATGGGTGGAAAAGAACAGGCTTTAGGAAGTGTTATTAAATTTGTGAATCAGCTGGCTTCTGTTGATGGGGTTAATAGCGCTTTTTGGGTAGCAACGGCACTAAGCTTTCTTGCATTTGTTTTGAGTTTCTTTTTAAAAGGAAAATCACACTACATTTCGCATGAATAAGCAGAATATAAAATAGGAAAGTAAAATTTCATAAAAGTCGGGGCTAGGACATAGCTCCCCTGTTAATCAAAAAACCAACAAAGTGCTTCGTACATGAACTTTGTTGGTTATATTTATATATTTAGGCTTTATGCGCGGGGAAGGATGGTAAATCAAAATTGAAATGATTTATGTCCGAGTCTCTTTAGATTCACTTAAGCATTCGTTCATTTTAGCGTTGCGTTCAAGCATGCGATGGTAGTAATATTCATAACGTTCCCATTCTTCTGGCGTAATAGGGTCTGTAGTGAGTGTGCCACCCAGATTTTTTAGCGCATATAGCAACTTAAACATTACGTCTTGAACTTGAATGTCAGATTGAAAGAGTTCTTGTAATGACGCCATATGATGTGGATAAATGTCAGGATAGGTGAATTTTGTTTTTTTACCTTTTAATGCATGAGCGTAAAAATCTTTCATTAATTGTGCACGTTCACTGCCTGACCCCTCGACACATAAATAGATTTGTACAGCAATCCCACCACGTACCCGACGTTGTGATATACCTGCAAATTTTTGATGATTGATACTTAAATCAAATTTTCCTGGACAATAGGAATGTGTAATTTCAAAGGTGTCAATATCAACATTTTCATCTTCAAACATTTTGCTTATGAGCAAATACATCACAGTAAACGCTTCGTCAATACGCGTTTCGGTTTTTCCTTTAAACATTAAAGAAATGTTTAAAATCCCTTGATCTAAGACGACGCCTAATCCACCTGAATTTCGAACGATAGCGTTATAGCCCTTTACATCCGTCAAAAATTGAATGCCATCCTTTAAGTGAGGTAGACGTGAATCATGTATTCCTAATATAACGGTGTGTTGATGTATCCAAGTTCGAACGACATTAGGGGACGTATCTTTGCCTACACTCTCACAAAACGTATCGTCAAAAGCAAAGGATTGCATGGGCGCTAAGCCTGTCGCATGATCTACATAGCGCCAAGTCATATCCTTGAAGTATTTAGATGTTAAGTCCATTATTGTAAACTTTGAGCGGCTGTGATGATAGATAAGTTGTAGACATCTTCACTTGAACAACCACGTGATAAATCATTTACTGGTGAATTTAAACCTTGTAATACAGGACCAACTGCATCAAAACCGCCTAATCGTTGTGCAATTTTGTAGCCAATATTACCTGCCTCTAGGCTAGGGAAAATGAATACATTCGCATCACCTTGAATTTTAGCGCCAGGTGCTTTTTTCTTCGCTACCTCTGGAACAATGGCTGCATCAAATTGGAATTCGCCGTCAATGACAACGTTAGTTAAACCTTCTGATTCCACTTTCTCTTGTGCCAATTTAACCGCTTCAGCCACTTTTTCAGTATCGTCAGATTTAGCAGAGCCTTTTGTTGAAAAGCTTAACATCGCAACACGAGGATCCATGCCAAAACTTTGTGCAGATTTTGCGCTTTCAACTGCGATTTCGGCTAAATCTGAAGCCCCTAATTCAGGGTTGATTGCACAATCACCGAAAATATATTGTTGATCCTCTTTGATCATAAAGAAGATTCCTGATGTTTTAGATACACCTGGTTTTGTTTTAATAATTTGTAATGCAGGACGTACAGTGTCTGCTGTAGAGTGTGCAGCACCACTAACTAAACCATCAGCTTTACCAGCATACACAAGCATTGTGCCGAAGTAGTTCACGTTATTTAATAATTCTTGTGCTTGTTCTTCTGTCGCTTTACCTTTACGACGTTCAACAAATTTTGCAACTAAGTCTGATTTTAAGTCGCTTTCGTCTGGTTGAATGAATTCTAAACCATCGATAGAAAGACCTTTGTCTTTAGCGAGCGCTTCAATATTCGCCTTATTACCTAAAACGATAGGTGTCACGTAATCTGATTTTTGCAATTCAACTGCTGCAGATAAGACGCGCTCATCTTCACCTTCTGGTAATACGATACGAACATTTTGTCCTGATAATTTTTCTTTTAAAACATCTAATAAACTAGACATATTTGTCCTCCTCTACTTTCCTATCAACATATAATGCCATTGTAATTATACGATAATTTTGGTGCGTTTTCCAAGGGGGGCGTTTTAAATCCCACGCATGCATTGATTTACAATTAAGCAGAAAAAGGGTGGGCATATCATACTTTTAGGTTAGCCCAAACAATGTGACATTTTTGAAAATTGATGCGCCCTTTTGCCAATATACTTATTTTGTTCATAAAATGTTACTAATCGTAACGTTCGGTCTTCTTAAAGGAGTATGATAAAATTTAATGAGTTAGAGATTAAATCAAAGGAGTGTGCATAAATGAGTCACGCAGCAGAGACTTTAGACGGATGGTACAGCTTACATTTATTTTACGCAGTAGACTGGGCTTCTTGGCGCTTGGTACCAGAAGAAGAACGACACAATATGATTACAGAATTTGAACATAAATTAAATGAATTAAAAAGCGTAAAAGAACACGGTCAAGGTGATCACGTCATGTATAATGTGACGGGGCAAAAAGCAGACATCTTCTTATGGTTTTTACGTCCTGAAATGAAAGATTTAACGGAAATTGAAAATGAATTAAACAAATTATCTATTTCTGATCACCTCATTCCTACATATTCATATGTATCAGTTATTGAGTTGAGTAATTACCTTGCTGGAAAATCAGAAGAAGATCCGTATGAAAACCCACATATTAAAGCGCGTCTTTATCCAGAACTCCCTACGACAGAATATATATGTTTTTATCCGATGAATAAACGTCGTAACGAAACGTATAATTGGTACATGTTATCGATGGAGGAACGTCAAAAATTAATGTACAATCACGGCATGATAGGTCGTAAGTATGCAGGTAAAATTAAACAGTTTATTACAGGGTCTGTAGGATTTGATGATTTTGAATGGGGTGTGACACTCTTTGCGGACGATGTGCTCCAATTCAAAAAAATTGTTTATGAAATGCGCTTTGATGAAACAACTGCAAGATACGGAGAATTTGGCAGTTTCTTTATAGGTAATCGATTAGATACGACAGGATTAACGACATTTTTCGAGATTTAATGGAAGATATACACACGTATAACTTTGCGTTTCACTTAATTAAAGGAGCCATCAATGTTCATTTGTATATGAATGTTGGTGGCTCCTTGTATACTTGATTCACTCTAAGAGACGATTAAGAGGTCATTGTGCATATATGTTTCATTAGCGTCAATATAGATAATGGTTTCGTCGAGAGTGATGTGGTGCTAAAAAGGGACGCTAAAAAGAATCAAAAATTGAACCATCTGGCGTGTCTATGCTCCTTGTGCAATTAAAAGGGAGTGTCGAATGATACCTTCATAACAAATATGATTTTATACCAATTTCATACGACGTTTCGTGTTATAGTGGAATCGTTAAGATTTCATAAGGAGGCAAAGGAATGCATTCGGAAAAACATACTTTGAAACCAACGATTGGTTTATTTACAGCTGTGACAATCATCGTAGGGACAATCATTGGATCGGGCGTTTTTGTTAAGCCGAGTTCCGTTTTAGCATACGCTGGAACGAGTAATATGGCATTGTGGGCCTGGATTATAGGCGGTGTATTAACACTTGCTTCAGGGTTAACGATTGCTGAAGTAGGTGCACAAATTACACGTACTGGCGGATTATATGCTTATATAAAAGATATTTATGGGTCATTTTGGGGGTTTTTAACAGGCTATACGTTAACGGTGTTATATGGACCCGCCATTATCGTATCGTTGATTTTATTTCTTGGCATATTAATTACTAATTTTTTCGTATTATCACAATTTTGGATTATTCCAATTGGTGCTGGGATTTTTCTTTTTCTACTGGTTACCAATATGATAGGTACCTATTATGCGAACGCAGTTCAAAATATGACAACCTTAGCAAAGTTAATACCAATTATCGCGATTGTTACTTTCGGATTGATTTATGGTCAATCAGGGATTTTTGGTCAAAATGTGACGGAACTCATTTTAAATAAAGATGGTACAGTAAATTTTGGGCGTGCTGTATTGGCAACCCTTTTTGCTTATGATGGGTGGATTTTGTTGACGACGATGTCAGGAGAAATGAAAAACCCTCAAAAACATTTACCATTAGCCATGTTCATTGGTATTTTGATAGTCACATTGGTTTATGTGCTCATCAATGTGGCGGTATTTAAAATACTACCAGCTGCCGACATTTTAAATTTTGGAAATAATGTAAGTGCTGAAGCAGCAATAGTGCTTTTTGGGGGCATCGGCGCTAAAATTGTCAATATTGGGTTAATTGTCTCAATTATAGGAACGTTAAATGGGAAAGTGATGACTTTTCCACGTATACCGTTTGCTATGGCTCAAGATGGCTTACTTCCTGGTTCAAAAGGTATTAGATATATTAGTCCACGGTTTGAAACACCTATCGGTGCACACGCAGTAATGTCGATATTGACGTTTATTATTTTAACGTTAAGTATCATATTTCCATCGGTTTTTGATGCCGATTATCTATCTGAAATAACGATTTTTATCATTTATTTCTTTTATATGGCTGCATTTATCGGATTGTTTATTTTAAGACGTCAAAATAAAGGAAAGCCACGTGCGTTTTCCGTTCCGTTTTACCCAGTGTTGCCGATATTAGCACTTTTTGGCGGTTTGTTTATTATTATTAATACTTTGATTTCAGACCCACTCGGAGCTGGTATTGCAGTAATGGGGCTATTAATGGGTATTCCGCTATATTGGTATACAGTTAGAAATAAGATGAAACAATTATAGAGAAAGAAGGTGACAACGTGTCGCATACATTACCAACAGATAGAGACGTTGCCAATATCATTATTCTTGCTGGGCGCATTTTACTTGAAGCGGGCGCTGAAGCGAAACGTATTGAGGATACGATGGTGCGCATTGCGGCAAGTTATGGTTTTCATGAAGTTCAAGGCTATGCTTTAAATATTTTTATCAATTTTTCGTTGTCACCTGATCATGAATCGCGCATGGTCAAAATCAATAAAAATGATACAAACTTACGTAAAATTTATTTCGTTAATCAAGTATCTCGCCAAATCGCAAGACATGAATTAACGTATGCGGAAGCGTACCAAGCGTTAAAAGATATTGACAAAAATACAAAGCGTTATCATCTTTGGCATAAAATGTTGTTTGCAGGCATGATTTCAATGAGCTTTTTATATTTGTTAGGTGGCGGATGGTTGGAATTGTTTCCTGCGGCACTTGCGGGTGCATGTGGCTTTTTAGTAACGGAGTTTATGAAAGGGAAACAGTTAACACTCTTTATTCCTGATATGATTGGCTCATTGGTTATTGGACTCATTGCTCTTTCATTAAATATGTGGCTTCAAAGTCCAGATTTAGGTGCCATTATTACTGCAGCAGTTATGCCGATAGTACCAGGAGTGTTGATTACAACAGCTATACAAGATTTATTTGAACGTCATATGTTAATGTTTACCGCAAAGTTTTTAGAAGCCATTGTAACTTCATTTGGTATTGGTGCAGGTATTACAACGGCATTTTTGTTAATAGGAGGTTAAGTGATGATTTTAGTTTTTATGTTTATATTTAGCTTTTTAACTGCCTTCTGTTTTGCTTTTGTATATGATGCACCGAAACGGCTCTTTATCCCTGCAGGTTTATGTGGCGGATGTGGATACATTATTTATCATGTCGCTACCGTTATTTTGAATGTGGACAGTATTTACGCTAGTTTATTAGGAAGTTTTACATTAGGGATTTTAAGTCACATTATGGCACGTGTAATGAAATCCCCAGTCATTATCTTTATGGTACCTGGTATTATCCCATTAGTCCCAGGGAGTATATTTTTTAAAGCCGCTCAAAAATTATTAACCTTAGATTTTAATGAGGCAAACGTCATTTTTATACGCGCAACGCTTATTGCCGGGGCGATTGCCGTAGGTCTATTATTTTCTGACCAATTTGCGAAGTCTTTTATACGTAAACCTGTTCAAATTATTAAACCCAAACGGAAACATATTGAATAAATTTTAAGCTAGAGGGATGCTACTCAAAATGGAGTGGTTACGCTTCTAGCTTTTTTTATTCGATTTACTTATTAAAATTAATTTGTAATTTCTAACATATATGACACGTTGCTTTTGGAAAAGTATATATTATTTCCCGATTAAATATGCTATTATATTTAAAATATCGTATTTGGTAGCGTTACCAAATGGGGTGTGTAAAGGGGGAAGGGTGTTTTGATTCAAAATCAGTCTCGATTATTAACCTATTTTTCAAGAAAACAGCCAGATCATAAACCATCATATTCGATGGCACAATGGATTGGCCTTATATTAGGTCCACTATTATTTATCGTGACATTATTGTTTTTAAAACCGGAAGATTTATCATATCAAGGTGTGTATGTTTTAGCGATTACGGCATGGATTGCTGTTTGGTGGATTACTGAAGCCATCCCAATTCCTGCGACTAGTTTGTTGCCACTTATTTTATTACCGCTCGGGAAAGTGATGGACAGTGCGACGGTTTCTGCACAATATGGTAATGATATTATTTACTTATTTTTAGGTGGCTTTATTTTAGCAGTAGCAATGGAACGATGGGATTTACATACACGTATTGCATTAACAATTATTAATCGTATTGGCACGAGTACAGGTAGAATTTTACTTGGTTTTATGGTTGCGACAGGTGGTTTATCCATGTTCGTATCAAATACTGCGGCTGTCATGATTATGATTCCAATCGGGCTTGCAATTGTAAAAGAAGTCCATGAATTAAAGACAGACGAAACGAATGATCAAAGTATTTCTAAATTCGAGCGTTCGTTAATCTTAGGTATCGGGTATGCCGGGACGATTGGTGGACTCGGTACGTTAATAGGGACGCCACCACTTATTATTTTAAAAGGTCAGTATGCGTCCCACTTTGGTGAAGAATTAAGCTTTGCCCGTTGGATGATGATTGGTGTGCCTGCTGTCATTTTACTACTATTTTTGGCGTGGTTATATTTTAAATTTATTGCGTTTAAACATGATATGAAGACATTACCTGGGGGCAAACAAGTAATAGAAGATAAATTAGCCACACTTGGAAAAGTGAAATATGAAGAAAAAGTCGTCTTTACGGTCTTTTTACTTGCAAGTTTTCTGTGGGTCTCACGTGAGTTTTTACTTGCGAAATGGGCTCCTACTGCTTTTGTTGCAGATGGCACAATTGCCATGTTTGTATCTGTGTTGCTTTTCTTAATTCCAGCAAGACATCAACATCGCCGTATAATTGACTGGACGATTGCTAAAGATTTACCGTGGGGCGTATTAATTTTATTTGGAGGCGGTTTAGCGCTTGCAAAAGGTATTCAAGATAGTGGTTTGGCGAAATGGTTAGGTGAACAATTGACGTTACTTAATGGCGTAAGCCCAATTATCATCGTTATCGTGATTACAGTATTTATATTATTCTTAACAGAAATTACTTCAAATACGGCGACTGCAACGATGATATTGCCAATTCTTGCAACACTATCAGTTGCCATTCATGTGCATCCTTTATTGTTAATGGTTCCTGCAGCTATGGCAGCCAACTGTGCTTACATGTTACCAGTAGGTACACCGCCTAATGCAATTGTCTTTGGTACAGGAAAAATAGAAATAAAAGAAATGGCAATGAAAGGATTTGTAATGAATATGCTCAGTATCATTGTCATCATTGTCATCGTCTATTTCCTAGTACCACCGATTTTAGGTATCGACATTACACAAAGTTTACCGATAAAAAATTAAAATGTTTAAATAAGTCATAATTTATTTGCCAACACCTTGAAAAAATAACAAAAAAGAGTAAAATAAGTAGAGTTATCATTAAAGGAAAGGTGTGGCGTAGTTGAAAAATAAATTCATGGTCTGTGATGATTGCCAAGCAGTGAATTTAAAAAGTGTCATGAATAAATTGAAAAAAATTGATCCTGACGCTGAAATTGAAATTGGCTGTCAATCATATTGCGGGCCAGGTCGACGTAAAACTTTCGCCTTTGTTAATAATCGTCCCCTTGCTGCACTCACAGAAGAAGAACTGATGGAAAAAGTGGTGAAACAATTAGAAAAACCACGTGATCCAGAAGAAGAGGAACGTTTACGTAAACGTAACGAAGAACGTAAACGACGCAAGGAAGAGCAAGATCGTAAATTGAAAGAGAAACTTGCAAAACGTAAACAACAGAGCTAATACAGTTTTGTTTCAATCGAATAGATGTAAGCCAATTAAAAGGATGGGACCTGTTGAGAAGGACCCATCTTTTTTGATTTTGAAGATGGGCAAAGGTGACATGAAACTCAGGACGTGAAGGGTTTATCTTAAATAAGATCGATGCATCCATTGAGTGATGAATCGAAATGTATCCTAGACATGTTATGCTTAAACTCCTGTGGAAAGGGAATAGGTTTTACAAACAAAATCTGTTTATGTTTGTAGGTGTTAAAGATGATTACAGTATTATTTGGTGGAAGTAGAAAAAGTGGCAACACAGCAACATTAACTGAAAAGATTTTAGAAGGACAAGACTATCGATGGATTGATTTAACGCAATTATCCTTAAAACCAGTTAGAGATGTACGCCATCATGATGGCCAAATTTTAGAATATAATGATGATTATCAGCAAGTGATTGATCAAGTTTTGGAAAGTGATGAAGTGATTTTTGCCTCACCGGTGTATTGGTATAGTATTAGCGCAACGTTAAAATCATTTATTGACCATTGGTCTGAAACGCTACAAGACCCACGTTATCAAGATTTTAAAGCAAAAATGCAACACATAAATTTTCGACTCGTATTGGTAGGCGGAGATAGTCCTAGAATCAAAGCCCTTCCTTGCGTGCAACAGATCGAATACAGTTTACAGTTTTTAGGCGCACATCTTGCAAGTTATTTGATAGGTTACGCCGAAAAACCAGGGGATATCGAGCACGACCAGTATGCGATGAAAGAAGCAGAAAGATGGAATAGTAATTATCTTGCTACGGCAGATTAAACGCGCAATTCTAAGCGTGGAAGGTACGTCAAATAAGGTATCTTATGCTATAATATAATATATTCAATTCGATTAATGCGTATTGTATGAGTAGTTTTTTACCCTACATTGCGCATTGATTTTTATTTAAGGGAGCGGTTTAGGAATGTACGAAGTGAGAATTGCTACTCCAAAGGATGTTATTGGCATTCGAGATGTTGCAACAAAAGCATGGTATAACACATATTTAGACATTTATGCAGCTTCAACGGTTAATGCGTTATTAGATGCTTCATATAATGAAAGTCATTTATTAAAACGATTAGACGACCAACTTTTTTTAGTTGCAATTGAAAATGAAGAAGTCGTTGGATTTGCCAACTTTATTAGAGGGACTGAGTTATATTTATCTGCACATTATGTGCGTCCTCACTCACAACATAAAGGGTTCGGACGCTTATTATTGGAAAAAGGTATTGCGCATTTCAAAGGTCAATATGATGCGGTGTATTTAGAAGTAGATACACAAAATGAACGCGCGGTCACTTTTTATGAAAAAGAAGGGTTTGAAACGATACGTACATATGATAGAGATATGTATGAGGAAACAATGCACTTGGCGTTAATGAAAAAAACACTCACTCCATGATGGGTTAAGGAGGGATCTCGCTTGTCAGAGATACCGTATGTCAACCGTAAATTGTCAGAAGAAAAAGTATTTAAAGATCCGATACATCGCTATATACATGTAAAAGACCAATTGATATGGGATTTAATTAAAACGAAAGAATTTCAAAGGTTACGCCGTATTAAACAACTAGGAACGTTAAATTTAGCCTTTCATACAGCAGAACATAGTCGTTTTGGACATTCTCTTGGTGTGTATGAAATTGTTCGTCGCATGATTGATGAGTCTTTTAGTGGTCGTGATGCATGGCATGATGAAGACCGTCCATTAGCCATGTGTGCCGCGTTACTTCATGACTTAGGACATGGTCCGTTTTCGCATTGCTTTGAAAAAATTTTTAACACCGATCATGAAAAGTTTACACAAGCAATCATTACTGGTCATACGGAAGTCAACGACGTGTTGCGCCGCGTAAGCCCTGATTTTCCACAAGCCGTTGCTGAAGTAATTAATAAAACACATCATAATAAGTTAGTGATATCAATGATTTCCTCACAAATTGATGCGGATCGTATGGATTATTTACAGCGTGATGCTTATTTTACAGGCGTCTCTTATGGCATGTTTGATATGGAGCGTATTTTACGTTTAATGCGTCCATCTGAAAATGAAGTGTTAATTAAAGAAAGCGGAATGCATGCGGTTGAGAATTTTATTATGAGTCGTTATCAAATGTATTGGCAAATATACTTTCATGCGGTAAGTCGTGGCGGAGAAGTACTACTCAACAATTGTTTTAAACGTGCAAAACACTTATATGAAACAGGTTATCATTTTGATACCGTTCCCTTAGATTTTATTCCATTTTTTGAGGAGCGGGTCACGATTGAAGAATATATCAAGCTTGATGAAACAGATGTTACCTATTATTTGAAAAGCTGGATTAAAGAATCAGACCCTATTTTAAGTGACTTAGCACGGCGTTTTATCAATCGCGATTTATTCAAATTCATCCCATTCGATGGTTCTATCATTACGATTTCAGAGTTGCAGGAGCTCTTTGAAAAGGGCGGGATTGATCCTGACTATTATTTCGTAAGTGATTCGTTTTCAGATTTACCTTATGATTATGATCGTCCAGGCTCTAATCGACAACCCATACATTTATTACAGCCGAATGGTGGCATCCGCGAAATTAGTAGTCAATCTTTAATTATTTCAAGTATTACAGGGATTAAGCGAGAAGATTATAAATTGTTTTATCCTAAAGAACTCGTTTTAAAAATTGAAAATCTGGAGATTAAAGGGGCCATCATTAACTTATTAAATGAATTGAACTCATAATGGTCTTGAATCCGAGGTTTCCATGATTATTTCGATAGATGTAACAATTTAATTTTATGCTACAGGAGGTATGAACGTGGCAGAACAAAAAGGCTTTAAGTTTAATATTATTAAAAAAGACCCTTTAGATGGTCATAAAGGGACAAATATTGGATCTATTAGTTTAGACAATGTGGCTCCCGTATTTATCGATATTGATGCACAAGATGCGTTTATTGATATAGGTGCTATGCATGCACGTGCGGATGTTGAACGTGGCGTTAAATGGATTACAGATAAAGATATTGTAAATGTCGAAGGTGCGAAAGCATACTGGTTATGTTGGGTCACGACAGAGCGTGGCGAACAAGGACCGTATTATGCTGGGTTAACAGCAGCTTATTTACTTGTGAATAAATCGATTAAACGTGGCTATAAAAGTATGCCGGAACACGTCAATATGATGGATAAGTCGATGAAACATAAGGTGATTATCGATCACATTGGTGAAGATAATAAGAACGTATTAAAAAGATTTTTAGAGTCACATAATCCAGAAATGTGGCGAAACTCTAGTGAGACACTAAAACAAGCATTATTATAAACAACTATAAAAGGTTGAGATTTAGCAATATCTTTAAACCAACATAGCCAACAAAATTCATATAAATATGAACGTTGTTGGCTATTCATATTAGACTTAAATAATATGAGAACGAACGTGAAGTGGAGCAATTTATGGTTATACAAAATTTCAAATATGTATGACTGTTTGCTCCTTTTTTATCACTATGCCATTATGTTATAATAATGAGTATTATTTATAGAGATAAGGTGAAGCGAATTGGAACAAAATGTGAGGATTGAAACACTCCAAATTGTGAAACAAGGTGATCATAAAGAAAAATTTGCCAACCAACTTGAAGGAACACTCACTAAAAAAAATGCGACATTTATCCGTTATAATGAACAAGTTGATCAAGTAAATGTGAATGTAACTGTGAAAATTGCACCAGATGCTATCAAAATTATTCGCAAAGGCGATATAAATATGACATTACATTTCCAAGAAGGCCAACCGACGAAAACGTTCTACCATATTCCAGAAGGCAAAATGTTGTTAATGGTAAATACTTTAAGTATTATTCATTTTGTGGATGAAGCTGGCGGAAAGCTAAAAGTTCATTATGAGTTGTATCAAGACGATGACAAAATGGGAACATATCAATACGAAATTAAATATAAGGAGATAAAAGATGAACTTAATTGATCAAGTCAAACAGACATTAGTTGAAGAAATTAAAACAAGCATTCAACAAGCAGGTATTACTAATGATGTGCCTGCGATTAAAATCGAAATTCCTAAAGATGAAAAAAATGGTGACTATTCAACAAATATTGCTATGGTCTTAACGAAAATTGCTAAACGTAATCCGAGAGAAATCGCATCTTTAATTGTTGAACATCTGGATACAACTAAAGCGCGTGTAAAATCCATTGATATCGCTGGCCCTGGATTTATTAATTTTTATTTAGATTCAAGTTATTTATATGATGTGATTGATCAAGCAATTGAAAAAAATGATGCATTTGGTCATGTTGATACACCTAAAAATGAAAAAGTTCTTGTTGAGTATGTCTCAGCGAACCCAACTGGAGATTTACATATCGGTCACGCGCGTAATGCAGCTGTAGGTGATACGCTATGTAATATTTTAAAAGCAGCGGGTTATGACGTGACACGTGAATATTATATTAATGATGCTGGGAATCAAATTACGAATTTAGCAAAATCCATTGAAGCGCGTTTCCTTCAAAGTTTAGGAGAAACTGTGGACATGCCACAAGATGGTTATCACGGTGAAGATATTAAAAAGATTGGTGAAGATTTAGCGGCTAAGCAACCTGAATTGAAATCTTTAGATAGTGACACACGTATTAAACAATTTAGACAATTAGGTGTGGACTATGAAATGAAAAAATTAAAAAAAGACCTTTCTGATTTCAATATTCATTTCGATAATTGGTTTAGTGAAACGACGTTATATGAAAAAGGGGACATCAAAGCGGTTTTAGAAAAAATAACTGACCTTGGCTACATTTATGAAAAAGATGGCGCAACGTGGTTACGTACGACGGATTTTAATGATGATAAAGACCGTGTATTAATTAAACAAGATGGCACATATACGTACTTCTTACCAGATATTGCGTATCATTATGATAAAATCCAACGTGGAAATGATAAGCTAATCAACTTATTCGGTGCTGACCATCATGGGTATATTCATCGTTTAAAAGCCGCAATGGAGACGTTTGGTGTGAATCAAGAACGACTTGAAATTCAAATTATGCAAATGGTGCGTTTAATGCAAAATGGGGAAGAAGTCAAAATGAGCAAGCGTACTGGTAATGCAATTACATTGCGTGAAATCATGGACGAAGTAGGCATTGATGCGGCGCGTTACTTCTTATCTATGCGTAGTCCTGATACGCATTTCGATTTTGATATGGAGCTTGCAAAACAGCAATCTCAAGACAATCCGGTGTATTATGCGCAATACGCTCATGCGCGTATTTGTTCAATTTTAAGACAAGCAGATGAAAAAGGCTATCATGCTGAACGTGGCATGGATTACACGACAATTACGAATGATAAAGCAATCGAACTTCTTAAAAAAATTGCGGAGTTTGAATCTATGATTGAAGGGGCTGCTGAAGCACGCGCAACGCAACGTGTAACAAATTATATTCAAGATTTATCTGCACACTTCCATAGATTCTATAATGCTGAAAAAGTATTAACAGATGATGAAAGTAAAACAAAAGCCCATTTAGCATTAATTACAGCGACCCGTATTACATTGCGTAATGCATTGACGTTAGTAGGTGTAAGTGCGCCAGAGCGCATGTAATTTAAATAAGCAATGTTTAAAAATGATGTACGTTTATGTGCATCATTTTTTTTATAAGTATTTTTAAAAATTATAGTGGTAACTGAAGCGTGATTTGATATAATTTGTGAATAATCATATGAGGAGTGAGCACATGAAATTAAAACGCATTATTATTTTCCTTTTAGCGACCATTATCGTGTTGTCAGGATGTAGTTTTAACCAAAATCAATCACAACAATCTGGTAAAACATCAGATAGAGTGCCCAACCGTATCATTTCACTGATTCCAAGTAATACTGAAATTTTATATGAATTGGGATTAGGAAAACATGTGGTAGGTGTATCAACAGTGGATGATTATCCTAAAGAGGTACGTGAAAAAACGCAATTTGATGCGATGAAACTAAATAAAGAATCATTAATAAAAGCGCAACCTGACCTCATTCTCGCACATGAATCACAAAAAGCATCTCAAGGGAAAGTTTTAAAAAGCCTTGAACATAGTGGCATTAAAGTGGTATATGTCAAAGATGCCCACTCCATTAAAGAAATGTATGACAGCTTTGAACAAATTGGCAAGGTGACACATAAAGAACGAGAAGCGCAAGCGTTAATTAAAGAAACAAAGGCAAATATTGAGCAAGTGACGAAACACGCTAAAACGAAAAATGGCACGCCGAATGTATTTATAGAAATTGCGTCCGAACCTGAAATTTATTCTGTAGGTCAGAAGACGTTTATGGATGATATGTTATCACAATTGCATGCTAAAAATATCTTCCATGACCAACAAGGTTGGCCAACAGTGAGTAAAGAACAAATCATTAAAAAGAACCCTGATATTATGATTACCACATCAGGTACGTCAACCGAAGCGTATCAACAACTCGTACAACAACGTGGAGGTTTCGACAAAGTAAATGCTGTTAAACATAACCGTGTCATTGCCTTGAATGACGATGTGTTATCTCGACCTGGTCCGCGTATAGATGAAGCTATGAAACGATTGAGTGATGCAATTTATGAAAAATAATAAGATGAAAGACCTCATAACCTTTAGTTTATGGGGCTTTCTTTTAATCGTGATCGTCTTCTATAGTTTGTTTGGTTTTATGGACTGGTCCAATCCTTATGCGTCAACTATCATTTTTGAAGTGCGGCTTCCTCGCGTATTACTAGCCTTACTATCGGGCATGGGTTTGACGTTAGCAGGATTTTTGTTTCAACTGATTTTAAATAATCCACTTGCAGATAGTTTTACGTTAGGATTAGCAAGTGGATCCACATTAGGTGCTGCATTGACAGTATTTTTGGGTTTATCATTTTTATGGATTGCGCCCATATCTATGTTGTTTGGGTTATTTTCCCTTTTTATTGTGATTTTGGTGGCGCATATTGTCTCTTGGGGATATCCAACTAAAATGTTGATATTATCAGGTATAATGATTGGTGCATTAATGAATGCTATATTATATTTGTTAGTACAGATGAATCCGCAGAAACTACAAAATATATTGAATTATATGTTTGGAGGATTTTCAGCAGCGGAAATGACAGAAGTGATTATCGTTGGCGTAGTACTTTTAGTAGTCATCGTCATTATCACAGTATTATTACCGCAATTGAAATTACTACAGTTAAATCGTTTGTCGAGTCAAAGTTTGGGACTCAAAACGCAACAATTGAGTATTATGATATTATGGATTGCCACTTTAATTTCAGCAGTAATTATTGGATATGTAGGGGTTATTGGATTTATAGGTATTGTGATTCCTCAATTTATCCAGCGTACGATTCATAGTGGTTTAGGGGTTAAAATGAGTTTTAATTTACTTATTGGGGGAACTGTGATGTTGTTGGCGGATATTTTAGGAAGTCAGTTGTTACATCCTATGCAGCTTCCAGCGAGTATTGTTTTAGCGTTGATAGGCATTCCTTTAATGTTTTATATATTAATAATAGAGCAAAAAAAATTTTACAAACGAGGGTGAATTGATCGCACATATACGTCCAATGAAACATACAATGTGAGAGCGGTCACGTACGATTGTTGATGGGTGTGAATTTGTAGCGCTTAGTCTTTAAATATAAAGTGAACGAAGGTATGCTACAATGACATTAATATTTTATAGTGGTAGGATTAATTTTTGAAAGTAATGAGGGTGTCATAATGGAATTAAAACAAGTTAAAGCGATTATTTTTGATTTAGAAGGCACGTTGCTTGATCGAAAAAAATCAAGAGATAAATTTATTGAAGAACAATATGAACGGTTTCACGATTATTTAGTGCGTGTTCAGGCATCAGATTACCGTAATAAATTTATTGAGTTAGATGATGATGAAGATCATGATAAACCAGATGTGTATAAAGAAATCATAAAACAATTCAATGTTGATCGACTGAGTTGGAAAGATCTCTTTCATGATTTTGAAATGCATTTTTATCGTTATGTATTTCCATTTTATGACACCACGTATACATTAAAAAAGTTAAAAAAAGCAGGATATAAAATTGGCGTAATTGCTAATGGTAAATCCAGTATTAAACATTATCGGGTGTATGCATTAGGAATTGAAGATTACGTGAATCATTTATCAACTTCTGAAGCAGTTGGCTTTAGAAAGCCACACCCACGCATTTATGAAGACATGATTGAAAAGTTAAATGTAGATCCCTCGGAAGTCATCTATGTTGGCGATGATGCTTTGAATGATGTGGCACCAGCCAGAGCAATGGGAATGATAAGTGTTTGGTACGGGCATAATCAAGGTGAATCTGACCTAGAACCGTTAGCTTCAGAAATGGACTATGAAATATCCACATTAGAAGAAATTCTTGATATTTTGAATATTCCGAGAGGGGATGAAAAACAATGAAATTATTCCGTACATCAGACGGCACAGCATTAAACTATCGTTCAATGGGGCATGGTGAACCTATCATTATGATTCATACGATTCATATGAACCACACAGTCTTTGAAGATGTTGCTAAACGTTTATCACGGTATTATCAAGTCATTCTTATTGATTTAAGAGGACATGGTTATTCTGATAAACCATTAAAGATTGCATTTAATACATTTGCACAAGATATTAATGAACTTATGGAATTTTTATATTTAAAATCAAGTATGATTGTTGCGAATGAGTTGGGAAGCGTAGTCGCTATGGATTTAGCGGTGCATTATCCTGATAAAGTGACGGAACTTGTGTTAATCAATCCAACAGCGAGTAATGATTTGTTACCAAAAGAACGCTTATTTTTAAAATATGCTGAAAAAATTAGAACTTGGGATAAAGCGGACCAAGAGCAATTTTTTGAAAAACATTTATATTATGCGAAAAGTAAAGTTCGAAAGTTTTTAAAAGGGATTGATAATTCGGCGGAACTATTAACAGATTATGAGCAACGTGCGGTTGACAGTGCTTTTAAAAGTGTAGACATCAAACAACTTACGTTACAAGTCACAAAGCCGACGCTCGTTATTGCGGGAAATGCAAATGAGCGTGTTACGCCTATTGAATCTAAAGATGTTGCAGATTTAATTCCAAATTCGGAATTCCATATATTTAAAAAATCAGGTGTATATCCTTTTGTTGAAGAAAAAGAACGCTTTTTGAAAACATTAAAAGCTTTTACAAAAAACAAAGTGAAAGATAATGTTTTGTAATCGTTTTGTAATACCACTGTTATTAAAATGACATTTCATGTATACTAGTAGTGAGCACAGAATCGAAAGAACGAAAAGGAGCGTGTGCTTTATGAAAAAACTCGTCAGTGCTGTACTTATTACTGGTTTAACATTGTCAGGAGTAGCAACAGGTTCTGCGTCTGCGATGGAAGGCAATACAATTCAATCCGTTAAAGCCTTACAAAAAGGTGATCAAACTGTTGAAGGTGTTAAAATCGGTCAAAATATGGCAGACGTGATTCGTGTCAAAGGTGAAGGCATCCATACTCAAGCGGGGTTTGGATCTGAACAATACTATGAGTACCATACTTCTAAAGGTACAATGATTGTTACAGCAAATTCAAGCAATGCAAATGCTAAAGTGACACGTATTTCTATGAGTTATAACAAAGCAAATGGCCCAACTTACAATGAAGTCAAAAAAAATGTGAGTGAGAAGGCTGTGACACGTGAACATTATAATAAAGTGACTGGTAATAGCGGCTTTATTATCGATGGTAAACGTTCATATCAATTTGCATCAACATCACCTAAAGATAAAATCATCAAATTGTACAGAATTGATCTTGAAGGGTAATAACGTATTTGTTTGATTATAATGACAAGGGATAGTGGGACAGAAATCGTAAGAGTGAACATAAGATTTCTTAGTCTCACTTCCTTTAATTTTATGTATAACTGTGTTTAAATTATGGTTATCGGGTGTGGGCAAAATATCAGCGATATTGTTGTCCTTTTCCGGCCACATGCACTTATGTTGGAGGCATTTATGAGACCGAATGATCGCACTTTAATAGACAATGTTGAGGATTATCTTACACATAAAGGAATAACGACGACATTAATAGATGATGTAAAAGAAAACCTAAGAAAAGATATACAGAAATCTGAAAAGCAAGGTGTAGATTATATTGAATATCGTCAAAAATCGACTGCTGAAATTATTTTAACCATTCAAAAAAATTTGTTTACGTTACAATTTAATCCAGTAGTCTTTTTTATCATAAACTTTATCTTGATTTCTTATCTTTATGATAAACAACTGGTTCCGTTTGGGGCAGCTACAGGGTTATCTATTCTCTATATTATCGTTTTATTGCCGATTTCAGTTATCATCTATTCGCGTATCATGCGTAAAAGTTATTTATATCAAAATCGATTAGAAAGCTATATTGGATTAATATTAGCAGTTGTGGCAATGATTCTTATTGGGATGAATACATTTGATATTACGTTAGGCATTCATATTGTGACGCAATATACACATCTTGTCATTGCGGTGTTTGGATTGTTTTTTACATTATGGGGGTTGTATCGTAAGCGTCTAGAATATACAGGGATTGGTTTATTACTCGTTCAAAAAACGGTAGATATTATGATCAAGGACCCTCAAGCAGCACAATTGATATCCATTGCGATATGGGTAATGATCCTTGTGCTCATCATATTTTACACGATTGAACTTTCATCTAAAAAACAAGTTTAATGGATTCACATCTATAGACCAATAACGATTTTAAGCGAATAGGTTGTAATGGGATGTGCATAAGAACAATAGATCAGTAATAGGCATATGTATTCACTTAAATTGCTGCAAAAGAAAATGCATTCGATATAAACACGTTACGGCTTATTGAAATATAAAAAAGTACCACTTCACATCGGTAAGATGAAGTGGTACTTTTTACTGTTATTGTGGTTTAATGTCAGTGCTCTTGATTGTTTCGTTTACACGATTTAACAATTCATCGATCTTTTTACGTTGTTCATCGTTGACTAAAATAAGAACAGTTCGCTCATCCTGTTCATTACGACGCTTGTTAAAATAACCTTCTTGAGATAAGTTCTTAACCGCTTTAACAACTTGAGGTTGTTTGTAGTTTAAGTTGTTAATGATGTCTTTAAGGTAGTATTCATCTTCAATGCGGTAGCTTAAATGCGTTAAAACCGCAAACTCCTCAAAGCTGATTTGGAACTCCTTCTTGATTACGCTTTTCAATCTATCCGCATACGTAACCATTGATAATAATTCGAAACAATCTTTGACTCTTGTAACAGCCATGTTCAAAACCTCCCGTTTTTCATTGCCCTTGGATGTATTTTTCAAAATTGTCTTGGAAGACAGATTAATGAAATCCTTGCTTATTAATTTCAAATGAAATATCTGTACCTTCTTTTAAAAAGTTATTGATATTATTACTTGTGAATTGATTTAAGTGCAATTAGATTGTAATTATAACCAAATTATTTTTGATTGTAAACTAAGAAGGCTTAATCGGACTCTTTATGAAACAAAATTTTTGTAAATGATTGGATAAAGCTACAATGACACACTGTTACGGTATCATACACTTATTGAAAATTTGTCTCTTTTGGATATCGTACGATTTTCTCCCCTACAAATATTCCACTCTTAATTATAAGTTGCTCATTTATTTTATCATAAGTTATGATTCGTTTAATCAATTTACCTTTCTTATAAATCAACACAGAATTTTCATCTAGTAAAATATCTTGCGGTAAAATGAGCTGAGGTTTTGAAAAATGAACTTCAAAATGCGTCCCAATAGGGTATTTTTTAGGTGTTTTAACTTTAACAAAATAGTATGTTTTTGCTGAAATTTTGGGAGGAGAGGCAGGTGTGAAATGTCTTGATATGACAGTGCCTTTAACGGTTTTATCCGTTAAAGCGGAATGGAGTATAACGGTTTGAGCTTTGTTAAATTTTGTATATAAATGCTCGGGAACTTTAACTAGAATATGTTGTTCTTCAGAAGATATTTCTAAAATTTTTTCTTTATTACGGTTTGGAAAAGATTCATGCAAACGCACGATTCCTTCAACGGGAGATGGAATCGTATGATACAAATCTGATTTGTATTTTATAATTTCTTTATTGATTTCAAAGGCTTGGTTTGTGCTTAAGTGGTTGGATAATAATTGGTTTAAAGCATGAATGATAGGGATTTTTGAAGGATTATGATAGGTGATAAGTGGTTTATCCGTATTCACCTTTTCATTATCTTTTACATGAATATCTTGAACAAAACCTAAATTCTCATTATATTTTAATATATAGTTATAGTCAGATTGCACAATGCCTTTTAAATGTTGAGGGTAAGTTAATGACGCGCGCAATGTCTTGACATTCGGCTTATTTAGTTGGCAAATGTAATAAATTGAAAGGGTTAGAATTAAAATTAATAAAATTAAACTTGATGAAACAAAGAGAATAAAGGGCTTTTTCATTATATCACCTCGAAATGTTGTTGGTAAAAATTATACTAGAATAATGTTTTTGTGCAAACTTAGTATGATAGTTGTAAACAAAATTCAAAATTAAATTAAAATAACATTCAAGAAAAATGAAATAATTCTTGATAAAGCGTCCCATTTGATATAAAAGAATTCAAATTGTACGGATTATATCTAATTTTCAGAGTTTTTATTAATTATACTTGCACGGCTTGAATAAGCGTGGTATGTCTATTGGCTGCTTTTGAAAAAGATTTACAGGTGTTTAATGTTGCTTTTTCGTGAATATAGGAGGCAGTGACATTAATTATTTATGATTAATTGAAATGAAAAGAAATAACATAATACATGTTAGTCATTTGAAACGGTGACGTAGGATGATTTATTTCGGTATCTGTAACTATCCGTGATGATCGATACATACCCCTTTATAAAGGATCTATGTAAAGTGTTTTAATTGGCCTGTAAGTGTCGCGCTGACGGTTAAAATGCATCAATTCGTGGGGATTAAGGTTTCATGGCAAATGATGATACCCATGAACATGTCGTTATACGAACGATCGTTATCTGTATCAGGATTTGAGGTGTGTCATAAGAAATAGTGAAGCTGTATGCCAGGGATTATAAATATTTAGAGATGGTACTTGTTACAAAAGACAGTGCAGATGCATAAAATAGAGCGCGCATGTATTTACAAATGTTTGTAAGAGGATGACCATACCAAAAATTATGAGGGATATTAAAATAATGTAAAGTTTAAAATAAATTTACTTTAAAGTGACCATGGCATGCACATATTTTAGTAAGATAATATTACCTTTAAGAGAGTGCGGTGATTTTAAGTGTCTAACTTTCAAGTGGTAAGATTAATCAATCAAGAAAAATTTATTATTAATAATAACGTTTGTGGTGATTTTAAAAGAAATGATTACGTTGAAGTATTACGTGTTGAGTCACCATATAAAATTTTAGCACGTGTAAGTGAAGTATATGACAAGTACATTGTATGCCACACTGTTGGTGCATCAAAAGTATTTTATGGTGAAAAAGTACGTGTACTCCAATAATTATTTTTTATGTTTTGTTCATAAGCGGCGCAGATTATTGCTGTAAACAAATAGCCATCAAAGTCATCATATGATGACTATTGATGGCTATTAAAATACGTAAAATGTGCTTGAATTCGTGAAATGCAAACTTTAAATGTATGATGTGTCATATCAAACATATGTGGATTTTAAGTGAAAGGAATTGAGAAAATCTACTTTTATAAAAAACTTAAGCAATCAGTTTTTGTATTTATAGAATAAAAGGGGGCATTAGCGCCCCCGGGTGATCATTTTAAAATAGAACAGTGATGTTGCGGTCAATCACTTGTGCAGATGTTACTTTAGAGATTGGTGTACCATTAACATTTAAAATGTTTAATTTAACAATTTTGTCAGCTTGAATCTCTACAAGTTCACGTGTGATTGAAGTTGCTAATTTAGGCAATTGTAATTTTACAGGTTTTTGCAATGTGTTTTCAAATGTGATTTCTAATGTTTTTGTGTTCATGATGGTCCTCCTCAATTAACCAATTTGTTCTGTTTTCACAGTTTCAATGGTGTCATAGTGTTCTCCAGTCAATGCCTCAATTGCTTTTGCAAAAGAAAGCAACTCTTGAGCCGTGGCAGATGATTTAATTTGATTAAAACGTCGACTCATTTTAGTCGCTTTGCCCTCCTGAGATAAAGTGGTTTGTGTCAGAATGAGTGTTAAATTTGAATGATTCATATTTTCTGACCTCCTTTCACTATATATATCGTTTAAAATGCGGAAAAAGGTCAAAACTTTTTTGAAAAATTTGAACTCAACCCTTTAATGTTACAAAAATATATTATATTATGGTATAAGAAACATTAAATGAGGTGTGAAAGGTGAATTTTGTAGATCCCATTAGAGATAAATCTGATATTCATAAAATGTATGTTTATTTACAAAGTCAATCGATGCGAGATTACTTATTATTTAAATTTGCAATCCATACAGGGATTAAATTAAATGAACTTCTTAATCTTTCGGTGAATGATGTTTTTAATGAACATGATGAAATCGTTCACGTGTGGGTAGCGAGTGCCGCTGAAGATATTCGAGTCATTATACCTGAAAAGTTAAGGAATGAATTGAAGTGGTATGTTGATGAGGAAAAATTGGGACATGAAGATTTACTATTCCAATCGAAGCGTACTAAGAAGGGATTAAGTCGCCAACAAGCGTATCGGATTATAAATGCAGCAGCGACAAGAGTAGGTATTGAACATATTGGTTTAACAACATTACGTAAGACGTTTGCTTATCATACGTATCGTTCTGGGGTATCTATTTCAATTATTCAAAAGTATTTAGGACATCAAACGTCTTATGAAACGATGAAATTTATTGGTATTACGAAAAAAGAGATTAATACTACTATTGCTTTAAATTTATAACTTTAAACAAAGGAGGGTGAGTTATGCAGATTATAGAATTAATGTTGTTTTTAATATTTATGATTATGGTTTTGTCATTGATGAACAAACGAAATTTTAAACAGTGGCCAGGTTATATCGCATTATTAGCACCTATTGTAGCTGCACTTTTTTTTATCATACACATTCCAAGGGTTCTCAGTCATCAATATTTGACGTTCACGTTCAATTGGTTACCTGCATATGATATTAATGTTGATTTTAGACTTGATGGCTTAAGCTTATTTTTTGGATTATTAATCACTGTTATTGGTATTGTTGTTTTTTTCTACGCAACACAATACTTATCGTATAAACATAATGATTTGCCCCGTTTTTACATGTATTTAATTCTCTTTATGTTGAGTATGTTAGGGATTGTACTTTCGAACAACACAATTTTATTGTATGTCTTTTGGGAATTAACAAGTGTGTCATCTTTTTTATTAATTAGTTATTGGTTTGATAAATCGGAGAGTCAACGTGGGGCTGTCACTTCTTTTATGATTACTGTATTTGGTGGATTGGCCATGTTGGTTGGTTTTCTCATGCTTTATGTGGTAACAGGTACAAACACAATTACTGAACTCATTGAACAAAGGCATGTGATTGCATCTCATACGCTCTTTATTCCGATTGTTTTGATGTTCTTACTCGGTGCATTTACGAAGTCAGCGCAATGGCCATTTCACTTCTGGCTTCCACGCGCGATGGCAGCGCCAACTCCTGTAAGTGCGTATTTACATTCAGCAACGATGGTAAAAGCAGGTATATTTCTATTGTTACGTTTTACACCTATATTAGGTCAAAGTACGTTTTACATTTATGTGGTGACATGTATCGGGCTAATAACGATGCTCTATGGTGCGATAACAGCCATTCGTCAATATGATCTTAAAAGTATTTTAGCGTATTCAACAATAAGCCAACTTGGCATGATTACTGCGATGGTGGGCCTTGGTAGCGGTATCGCCACTGCAACGCATTCTACGACCATTGAGGTGTATGCCTATATTTTATTTGCAGCGATATTTCATTTGTTCAATCATGCCCTATTTAAGGGGACTTTATTTATGGGTGTAGGATTAATCGACCATGAAACAGGTACACGTGACATTCGTGAACTCGGGGGGCTAAAAGCTGTATTGCCGATAACGATGACAGTTATGATGTTAGCATCGTTATCGATGGCAGGTGTCCCATTATTAAATGGTTTTATAAGTAAAGAAATGTTTTTTGAAGGACTTGTGCATGCATATCAATTGAAAGACTTTAATTTGATATTGACAGTTGTCATGACGCTAATCGGATTTATCGCTAGCGTATGCACATTTATTTATTCATTAAATATGATGAAAGCAACATTTTTTGGAAACATGAAAATAAATAAAGTGATTCACGAGTCTAAATTCTTTATTTTGCCAGCTGTGGTGACTGCAACAAGCTTACCGCTCATTTTTATAATGCCTCAGTTGATTGGAGATACTATTTTAAAAGCGGCATTTACAACCATCGTCTCAACACGATCAGTTGTAACGTATGTGCCTACACTAACTCAATGGCACGGTGTGACGATACCATTAATGATGAGTGTTGGCGTGATTGTGCTAGGTTTGCTAAGTGTTTTGTTTATAAATTGGAGACCATGGATTCAGTCGAAAGAAAGCCGGTGGTCAAGTCTAATTATCTACCAAAAATCATACATGTCTTTCGAAACATATTCTGGTTACGGTTTACGAACATTGATGAATAATCGTCTTAATTTTTATCTTATACTCACGTTGCTAATTTATTTTGGTATTAATGTGTTGGGTTTGATTCGCGTTGGCATACCTGAAATGTATCGTATTGATGTGACAGAATATCATATTTTTCATGTTCTTTTATTAATCACTGTCATTGTCATCGGTTTTGCCTTAATTTTTATTCGTCAACGTCTTACGATGGTTATTCTCACGGGGGGGATTGGTTACGCTGTTGCATTATTCTTCATTTTAATGCGTGCACCAGATTTAGCATTAACACAACTCGTGACAGAAACGATAACAACGGTTCTTTTTATCGTTAGTTTTTCAAGGTTGCCAAATATTCCACGTGGTACGTTCAATATGAAAAGAGAATCAGTAAAAATCATAGTATCTTTAATTACTGCATTAACTGTTGTAGGTTTTGTGTTTATGATTCAACAAGCAAGTGCTTTAGAAACGATTTCAGTGTTTTATCATGATGCCTATGAAAAATCAGGTGGTAAAAATGTTGTGAATGCGATATTAGGGGATTTTAGATCTCTAGATACGATGGCAGAAGGACTTGTGTTGATTATTGCAGGACTCGGTATTTATACATTACTAAACTTTAGAGATCGGAGGGGACAAGATGAAAGAGAATGACTTAGTTTTAAAAACCGTTACACGTATTGTCGTTTTTATCATTTTGACTTTCGGATTTTATCTCTTTTTTGCGGGTCATAACAATCCTGGTGGCGGTTTTATTGCAGGATTAATTTTGAGCTCTGCTTTCATTTTGATGTTTTTGGCGTTTGATGTGCAACGTGTCATTGAAGCTTTACCTATAGATTTTAGAAGGTTGATGATATTTGGCGCTTTTATATCGCTTGCGACAGCGCTGGTTCCTGTGTTTTTTGGTAAAAATATTTTGTATCAAGCAGATGCATATTTTGAATTTCCATATTTTGGTGAAGTGCACCTTTCAACGATTACATTGTTTGAAGCGGGCATTACATTAAGTGTCGTTGGTGTTGTTGTGACTACGATTTTATCATTGAGTGGGGGGAGATCATGAATATTATATTACTCCTCACGATAGGATTTTTGGTTTTTATTGCCACCTATATGATACTTTCTAAAAATTTAATACGCATTGTGATTGGTATAGCCATTTTCACACATGCTGGCAACCTTATTATTATGAGTATGGGTGAATATACTGCGAATAAAACGGAACCGTTAATTGTTACAGGGAAAGAGGAATTCGTAGACCCATTACTACAAGCTATTGTACTAACCGCAATTGTCATCGGCTTTGCGATTACAGCATTTTTACTCGTGTTAGTGTATCGTACTTTTAAGGTGACGAAAGAAGATGAAATTAATGTATTAACAGGTGGTGAAGAAGATGAATGATAACATGTTAGCGATTCCTTTTTTATTACCTCTTGTTGGCGCATTAATTTTAGTGATGTTAAATAAACAAGTAAAATTGTCACGTATCTTTTCTTTAGTGATTGTATTTGCGTCGTTCATCTCATCTTTAGTGATGTTAATTTATGTGACGAAGCATAAACCCATCACATTAGATTTTTCTGGATGGTCTGCGCCGTTTGGGATACAATATGTTGGAGATTCATTAAGTTTATTACTCGTGACAACTACACACTTCGTAGTATTTATGATTATAGGATTTGGTTTTGGGCGAGGAGAAAAACGCGCGAATCGTTATTATTTACCATCATTTATTTTATTTTTAACAGTGGGCGTGGTAGGTTCTTTTTTAACTGCGGATTTATTTAACTTATACGTAATGTTTGAAATTATGCTACTCGCATCGTTTGTGCTGATTACGCTAGGTCAATCGGTCGAGCAATTGCGTGCAAGTATTATTTATGTCGTATTAAACGTTATAGGATCATGGATCTTTTTAATTGGTATTGGATTGTTATATCGTCAACTTGGTACATTAAATTATACCCACATTGCGATGCGTATTCACGAACTTGAAGATCCAACGGCGATTCACTTAGTAGCAATGTCATTTATCGTCGCGTTTGGTTCTAAAGCATCGTTAGTATTATTCATGTGGCTTCCTAAAGCCTATGCTGTTTTAAATACAGAGCTTGCCGCGTTATTTGCCTCCCTTATGACAAAAGTAGGCGCTTATGCACTTATACGCTTTTTTACATTGATTTTTAATCAAAGTAACGATGTCACGGAACCGTTATTAGTTACGATGGCTTGTATTACCATGATTATCGGTGCAATAGGTACTGTGGCTTACAAAGATATAAAGAAAATCGCTGCGTATCAAGTCGTATTGTCTATCGGATTTGTGATATTAGGGTTGGGCACACATACTGTACATGGTGTAAATGGTGCGGTGTTTTATTTAGTGAATGATATTGTAGTGAAAGCCTTATTGTTTTTTGTCATAGGAATTATTGTATATACGACCGGTTATCGACAATATCGTCATTTGAAGGGCTTAGCGAAAAAAGAACCTTGGTTAGGGATTGCATTAATTGTAGTCACGCTTGCTATAGGTGGCGTGCCACCATTCAGTGGATTTCCTGGGAAATTATTTATTTTCATGGGGGCAATCGAACACCATCATTATGTCGGATTAACATTAATGATTATAACAAGTCTTGTAGGTATGTATAGTTTGTTTAGAGTGTTTTTCTATATGTATGCTGGTAATGCGGATAAAGGTGCCGAAATTCAGTTTCATCCGATTCGACCAGTCCGCAAACGCATTATTATGGTTATGACGTGGATGGTTTTATTAATAGGTTTGGCTGCACCAGTGATTGTGCATGTGACAGAGCAAGCCACTGCGATGAATATGAATGTCCACCAATATATTAAAATGGTGAATCCTGAGTTGAGAGGTGATGTGAAGTGAGACAAATCGCCTTAAACATCATGATTGCAATGCTTTGGGTTCTTTTTCAAGATGAAGATGCCTTTAAGTTTACTACATTTGCAGTAGGTTACATGATTGGGTTGGTTATCATTTATTTACTGCATAAGTTTTTTGATCAAGAATTTTATCCTAAAAAGCTTTGGGTATCGTTTAAATTTTTAATAACATATCTTTATCAACTTGTAACATCTACATTTTCAATTGTGAATTATGTACTGTTTAAAACGCACAAAATGGATCCAGGGCTTGTCTCTTATGAAACAAAATTAGATACAGATTGGGAAATTACATTCTTAACGATACTCATTATTATTACCCCTGGCTCCACCATTATTCGAGTGAATCGCAATCCGAATGTATTTCTCATTCATGCGATTGATATTACGACTAAAGAGAAAAAACAATTATTAAGAAGTATTAAAAAATATGAGGAACTTATCGTGGAGGTGACGAAATGATTTCAGCAATGACAGAGTTACTATTATCCGGCGCATTAATCATTTTTGCGATATCACTTGTTGTTGTGTTGTTTCGTTTAATTAAGGGGCCAACGACAGCAGACCGCGTTGTAGCCTTCGATGCGATAAGTGCGATATTAATGTCTACAGTGGGTGTGCTGAGTTTATTATTCAAAACGTTTTCGTTTTTAGATTCAGTTGTTTTGATAGCGATTATTTCATTTTTAAGTTCTGTGACCATTTCTCGCTTTATAGAAGGGGGGAATGTGTTTAATGGAAACAATAAACGACATCATTAAACTATTCGCTGCTTTTTTAGTATTTGCTGGGAGTATTATTGCATTGATCAGCGCAATAGGATTAGTCCGATTTCAAGATGTGTTTCTACGTATTCATGCTGCCACAAAAGCGTCAACACTTGCTGTGCTATTAACGTTGGTAGGTGTGTTTATCTATTTTATATTTGAACAAGGTTATGTCAGTGTTCGTACACTTTTAGCGCTCGTTTTTATTAATATCACATCACCGGTAGGCGGGCATTTAATTTCACGTGCAGCTTATCGTACTGGGGCATACATGTATCAAAAACATGTTACAAATGAAAGTGATGCCGATTTAAATAAAGCCGATTTAGATGCAGAAGCTAAACGTCAAATCAGAGTGGAAAAACGCGCGAAACGTCGAAAAGAAGTGTATTCACGTTTGGATGAGGATTAAATATGAATTTTAAGTCAAAAAAAGTGGCTGGGACATAGCAGACCTGTTAATTAAAAATAAGCCAACAAAATTCATTTATACATGAACTTTGTTGGCTATTATTGATTTAGTCTTAGTGATGGACACTATGATGAATTGTGATTGATCCCTTAGCCGAGACTTCTGAGGCATTTAGCCGCAACCGAAAATCCATTTTGAGAGCAAAAATCTAAGAGATTTTTGCTCTCAAAATTAGTTGAGGTAAGGCGCCTAGAAAAGCGAGGCGTTAGGGACGATCATAGGTTTAATGATTTATGTCCCAGTCCCTTTTTTATTTCATACTATCGTGAATGGTTTTAATATTTGAAGCCATCATCTTGTAGTAGGAATCTCCGTCGGTACCTTTTTTACCAATGGAATCTGTATAGACTGTTCCATAAATTTTTGCACCAGTATCTCCACTTAAACGTTTCATTGCTTTGTCACTCACACTTGTTTCTTGAAGCAAGTGTTTCATATGATTTGCTTTTACAAAATCAATGGCTTGTTTCATTTGTTGAGGGGTACCTTGGTTTTCTGTATTGATTTCCCAAATAAAACCAGCTTTAATATCATATTGTTTTGCGAAGTATTTAAATGCACCTTCACTTGTAATCATGACACGTTTATCTTTAGGAATATCTTGGAATTGATTATGACTTTTTTCATTTAATGATTTAAGTTCTGATAAATACTTATCGCCTTGTTTTTGATAATCTTTCTTATGATCTTTATCTGCCGCTTCTAAACCTTGTTGAATGCGCTCAACGTATTTAATACCGTTGCCTAAGCTTAACCATGCATGAGGATCGATATGTGCATCTGATTTTTCGTTACCATTTAAATAAATAGGCTCTACGTTTTCGGACGCTTGAATAACATTTTTATCTTTTAGGGATTTGTTCGCTTCTTTTAAAGCTTTTTCAAACCAACCATTTCCACTTTCTAAATTGAAACCATTATAAATGACTACGTCTGCATCCGCCAACGCTTTAATATCTTGAGGTTTGATTTCATATTCATGTGGGTCTTGACCAATTGGGACGATACTATGTATTTCCGCATGGTCACCAGCAACGTTTTTAGTCATATCATAAAGTATAGAGTTTGTCGTCACTACTTTGAGTTTGTTTTGTTTTTCGCTTTTGCCAAAACCACAGGCAGTAAGCATGATTGCAACAAGTAAGAGGGTAATAATTCGCTTAATCATGATGTATGAACAGCTCCTTTAAGTAATTTTGATTTGATTTTGATGTAAATAAGACTCAATGCGTAAAGTGTAGCGGCGATAAGGACAATAACAGCACCACTTGGTAAATTCAGTTGGAAACTAAAATATATGCCAAATGTCGCACTAATCATGCTACATATACATGAAATGATGAGCATCGTGGACAGTTTGTTAGCAATGAGATATGCCGTTGATGCTGGTGTGATGAGTAATGCGACAACTAAAATAACACCTACAGTTTGGACACTGGTAACGATAACAAGTGCTAAAAGTAACATCACTAAATAATGAATGAATCGTGTAGGTATACCATTCATTCTGCTAAATATTGGATCGAACGTTGAAATTTTTAACGGGCGATAGAGTAAAAGGATGACGCCAATGACACACAAACTAATCCAGAGTGTGGTATAGAATGCGTCATCTGTAATGGCTAATATATTGCCAAATAAAATATGATATAAATCAGTTGTAGATTGAATCGCACTTATTAAAATAATACCTGTCGCAAGAAAAGTGGTGAATATTATACCAATAGCTGCATCTTTCTTAGTTTTGGTTGTGTCTGAAATATAACCAATACATAAGCTGCTAAAAACACCTGTCACTAAAGCACCGATAAACATAGGGATATTGAGTAAAAATGATACTGCTACACCTGGCAGTACAGCGTGACTCATTGCATCTCCCATTAAAGATAGACCTCTCAGTAATATGAAACAGCCCACTATACCACATACTGCACCAACAAGAATTGCTGTAAGTAGCGCACGTGTTAAAAACGGATAATCAACGAGATGTTGTAGGAATTCCATTGTTTGATTGCTCCTTTCGTTGATTCATAAGTGTAGTAGAGTCATTTACATGCAATGATGCTAGGAATGTTTGCTCAATATTTGATGGAATTAATACGTCTTTTGTCGGACCGAAAAATTGAACGCTTTGATTGAGCAACAAGACACGATCAAAGTAATCTGATGCAGTAGATAAATCGTGATGAACGATGATAATGAGTTTGCCTTCCTTTTTGAGGGCGTTTAATTTTTGAATAATCATCTTTTCACTTTTAAAATCTATCCCTACAAATGGTTCATCTAAAATATATACATCATGTGTGCGCATCAAAGTACGTGCTAATATGACACGTTGTAATTGTCCACCACTTAATGTATGAAGTGGACGTTTTCGCAAATCGAATAGTTCTAATTCTTGTAATAATAAATGACATTGTTGGCGTTTTTGTTGCGGTACACGCTTAAACCACCCAATTTCTCCATAGCACCCTGATAACACTAGAGATTCAACATCAATTGGAAAATCAAGGTCTAAAGCCATTTTTTGAGGGACGTAAGCGACATGACGTTTGAGATGACTTAATGGTTTACCATTTAAAGTGATCGTTCCTTTATATTGCAACTCTCCTACTAAAGCTTTAACTAAAGTAGACTTACCGCTACCGTTGGGGCCCATGATACCTATAATTTCACCATTTAACGGTAACTTTAATGAAATGTTTTTAAGTACATGCTTATGTTGAAGGGTAAGGTTTAAGTTGTTAATTTCAATCATTTTAACACAACCTTTTAAGTAATTTAGGTAACCCTAATAAATTTATATTATAGAATGAAATCTGTCAAAGTCAAGATGTTTCGTGATACAATAAAGTGAATCTTTTTAAGAGGTGAAAATATGTTAACTGAGGAAAAAGAGGATTATCTTAAAGCGATACTGAGTCACGACGGAAAAACGCATTATGTTTCTAATAAAACGCTCTCTCAGTTTCTGAATATAAAACCGCCATCAGTAAGTGAAATGGTGGGGAGGTTAGAAAAAGAAGGTTTTGTTGAAACAAAGCCCTATAAAGGCGTAAAACTTTCTGAAAAAGGCGTTTCAGCAACACTAGATATTATTAAGAGACACCGTTTAATTGAATTGTTTTTAATCGAAGTGATGAATTACACATGGGAGGAAGTACACGCGGAAGCAGAAGTATTAGAACATCGTGTATCGAGTCTTTTTGTGGAGCGCTTAGATGAGTTGCTTCAATATCCTGAGACGTGTCCACACGGCGGCATGATTCCAAGAGGGCATGACTTTGAAGAACGTTACAAGACACCCTTAATTGATTTCGAAGCAGGGGATAAAGTGATTATAAAACGCATCAGAGACAAAACAGAACTATTAATTTATCTTTCAAGTAAATCAATACAAATGGGTGACACGATTGAAATCGTTAATAAAGACGAAACGAATGAAATGCTTGAAATTAAATATGAAAATCAAACAATCATTTTAAGTTATCAAAATGCAAATGTCATTTTCGCTGAAAGAACGGCATAAATGTATCAAAGTAAAGTATACGTCATCAAAACGTGTATCACATTATATTCTAACCGCAAGATGCCTTTACTTTCTTAATCATTGACTATGCATGACAAAAGCCATCAAAGTTCATTGAAAGATGAATTTTGATGGCTATGTTTATAAAACGGTAAAATAGATGGTCAATTTTTCTGTTCATATTATAAAATCTCAAACGCTTCTAAATAAATGCGATGAAGCTCCATGTAAGTGTAAATATCTATGATCCAAATAATTGTTGGAAGAGGAAATACATACTTGTAAAGTTTAAAATTACCCATATGCTTGAATAAAAAATAGTGGGAATGTGTGTTAAAGCGCTTAGCGCACTTCCATCCCAAGACGGCTTTGGCCTACTAAAGGTGAGTTGTGCAATAGTTACAGTAGACTGCAATACTTCTCCAAGTAAGGTTCCTAAAAGAAAATGGTATATAAGCATGTATAATAGTGAGTAATTTGTTAAATTCTCAGATTGTACACCCAAATAAATCGTCATTGATAAAAACAGAATAATCAAAATAGGTGTCCATTTGCGGGAAGTGACGCATGTAAAATACAAAAATATGAGAACATAAAAAAGGATAAACAATGCGCCATAGCCTTTACTTTGCATAATTAAGCCCACGCTCAACATAAAGGGAGGCATAATATATCCCCCTAATGTTGTCCAAATTTGACCGAGTCGGTTACGTGATTTTGTAATCGCATATCCTTGTTGCCCAGTCGCAAGTCGTTCACTTCTTTTCACAACAACGACAAAATCAACAGCACGTCCACCACTCAATCGATTAAAAAGGACGTGACCAAATTCATGCGTGAGGACAGGAATGTAATTTAATAAAATATCTAAAACGGAAAAAACAGGGTGACGTTGATAATAATGACTCACCAAGTAAAGTGCCGTAATGATGATTAACAAAATTATTGAAATGGGAACGGGCGAAATGAGCCATGATTGGTCCATCATAAACGTAATCCTTTCTGAATAGGTTTGAGTTTCATTATAAAAGAAGAGTAGATGTTCTGACTATAGACTTAAGATGTATATATCGTATTTTATATTGCATATTTAAAATAAGGGGAACGCGTATATTCACCTATGTTAATATGGGGTGTATTCATTTTATCATAATCAATATTGGGCGCAGTGTATATTATGAAAATATGAGAGGCATAAGTATAAACTTTTTATTAAGTATTAAATTTTCTCAATGCGATGTAATAGGGTGTGTGTCATTTATAAAATTATAGTGCCAGTAATACTTTGATTTGAAAAGAGTAGATTTCAATGGCCAAAGCCATAGTGATGTTATGAATAAATCTATTTCAAAGTGAAATGCCGTGTTGGTGTCTCAGAACAAAGTCTGTGACCGCAACATTTGGAAACGAATAATATGTTTATGTCGGTCTTGTGACTTGTGTAACATGTCTTTCTCATACTTTGGTATTAATTATGTTTATTTAACTTGATTTAGGTGTAAAATGTGTTAAAGTTACATAAATGATATGTAAATCTGATGTAAAATTTTAAGGAATGAAGGTGAGACTATGGCAAAAGTGTTGCCAGATATAAACCATGAGCGCTCTTTTCCTAGTCATGACGTTGCTAATGAATCTGCATCCTACACACTTGATAAATCACATGCGCAAGTGCAAGTGTTGGATGTACTGTTCGATAATGTTACATTACTAGATATGCGAGAACATATAATGCGTTATATGCATACAGATACACCGTATAATTTATTTGTGGTGACGGCTAATCCAGAAATTGTTCACTATGCCTCGGAAGATCCCTTATACCAAAACATTATAAATAAAGCGGATTATATTATTCCGGATGGTACTGGAATTGTTAAAGCAGCGCGCATTTTAGGGCATCCCTTACAAGAACGCGTGCCTGGTATCGAAGTGATGGAACAATGTCTAGATATTGCTGATATTGAGAAACGTAAAGTGTTTTTACTAGGAGCGACGTCACCTGTGGTTGAAAAAGCAGCGCGACGTATTAAAAAGAAATACCCTCAATTAGAAATACAAACACATCATGGATTTATAGATATTACCGATCCTAAAGTGGTTGAAATGATCCGTGAATTTAATCCTGATTTTATTTTTGTAGGGATGGGTTATCCGAAACAAGAGCAATGGATTCAACACAATCGACATCATTTTGATCATACAATGTTGATGGGCGTGGGTGGTTCTATTGATGTATTTAGTGGAGAAGTCAAACGTGCACCATACGTATGGCGCGCGCTCAATTTAGAATGGGTGTATCGAGGAATTACAGATATCAAACGAATTCATCGTTTTAAGAGGATTCCTAAATTTGTGTTTGCAGTATTGAAACAAAAATACTTTAAAGATTAAAAAAACGTATTTCCAAAGTAAGCATGGAAATACGTTTTTTATTTGTGTTTGATTACGCGCGTGCGGCGAATGAAAATCTATGTTGAAGTACTGTTATTTGATTTCGAAGCGATTCGCATCTAATTGCGCTCGAAATGCTTTTTGGTCAGCGACTGACTTTTTCTTAAAGTCTTTTAAAAAGGCCTCGTATTTCGGAAGAATGTCCTCAACAGTCCCAAAATCTTTAAGTTGCCCCGCTTCAATCCATGCAATTTTTGTACAAAATTCACGAACTTGACGCAAATTATGACTTACAAAAAAGATTGTTTTCTCAGCCTCTTTAAATTCATATATCTTTTTTAAACTTTTTTGCGTGAATGTTTGGTCTCCAACAGATAATGCTTCGTCGATGACTAATATTTCAGGGTTTATCGTTACACTTATAGAAAATCCAAGTTTTGAACGCATACCACTGGAATATTTCTTAACAGGTTGATAAATAAATTCACCTAATTCACTAAATTCAACTATTTGAGGTGTGAGTGCTTTAATTTCATGTTTGTTAAAACCCATACAAAGCATTTTGAATTCGATGTTTTCCATACCTGTCAAGTTACCATTGAGTCCTGCGTTAATCGCAATTACACTTACGTCTCCTGCTTTATCAATGTGACCGTGTGTAGGCGTAAGTGAGCCGCCAATCATATTGCTTAACGTCGATTTACCAGACCCGTTAATCCCTACAAGACCAATGACGTCTCCAGGGTAAGCTTGGATGGAAACATCTTTCAATGCATAAAATGTTTTGTTTTTGTGTTTGGGCCAAAGCGCGTCTTTGATTCGTTCTTTATTATTACGATAGATACGGTATTCTTTTGTCACATGTTCAATGTTTACCGTTGGCTTCATAGTTCAACATTCCTAACTTAAAACGTGTAATACGTTAAAGATTTGATTTCATTCGTGCCTCATTTAATGAGACGTGGTAGAGTAGTAGTAGAGTTGTAAATTATATCTATATAGATAAGTTTCTATAGATGATAATCGTATCAAATGAAGTTACAGATTTTAAAATCTTTCGTTTTTGACTTCATCAATCAATCACTTTAGATTATAATCATATTACTAAGTAGTTGTTAATTTTGTAAAGCTATTGTAAATTATTTAAGGATACAATGTATTAATTTTACTTAAAGCAATGAACTATTTCAATTAAAGGATATGCGATAGACGCGAGTCGGTCAAACTTTAAATAGATTGGGAGATATTTTTAGTTTGCGAGATATCAATAAATTGTCGCATGTGAAAGCGTGGTCAGTTATGAAATCTGTTTTAACCGTGCTAAAAGAGCACGTGAGAAGCTTCTATCTCATACAACGTTTAGCACAGTTCCAATTGAAAATTACGAATCATAATAATTATCTTGGGTTAGCATGGGAAATTATTAACCCAGTTATTCAAATTATGGTATATTGGTTTGTATTTGGTTTTGGAATTAGAAGTAACCATCCAATTGATGGTGTGCCGTTTATCTATTGGCTACTCGTTGGTATTAGCATGTGGTTCTTCATCAACCAAGGGATTTTAGAAGGGACGAAATCCATTACGATGAAGTACGGACAAGTGGCAAAAATGAATTTTCCACTTTCGATCATTCCAACGTATATTGTAACGAGTAAATTATACGGTCATCTTGTGCTTGTGTTGGCGATAGTTGGACTATGTACGATTGTGGGACTACCTCCTTCAATTCACATTATTCAGTTAGTCTTGTTTATTCCGTTAGCGTACTTTATAACGATGTCTATTTCGTTGTTAACATCAACTTTGGGTGTACTTGTGCGAGATACGCAAATGGCGATGCAAGCGTTATTAAGGGTTCTTTTCTACGCATCACCGATTCTGTGGGTACCTAAACCAGGATCATTGCCAGAAAAGATAATGATGTTTAATCCAATTTATTTTATTGCGGAAAGTTATCGTGCGGCGATATTGTTTAAAGAATGGTATTTTATTACGCATTGGGAACTTGCTTTATATAATGTTTTTGTTGCAGTTGTTTTCTTTGTGATTGGGTCGATGTTGCATATGCGCTACAGAGATCACTTTGCAGATTTTATGTAATACAAACAAAGAATGATCAGAGTGAGCGGTTAACGAATCAATATGAAAATTCGTTACTGACAATGGTGGTTCAGGGCGAAGTATGCAATTATGCATGTTTAACCAGTCATTCATTGTTAATACTTTATGAAGCTGGCGCGTGAGTGGTCCAGCTTTTTTTAACAACAACATTTATAAGGCGGTGTTTTGTAATGGTACGATATTGGCTTAAAGAAATGTACATCATTATGATTAAGTTTTTGATGACCTTTTTTCAAAAACGTGGCGTGGATGCCAATCATATCGTAGTTATCATGAATTTTAAGGAAGATATGTATCCTATTATAAAAAAGTTGAATGAACGAGGGTTTCGCGTAACCGTTTTTGCTAAACGAGAACATCTCAAATTGATTAGAGAAATAAAAGAAGTCTCAAGTTATGAATTTCATCAATTTAATGTTTTGAGGCTGTTGTTTAAGATGGCGAGTGCGAAAGTTATTTTTATCGATAATTTACACCTTTTTATGGCAGGTTTTAAAAAGAAAAAAGGTCAAACAGTGATTCAGACTTGGCATGCAGCAGGGGCGTTAAAAAAGTTTGGCTTTGAAGACCATGCTGTAAATCATGATCATGAAAATAGCGTCAGGCAATATGAAAAGGTATATCGTGCAACCGATAAATATTTAGTTGGGTGCCAGCACATGGCCTCATGTTTTCAAGGTGCTTTCAATGCGCATTATGAACAGTTAATCAATTTTGGGGTGCCAAGGCTTTCACGATACTTTTCCGTAGATTTAGACGTCCTTAAGTCTGAATTAAAATCCAAACATGGCTTGGAGGGGAAAATCGCTGTATATTTGCCGACGTACCGTGAAGAAGGGATGACAAATCGTATTTTAAATAAAGAAGCATTCGAATTAGCGTTACCCGACTATACGTTACTTTCACGCTATCACCCTTCAGTAAAAGTTTTGGCAGATGATTATGGATTATCAGTATTTGAATTAATCGTTTTAGCAGATGTTATTATTTCTGATTATAGCTCATTACCTATTGAAGCAAGCTTAATTCACAAACCAACACTTTATTATGTATATGATGAACAAGAATATGAACAAGCACGTGGACTTAACGATTATTTCTATGATATTCCAACAGATTATAAAGTCTATCGTGAGTCGGATATTTATCAACGTTTGAAACGCCTTGAATTAAAGCCGTTGTTTGAAGATTGGCATACTTACAACAAACAATCTACATTAAATCAAATCGCTATATACGTCGATCGTCTTACTAAAATTTAAATATATATGATAACAAAGCGTATGGATTGATTATCAGATGATTCAGGGATTTTAAATTGTATCTCGCATAGACGCATGCTATACTTTTACCATATGTTAAGGCAAGATTAAAAATATTAAGGAGGCGTAAATGTGAAACGTGTCATCACTTACGGAACGTACGATCTTTTACATTACGGTCATATCGAATTATTACGCCGTGCAAGAGAAATGGGAGATTATTTAGTCGTTGCACTATCAAGCGACGAGTTTAATCGTATTAAAAATAAAAAGTCTTACTACAATTTTGAACAACGTAAAATGATGTTAGAATCGATTCGTTATGTAGATTTGGTTATTCCAGAACATGATTGGAGTCAAAAAGTATCTGATGTTGAGAAATACGAAATTGATACTTTCGTCATGGGTCATGATTGGGAAGGAGAATTTGACTTCCTCAAAGATAAATGTGAAGTGATTTATCTTAAACGAACGGAAGGTATTTCAACGACACAAATTAAAAAAGAATTGTATGGGAAAGACGCAAAATAAGGGAAAGTTGCATTGGCGACTTTCCCTTGTTTTTTAAATTAACGGCGCTTAATTGTGAGGAATAACATGTAATAGATGATGACGGATAAGAAGCCGATTAAAAATATAAATCCTAAAGTGGTTAATAACGGATGATCTTTCCAAGAACTTACAACGAATGATTTAGATTGATAAACGATTGGCTTTTCTACCTCTACCTTAGGAGGACCATAAGCTTTGGAAATAAATTGACGTTTATAATCAAGATGAACTTCTCCACGTTCAACGACAAATTGATAAGGTTTCGTCATTGATTTTGGGACAACATCATATAAATCTTCTGTAACGTAATACGTTTTTCCATTAATTTTATGTTCACCTTTGGATAAAATTTTACGGTAATCATATTGATTGAATGTAGCGTTGATTGTGCTGGCGCTCATCATATTACGTTCTTTTTCACCGCCTAAATTTTTATAATCTCCGGCACCCATAATGACGTGAAAAACACGAAACTTTCCACGTTTTGTCGTTAACGTATTATTATAATCTGCAAGATCACTAGACCCTGTTTTGAGGCCATCTGTCCCCGGTAAACTCATATCTCCACCTTCAAGCAAGTCATTGAACGTATAATATGTAACACCATGTTGGGTAGGTGCGATTTGTTTCGTAAAGTCTAAAATCTTTGGTGTGTCTTGCACGGCATGTTGAGCCAATATTGCATAGTCACGAGGGGATGAGATAGATGATGTTTCGTGGCTATACTTTTCGGGCACAAACTCTTGTAATCGAAAATTCTCGGCACCTGTTGGATTTACATAATGGGTTTGTGTCATGCCTAATGATTTTGCGGTTTGATTCATATCATCTACAAATTGAGAAGTTGAACCCGATACTTTTTGTGCCAATATTAAAGATGCGGCATTACTCGAAGCGGAAACTGTAATTTGAAGTAATTCTGCGATTGTATATGTTTCGCCTGGGTAAAGCTTCGTATTACTTAATTCTGGTAACGTAGACATTCTATAATGTGTATTTGTTATTTTAACTGTGTCATTAAGATTTAACGTACCAGATTTTACTGCTTTTAATGTGAGGTACATGGTCATTAATTTCGTCATTGAAGCAGGATACCACTTTTGTTTGTCTTGGAATTGATAAAGGATTTGTCCTGTTTCGCTGATATTGACAAGGCCTTCCGGTTGAAACCCATAACCGACGGCATAGCCATATTGATTTGCGATATCAACGGGTGTTGCTGTATTCGCTTTAGTAAATGGTGTTATAATAGTTGTAGCGAAGAATACAACTAAAATACTCAGAATTACTTTTTTCATATGCACTCCTTCAAAAATGATAAAACTTTTTGTTTGGAACAACTGAAATTCTATTTTACCACAGTTTTTTTGTCAGATGTATGCGTCTTGCGATGGGTTATAAATATAATGACGTATAAGTATAGTGTATATGTTAAACGAGACGTCCTGGAGTGTGGCGTCGGTGTGAGGGAAGTCTAACTTCTCTACAATAATCATTGAAGAGGTAACTATTTATGAAAAAAGAAAATCCACTTATTTACTTATTAAAAAAAATATCATGGCCAGTGGGTTTGATTGTTGTTGCAGTTTTAATCGCATCTTTAGGAAGTTTATCAGGTTTATTAGTTCCTTTATTCACGGGTCAACTTGTCGATAAATTCACTTTAACATCCATTAATCCAACATTTATTATAATCATTGTTGCAGTATTTTTAGTCAATGCGATTCTAAGTGGGGTTGGATATTATTTATTAAATAAAATTGGTGAAAAAGTCATTTACGCAATTCGATCAGTACTATGGCGCCATATCATTCAGTTGAAAATGCCATTCTTCGATAAAAATGAAAGTGGTCAACTCATGAGCCGCTTAACGGACGATACGAAAGTGATTAATGATTTTATATCTCAAAAATTACCAGGTTTCTTTCCATCTGTCATTACTGTTATTGGTTCTTTAATCATGTTGTTTATTTTAGATTGGCAAATGACATTATTAACGTTTATTACGATTCCAATATTTGCGCTTATTATTACACCACTTGGAAAAGTGATGCAAAAAATTTCTACGAATACACAAAATGAAATAGCGAATTTTAGCGGTTTACTTGGACGCGTTTTGACTGAAATGAGATTGGTGAAAGTTTCAAATACAGAACATATTGAATTAGAAAAAGCGCGGCACAACCTAGATGAAATCTACAAACTCGGCCTAAAACAAGCTAAAATTGCTGCGGTGATTCAACCCATTTCTGGTATTATCATGCTAATTACGATAGGTATGATTTTAGGGTTTGGTGGTTTGCGTATTTCTTCTGGCGCAATTTCTGCAGGTACGCTTGTTGCGATGATATTCTATGTACTTAATTTGTCTATACCGCTTATCAATTTATCTACATTAGTGACGGATTATAAAAAGGCAGTGGGTGCGAGTAGTCGTATCTATGAAATTCTACACGAACCACTTGAGCCGATTGAACCGAAAAATACGAACCACTTACTAAAACATGGAGACTTATCATTTAAAAACGTTTCCTTTAAATATGATGTAAAGCCGATATTACAAGATGTGTCATTTACAATTCAACGAGGTGCCGTTACGGCTTTTGTGGGGCCATCAGGATCAGGTAAAAGTACCATTTTTAGTTTGATTGAACGGATGTACGAAATTGATACTGGAGATATTCAATACAACCATCAATCGATTTATGATATTAGTTTGAGTGATTGGCGTCGTAAAATCGGCTATGTCATGCAAAGTAATGCGATGATGAATGGAACGATTCGAGACAATATTTTGTATGGAATTGAACGAGAAGTCTCACAAGAAGAATTGGAATATTACGCACGGCTTGCGAATTGTCATGATTTTATTCAAACATTTGAAGAAGGATATGACACGATTGTAGGCGAACGTGGTTTGAAGCTATCTGGCGGCCAACGTCAACGCATTGACATCGCGCGCAGTTTTATAAAAGATCCTGATATTTTATTGTTAGATGAAGCAACTGCAAATTTAGATAGTGAGAGTGAACGGAAAATTCAAGAAGCATTAGATGTTTTAATGGAGAATCGCACAACTATTGTTATTGCGCATCGACTTTCAACCATAAAAAAAGCAGAACAAATTATTTTCTTAGATCAAGGGCGTGTGACTGGAACAGGTAAGCATGCTGAGTTAATACAATCACACGAAATGTATCAACACTTTGTAGAAACACAAAATTTAACAACATAATTTTAAGGTGGCCATGCAATCCAACATATGCATGGCCACCTTGTTTTTATTTTATATTTGGTTTTTTAAAAGTATGAGATTCGCAACCTTCATTAATGTCACAAGCGCTACATTGGCCGTGTTTTGATTTTTTAATGTACCGTTGTAAAACGAAAGCGACATAACTCACAATAATTAAAACAAATATAATATTAATGAGTAAAGTCATGTTATCACCCCTAAATAAATAGACTACCAATTTGATAAATGATCATAGACAGTAAATATGCAACTGTAATAGGATAAATTACTGCAAGAAATGTCCACTTCCAAGATGTAGTTTCTTTACGTATTGCTGCAACAGTAGCTAAGCAAGGTGTGTAAAGTAATATAAACACCATAAAACTATAAGCAGAAAGCGCTGTGAAATGTGTAGATACCATTGAAACGAGTGCATCATCATTTACAGCATAAATAATGGCCATCGCACTTACGATTACTTCTTTTGCTAAAAATCCTGGAATCAGGGTAGCAGCTGCCTGCCAACTATCAAACCCTACAGGTGATAACAATGGTGCAATGATTGATCCAATGACATGTAAAAAGCTTTCATTGGCAGAAACATCGATACCAGTAGGCCCTGCATAATTCAAAACCCATATAATGACTGAACCAGCAAAAATAAACGTACCTGCTTTTTTTACAAACCCTTTTCCTTTCTCCCAAGTACTGCGCCATAACGTTTTAAATGACGGCAGACGATAAGGTGGAAGTTCTACTACAAAAATCGATGTGTCTTTTTTTAGTGTCGTTTTAGTTAAAATATAACTTACAGTTAATGCAGCAACAATTCCTAAAACATATAGACTTAATACGACAAGCGCTTGATGTTGTGCAAAGAAAACGGCAACGAAAAGGCCGTAGACAGGTAAGCGTGCAGAGCAGGACATAAAGGGTGTGATTAAAATTGTTGTTAAACGTTCTTTTTCTTCTTCAATACTTCGAGCTGCCATAATACCCGGCACATTACAACCAAAGCCAATAATCATTGGAATAAATGACTTTCCATTCAATCCGAAATTTTCCATCACTCTATCCATAATTACCGCTATACGAGCCATATAGCCTGAGTCTTCTAGTAAAGATATGAAAAAAAATAACACTAAAATTTGCGGGACAAACACTAATACGCCGCCGACACCTGCGATAATCCCATCGGTCACGAGTGCTTGAATAGGGGAATAAATGCCTAATTGCGTCATAATACGCGTGACGAACTCAGTAAGCGTGCCACCAAAAAAGCCATCGAGTTGGTCTGAGAGTGGTGTGCCAACCCAAGTAAATGTGATTTGAAATATTAGCCACATGAAACATAAAAAAATCGGAATACCTAGTATTTTATGCGTTAAAATACTGTCAATACGCTCTGTTAAATGGTGCTTAGGTGTATTAGGATATACAACCACTTCACTCAATAGTTGATTGATATAGCGTTGGCGTCGTGTTGAGATTTCTTGTTCAAGATCGATGGTCTGGCTTTCTTTGAATGATTGAATACATTGTTCTATATTGTTTTGAACGGCTGTGTCTAAAGATGCTTTAATCGTAGGATTATCTAAGATGTATTGAATGGCAACAAAGCGATGATGTTTTTCAGGTAAAATGTAGTTTTTAGGTATCAATTGCTTAATTTCAGCAATCAGATGTTCTATTTGTGTGCCGTATTGGATGATTAATGGACGTTGTGGTGCCAAGTGATAGTCGGTTAATGCATTTAACATTTCTGAGCTGCCTTTTCCAGTGCGAGCGATAACTGGAATGATTGGAACGTGCAGTCTGCGCATTAACTTGTGATAATCAATTTTTATACCTCTTTGAGTCGCAACATCTATCATATTAAGCCCTATTAATAAGGGGGCCCCATATTCTAACAATTGAACAGTTAAGTTGAAATTTCTTTTAATTTGGGCGGCATCAATAATATTAATCATCCCATCAAATGTATCGTGAATGAGATATTGCGTCACTACAGATTCATCACGCGAAATAGGCACTAAATCATAAATGCCTGGCAAATCAATTAATTGGCCAGAATGTGTTTTAAGTTGACCGACTTTCTTTTCTACAGTGACACCGCTCCAGTTACCAACATAGTCGTATGACCCTGTAAGTGCATTGAATAGAGATGTTTTACCGACATTTGGGTTTCCTAAAATACAATAAGTATTACTCATGACAATGCTCCAAGCAAATGTTACACGCATCGCAATAACGGATTGAAATATGCTGACCATTAATGTTAATCGTACATGGACCTTTGAATAAGCCCTTTTGTTGGACTTGCAATTGACATCCCTCAACACATCCGAGTGCACGTAGGCGATGTTTTAAGTTTGTATTTTTCATATTTAATGTCGTTACGACGTAATTGACGCCGAGTTGAGCTTCAGCAACATGTGTCATTCATACCACCCGCTTTTAAATGTTAATGATAATCATTTTCAATGAAAATTATATACGCTTCGACATTTTTTAACAATAGCTTTTTCGCTAAAAACGACTGCCGTTAAATATTTTATGCATTTGACTGATGATGATAAATAGTTTCATAAAAAACTATTTCGATTTGAAGCCTAGTAAATGAATTGTGCCGTTCAAAAAGATATTCTCACTATCAAAACAGCATGGTATACTTGTAGTGTTGAAAAACAGAGAAAGGATAGGGTTTAAACCTATGTATTTAATTATTAACATAATTGGGTTGTTCATTTTTATTGGCGTTGCTGCATTGTTTTCACGAGACCGTAAAAATATTCAATGGGGATCAATTGGAATTTTAATCTTACTGAACTTATTTCTTGCTTGGTTTTTTGTATACTTCCCAGCTGGAACTAAAGCAGTTGAAATGGCCGCTGCAGGTATTTCATGGGTTATTGATGCTGCATTTTCAGGTGTTGGTTTTGCATTTAAGAGTTGGACAACAGCGAAACAAATGGATATGGCTGTTGCAGCATTATTTCCAATTTTATTAGTTGTCCCGTTGTTCGATGTTTTAATGTATTTACGCATATTGCCATTCTTTATGCGTGGCGTTGGTTGGGTGTTAGCCAAAATAACACGTCAGCCTAAGTTTGAGGCATTTTTTGGGATTGAGATGATGTTCTTAGGAAACACAGAAGCCATCGCTGTTTCAAGTGAACAAGTAAAACGGATTAACGATGCACGGGTGTTGACGATAGCAATGATGTCTATGAGCTCAGTATCCGGAGCAATTGTAGGTGCATATGTGACGATGTTACCTGGTGAGCTTGTTTTAACAGCTATTCCGCTAAACATCATTAATGCGATGATTGTTGCTTCTATATTAAATCCGGTGCGTATCGATGCAGATGAAGATGTCATTTATGAATTAAGAACAAATGAAAAGCGTCAACCATTCTTCTCTTTTTTAGGTGATTCAGTGCTAAATGCTGGTAAATTGGTATTAATTATTATCGCTTTCGTAATCAGCTTTGTGGCGTTAGCCGAATTAGCGGATCGTCTGATTAATTTAATATCTGGTGGTATTGCATCATTGTTCCATATTAAAGGCAGTATCGGACTCGATCAGATTCTAGGCGTATTTATGTATCCGTTCGCTTTACTTCTTGGTCTCCCATACAATGAAGCATGGGATGTAGCGCAACAGATGGCTAAAAAAATCGTGACAAATGAGTTTGTCGTTATGGGTGAAATCATGGGTGATGTGCAAAATTACGATCCTCACCGTCGTGCCATTATCACAACATTCTTAATTTCCTTTGCAAACTTCTCAACAGTGGGTATGATTATCGGTACGCTGAAAGGAATTGTAAATGAGAAAACGGCTGATTTTGTGTCAAAATACGTTCCAATGATGCTATTATCAGGTATTTTAGTTTCATTATTAACAGCAGGGTTTGTCGGATTATTTGCTTGGTAAAAAACGTCTCTAATTAAGGACGAAAAGATAACGTTCTATCATTATAGAGAGCCTCCGAAGTTCGTTGAATTGCACTTCGGAGGCTTTTTTAATATATGTATAAAGTATAAAAAATAAGACAGCTCAGCTATTGCCGAACTGCCTTGACGGGAAATGAATAATTGGGTTGATACTCGAGCAAAATATCAACCTTCGAGCAAAAATCTCTCTTACTATAAACAACACAAAGGAGATGGCCTCTTGTTGACTTGCAACAAATAAGGTAATTCTTATTATACATAAAGAAAGGAGATAAGTAAACGAAATATTCAGAAATTTTTAAATGTATTTACTTTAAACTTTCCTATCCTTGTGATAGCAAGGATTAGTGGAGATACATTTTTTGGATAATGAATTTTGATTCGAAATTATGTATGACGATACAAAATTTGTAAAGGGGTACGATTAGTGGCAAAATTGTGATAATATGGCTAGTGTTAAGCGTGTAGAAAAAATGAATGAGGGGGATGATGGTGTGAAAAGAACAGTAAGAGATATAATATTGGTCATCATCGGTAGTTTTATATTTGCAGCAGGTGTCAATGCCTTTATCATTTCTGGGGATCTTGGTGAAGGTGGCGTAACAGGGTTGGCAATTATATTGTACTATGCGTTTCATATTTCGCCGGCATGGACTAACTTCATCGTGAATGCGGTGCTTATTGGTATAGGGTATAAATTTTTAAGTAAACGCAGCATGTATTTAACGGTATTTGCGACGGTGCTGATTTCTGTGTTTTTGAGCTTAACAGAAACGTGGTCCGTGAAAACAGACGATATTCTCGTTAATGCTGTATTTGGTGGTTTAACTGTTGGGTTAGGTATTGGTGTGATTATACTTGCAGGGGGAACGACAGCAGGAACGACAATTTTAGCACGTATTGCAAATAAATACTTAGATGTAAGCACACCTTATGCTTTGTTGTTTTTTGATTTTATTGTGGTGATGATTTCATTAACAGTCATTCCTTTGGATCGAGTATTGATTACATTAGTTAGTTTGTATATCGGTACTAAAGTGATTGACTTTGTGATTGAAGGACTTAACCCTAAAAAAGCGGTGACGATTATTTCCAAAGAACCAGACCGTGTTGCGAAAATGATAGATGAAGATATAGGTCGTGGTGTTACAATTTTAAATGGACGTGGTTATTTCTCGAAACAAGAAACAGATGTGTTATATGCGGTAATTAGTAAAACACAATTATCAAGAACGAAGCGACTGATTCGTAAAATCGATCAAAATGCGTTTGTCGTTGTTCATGATGTACGTGATGTGTACGGAAATGGCTTTTTAGTTGAAGATTAATATAACTCAGGACTGGAATCGTTTATATAACAGATTTCAGTCTTTTTTTAGTGTATGTAAGTTCATCATTTCAAATAGAAAAGTATTTTAAAAAATGATATAATGAACGGACATGAAAATGATTCTCAATTAGAGGTGCATATTCGCATATTTTATAAATGAACGCTAAAACGATGATAAAGCGTAGAAAGAAGGATAATGATGAGTAGATTAACAGGAAAAGAAGTGACAATTGGGTACGGTGATCGTATCATCGTAAATAATTTAGATGTTGCAATTCCTGATCGGAAAATTACATCTATCATTGGACCAAATGGTTGTGGTAAATCGACTTTGTTAAAGGCTTTATCACGATTATTGGGGACGAAGAGCGGTGAGGTATACTTAGATGGAAAAAATATTCAGTCCCAATCAACTAAAGAAATCGCGAAAAAAATTGCAATATTACCGCAATCTCCTGATGTTGCAGATGGGCTTACTGCGGGAGAGTTAGTCTCATATGGCCGTTTCCCTCATCAAAAAGGCTTTGGTCGTTTATCAGATGAAGATAAAAAAGAAATTGATTGGGCAATGCGCGTGACAGGGACACATGATTTTAAACATCGTGCTGTAAATGATTTGAGTGGTGGACAACGTCAACGTGTATGGATTGCCATGGCACTTGCACAAAAAACAGATATTATTTTCTTAGATGAGCCTACGACGTATTTAGATATTTCACATCAACTTGAAATATTAGAACTGGTACAAACATTGAACCAAGAACATGGTACGACGATTGTGATGGTTTTACATGATATCAACCAGGCTATTCGTTTTTCAGACTTTCTCATTACTATGAAAAAGGGAGAGATTGTCAAACAAGGTGAAACACATGATGTGTTAACAAATGAAATTTTAGAAGAAGTCTTTAATATTGATGCGGAATTAAGTACAGACCCGCGTACAGGTAAACCTATGTTAGTGACGTATAATTTACTTTGTAAACACTATGAAAAAGTAAACTAACAAGAAAAAGAGGACTTCTTATGAAAAACACAGTGAATACGCGTTTGAAATTCAGTTTTTATATGCTGTTTGCGATAGGTATATTGGTCATTGCTTTTATCGCTTCGATGATGTTGGGACAAGCTCATATCACGTTACACACGATTTGGCGCGCACTATTCGACTACGATGCTACAAACCAAGCACATAATATTATAGTAGAAATTAGATTGCCACGCGATATCGGTGCGCTGATTGTTGGGATGGCATTGGCTGTTTCAGGTGCCGTTATACAAGGTGTTACGAAGAACGGACTCGCAGACCCAAGTTTAATTGGTTTAAACGCTGGGGCTGCGTTTGCTTTAGCGGCTACTTTTGTATTTTATCCAGAAGCGCCGTTTTTTATTGTCATTTTATTAAGTTTTATGGGAGCCGTCGTTGGTGGTGTGTTAGTGCTCTTGGTGGGTGCATCTAGACGAGGCGGATATCAACCAATGCGATTGATATTGGCTGGAGCTGCAATTAGCGCATTGTTGACTGCACTCAGTCAAGGGTTGGCTTTAACGTACAGATTAAATCAATCGATTAATTTTTGGAATGCCGGCGGTATATCTAGTACAACATGGCAACATTTATATATTAGCGTGCCATTAGTTGTGACTGTAACGTGTATTCTCATGTTAATGCGTCGCCAACTTACGATTTTAAGTTTAGGTGATGCTATCGCCAAAGGATTAGGTCAAAACACGATGCGCATCAGTATCGTGGCTTTATTGTTAACGATGCTTTTAGCAGGTATATCAGTAGCCATGGTCGGACAAATTGCATTTGTAGGGCTTATTATTCCACATTTAGTTCGGTTTTTAGTTGGAACAGATTATGAAAAAATATTACCACTTTCAGCCTTGTTTGGCGGTGCACTCGTGTTAATTGCAGATATCATTGCAAGATTATTAGGCGAAGCACCAATGAGTGCAATTATTGCATTTATCGGTGTACCGTTCTTCTTATATTTAATTAAGAAAGGAGGTCGTCTCATTTGATTGCTCAAAAAGTAAAACAAAAACGACGCCTTTCATTAATGGTCACAGGTTTCATTTTAATCGCTTCGATGATTGTGAGTTTAACGACCGGAGAATTTCCTATAACACTGCGTCAAATAGGGGAATCAATTATCGGACAAGGTAATCCAGCTAATCAACTTGTGCTTTTTGAATTTCGTATCCCACGTTTAATTGTGACATTATGCGCTGGTGTAGCACTAAGTCTAAGTGGCGCGATATTACAAAGTGTCACACGGAATGGACTTGCTGAACCTGGCATCTTAGGCATTAATGCGGGAAGCGGTTTTGCCATTGCATTATTTATAGCAATTGGACGTATCAATGCTGAAGATTTTGTATATATGTTACCGATTGTCAGTTTGTTTGGTGGATTAGTCGTTATGCTTTTCATTTTTTATTTTAGCTATGAAGGTGAAAAAGGGTTATCCCCAACAAGTATGGTTTTAGTAGGTGTTGGGTTGTCTGCAGCACTTTCAGGTGGTGCCTTAACTTTAATTTCCTCTTTTGATCGAAGTCAATCTGAATTTATTTCGACATGGTTTGCAGGAAATATCTGGGGGGATACATGGCCATTTGTATATGCTTTTGTACCATGGCTTGTTATCGTTATTCCAATAGTGTTAAGTAAATCAGAAATACTTAATATTTTAAATACAAGTGACTCGATTGCGTTAGGATTAGGAGTATCACTTAAACGAGAGCGTCTCTTTTTAGTTTTTATCGCTGTATTATTATCATCAGTAGCAGTATCTATCGTAGGGGCAATTGGATTTATCGGATTAATGGCACCACATATTGCACGTACAATGATCGGTCCAAGGCATCAGAGCTTTTTACCACTTGCGATGATGATAGGTGGGGTGCTTTTAGTGGTATCAGACACAGTTGGTCAAAATTTAGTTCAACCAAATGGTTTACCCGCAGGTATTGTTGTGGCGATTATTGGCGCACCTTATTTTCTCTATTTAATGTATAAAGTGCGTGGTGTTTAGTATTGAACAATTCAAACGTCGTGTTATGACTTGAAACAGTGGCATCGTATCATGTGTTTATCTGTTTCTAAATAAAATTTAATGAGGTAACTCTAAGCAATTCCATAGAAATTATGTTAAAATGAATGTAATTATTATGAGGTGCAAATTCAGGAGGACAAGCGATGCAACAATTAATTCAAAAACATGTGTTGAACGGTGAATTTTCAGCTGTTAAGAGCTTAATGTCCGCGACTGATTTCTTAGCTTTTGAAGAAGCGTATATTTCAAGTGCGCATGAAGACGAAAGTGTAATGTATTATACGTGTCTTCTAGATATGATTAAACAAGAAGAAACGTCAGAAATTCATGACCTTGCGTTTTTACTCCTTGTATATCCTCTAAGTGATGTACCAGGTGCACTAGATGCAGCCTACTATCATGCCAAGTCATCAATTACTTTGACTGAAGGAAAAGAAGTTAAAAGCTTACTTCAAATGTTATTACTTCATGCGATTCCTGAACCAGTCATTTCGGATAAGAAAGCTTTTGATATTGCAAAACAAATATTAAAAATTGACCCTGAAAACAAAGTAGCGCGTAATGTATTGAAAGAAACAGCGAAACGCATGGATCAAGTCGTTGTAGATATTGGCGATTTGAGTCATTATAAAGATGCAAAATAAATTTTTTAATAGGAACGTTATTACATGATTGATCTGCCCACAAAGCCAGTTGCTATGTGGGCAGTTTTTATATCTAAAATTATACGAGACTATGCTTTAAAAGATAATATGATGGCATTTTTGAGTTATTGCGCTTTATTTTGCACAATATGTCATGTATAATGTGCAAGTTATCTCAAAAAGGGGGGGAGTGTATGGAAAACAATCACTCACGTATCATTATGATTGTCTTTTTAATCGGGGCATTTTTTATGATTTTGAATGAAACATTATTAAATATTGCGCTTCAGGAATTAATGAATTATTTCGACATTTCTCGAACAACCGTTCAATGGATGGCTAGTGGTTTCATGATGATAATGGGAATTGTCTCCCCATTGTCAGCGTTAATCATTCAATGGTTTTCGACAAGACGGCTGTTTTTAGGATTGATTGCTATTTTTACAATCGGATCTTTAATAGCCGGTACAGCTATGAATTTTCCATTGTTGTTAACTGGAAGAATGGTGCAAGCCATAGGTACAGGGTTAATGATTCCACTCATTATGAATGCAATGTTACTCTTATTTGATGAATCTGTACGTGGGAAAGTAATGGGCACATTCGGGTTTGTCATTATGTTTGCACCAGCCTTAGGACCGACATTATCTGGGTTTATTGTTGATTATCTCGGTTGGCGTTGGCTTTTTTTTAGCGTTGTGCCATTTATGCTCTTTACGTTTATATTTGCTGTTATCTTCTTAAAAAATGTTGGGGAAGTGACACGTCCTAAAATCGATGTGTGGTCGGTGGTATTGTCAACGCTAGGGATTACTGCTGTCATTTTTAGTGTTTCAAAAATGGGGTCAACAGAAGGCGCACTTTTAAATCCAATTATTTTTATTCCATTAATTGTAGGATTGATATGTGTTGTATGCTTTATACGACGCCAATATCTATTGGAAGAACCCATTCTTGATTTTAGAGTATTACAATATCATAACTATACGAAAGGGATGATTATTTTTGTCATTGTTATTATGACGATGTTTGCATCTGAAATCGTCATGCCTATGTATTTACAGGGACCAATGGGCTTTTCTGCTAAAATTGCAGGATTGATTTTACTTCCAGGAGCCATTTTAAATGGAATCCTTTCTCCATTTATGGGAGGATTATTTGATAAATACGGACCGCGTAAATTAGTGGTACCTGGTTTGATGTTATTACTAGCTGTGGCTGGATTTTATACAACGATTCACCCTGGATTGTCTGTATTAACATTTGTGTTTGCTTATATCATTTTAATGATTGGCATTGCTGCCATCATGATGCCGGCAAGCACGAATGGTTTGAATGCATTACCGAAAGAAAAATATCCACATGGTACAGCAATATTTAACGTATTACAACCCGTAGCAGGTGCAACAGGCATCGCGATTTTTGTGGGAATTGTTACGGGTGTTCAAAATGTGAAAGTAGCGGGTCAGTCTAATGTTACGAAAGCTATTAAAGATGAAGCGATGACTTTAGGCATGCATATAGCGTATGATGTCGCTCTTGCACTGCTTGTTATTGCTCTATTTATTGCTTGGACTTTGACGAATGCGTCAAAAGAAAGAAAAAATTTGAATTTAACTGCTGAAAAGTCTTAATAAACTTCAATATTTAAATTGATGGAATTGAAATATGTATATATATTCGTGTTTTATAGTTAAATCATTTTTATTATACAGTGATTTGTATATTTACATTGTTGAAAATCATTTTATTATATCAATAAACGCTGTAGCTTCAAGGGCTACAGCGTTTTTATTTGGCTCTGTTCATTTGAAATAAAACGTATAATGTGGTTTAATGTTTAACGTGTTTTGCAAATGAGGAGGTCAAAACAGATGCACAAATATTCTGAAGCAATTAAAATTGCTTTTGCTTACGTTGGCGTAGTCGTAGGTGCAGGTTTTTCGACAGGTCAAGAAGTAAAACAATTCTTTAGTATGTACGGCGTTTATTCTTATATTGGAGTGATTATCTCAGGGCTCATTTTAACATTTATTGGTCGCCAGGTAGCCAAAATCGGTACAGCCTTTGATGCGAACAATCACGAATCCACACTAGAATATCTGTTCGGCAGAAAGTTAGGATTGATAATTGATTATATTTTAATTTTATCGCTTTATGCAGTAACAATAACAATGATTGCTGGTGCAGGATCCACATTTTTTGAAAGTTATGGTGTGCCAGTATGGTTAGGCGCATTAATAATGTGTATTCTCGTATTTCTAACATTGTTGATGGACTTCAATAAAATTGTAGGAGCTTTAGGTGTTGTAACACCAATATTGATTATTTTAGTCGTTATTATAGCTGCCACGTATTTATTTAAAGGCTCTATTGGTTTTTCAGAAATCAATAGTGTCGTTGAAAAACCAAGCTTAATTCAAGGAATATGGAATGGTTTTAATTACGGTGGTTTAGCATTTGCAGTTGGTTTTAGTACACTTGTAGCAATTGGTGGCGACGCTTCTAAACGTAAAGTATCTGGTTTAGGAGGTCTTGTTGGTGGTGTGGTATACCTGATCTTACTTGGATTAATCAATTTTGCGTTGCAATCTGAATATCCAAGCATTAAAGATTCAGCGATACCAACACTTGTTTTAGCAGGCCAAATTTCACCTGTTTTAACATTTGTATTTTCAATCGTGATGCTTGCGGTAATGTATAATACGATTTTAGGTCTATCGTATTCGTTCGCAGCACGTTTTACTAAACCTTACACTAAAAAATATTATGTAATGATTAGCATTATTATGCCTGTGGCATATGCGTTAAGTTTTGTAGGATTTGAGGGACTTATCGCATTTGTTTATCCGATGATGGGTGTCATTGGTTTGTTTATAGTCATTGCTGTAATGGTAAAATATTTCTATAGAAAATCTCAAGATAAGAAATACATTGCTTAATTCATAAGGTATGATAAAATTTTTCCGAAAGGGAAGATTGTTATGAAAAATCGTAAAATGCGTTGGCTTGTGATTGCATGTATCATCTTACTCGTCATAGCCGGCTTAATTGTCGGCTATTTTTTGGAGACAAAAAAATCACAAGATGCTTCACACAAGAAGAAAGTAGCCATTCAAAATCATAATGTCACGGCACTCACCGATATCACCTATATGAGAAGTTTGCCTAATAGTCAGTTAGATATTTTAATGCCAAAAAATATTAGTGCAAATGAAAAACTACCAGTTATATTTTGGGCTCATGGGGGTGGCTTTATTGCAGGGGATAAACAGTATAAAAACCCCTTGCTCGCAAATATTGTTGAGCGTGGGTATGTGGTTGTCAATGTGAACTATGCATTAGCACCTGAATACCAGTATCCAACACCACTCATTCAAATGGACAAAGCCGTTGATTTTATTAAAGCCAATAAACATAAATTGCCAGTAGATATGAATCAAGTCATATTCGGTGGTGATTCAGCTGGTGCTCAAATTAATAGTCAGTTTACGGCAATTCAAACAAACGATGAACTAAGAAATGCGATGGGATTTAAGCAACAAGTGACGCCTAATCATATCAAAGCAGCGATTTTTTTCGGCGGCTTTTATAATATGCATACAGTTCGTGAAACAGAATTTCCACGAATAGATTTATTTATGCGGAGCTATACTGGGGCAAAAGATTGGGAAAATAATACGAAAACAATCAATCAGATGTCAACAGAGCGACAAATCACATCAAAATTTCCTTCAACTTATCTCTCAGTAGGCGATGCTGATCCATTTCGCTCACAAAACGATTCTTTTTCACATGCCTTAAAAGCACAGCAGGTTCCAGTAGATACCTTGTTTTATAATCATTCGCATCATTTAAAACATCAATATCAATTTCATTTAGAAAAACCAGAATCACGTGAAAATATTCGTAGAGTATTAAGTTTTTTAAGTAGAAATACGACGCAACAAAATTTAAAATCAGATATTGATGAAGCGCCACAAACGGATATTAATTTAAATCCATATGAAGAAATGCCTTAATGAGAGTCATGTAGCATGTGGATGGGAAAAGTCATCTCATTTGACAGTCATTAAAATAAAGCCCTTGAAATTCATGTCTCATGTGATGAATTTCGAGGGCTTATTGAATGACTATCCAATGGCAAATTGTAGATAAAGTAGGGTGACTTTTATAGGTGGGTATTTTAATCATCCAATGTTAAAATAAAGACGACTTAATGGACGATGTATGCCATCATATATTCATTAAAATAACGATTGTCAATCTTAAGGGTATGTTGCATTTCACCCTCTACTTTAAATCCTGCGCGTTTATACAGTCGAATTGCACTTGAATTTTCGGTTACAACTGTTAATTCAATACGTGTCATTTGATGATCGCGACACCATTTTTTACATGCATCTAAAAGTGCTTGACCGATACCGAAGCCTTGTTCTTGATTTAAGACACCCATAGAAATTCTTGCTTTATGCTCAATACGATGGAGTTTTTTTGAGACAATGGTAATATAGCCTACCAGCATGTCACTTTTTTCGGCTACAAGAATAGCTAAATGAGGAGAAGTGATGACTTCTTCAAGGTTTGAAATGGCATATTCTAAAGAAGGTACATACTCGCCAGGATCGTATAGCATGAAGTCTGATTCATCATATACCTTTTGCATTAAAGTGGTAAAAGCTTCTACGTCGTTTATACTAATTTCTCTAATGTTTAAAGACATGCTTTCAACTCCATTTTTTATAAATTAACGTCCCATTAAAAGGGAATAAGATACCATCATTTATTGTAGCGTACTTTACCATGTATAGGAAGTTATTAGAAAGGGGCAACACTATGCGACTCAAAATTTTACTTGCAGGCGGCACAGGTACAATTGGTAAATCTTTAATCGAAGCATTAACACCCGATTATGATGTTTATACAATGTCTAAATATCCCAAAAAGCATTCTCAGCAACATGTTAATTGGATCAAAGGAGATATTTATAATTACTATGATGTAAAAAAAGCGATGGAAGAGATCGATATTGCGGTATTTTTTATTGATCCTACAAAGCATTCAGCCAAAATGACGCGCGCCCTTGCGAAAGAGCTCAATATTATCGCAGCAGATAATTTTGCTAGAGCTGCAAAAATTTGTCATGTGCATGAAATACTATATGTGCGCGGTAGTAAATTTGATCAAGAAACCATCACACAATTACAATCACATGGGGTACACGTTCGTCCGACAAGTAAACGCATCAATAGACCACATATATCGGTGGAGTTTCAAGCGGCGAAATATGATGATATTCGGATTGCACATCATATTCCAAAACCGCCACACTGGGATATGGAAACATTTATTGATGAAATGGCACATTGGTTATCACAAACAACCGGCACACGCGCCAAAATCGTTAGAGAAGGAAATTGTTTTAAGTTTTACAAAAAGAAAAATAACAAATTATTGTTTGAATTTGAACTTGAACGCATTGATCATCACTACTATCGACTTGTGGCGATAGACAGTTCGATTTCTTATACAAAAGAAGGGAAACGCGCGTGTGTTGAATTTAGATATATTCCACAATTCAATTGGATTATTGTCCATTTATTCGACTATATCCCGCGCGCATTTTGGCCCATTGCTTATATGATACAGGTGCCGTTTTATCAAATGCTCATTCGAGGGTTTGATTCGAAGTGTCGTATTCAAACCCTCCAACACCGACAAATGAACGGTGAGCCTATAAGTTACACAAAAAATGATGATAAGTCATAAATTTAGGTGCGGTGGCATCTACGCTTATTCTATTGAAAAGATGCTAGTAAACATAAGTTTTAGTCATTAGGTTGTAGCGTTTTTTCATACATTTATTAAAAGCATTCTGCAAAAATACAAATGGTTTTTAATGTGCATACGCCAATTGAAAACCTATAAGTAATGTGTAACGCATTTAAACGATGATTAAACATAGTTATAACCTTTGAAATCCGAGTTGGATTGTCAAAGGTTTTTTGTTTCATTGGTAAAACACTTGTATATCGGTCATGCTCAATTTGACATTTTCAAACAAGGAGAAGGGTAAAAAAGAGAAGTCAAGGGGCTATTCATCATTACAACTTTTGGTGTTTTGATAACTTTTTGTTATCAACTATACATTTGGTTATAACTATAATCGATTCATTCATATTTGATAATGAAATTTTTGTATTAGGATAGATTGTCTTCAATTAAGAGGGTTAAAGTAGCAACGCAAGCATCCTTAATGTGAAAATTTTACGAAAGTTTGCTTCAAATGGTAGGCATGTCACGAAATTAAGGCGATAATAAATTAGAAATGTTAAGGTTTTGTAAATTTAATTGTAGATATGTAAAATTTATGCTATTTTCAAATAGGATTATGAAATTTTAGTGAAAACGTATCGTTTCAATCATTTCTTTCACTTAAAAGATTAAGATGGGGAGTTTCACTAAAAAAGTTAACAAAGATTTAACATTGATTTATAATAAAATAAACAATGTATTTACAAATGGGATAGGACGACAGTTGAACGGAGGATTTCAAATGATTAGGAAAAAAAAGGATAAGTTTATGGAGCGCTTAGAGGATATGATTTATAACCTTGATCGCGCTGCTGTAGAATTCGGTAAAATGGATTTCAACACTCATTTAGACCTACGTACATATGCAGATAATATCAAAACGTATGAGTCTCATGGTGACGATTTAATGCACCAAGTTATTACGGATTTAAATCAAACTTTCATCACACCAATTGAGCGTGAAGATATTATGTCATTATGTAATGCAATTGATGATGTTTTAGATGCAATGGAGGAAACATCTGCAATGTTTGAAATGTATTCAATTGAATACACAGATGAGTTTATGGCCGAATTTGTAGAAAATATCCAAAAAGCCATTGGAGAAATGAAATTAGCCATTGGATTAATGTCAGAGAAAAAGCTATCTCACATGCGTGTACATTCAATTAATATTAAAGAATTTGAAACAAATTGTGATGGTATTTTACGTCAATCAATTAAACATATCTTTAATAGCGAAACAGATCCTGTTACTTTAATTAAAATTAAAGACATCTATGAAAGTTTAGAAAATATTGCTGACCGTTGTCAGACAGTAGCGAACAATTTTGAAACAATAATCATGAAAAATAGCTAAGGAGTATCTATCTTATGGAATTTTTAGTGCTGATAACGGTGGCTATTGTCATATTTTCACTAGTGTTTGATTTTATTAATGGCTTTCATGACACCGCTAATGCTGTAGCCACTGCAGTTTCTACGCGTGCATTAACGCCAAGACATGCGATTTTATTAGCGGCAATTATGAACTTTATTGGTGCCTTAACTTTTACGGGTGTAGCAACTACGATTACGAAAGATATTGTTGATCCATTCACAATTCACAATGGATTAGTTGTAGTGTTAGCAGCGATTTTGGCGGCAATTGTTTGGAACTTGGTAACATGGTATTTTGGGATTCCTAGTTCGTCGTCTCACGCGCTAATTGGGGCAATCGCTGGATCAGCGGTTGCTTCAGCAGGTTCATTTAGTATTTTACACTTTCAAGGGTTTACGAAAATCGTTTTAGTATTATTATTATCACCAGTCATCGCTTTTATCGTCGGGTTTACGATTTATTCAATTGTAAAAAAAGTGTTTAAAAATGCGAATCTTGCACGAACGAATCAAAACTTCCGATTTTTCCAAATTTTTACAGCAGCGCTGCAATCTTTTTCTCACGGTACAAATGATGCTCAAAAGTCAATGGGGATTATTACGATGGCATTGATCGTAGCCAATCTTCAATCAGACGTAGAGCCTGCATTATGGGTTAAAATTTCATGTGCTGCAGCAATGGGGCTCGGAACCGCAGTTGGTGGTTGGCGTATTATTAAAACAGTCGGTGGAAACATTATGAAAATTCGTCCTGCCAATGGTGCAGCTGCAGACCTTTCTTCTGCATTGACAATTTTCACAGCATCTTATCTTCACTTTCCACTCTCAACGACACACGTTGTATCCTCATCTATTTTAGGTGTAGGCTCAGCTAATAGAATTAAAGGTGTGCATTGGAATACAGCAAAACGCATGATTGTGACATGGGTGATTACCTTACCGATTACTGCAATTATTGCAGCTATATTCTATTTCATTTTAAACCTCTTTATTTAAAAGATAACGAAGTGTTTGCACGCTAAGAATTAGAATAAGGCAGTGACCTTAATTAAAATAGCCAACATAGTTTGATATGCGCCCTATAAAGTAGACACTTAAAAAGTGAAAACTTTATAGGGCGTTTTTGTATGAGGAAAAGTAAACTAACACTTGAGCAATATCACCAAATCTTTCGTTTATATGAAAAAGGATATTCCTTTCAAGCTATTATCGAAAAGCTCAATCTAGATATCGATAAATCTGTATTATCGCATGCTTACAATAAATATATTAATCATGGTGTAGACTCTTTGTTAATTCGGAGAACACACCATACTTATACGGCAGAGTTTAAAAAAAGGTTATTGAAGAACATTTAGTTAGCGGAAAATCCATGAGTTCAATTGCAGCTAAATATAATATACCCTCTCGTGAAACTGTACGAAAATGGATAATTAAGTATACTGAAGGAAAAGAGAATAAAAATTATTCTCCTATTCCGGAGGTCTATAGTATGAAATCAAAAAATACAACACTTGAAGAGCGTATAGAAATTGTAAAATATTGCTTGAATAACGGATTGAATTATAAAGAGACAGCTAAGCACTTTAATATCAAATATTCTCAAATATATGCTTGGGTAAAAAAATATCGCGAACATGGTGAATCAGGGCTTTATGATGGACGAGGGAAAGGTAAGCCAACTGAAATTTTAAGCACAGAAGAACAATTAAAATTGAAAGTCAAAGAATTACAGTCAAAAAATAAATTTCTTGAAATGGAAAATGAAGCTTTAAAAAAGAAAAAACAAATCGAAAGGCAGTTGATGAATCAAAAGTACGACACATAGCCTCTTATATGACAGTAGACGAACTTAAACATCAATACCCTATAAAATGGTTGTGTAAAACTTTAAGCATATATAGATCAAGTTATTATAAGTGGTTAAATCGAGAAACCCCAAGTCTAGAAATTGAAAACGAGAAATTAAAAGAAGAAATTTTTCATGTTTTCAATTTATCGGGTGGTACCTACGGTTATAGAAGGATTTATATGCATCTAAGATTATTCACTGATTTTCAGGTTAATCATAAAAGAGTACAATGTATCACTCAAAAATATCACATTAAAGCTTTAATTCGACAAAAAAAGAAAAAATATGTGTCTAGCACGCCCGAAACAACAGCTTCAAACGTGTTAAATAGAGAGTTCAAAATAGATGAGGCTAACAAAATTTGGTTAACTGACGTAACAGAGTTTAAATTAAGAAATGGTCAAAAATTATATTTGAGTGCAATATACGATTTAGGCTCTAAAAAAGTTATTAGCCATGAAATTTCAAAAAGAAACGATAACGAATTAGTATTCAAAACCTTCGACAAAGCTAAGATAAATAATAACCCTCAAGGTATTCTTTTTCATAGTGATAGAGTATTCCAATACACAAGTAGAAAGTTTCAAAAAAGGCTTAATGAAACTGGCATAATTCAAAGTATGTCAAGAGTAAGTAGGTGTATTGATAACGGTCCAATGGAATGCTTCTGGGGAGTATTCAAATCGGAGATATTTAAAAGTAAGAAATACATTTTCAAGGATTTTAAGCACGCCAAGAATAAAATTAATAATTACAGCAAATTTTTTAATGAGGATAGAATCTCATTAAAAATGGCTGCACTTATAGAAGCGCAACCTAGTAACTAACTTTTGTTTTTTCGTGTCTATATTACAGGGTGATATTCACAATAAGAATTCCTATTTTAATAATTAAGTCAATCACGTCTATCAAGAACAGTATTTAAATCAGGAATTTTATGCGTTTATATACTATTGTTAATCCAATTTTGTTTTAAAAGCCCCATCATATGGCTATCAGTGTAGGTGCCTCTAGTAAAGAAATGTTCCTTTAATGTGCCCTCAATTTCAAAATTATATTTTTGATAAATATGAATGGCTTTTTCATTTTTAACATCTACGTATAAATAAACCTTATGCAAATTCAAAATAAAAAAGGCATAATCTATCGCTTGCTTAAAAGCTTCTTTGGCGTAACCCTTTCCTGCGAATTGTTCATCCACAATGATTTGAATTTCACAGTTTCGATGAATAAAGTTAATTTCTACAAGTTCTACAATCCCAACTTTTTCATTTTCAGCTTCTATAATAAATCGACGTTCAGATTCATCTAAAATATGTTTTTGATATAACGATTTGAGTTCCCCTAAAGACTCATAAGGTTCTTCAAACCAATAGGCCATCGTCGCATGTTGATTATTTAACTGATGAATAAAGTTTAAATCTGTTTCTTCAAGCGCTCTAATTCTCATATAGATTCCTCCATTAGGATTGATTTAAGAAAACTTATTGGAGCCACTTTGTAAATTCCTTTTGGGTAATTTTTGAAATAATCACCCATCAACTTGAATCATTTTAATCAAATTATCATCTCCTCAAGAAACAATGCGTCATAAAACACATAGTTTCCCTTAATGTATGTTAAAACATTTTCTATAGATCTATATTTACTAAATTCACTATGTTACAATCACAAAGTTACTCTAGTAAGATATATAATAATATATTCAAATACTTATATATAACACACCTTTATTATCACTTTTTATTTATTATTTTGCAACATGTTATGATATTCTATAAAAAAAGAGGTGAACCAATGAATAAGAAAACTTTCGATAAATTATTAAAAGATTAGTATAGTTTAAATTCCCCTCTTATTATTTTTAGAAGAAAAACTGAAGAAAACATATGAAGTCGTACATCAATTTTAGAGTCATTAAAATCATATAATATAAAGCACCTACACCACGTACTATATCAATCGAAGAATCTAAGTATATCAAAGGGGACTTAGACGTGTTATTAATACATTAATTAAGTATTTACCATACATATTAAACACAATCCAATACTCTCATTTGATCAACGGTCCAATCGAAGGTATCAACAATAAAATTTTAATTATTTCAAGAACATTTGTGAGTGAATACAAAAAACGTACAAAGTAACAACAACCTGTTACTTTGTACGTTATCTCTTCACCAACCGACGTTGACAAAGAACCTCTTTTTATAATACAATTTTTCCTTTTTAATGGATATAATTATAAGATGACGCGATTGACGCTGGAATCGTGCGATAATCTGGTGTCCCTGGCGGCGTATTATAATTTGTTTCAGAAATTAAGATGCTGCCATCAGGATTCACACGTTCAACATAAGCGACATGACCGACCGGCCCTTCATAATTTTGCATAATAGAGCCCACAGTTGGATTGTGATCTACAACGTACCCGTCAGCAGCTGCGTTTGCTGCCCAGTGATCAGCATTCCACCAATATGTACTAATGGGTTGACCTGCTTCTGCACGTTTGTTAAATACGTGCCAAGTACATTGACCCCAATCGTAAAGGTTTTGGTGGTTGAAAGTAGGTGATGTATAACCACCATTTGATGTAGGAGTTGTACCTGTTGGTGCGCCAGAAGCTGTTGAAGCATTGCCACCAGAACCACCAGGAATTGTCAATGTTTGATTAGGGAAAATAAGGTAGCCATTTAATTGATTGGCATTCATAATATCTTGTGCAGTAACACCGTATTGCGCCGCGATTAAGTCTAATGACTCGCCAGCACGTACCGTATGTGTATTGCCTTGAGTGGCATTCGGTGTATTATTTGCTGTTTGGTTATTGTTTCCAGAACCAATCGAAAGCACTTGGCCAGGGAAAATGATATGGTTGGATAAGTTGTTATCTTGCGTTAATTGATCTACAGATACCCCATATTGTTGTGCGATAGACCAAATCGATTCACCTGACTGTACTGTATGTTGCGTAGAAGCTTCAGCATCTTGGTGTGCAAGAATGGCTGCTGCTCCAGAAGTGAATGTAAGTGCGAATGCGAACTTCTTCAAAATATTGCCCCCTTATATCCTTAATTTTTTATTAAGTGACTTTAAGTATTAGATTCCATTTCATGGTAACAAAAATTAAAGTCAATGTGTGGGTTGTTACAAAGGTGTAATATTGTGACAAACTTAGTCTATTTGAAAAAAGCTTTGGATAGGTTGAAAGATAAGACTTTAGACCTATACCCTATTTTAAAGTTCGTTAAATATTAAAATGGTTGTAATAATTCATTAACTGTTTTAGCATATACATATTATAATGGGTTGGCGAGGAGGTTAGTCCATGTCAGTGCACACACATCAATCGAACGTAAAAAAATATCCGTTTCAATACGGTGAAGTGTGGTTGTTTTTTATGTATTATTGGGTGGTGTTTGGAATATCTGCGTATTTTGGACAGTTCTTACCATTTACATGGCGACAACCTTTATCTATCGCACTGTTAATACTTATTCTACTTACAATGGTAGTGCAACGGGAACGGTTTAGTGGTCTAATGATGTCACACATTTACACTATTGTATCTGGGCTGTTATCTTATGCGATGTTTACAGTTGCGTTAAAGGACCTAGGGCCAGACATCTTCTTTAAAACAATCCTATTAGCAATCGTTGGTTTTATCATTTTTGGCTTGATAGGCTTCTTTTTAATTAAAGATGCGTCAAGTTTAGGTAACTATTTATTCGTTGTGTTTTTAGCGTTAATTGTTGCAAGTTTAGTTGGTTGGTTCATTCATAATCCTATTTATCATACGTTCTTATCTGTAGTAGGATTGTTGCTTTTTTTACTTTATACATTGTATGATTTTAATAGAATGAAAAGAGGTGCTTATACACCTCGAGAAATGGGTTTCAATTTATTCCTAAATCTCTTTAGAATGATGCGTTACGTGTTGAACTTGGCACGTTACATACGTCGATAAAAAATTAATACCGTTTAAGTTACCACTGGAAGTGCCGTCAATTAGCGGCTGAGATTAAAATAGTGATTTTAAAATTCCTGTACCTGATCCAGATAATGCTGGCGTAGGAAAGTGGCATACGATTCATGGTTTTTATGCTACTTTTCTATGTTTAGAAAAGTAGTATTTTTTTTGAGGAAGTGACAATATGTTGATTGTGATTACCCCCTTTGAAATATTGAATAAAAACCACCACGAGCGTTTACTACGTATGGCGCCCTATATCGAAGGCGTGTTATTACGGACACCGATGCCTGAAAAAGATTTGATAGGATGGATTGAACATGTAATCGCACAGGGTTTCCCAAAAGAAAAACTCATTATTCATTCAAATACGACGTTGGCACAAACTTTAAATGTCAAACGGATTCATTTTCGAGAATTTCAAATTCCTAATGATTTTTCACCTTTAGGTTGGCATGTGAGTATGTCTGTTCATTCTGAAAAAGCTATTCACTATGCAATAAAGAGAGGTGTAGCATGGGGATTATATGGACATTTATTCCAGTCTGATTCAAAACCAGGTCTTAGTCCAAGAACGAAAAAAGAAGTAGTCAATGCGCTACATACACCGTTACCTCTTGTAGCAGTGGGGGGGATTGATTCAACGACGGTGGTCAATGTCCCACACCATTTTATTGGAATTGCAATGATACGTGCAGCGTTTCATCAAGATTTATCGCATATCATAAATATCGCAAATCAATGGTTAACACGAAGGAGGTGAGTCTTATGAGTTTAAATATTAACGGAGATGCCTTTGAAATAGATAGGCTTATGACGATTGCAGAATTGATTGAATGCTTAGAAATCGAAGGTAAACGTATTGCAATCGAACTTAATGGACAAGTAATTAAACGGTCATTATGGCCCACGTATACATTGTCAGATAATGATCAAATTGAAATTTTAGAATTTGTAGGAGGGGGATAAGATGTTAAAAATTGCACATTTTTCATTTGATTCAAGGTTGTTTTTAGGAACAGGGAAATTCGAGAGCGTAGCAGTTCAAAAGAAAGCCATTGAGGCATCAGAAACAAATGTTTTAACATTTGCGGTGCGCCGGATGAATTTAAATGATAGCACTTCGCCGCATTCACTTGCGGATGTGAATCTCGAAGCATTTATTACTTTTCCAAATACTGCAGGAGCGACAAACGCAGAAGAAGCAGTACGTATCGCTGAAATTGCAAGAGAAGCTGGTGTTTGTGACATGATTAAAGTTGAAGTGATTGGTGACAATGAGACGTTGTTACCGGATCCTTTTGAAACCTATCGCGCATGCGAACTACTATTAGAAAAAGGGTATATTGTATGTCCATATATTTCAGATGATGTCGTATTAGCTCGGCGTTTAGAGGAATTGGGCGTTCATGCATTAATGCCTCTAGCATCTCCAATTGGTACGGGCAGAGGTTTAAGTAATCCGTTAAATCTGCGATATATTATCGAAAATAGTAATGTTCCTGTTATTGTAGATGCGGGTGTAGGATCTGCTAAAGACTGTGCAGAAGCTATGGAATTAGGTGCAGATGCCATTTTATTAAACTCAGCAATTTCTGGCGCGAAAGATCCAGTAAAAATGGCATTAGCAATGAAAAAAGGGATTGAAGCAGGGCGTTTGAGTTATGAAGCAGGGCGCATTCCCATTCGTTATAATGCTGTACGGTCTAGTCCTACTGAAGGATTGGGTTTTCTTTAATGTCACGATATGATCGACAAGAAAAATTTCATGCATTCGGTTCTGCAAGTCAACGTAGGTTAGAACGATTGCACGTGTTAATCGTTGGGGTAGGCGCGCTTGGTAGTGGTATTGCAGAGCAACTTACAAGAAGTGGTATTGGAAAGTTAACCATACTAGATAAAGATATAGTGAGTTTGTCAAATTTACATCGTCAAAGTGGCTACCTTGAAACAGATGCGTTGGACGTTCGTCCTAAAGTCTATGCATTAAAAGAACGTTTAACGGCGATGAACAGTCATGTTAACGTTGATGCTTTGAATATGGAGTTAACATCTAATAATGTTGAAGCATTATTACTTAAGCATCAACCAGATATTATTTTAGATGGATTAGATCGATATGAACCAAGATACCTTCTTAATGAAGCTTGTCATAAATTCAATTTTCCTTATATCTATAGTGCGGTAGTAGGGAGTCAAGTGAGTGTATGTCCTATTGATCGTCATGGGCCGTGCTTAAATTGCTTGATGCCTGACATACCTGATACGATGGAAAGATGTTCTCAGTATGGTGTCTTACCACCTGCCGTTCATATTGCAAGTAGTCTCGTTGTTTCAGAAGTGTTCTATTATGTTATGCATGGCCAGTTTTCATATAAAATGAAAGCTTTTGATATTTATAAAAATACATTTAAAACTTTGGATATTGGCAATTTAAAAGAAGAAACTTGTGAGGTTTGTCAAAAAGCCTATTATCAAAGATTGATGGCGCCTCCTCAATCTATATCTTCTTTTTGTGGAGAGGTTATTCAAATACGTCTTACAACGGATGACTTTAATCGACGATTGTCACCAGACGTCACGATTCTTCATGAAAATGAAAATGTTAAACGTTTAGCGTATCAGCATAATACAATGACGTTTTTTCAAGATGGTCGTTTATTAATTTATGGGGATTGCAAGTTAAAAGATGCACATGAAGTGGCGCGTCATATTTTCTTTTCATCTTAATATACCGTTAGTTGATAATATTAAATTAAAAGCGGTATAATAAAAAGTATTCATTAGCAACTGAAAGTGAGATGGAAATATGGGACGTAAATGGAACAACATTAAAGAGAAAAAGGCACAAAAAGATAAAAACACAAGCCGTATTTATGCAAAATTTGGTAAAGAAATTTATGTTGCGGCAAAATCCGGTGAACCTGATCCTGAATCGAATCAAGCTCTAAAACTTGTGCTAGAGCGTGCAAAAACATATTCAGTACCCAATCATATTATTGACCGTGCTATAGATAAAGCTAAAGGCGGTGGCGATGAAAACTTTGACGCGTTACGCTATGAAGGATTCGGGCCAAGTGGTGCCATGGTCATCGTTGATGCGTTAACGAATAATGTTAACCGTACGGCTTCAGATGTGCGTGCTGCATTCGGTAAAAATGGCGGTAACATGGGTGTATCAGGATCCGTAGCGTATATGTTTGATCATACAGCGACATTTGCATTTGAAGGATATGATGCAGATACGGTTTTAGAACACTTAATGGAAGCGGATGTTGATGTACGTGATGTGATTGAAGAAGGTACTTTAACCATCGTATATGCAGAACCAGATCAGTTTGGTGTTGTCCAAAATGCATTAAAAGATATGGGTGTGCAAACGTTTGAAGTTGCTGAATTTGAAATGTTACCTCAAACAGAAGTACAACTTTCAACAGAGGACCAAGAAACATTCGAAAAGCTTATCGATGTGTTAGAAGATTTGGAAGACGTCCAACATGTTTTCCATAACGTTGAATTATAAAAGAATAGATAGAGGTGGAACATGGTGTTTCACCTCTATTTGTTTGTTGCTATAAATGAAACGGTGTGTATGACGCGTCTTTTGAAGGTTTTTAATATTTAAAGATTAAAGATATGAGCAAAATGTAATATCTTTTTCATTAAAATGTTTAGGCATGTTATATGACTTGAAGGTCAATACTATTTTCATATAGAACCGTTTTCATCCTACCTTTCTTTAGTGACATCAATTGAAAGTTTATATATAATGAACAAAAGGGAGTTGGTGACCGTGAAAGTAAAGTATATTGATAAACGTCACTGGCGTCGCCTCATAGATCGGGATTATATCGAAGTCAAAGTAAATAATAATAAATTTAAAGGTATTATCGGCTTGATAACGATGAATAAGGTGAAAGAACCTTTGGAGGTGACTGTTGTTGGAAAACGAATGATTGTGGCAGACAATCATTTTCAGTGGCTGCAAATTTTACCCGATAAGAAACGATACAGTATAACTGTCATGTTTAACGATAAAGGGGAGCCATTACAATATTACTTTGACATCAATTTGAAAAATATTACTCAAAAGGGGAAAGCGCGTACAGTAGATTTATGTTTAGATGTACTCGTATTACCGAATGGGAAATATGAACTTGTAGATCAAGATGATTTAGAACGGGCACTTAAAACGAAACAGATTACGCAAAAACAGTACCATGAAGCCTATGTTATTGCACATCAACTGATGATACAAATCGATGAAGATTTTGAGAGTATTCACGATAAAGTAATGTATTGTTACAGAAAAATCAATCATAAATACCAAAAAACAGAAAGAAGTACGCAGCTATAAACATCACGGTCATTACGTATAAAACATGACGATGTGATGATCATATTTCTGCACACTGGACATATGATGTCTAGTGTTTCTTTTTATTTTTAAAAGGAGGGTGAATATGAAAATAGATGATTATCGGTTATTAATTACTTTAGATGAAACGAGAACGTTAAGAAAAGCCGCAGAACGTTTATATATTTCACAGCCTGCGGTGACACAACGCCTCAAATCCATTGAGCGTCATTTTGGTGTTGAAATTTTTATACGTACGAAAAAACAATTGATTACGACGATTGAAGGGGCTATGGTAATTGAGCATGCTAAAATGATGCTCAAACGAGAGCGGCTCTTTCAAGATAAAATCAAAGCACATATTGGTTCTGTAAGTGGTACGTTATCTATTGGTTGTTCATCTCTTGTAGGGCAGACGGTCTTACCAGAAGTGTTATCACGATATACGAACGAATTTCCAAATGTTGAAATCCAACTTCAAGTCGGCTCTAGTGAACACATTAAAGCCCATCATAATGACTACCACATAATGATTGTACGAGGTAATCAGTTACTCAATTTACACAATGATCATTTAATGGATGATCAACATTATTTCATTTATCCGAAAAATAAAGAATCCGAACTTCAAAAGTTACCGTTTATTGAATTTCAAGCAGATCCTGTATACATTAATCAAATTAAAACATGGTATCACCATCACTTGTCACAAGATTATCATGCACGTATTAAAGTTGATCAAGTTGCGACATGTAAAGCGTTGTTATTAAGTGGCGTCGGTGTAACTATTTTGCCTGAAATTATGGTGAAAGATTTAGATGAAAATGAGTTTGAACTCGTGAAAGTGGATATTGAAGAAGAATCACTAATTCGCTCAACATACTTAAGTTATGATGTAAGTATGTTGCAACTGCCTCAAGTGAGCTCGTTTATTAACATTTTAAAAGATCAAGTGGCAGCGTCATCAACAATTTAAAAAGGAGGCGCACATGTTTCGAGAATTACTTCAAATAAAAAACTATAAACTATTTGTTGCAAATATGATGTTAATTGGAATGGGAATTGCCGTAACGGTACCCTTTTTTGTATTATTTGCTACAAATAAACTTGGAATGACGACAAATCAATTTGGCTTGTTGCTAGCACTTGCTGCGATATGTCAATTTTCAATGAATACAATTGTTGCACGTTTTTCAGATACGCACGCCATCAATAGAAAACTTATTATTATATGTGCCTTATTGATGGGTGCGATTAGCTTTGCATTACCATTTTTTATAGAGAACATTCCTTTGTTTATTCTTTTATATGCGATTTTTCAAGGTTTATTTGCACCTGCAATGCCACAATTATATGCTTCTGCAAGAGAATCTATTAACCAATCCACATCAAGTAGTCGCGCTGTCTTTGCAAATTCAGTTTTAAGATCTATGTTTTCATTCGGATTTTTATTTGGTCCTTTAGTAGGTAATATTTTGAATCAATCATGGGGTTATGATGGGTTGTTTGGTGGTACAGTAGCGATTATTGTAGTCACATTAATTTTACAAATCTTTTTCTTTAAAGAAACAAAAGTTGCCCAACCCATTAGAGGTAGTCACACTTTAGAACAAAATGCACCTTCTATGTTCACACACACATATTTAATTATTCCTTTCTTAGCGTTTATATTGCTTCATATTGGACAATGGATGTACACGTTAAATATGCCATTATTTGTTACACAGTATCTTCATGAAGATGAAAAATATGTTGGTCATTTAGCAAGCCTTTGTGCCGGACTTGAAGTCCCATTTATGATTATATTAGGGATGGTAGCGAGTAAAATTGAAACGCGAACATTGCTTGCGATTGCTGCTGTATGCGGTGCACTCTTTTTTGGAAGTATCGGCATTTTCAACAGTGTACATATGATGTTGATAGGACAAGTTTTCTTAGCCGCATTTTTGGCAGTGTTACTCGGCATTGGTATCAGTTATTTCCAAGATATTTTACCCCAATTTCCTGGGTATGCGTCTACATTATTTGCAAATGCTATGGTGATTGGCCAATTATTAGGAAATTTACTTGGTGGCGCGATGAGTCAATGGGTTGGACTTGGCAATGTCTTTTATGTTTCAGCATTGTCACTTGCCATGGGTTTTCTATTCATCCTACTAACTAAAGCGAAAATCAAACCAAACGCACAATAGAAAGGGACTTTAAAGAACATGACACTACTATTTTGGTTGTTAATTGTAATATGTTTTGCGGTCGCGTTAATGAGTTTAATTAAGCCAATTATACCGGGCGTACTCTTTTTATGGATTGGATTTTTAATTTATCAATTTGGCATAAACCAAAGTAACTTATCTTGGATTTTTTGGAGCGCGATGATCGGGCTAACGTTATTTATTTTTATTTCGGATTTGTTGATGAATCGTTACTTTGTTAACCGTTTTGGAGGTAGTAAAAAAGGAGAGTGGGCCGCATTAATTGGTGTTATAATTGGTTCATTTATTTTGCCGCCTTTTGGGATTTTAATCGTCCCTTTTCTTTTAGTATTTGGAGTTGAAATGATGGAACATCGTGAACGAGACCGCGCATTTAAAGCGAGTTTTGGTTCACTTGTCGCATTTTTTTCTAGTACATTAATGCAAGCCTTTGTTATGGTGATGATGATACTATGGTTTTTTGTAGATATTTTAATTTTTCGTTCATAAAGCGTTGCCGTATAGGTGAACAGTTACGCATTTACACTTAATTTATTTTATATCAATTTAATCGCCTTCAATATTCATGTTGTCATGAGTGTTGAAGGCGAATTTGTTTGATATGAGAGGTGCTACGTTTTTTTATACCGCCATGATGCGGTTTGTGTTTTTTTCTTTTTACCTTGTCTATCATTGATGAATAAGCCGATCGGGATAACTACAAATGAAATTAAGATAAATGTCCAATTTCCAATATTGATATAAGGTCCCCATTGTAAAAAGTTTTGAGGGAAAAAGAACAGTAGAAATAAAGTGATAAAAAGAGCAATAATTACGATGTAACCAAAAAACCATGAGAATCTTGAGTAACTAAATGCTTGGAGTTGAACCATTTTATAACATGCCCATATAAATAAAAATAATACAAACAAGCCAATGATAAAAGTAATTGGAAACGTATATAAGTACAAGCGAGTATCATTTATAAAAAATCCAAGAAACCCTTTCAAAAAGCAAAACACACCGAGTAATAATATTAAATGTCTAAGAATCGTTTTGAAAATATTGATTATCGTATGATTGGGTAATGTTTTAATTGTGTGTATGGCATGTGATTTAGGGTCGTGGTTAAAGAAATCCATCGCATGTGTCCCTTTATCTTCTGCTTTTAATAAATGGTCTAAAATATGCTGGAGCATTTTTTCAGATTCATAAGCATTTACACGCATATCTGCACGTACATAAGTCATATAGCTTTCAAAAATTTGGCGATCCGTGTTATTTAAGCGTAATGACTTTACGTTATTATCACGTGTAAGTTGTTCAACAGACTTCATCATACACACCTCCAGTAAATTATGGCATAATTTACATTGATTATAGTATGACATCATGGAAAATACAAACGAATATAAAGGTCTTAATGTGGGAGATATAACTGTGATGAAAAACATAACATATACGGATGTAGATGCCATCCGTCAAATTGCCAATTTTCATACTGAAATGCTTCAAGACGACCCTATGGCTCAAAAAGGTAAAACGGCAATGATGTGCGCTTTATATGAAGAGATGATTCAACGCCGCTTAAAATATGAGCAAGAGTATATATGTGTTGTATCCGAACAAACACAAATCCATGCCTATATTTGGGGGCATTTTGACGCACCATCAAAAACAGTAACAATTGAATCGCTATATGTTTCAGAGGAATATCGACATAAAGGGATTGCCACTACACTTAAAAGAAACGTTGAAAGATGGGCAAAGTCGTTAAGAGCGCAACAGGTCATTGGCACTGTGTTAGCTTCAAATACTGCGATGCTGACATTAAATGAAAAATTAGGGTATCGTGTACAAAAAGTGATAATGCAAAAAGAGTTGAATAGTGACTAAAGATGCGTACATATAAGAAGCGTGATAAAATAGAAATCAGTAATTCAGTGATGGAGAGAAAACAAATGAAAAGAGTACTTGGTGCGTTAATAGCTAGTGCAATCCTTTTAACTGGATGTGGTTCAAGTGAAAAGGACAAACTTCAGAATGAAATCAAATCTTTAGAACAAGAACAAAAAAAATTAGAAGATGAGAATAAAAAATTAAAAGATCAAAGTAAAAAGCTAGATGATCAAGTGAAACAAGTGGAAGAGGATATTAAGAAACCTGAATCGTCTTCAAAAGAAAAGGATAAAAAAGATTCTAAACATGAAAAAAAAGACAAAGCGTCTTCACAAACTGAAAAAGCTACGCAAGAGAAGTCTACCGACATGAAACATGATAAAGCGAAAGAAAAGGCAACAGATGAATCAAAACATGCTAAAGAATAAATAAACGATATGTGTATGGTTGCTAAGTGGTAAATGAGGCGTTTTGTCTAAAAGGGTTTAGGGTAAAAAATGACATATATGAATGTAGAGAAGAGAGGGACATTGCTATGTACGAAAAAGAATTTAATTTAATTGAAGGTCGTGAAATGTCATTAGTTGAACTTGGCCGTGAGATTGAAAATATAACGGGTTATACGATTGTGGACGCAACAGGTGAAATTCAACGTAATATCGCGTTAAAACCGAATTTTAAACATGATTGGGAAACGTATACAGCGACATATCGATTGAATCATAAAAATGATTTTGTGGATGCGATTTTCACGACGACCAAAGGTCAGGATGTTACGCGACTCAAAGATAAAGCTGTTAAAATCCAACTCATTAGTTACATTTCAAGAGCATAGACATAAAGTGTGAAACGCGTTCTTTAGCGAATGTAGCTATAGAGCGCTTTTTTATATAAAAAGAGGGGGATATCGATGTCTGTTTATATTGAAACGGAACGCCTTATTTTAAGGGATTGGGAAGAGAAAGATTTATTGCCATTACAACAAATGAATGCAAACCGGCAAGTGAGACGCTATTTTACAAGTCTATTGAGCTATCAACGCTCAAAACTAGATTTCGATGCAATGCAGCGTGCGCTAAAAAAGTATGGTGTAGGATTATTTGCAGTGGAATTAAAAGCAACGCATCAATGGATTGGTTTTATTGGATTGAATTACATTGCTAAAGATAGCCATTATACATTTAAGGAACTACCATTTTATGAAATTGGTTGGCGTTTACTCCCTGAAGTGTGGAATAATGGTTTAGCACAAGAAGGCGCAAAAGCAGTATTAAATTACGTTGAATCTATGAACTTAGGTCCCATTTATGCAATTGCAGCTAAAAAGAACATCCCTTCTATTCGTGTGATGGAGAACATTGGAATGACATTTGTAGATTTTTTCGATAAACCTGAGCTTAGTCAATATCACGAATTAAAAGAAAATGTGCGCTATGTGTGGAATCCTCAAAAAAGTGCCTAAGGGATAAGTAACAATTTCCTTTAGGCACATTCTTTATTTCTAGTTTACGGAGGTTAAACGCGAGTCAATTACTCCGAACGGTAAGATATTTGTTGTAAGTATTTTGATATCACTTAGTTAATCATACGTTCTGGTCGTCAGTGGTTTGAAATGATTTAAACTGTCAATTAATGCTTGAGGCTCATCGTATACTTGAGCGAGGTGTTGATATTTGGCATCTATAAACCCTTCTTTAATCATATGTTGTATTAACGATACAAGCGGTTGATAGAATTGATTTGTATTAAATATGCCTATAGGCTTTTGATGCAATCCAATTTGTGCCCATGTATAAATTTCAAAAAATTCTTCTAAAGAGCCTGCACCACCTGGCGCGAGTATGAATGCGTCTGCAAGCTCTGACATTTTTTGTTTACGTTCATGCATAGATTCTACATGGATAAGTTCAGTTAAATGTTGACTGGTGATTTCACGTTCATCTAAAAAACGAGGCATAATGCCAATGACATGACCACCGTGATCGAGAACCCCTTGCTGTATGGCACCCATGATACCAATTGCGCCAGCACCGTATACAAGTTCAATTTGTTGCTCCGCTAAAAATTTTCCGAGTTGATATGCGTCTTTCGCATAAACCTCATTGTGACCTTTACTAGCGCCACAAAATACTGCTACACGTTTAATCATATGATTACTCCTTTCAATCTGTCTTAATAATACGTTGAAGTGCCACTTCAAAATGATGACGTTGAGCATCAGTAAAAGGTTTTGGGCCTTTTGGATGTTTGCGCGACTTACGCCTTTCTTGTTGACTATAAAACCGTTGTGTTAATAACTGCTCGATATTCTCATTAGTGTATAGATACCCTGAATGATGCATCACATATTTTGACTTTTGAAGTGCGATACTCGCAAGTCCATAATCTTGAGTGACGATAAGGTCATCCGTTTGCATCGCTTTTATGATAGCAAAATCAACGGCATCGCGACCACCATCAATATACTTGAGTTGCACATGAGGGGGATAATGTTGGTGTGAATAATGCGCGTAACTACGAAATATATATACAAAAATGCCTGTCTCTGCAGTAAGTTCAACAATAGAACTTACTACAGGACAAGCATCTCCATCAATCAAAATACGCATATTAATGTTTTAGCCTATTTAAAGCATCATTCGATACTTTATTAAGTTTTGAATCCTTGCGTTGTTGATCATTGTCTCTCACGTGCTTTTCCATTTGCGCATATTGTTGTTTAAATAGCGGTGCCTGATTGAAGTTTTCATCGATGTTTGTGTTTACACTTGTTTTTTTATCTTGAGGTCCTTCCTCAGAAGGCGTTTCTGTAATCTTAGTGTCAGTTGATTGTGGTGCTTGCGCTTTAGACATCAAACCAGTTTGAGCTTCAAATGATTGCACTTCTGCTATTGATTTAATGCGCGGTGGTAACTTATCTTCAGATGGTGCATCAGCAACTAAGTCTACGTTCTGAGCATTTTTTTGTATTTTCTTTTCTAATTTTTTTGCTTGTTTTTGACGCTTTTTCTCTACTTTCTTTTGATGTTTTAGAGATTTTTTCGATGGTGTTTGTGATTTTTCTTGGTCTGCTGTCATCGCTTCTGTACTTGCAGTCGCGCCTAGTCCCTCAACCTCTGTCGTTTTAGTCGATTGAGGTGCATTCTTTTGAGCTTTTTTAAGTTGTTTCTGACGTGCTTTTATATCTTTTTTTGCTTGTTTTTCTTCTTCTTTATGACGTTTTTCAATATTTTTTTGGAGCTTTTTATTCATTTTACGCGTTTGAACTTTATTCTTTTTCTCTAATTTTTCACCTTGTGCAATGACGTTTGACTGCTCATTTTGACTTTGGAAAGTCTGGGTATTTGTAGAAGATGCAAGTTCAAAATCGCTTGAGTCATTATTGCCTGGCACATGACCAACTTTTTCTTCGTATTTTTGCATTTTTTCTAAATTTTTTACCATATGTTTCTGACGTTGTTGAAGCGATTTAATTTCTTCTTTATGACGTTTTTCAATATTTTTTTGAAGTTTTTTGTTAAACTTTTGAACTTCTTTACGATTTTCAATTTCAATTTCTTCGCCACGGGCACGCACATTTTCTTTACGTCTAAAACGTTGTGCTTCAGCTTCTTTTTTCATAGATTTATTGTAATCACGACGACGTTTTTTCGTCGCTAAATTATCTTTAAGTTGGCCCGCATTAGATACAACGGATTGAGATACGCGACCCGTTGTTGATTTAATGTGATGTGCTGCATTTGTTGTTTTATGTGCTACAGTTTTAGACGTATTTACAGTAGCATCTGTCACTTTTTTAACATCAGGGTGTTCTTTAAATTTTTGACGTTCATTTATTAAAGGAACGATGAAAATTGGTAATACGTTAATAATCGTTTTAATCGTTTTATTCATGCACGTTGCCTCCATTTAAGAATATACTTAAGTCCTTTTACCCTATGATACTAGAATATAAACGCACAATACAATCCATAAGGCGGGAAAACATGGGGAGGAATACGCGCTTTGGGGGACTAAAATTAAATGTGCGAAACGAGTGAGAGAGAGGAAACATTAAAGTCACAAATGAAGGGTAAAAACGTCTAGGATATAGTAGCTACGCTAATAAAAAAACCAACAAAATTCAATTTTATGAATTTTATTGGCTATTAAAATTATTCTTATCAACTATCCAAGCCATCAAGATGTAAAGATATGATGGGTTAAAAACAACGTTTTGATTAATTCTTAGCAGAAACTTCTAAAGCATTAGGTCAAAACAAATAATCTTATTTGAGCATGAGATAACTACACGATATTAGCTTTTTCAATATTGAAGGCAGTAGCTGACTGAAGTGCGTATGTACCTAGTCAGCTTTCTGTAATACTCCCATATAAGCGAGGTGTTAGTAACAATCAAAAATTGAAATGATTGATGTCCTACCCTTTTATCGGTGAAGATATCAATAAAATTGTATCCATTTATTCCATTTATAACTGCAGATACAAGCTAAGTTCATCACGATATGAATAATTTCAAATTCAAAACCGCTCACATAACCGCGACTTAATTTTAATGTGAAAATAGAACCTAACATCACGCTAATATAAAACACGTTTACATATGGCGTTAAAATACCTGCAATCAGCATGACACCCCCTACGACCTCACCAATAGACATTAAGACAGCTATAGTAGGTGGTAAGCCAAGCGATCCTAAAAAGTGAATCGTACCATCTAAATCAACAAATTTTAATGTGCCATGTACTAAAAAAGAAGTCGCAAGCATCCAACGTATTAATAACATACCTAGTTTCATAATGAACATCCTTTCTCGAAATATGATTTATTTAAATAAAAAGTGTACTCAATAAGTTGTTAAAGAAATGCACAAGTATGGCTGCTTCTATTCGTTTCGTTTTTAAATATACGAGTGCAAAAATTATGCCGGCATAAAAGTATGGGAGATACCCAATTAATGAATCTGCTTCATGTAGCCACGCAAATATGAGGCTGGACACTATCATGCCTATAAATAAATGATTTCTAAAAAATACACGCATCATAATTCCACGCATCACAATTTCTTCAGTTACAGCAGGAATAATCGCAAGACTAAAAATTGCTGCCCAAGTAGGAACATCTTTGAAATCCGCGTCAATACTTGCATCATTTTTGTTATTGGCATCTATAAAGTGGTCGAAGAGACTATCTAAACCGAGCATAAATAACAGCGACATGATGACTAAAAGCCAATCGCCTGATTTTAATACTTGAAATGACAATAATTTAATGCCAAAACGTTGCATGATGAAAAGGATGGTACATATTAAAATAAATGAAATGAGTGCCCATATCGCATGCTGAGGGGTATAGTTACTAATCTCAAACCCAAAGATTAACAATATCGCAAAGAGTAATCCTTTAACCAATGCTTGTCCATAAGGTGCTTTTGTAACTGTAAAGTCATCAGCGAAAAACTTGCATAGTGGAGTCATACGTTCACCTTTCAAATTTATTTATATTGATATATTAAATGATTCGGATAAAAATAAACATTAAATGAAACTTAAAAATAATAAGGAGGATTAAAATTGCGTTGATTAAAGTAATGGAATAGAGCGTATGCGTGTGCATAGGGAATAAAAAACCAACGCATTCAGAAGTTGAGCGTTGGTTTGTGAGGAAATGTTTATTTTATGATGCCATAATAAACTACTGCAATGACAACAACAAGAACGATTCGATAAATTGCAAATGGCAGTAATTTGACACGCTGTATTAACGATAGGAATAATTTAATAGATAATAAACCAAAAATAAATGCTGCAAGAAAACCAATAATATAAAATGGAATGTGTGATAAATGAATATAACTAAAGTTTTTTAATAAAGACAAACCACTCGCAGCCATCATGATTGGTACAGCCATCATAAATGTGAAATCTGATGCGGATTTATGATCCATTTTCATTAATACCCCTGTAGAGATGGTAGACCCTGAACGGGAAAATCCAGGCCACATCGCAATGGCTTGAGAAAGCCCAATAACAAATGCTTGGAAATAATTAATTTCATCTACATTTTTAGGATTACGTACCCCCCGGCTAAATTTATCAGCGATAATCATATAAATCGCACCTAAAAATAATCCGATTAATACGGTTGGTACGCTAAAGAGATGTTTTTCAATAAAGTCGTCAAATAATACCCCTAAAATACCCGCTGGAATCATCCCTACTAAAATGTGCGTGATTTTTAAACGTCGAGGTTTTGAACGACGACCTTTTTGCACTTCTGGGGCATATTTTCCAATGTGAAGCATTTCAAAATATTTATGCCTAAATACCCAAGCTGCAGCAAAAACGGATCCTAATTGAATCACCACTTTAAATGTAAAGGCAGATTCAGAACCTAAAAATTGTGTGGATTTTAACCACATATCATCAACTAAAATCATATGGCCTGTTGAAGAAACAGGTGCAAATTCTGTTAAACCTTCAACAATACCAAGCACTAATGCCTTAAGCAATTCCAAAAATAGCATAACATTAACCCTCTTTATGTTTAATTTTTACTTTATAACTTAGCATATCATAGCATATCTTAATAAGCATGTCTTAATATAGCAATATGATAAGTCCAAAGTATGAGTGCGTTGCTTGTAAACAAACTGTCACAACTTTAAATAAAAAAAGGTTTCTTCAAATGCATGAAAAAATGCAACCCTATATACTAGTAATAATAGTAAGTAAACTGAAAAGCATTCACGTAAATGTAAAGGACGGATAATATGAAGTGGCTTCACAGTTGGTTGAAACAATACAAGCATTTTGCACTGCTTTTAAGTGTGACAAATATTACATTGGCTCTCGTTATTATTACCCAAAATGTAACGATTGCAATGATATTAAATGAATTATTATTAAAACATAGTCATTATTGGCAAGCACTACTCGTAATTTTAGGAGTGGCATTGATACTTAGAGCAACACTATTAATGTTGAACGATTGGCTAGGGGCACGTCTAAGTGATCATGTTAAACGAACGATACGTCGACAATTACTTCAATTACAAACGCATCAATCGGTAGGGACGCGTCTTGCCATTGCGACAGAAACATTAAAAGAGATGTTACCTTTTTATAAAACATATTTACCACAACTGTTTAAATCGACTTTAATTCCGTTGAGTATCATTATAACGATGTTTTTTATCAATATACCCACAGCTATAATCATGATTATAACGGCACCATTTATTCCGATGTTTTATATTATTTTTGGTTTGAAAACACGTGATGCTGCGAAAAATCAAATGACATTTTTAAATCAATTTAGTCAACGATTTGTTAATTTAACGCGTGGTTTAGTCACTTTAAAGTTATTTCAACGTTCAGATCAAGCGATACAAAAAATAGAGTATGAAAGTACACAATTCCGTGATAAAACGATGATTATTTTAAAAAGTGCCTTTTTATCTGGATTAATGCTTGATTTTATAAGTATGCTAGGTATCGGACTCGTGGCGTTAGAAGTAGGGCTGAGTTTAATTGTATTCGAGCGCATTTCCTTTTTAACTGCGGTCATTGCTTTAATTCTAGCACCTGAGTTTTATAATGCGATTAAAGATTTAGGGCAAGCGTTCCATGTAGGTAAAGAAAGTGAAGGCGCGAGTGAGATTATTCAAAATGTTCTTCAAACTGGGACAAATGACCCCGTCGCTTCACAAAAAATAATGCCGCAATCTGCTTTAATATGCCTTCATAAGGTCTCTTATCGCTATCCCAATACGACAAAATATGCAATTAAGGACATCCAGGCACAAATTAATGAGGGGGACCATATTGCGCTTGTAGGACCGAGTGGCGCTGGGAAAACGACACTTGTACGGATACTCTCAGGAGAATCCAAGGTGACAGAGGGAAACATTACCTTTTCAAAGCATGTTAATATTGGTTATTTATCACAAAACCCTTATATTTTTAATGCAACAATTGCTGAAAATATCACACTTTTTAAAGACGTTGATGATACCGCGATTTTAGCTGTGCTTGAAGAAGTTGCATTAGGAAACAAAATCAAACAATTTAAAGCAGGCATTCATACACGCATAGGAGAAGGTGGCGAAATGCTCTCAGGAGGGGAAATGCGGCGTATTGAACTTGCCAGAGTATTGATGTTAAATCCGGATCTTATTATTTTAGACGAACCAACAACTGGTTTAGATCGTAGCACAGCGCATCAAATCCAACATGTGTTGCAATATCATTTTTCGCATATTACACAGGTGACAATTGCACATCGTCACACGTCATTATCACATGCTAATCGACGTTGGTATATAGAAGATGGACGATTATTGAAAGATGATCACCACATCACTACAGAGATTTAAATCAATAGATAATAAATTATAATCTAACGCATAAAATTTATAGTTGTAACTAAGGCGGTGACACATTAATGGAACGTGACAAAAACAATCATTTAAGTCACACATTAAATATAAAATGGAATCGGGATATTATATTGGCTATCATTTTAGGGGTTTTAGGGAGTAGTGTAGCCCTAGCTATGTTTTTTTTAAGTGGTTATATGATTACAGAGAGTGCACTAGGGGCGCCATTGTTTGCACTCATGGGGCTAATTGTGACAGTAAAGTTATTTGGTTTTATGCGCGCAGTGACACGCTATTATGAACGCTTATTCTCACATCGCGCAACATTTACGATGTTGCGTGATGTTCGAGTGTATTTCTATCAAGCCCTAATTCCAATCGTGCCAAACGTCTTTAGACAATTTAAAACGAGTGATTTATTGGGACGAATGGTGTCACAAATTGAAGCTTTGCAAAACATATATTTACGTGTTTATTACCCGCCAATTGTCATGAGTTTAACGGGTGGGCTCACAATATGTGTATTATTGTATTTTTCAGTTTGGCATGCACTCACACTTTTAATTGTGATGAGTTTATCGTTATGGTTGATTCCGTGGTTGAGTGCAAAACGTGCAACAGTTATAAAAAAAGATATCGATGACACTTATCAAAAACTCATGCATCGCTATTTTGATTATATTCTTGGATATGATGAATTGATGCGATTTAATCAAAATCAATCTTATGAGGGACGCTTATTACGTACAGAAGAGGCATTAAGTAATGCAGAATATCAAGAACAAATGTTTCATATTGTCTATCAATATGTATTAAATATAATCAGTATGATTGCGATTTGGGGCTCCGTGTGTTTAATTATCATACAAGTGAATGCGGGGACATTTGATCCGGTTTATGCTACAAGTATTGTGTTGATGCTACTGACCTTATTTGAACAACATGTTATGATGAGCCAAGTGGCATATTATAAAAGTGAAACTGATGAAGCCACACATCAATTAAATGACGTCATGTCTGTAGCGCAATTGGATGAAGGGAAGGATCGCATTGAAGTAGAGCAAATTGAGATGCGCGCGTCATTATTTTGTCTAAAAAATGTGTATCACCAATTTCCAACACAACAACGGGCGACTTTAAAGGGTGTTCATCTTAATATTAAGAAAGGCGATCATATTGCCATTTTAGGTACATCTGGGTCTGGAAAAACGACATTATTAAATATTTTATTGGGTTTATATCCGATTTCTAAAGGTCATATGACTATTGGGGGTAAACCTCATTTTCATCGAACGCATTGGCTTACACAAGTAAATCCTCTTCTACAAGATGCGCAATTCTTTGATGGGACAGTTAAAGATAATTTATTGTCATCATGTAATGAGGTGGACTGTCTCAATGCTTTGAGAAAAGTTGGATTAGACCATATTCCTTTATCGAGAGAAGTAACATTAAACAAAAACGCTTTATCTGGGGGAGAATTTCAAAGGTTGGCCATTGCACGGCTATGGTTAAAACAAGCACCTGTATGGATTTTAGATGAGCCGACAAAAGGTATAGATGCCAAAAGGGTAGTGCATATAATGCAACAAATTCATGATACTGCAGAAACACTTATCGTAGCTACACATAACTTAGATATATTACGTGATTTCGATGCTGTTTATAAAATAGAAGAAGGCATATTAACACGTGTGGACCCTGAGTCACTTAGCGTTAATGCATAAATGAAATCAAAATGGAAGAAGGGCTTGGATGAACGTCCAAGCCCTTTTGATTGTTTTAGTGTGTCATGCTTTAACTATGATGGGAGAAGCGTGATATCTTCTGCACATATATGCTAAATAATCTAATTTTAATCCATTTAGTTAGAATAGGGTGCAATAGGGTTTGAACCTACACCTTTACTGAAGTTAATCTGTACACTCAATTATTTTGATTCACTAAAAGCAGTAATGATTTTATCAAGTAAACGGTTCAATTCTTTGATTTCATCGGGATCAAGTGAAGATGCCTCAGCAACAGTTTTAGAAGCATTTTCTAATTCGGGTTTCATACTTTCACTTTTCTCAGTAAGATGTACGTATACTTCACGTTGATCGATTTCAGAACGTTCTCTTTTAATTAAATCGATTTGCTCCATTCGTTTCAATAAGGGTGAGACAGTACCTGTATCTAACGCAAGGTCTGTTACAACTTTTTTAACATTAACAGGTGACTGATTCCAAAGGATTTCTAAAACAAGAAATTGTGGATACGTTAAGTTGTACTTTTTGAAAATTTTGTTTGAATAATAACGATTCACTTGACGTTGTGCGTTATACAAACTAAAACATACTTGCTCTTTTAAATTAAGATGATCAGACATAATATTTTTCCTCCAGACATTCTATCCGTATTTCTCTCTCACGGATGGGAATCCGTCCATAATTGAGTGGATTTAAGTCGCTCAACTTAAATCTATGCTATGCTAAAAATAAAGCATGCAGTAATTTTAGAAGATTCTACACACTTTATCAAGCTAAAAGACAGATTTACACATACATTGTCGAAAATTTGTTGCTTATTTAAGAGAAAGGTTAGATTTTATGTTAAATAATAAAACAAAAATTACAATTGTAAATGGTTTTTTAGGGAGCGGAAAAACCACATTCCTAAGTAAGTATATGCCCCAAATATTAAAAAACGATGAGAAAGTTGCGCTTATTGTTAATGAATTCGGTAACTTTGATATGGATAGTCAACTTTTGGACCATATCCATCATAAGGTGTCGTTAATGCATGGTTGTGTTTGTTGCGATTTGCAAACTGAACTCGTGAGTACCATACACCATTTAATCGCACATAATCAAATAGAACACATCGTAATTGAAGCGACAGGCATCGCAAATCCTATTGATATGCTTATGGCATGTGAGGATCCTTTAATTTCAAATCGAGTTTTCTCTCCACTTGTGATTACGATTGTTTCAGCGTTGGATATGTGTCACAAAGCATCTTTTAGCGTAGCGAAACAACAACTGATTGAGGATCAAATGCGTGCGAGTCATTATATCATCATTAATAAAATAGACGTGTTAAAAAATGAGGCACAACAATCAGAAATTGTTCGTGAGGCACAAAAGTATGCACCACAAAGTCAAATTATTTTAACGTCATATGGTGAATTATCACAGACGCTAGTTTATGATAACACTACCCAAAAATCTTTTTCTCAAACACAAGGACATCCAATTTTTCAAAGTTTAACATATACATTCCAAGGACCAATTGATCAAGAAGCGTTTGTCACTTTTGTTTTAAAGTTCCCTGAAACAATACATAGAGTAAAAGGATTTATTAAATTTAGAGGGCAATCGCAGAACACAATGGCTTTTCAATATGCGCCACCAGTACCTTCAATAGAAAATATTGGCGATAGTAATCTACCGTTGACACTTGTATTTATTGGAGAGCATTTAGATAAAGTAAAATTAAGAAATCAGTTAGATATGTTACAATTTAGCTAATAGATAAAGTGGGGGGCTCAATGTGGAAAAAATAGCGATAAACCAACACGTGTCTTATTCTAAAATTATTCAAGGATTTTATCGTGCCGATCGTTGGCATATGTCGACTCAACAATTAAACACGTATATTCATCAGTTGGTTGAACGTGGTATTACTACAATGGATCATGCCGACATCTATGGCAAATACACGGTTGAACGCAAGTTTGGAGATGCATTAAAGTTATCACCTCAAATAAGAGATGAAATTGAAATAGTAACGAAGTGCGGTATTGTACAGCCGAATGATATGTATCCAAACCAAACTGCACACCGATATGATTTAAGCAAAAAGCATATTCAACGTTCTGTTAACCAATCATTACAAAATTTTGGTGTAGATTATATAGACACTTTACTTATTCATCGGCCATCGCCTTTAATGAAACCGTGTGAGATAACGGAAGCGTTACAAGATTTAGTCAACGCGGGTAAAGTGAAATCGTTTGGCGTATCTAACTTTAGACGATCACAGTATGAATTGCTTAATGATTGTTTAAAAGATGATCGCTTTCATATAGCGGTAAATCAAGTTGAAATATCCCCTTATCATCTAAATGCATTTCATGATGGAACGATTGATGATATGTATAAAGATGATGTGACTTTAATGGCTTGGGGGCCTTTTGCAGGTGGAAAACTCTTTGATATGAATGATGAAAAAGCAACACGAGTGTTTCCTGTATTAGAGCGCCTCGCAACACGCTACCATACAAAAGTGGAAGCTATCATTGTTGCATGGTTTAGCAAACACCCAGCGTCTATTTTACCTATTTTAGGGACGCATCAAATTGAACGAATTGATCACGCGATTCAAGGGTTGAATATTACGTTAAATGACCAGGATTGGTTCGATATTTATACTGCTGCCCAAGGCTATGATATACCCTAAGATACAAAAAGGAGAATGAAAAATGGCTCATGATTCGAAACGCCAACAGTTTATATTTATGCGCAATATGATTGCGTTACCTTATGTCATATTTGCAATCATGTTGATGATAATCGTGTTATTCTCGCCACAATTAATATGGTTTGTTGCTATAACAGGGGTGTTTATGGTCTATCATGTTATTGCTACATTTATCGCATTTTTATTGAAGTATGGTAAAATATGCGTTTTATTACTTTGTATGACACTTGCTGTAGTAGGTGTTTTCGCTGCTATACTACACGCTTTTCTAATATTGCATTCGTAATATTTTCGTTTAATCAGACCGTATCGTTTACGAACGTTAACGTTGTCTGATTGAATTTTACACAATTAAGAAAACGCTTACATTACAAAGGCTCATTTGCTACATTCAATGGTATAATAAAGATGATTATAGAATAAGGGGGAGCATGTCGATGAAACGTAAAAAAGTAACGATTGTAGGTTCAGGTCATACTGGTGCTACATTAGCTTTTATTATAGCTACACGTGATATTGCAGACGTTGTTTTAGTTGACCGTGAGAAGAATGAAGCACAAATTAAAGGGAAAACGTTAGATATGTTGCAAAGTGGTTCTATTTTAGGTTTTGATACGCATGTGACGTCCACTGTAGATTATGAAAAGACTGCGGATTCGGATGTCGTAGTAATAACGGCAGGAGTGCCGCGTAAACCAGGCATGTCGAGAGACGAATTGATTCAAATCAATGAGCAAGTGATGGTGGAAGTCACGAAACAGATTGTAACTTATTCGCCAGAATGTAAAATCATAGTGTTAACGAACCCAGTTGATGCCATGACATATACTGTTTTCAAACACTCTGGATTTTCTAGTGAACGCGTGATGGGGCAATCTGGAGTGCTTGATTCTGCAAGGTTTAATACATTTGTTGCTGAAGCACTGAATGTGTCGGTTAATGATGTTCACGGAATTGTATTAGGGGGGCATGGCGATACAATGGTACCACTCATTCGTCACTGCCACGTCAATGGTGTTCCTATAACGGAATTACTATCTAAAGAAAAAATTGAGGAAATAGTGAAACGTACACAAGTAGGTGGCGCTGAAATTGTAAAGCTACTTGGTGATGGCTCGGCTTATTATGCCCCTTCAGCAGCAGTGTTTGAAATGATTGAAGCGATCATTTTAGATAAAAAACGCGTGTTACCTACCATTGCATATTGCGACGGTGCATACGGTTTGGAAGATTTATGTATTGGTGTTCCTACAATTGTAGGTGCGAACGGAATTGAAAAAATAATTGAACTCAATCTTACCGATACGGAACAAGAACAATTTAATCATTCGGCAGGTGCCGTAAGTGCGTTAAAGTCTACGTTAAAGAGTGTTCACAACACATAACATATGATGGGATAAAGTGTCGTTAAGCATGTAGGATGCTCGCCATTTATTGTAGTTATTTCAATGAACAAGTCTTCTTGATGATGTTGCAAATAATCGTCGTCAAAAGGATTGTTTATACATTGAAACATGTTGTGACATTTCATAGAGATAATAGTCATTTTAAAAGCCAACAAACATTCATTTTCATGAACTTTGTTGGCTTATAATGTTAAACCTTGTAAAACATTGGACATTTATAGATTAAGATATGTTAAATGTACGCACATTCAATTCTATTTATGCCATACTTTGCAAGATAATACCAAGAAATGCCATCGCATTTACGAGCATATGTAAAGCAATTGAAACAGCAATATTGCAGTTTGAGCGAATATACATGATGACGAAAAGTAATCCCATTGTTATGTATGGAAGAATTTCAAATGGTGATTTGGCTTGTGCTACATGGAGCATAGCAAATACAAGAACTGAAATAGCGCCCATCACCCACACGCCCAGTTTCTTTCCAAGTTCACCGATAATAACATGTCTGAATAATAATTCCTCAGTAATAGGCGTTAAAATCACTAATAAAATAAATACGAGAGGGAGCCAAGCTTTATCTTGAAATAATTCGAGAATGGCTTTTTGATTCGTTGTTGTATTAAACTGCCAGGCTTTAGGTAAAAATTTAAGTGCATACGCCATCAAAATTGTAATCATAGCATACAGAATATATGCAATAAACATAGCTTTTATTTGAGATTTTAGTTCACGTAAACGCTGAACTAGGTTTGCTTTTAGGTGGCGTCGATGTGACCAAACAAAGAAAGTAATCACAGATAAACAAGTAAATAAGCTCGTTAATATGAAAAATTTTGGTTGCGCCTCATTAGGATTGAATGACGATGGTGCGATTAAATAGACAATAAAACCGAAAATCATTGGGACAAAAAAATAAATTACAAAACCTAATAAATCTCTCCATACGGGCCGTTGCGTATCGTATTTATTCATAGCAAGCCTCCTAAAAAGTAATACTTCTATTTAACCACAAAAAGCAATAAATACAATAATACAAATTCAAAAAATGTAAATATATACATATATTTTAAACGTAATTTTATATCCAAGGGCACCTGCCAGTCTATATAGCGTCGTTCAAAATAAAAGAGTTGCAATAAAAATAATCCGATACCAAAAGGTAAAAAGTACAATAGTATAACCCAATATAATGGCCATTTAAGTTGGTAAAGTAACAAAGACATTAGGCACTGTAATATGATAATGAGCAGTATCAACATAATCATGATTGTGTTCTTACTCCTTTCAAGCAAATGAGTAATACGCATTGTATGAGTGCCATCAATCCAATAAAAGTAAGCGCTGGTGGATCAATGGATTTTAATGTAGATAAAACGACAGAAAACGGATTGTTTATAATATGGACACTATGAAATCTTAAAAAACGGCCTATATAAATCCCCAATCCGTTGAGTAACGTCATACCCAATAAGATGCAGTATCGTGTCCACAATGGAAAGGGTAAGTGATAGAGTTCTAATGCAATCAGAAAAAAACAGTATACTGCGAATAAAATACTTGTAATCAATAATCCAAAATGAATCCATTCTTTGAGAACCAAGCCTGATAAAAAGCTAAATGAAAATTGATTCAAATGAATGAGGTCTGTCACCATATAAAAAGTATTCGGCAACATGAGTATAAAGATCACAAGATAAATAACAAATAATGGCCATTCGAAAAAACGCTTGGGTACAAATAATTTAAGAAGATATGCAAGTTCCAAAGGTATGTAAGCGAGTGTCAAGTTCAATAACAGAAATTTGAAATGGTTCGGAATGATGAACGTTGTGACAATTAATACAACATATAAAAGGCGGGCGATATAACGTGCTTGCATGAGATCTCTCCTTGAATAATACGAATGTGATAAACTGATTCTAATGGCTTTAAAGTATCGAATGTAAAAGTAAGTATCTATATATCTTATATCCGTCAAATACACTACGAAAAATCACTCGAAAATTCAACTCATAACGCTTTTCAATTTATGTTGACTGTTATATAATATGCTAACCATTTTTGGAAAGAGGGGGTGTAATGAACCATGACGAAACAATTTGTTATTTTATATATGAACATATTTTTAATCTTTTTAGGTATTGGGCTTGTCATACCGGTATTGCCGATTTATTTAAAAGATTTAGGATTAACAGGTGCAGATTTAGGTGTTTTAGTAGCTATATTTGCACTTGCTCAAATGGTTATTTCACCCTTTGGCGGAACGCTCGCAGATAAGTTAGGAAAGAAACTCATCATTTGTATAGGCTTGGTATTATTTAGTTTGTCGGAATTTCTTTTTGCAATTGGGCATACGTTTCCAATTTTAATGATTTCTCGTGTGCTCGGTGGTTTTAGTGCGGGAATGATTATGCCAGGTGTAACTGGACTTATAGCTGATATATCACCTGCGCAAAACAAAGCAAGAAATTTCGGTTATATGTCCGCAATTATTTCAGCAGGTTTTATTTTGGGGCCAGGTATAGGTGGCTTTTTGGCTGAAATATCTCACCGAGTACCGTTTTTATTTGCTGGTATACTTGGTGTATTTGCTTTTATAGGGACCTTGCTATTTGTCAAACCATCTCAAAATGTACCCACACATGGTTTTGCATCACCTGAGTCTCAAAAATTAAGTCAGATAAACTTTAAGGTGTTTGTAACGCCAGCGCTTTTAACGCTAATTTTAGCATTAGGTTTGTCAGCATTTGAAACATTGTTTCCTTTGTATACAGCGGATAAAATGAATTTTCAACCATCCGATATCTCTATTGCGATTGTAGGTGGTGGTGTTTTTGGTGCGATATTTCAAATATTTTTCTTTGATAAATTGATTCGTCATTTTAGCGAGTTAACATTTATCACGTATGCGCTTATTTATTCTGCGATTGTACTAGGATTTCTTATATTTGCACAATCGTATTGGCATGTGATGCTAATATGTTTTATCGTGTTTATTGGTTTTGATTTAATACGCCCAGCTTTAACAAACTATTTTTCGAATATTGCAGGTGATCGACAAGGGTTTGCTGGAGGTATAAACTCTACGTTTACCAGTATGGGGAATTTTATTGGTCCTTTAATTGCTGGCGGCTTTTATGATTTAAATATTGAATACCCTTTATACATGTCTATCGTATTTATGGGGTTAGGATGCGTCATTATCTTTATTGAAAAGCGATTACGGTCAGGATACGAGGCGTCTTAAATTGAAATATACTTGCAAAAATAAAGAAGCAACGCTTTAAATGAGTAGGAGCGACGAAGATGCATATTAAAATTTTAGGATTTAATTTATTTCAAAAAGGGGGAACAACTCGGAGTAACCTTAACCTACTTCGTGCCCTAAAAGAACAGAATCATACGGTTACTTATATTAATTATGTACCGTTTCGAAAGCGACATGTCAATCAATTAAAGCAAACCGCTGCGCGTGATTTAGATGGCGTGACATTTGAAAGTTTTCGTAGTGTGAAGTCATTAATAGCATGTGATGTTCTTATTTTAACAAGAGAGGATTTTTTCCCATTTGCGCGCGATGTGAAACGCCAAGCCCCACATGTACAAATTTTGGGTGAAATTCACGCCCCTTTAGCTTACATTCATGACTCGCATGACCTCGCATTAGAAGCCATAGATGCGGTGCGTGTGAGTACACGTGAAATAGCTGAAGCGTTTAAAAAACGTTACGATTATCCGTATGTTTTTCCGATGTATGTAAATTCAGACCATATCATCTATCAACCTCAACCTAGTCCAAACACAACAAAATTGATGATGAAAGCGCGTTTTGAAGATGCAATAAAAGATATTTCATATGCGCTACAATTAATGCATTTTATTGTTCATCTTAAAGGGCATAAAGATGTTGAACTCTATATACAAGGGTATGGACCTTCTTTAGAGTTATACGAACAACTGATTGCGTATTATCAATTGGAACATTGTGTCTATTTAAATGGCGATATGCCCCCGCATGCGATATATATTTCTACTTCACCATATGAAACGCTAGGTTATTCAATACTCGAAGCGATTGGTGATGGGAACCAAGCATGTTTATATCCGGGTGATGATGGTGTACTCACATCAATATATGAACCATTTCATGCTGTGGAATTTTTAAATAAGCAATTAGAGCATGATTACCAAGTCATTTTGACAACAATCAATAAGACATATTCCGAACAGATGCGCAAAGAAGATTTTCAATATTTTAATCAACATTTTCAATATGAGCACTACAGTGAAACGTTATTAAAACAGTTAGCTAAATTATCAGAGATGCATCCGATTCACCCAGAACAGGTCAACAATTCAAACCTTAACATGCCGTTTTATTACAGCCGTTACGTTGTTAAACATACTGTGAAAAAAGCGTTGAACCGAATGCCGCACCCTTTAAAGCGTGTGCTGAATAAGAAATCACGTCTTTATCAATATGCACGGCGCGCAATATTTAAAGTTGAAAAAAAGATGAAACAACGTCATCAACATCGTACACATCCTTCGTTTAAACATGTGTTTATAGAATCGTTTCATGGTAAAAATTTCTCAGGAGACCCTAAAGCAATCGCGCTTGAAATTCGCCGTCAATATCCTCACTATACAGTTTATGTAAGTGCTGCGAATGAATGTGTTGATATTGAGGTGCGTCGCTTTGGATTTCAACCTGTGCGCTTTGGCACACGTGAGTATATGAAAGCATTTGAACAATCACGCTATGTTATCATTAATGGCAATTTGTGGGATCGTTTATTAAAGCATCCTGAACAGACAGTTATTCAAACGTGGCACGGAATGCCTATGAAACGTATGGTCAACGATTTAATGGATGAAAATGAACGTCTACAACAAAGTGAGGCATTTTTACCAAGAATGTTAAAGTGGGACGTTGTATTATCTTGTTCTGATCGCTATGAAAAATTGATTTCAAGTGCATTTAAATTGGATCAACATCCATCATTAAATATTTGGCATGAGGGAGCGCCTCGTAACAGCCTACTCCTCAAATCTGGAGATGATGTTCAAAAACAAGCTGAAATTCAAGAAAAATATATAGGAATGGCAACGCCAGGTAAGCGTTATATTTTATTTTGTCCAACGTGGCGTAAAGCACAACGTCAAAATGTGTCTGAGCTTGATATTAAATCTCTTGTACAATTGCTACCTGAGGAATATGAAGTGATTGTCAAATTACATCCGAACGAAGGGCATCTATATGCAACATATCGTAATTTGGATCCCCGTATTCATTGTTTTATGAATGAATGGGTGGATATACAAGAATTGTATCTCATTTCAGCAGCACTTATTACAGATTATTCGTCTGCCTTGTTTGATTTTGCCCATTTAAATCGACCGATTATTGTTTTAGATGAAGATACGCAAGATTATCAACAAGCTGTCGGTTTTTACTTTGGGCTGGAGGACATTGCTTCGGTAAAACAATGCCCAACAGATGTGGAAATGATTGCAGCTTATATATGCAATCATGAAAGTGTTGATCATTCTGAAATAATTCGTACATTTATGACATTAGATGCACATGATTCTGATCGCAAAATTGTGAAATGTATGTATAGGAATGTGTAGGAGTGAAAGATATGGCAAAAAAGACAAATGCAATGCGTCTACTTGATAAACATAACGTAGGGTATGATATACGTACGTTTGAAATTAGCGACGCACATGTTGAAGGCGCAGTCGTCGCAACAAAAATAGGCGTAAGCCCTGATCAAGTATTTAAAACGCTCGTATTAGAAAGTGCAGATCGAGACCATTTTGTTTGCGTCATTCCAGTGTCTGCACAGTTAGATTTAAAAAGTGCGGCGCAACAGTTTCATCAAAAGAAATTACAGCTGATGCCGATTGATGATTTGAACCGCGTGACAGGATACGTACGTGGCGGGTGTTCACCGTTAGGTATGAAAACACCATTGCCGACAATAATAGATTGTTCTGCATTATCACAAGAAACCATCTATATTTCCGCAGGGAAACGTGGTGTACAAATGGGTGTTGATTCAAAGACATTGATTTCAATTGGCAATGCGCGATGTGCACATATTATTAAATAATAAAAAAGAAATTAGGCGACACATGTGATGATTTTAACTGTAAATTATCATATGTGTCATTTTCTGTCTATCAATGATTGTTTATGATTGTTTTTGGAAGAAAATGGTTGTTTTTTGCAAGCGCATTCATTATACTGGAATAGAAATGAGGTGGAGGTATGTTAACTGAAAAAAGGCATGAAATGATTATTGCTGCACTCACACAACATCACTTTTTATCGTTACAACATTTAATGGAGTATACCGGCTGTAGCGCATCTACCATTCGACGTGACTTAACCAAACTCCAAAATGATGGCGTACTCATACGTGTCCATGGTGGTGCTAAGCTAAGCCAGGTACAACATGAACTTGCGTTAGATGCGAAACGAACACACCATATAGATGAAAAAATAAACATTGCTAAAAATGCGGCGCAACTTATTAAAGACGATGATTGTATTTATATTGATGCAGGCTCTACAACATTAGAAATGATTGCTCATGTGCACGCACAAAACGTTACGGTTGTCACAAATGGACTGCCACATGTTGATGCGTTGATTAAAAAAGGATTACAACCTATTATTGTGGGTGGAACGATTAAAACAACTACTTTAGCTGTTGTAGGTCCTAGAGCAGCAGACAGTTTAAAGCACTACTCATTTAATAAAGTGTTTTTAGGGATTAATGGTATCGATTGTGACACGGGATTTACTACCCCAGATGAGCAAGAAGCATTGATGAAAGAAAATGCGATGAAACAAGGATTACAAACGTATATTCTTGCAGATGCATCAAAGTTTCATCAAAGTTATTTTGCACGCATCCATACACAGGATGACCCTATTATTATTACGTCACAGAAGGCGATGGACACGATTGATTTAAGTCGTTTCAAAGCCAAATATGAATTTTTAGGAGGAGCAGAATGATATATACAGTGACTTTAAATCCATCGATAGATTACATCGTTTTTTTGGATGACTACCAAACAGGTACATTAAACCGTTCAACAGCCACTGCTAAGTTTGCAGGTGGAAAAGGTATTAATGTCTCTCGCGTTCTAAATACGCTCAACGTTCCTTCCGTAGCTTTGGGATTTATCGGAGGTTTTCCTGGACGGTTTATCCAATCTCAGCTTGAATCATTTGGTATTCAAACACATTTTACTGAAGTCGATGAAGACACACGTATCAACATTAAATTGAAAAGTGAAGAAGAGACTGAAATTAATGCATCAGGACCGCATATCAGCAAACAACAATTTCAAGACTTGATAAGATATATTGAACAAACGACTGAAAATGACATCGTTGTTTTAGCGGGAAGTGTACCGAGTAGTTTGCCGCAATCAACGTATGCGGATATTGCTAAAGTCGTAGAGTCAACGGGAGCAAGACTTGTTGTGGATGCTGAAAAAGGCTTGATGGAAGGTATATTACCGTATCGCCCTTTACTTGTTAAACCGAATCAACATGAACTTGAAGAGATGTTTCATACACAAATCACAACGGACCAAGAAGTGATACATTATGCCACTGAATTAATCCATAAAGGTGCACAAACGGTTCTTGTTTCTCTTGGAGGAAAAGGTGCGATTTATGTAGATCATAAGCAGGCTTATAAAATTTCGGCACCTAAAGGACGTGTAGTGAATACGGTCGGTGCGGGTGACAGTACTGTTGCAGGGATGCTCGCTGGCTTATCGTTAGCGTACGATGTTGAAAAACAATTAGAACTTGCTATTGCAGCTGGGTCCGCGACTGCATTCAATGATGATTTAGCAGAACGAGAAGCAATAGAGTTATTACAATCAAGCGTGTCAGTGACACCATTAAATAAGGAGGGGTAACATGAGAATTACAGAGTTACTCACTAAAGAAACAATCGCAATGGACTTAACAGCGAAAGACAAAAATAGCGCAATCGAGGAACTTGCCTCCCAACTTGATCGAGCTGGGAAATTAAATGACGTCACGGCTTTTATTGAAGGGATTCAAAATCGTGAACGTCAAAGTTCAACAGGTATTGGAGAAGGTATTGCGATACCGCATGCGAAAGTCGCAGCTGTAGATCGACCAGCAATCGCGTTTGGTAAATCTAAGGCAGGTATCGATTATGACAGTCTGGATATGCAGCCTGCACACTTATTTTTTATGATTGCTGCGCCTGAAACAGGTGCACAAACACATTTGGATGCACTGGCTAAATTGTCAGGTGTCTTAATGGATGAAGCTGTACGTGCACGGTTACTTGAAGCTCAAACACCTGAAGAAGTATTGGCGGTTATTAATGAAGCGGATGATGAAGCAACGGATGACCATACTGATGTTCAAGAAACGGGGGTGCCTTCAAACAGTGACGAACCTTATGTTTTAGCAGTGACAGCTTGTCCTACAGGTATTGCGCATACGTTTATGGCTCGTGACGCACTAAAAAAACAAGCGGATCAAATGGGCGTTAAAATGAAAGTGGAAACGAACGGTGCAGGTGGTATTAAAAATAAATTAACTGACGAAGACATTGCACGCGCAACAGGAATTATTGTCGCGGCTGATGTGCATGTAGAAATGAATCGTTTTGACGGGAAAAATGTTGTCCAAGTACCGGTTGCAGATGGTATTAAGCGTCCTGAAACATTAATTCAAAAAGCAATGGATTCAAATCGAAAACCTTTCGTTGCCGAAGGACGTCAGGACACTTCCAATGCAAAAGAAGAAAAGTTGAGTATAGGTAAAACCATTTATAAACACTTAATGAATGGTGTATCCAATATGTTACCGTTAGTCATCGCCGGTGGTATTTTAATGGCAATTGTATTTATGATTGGACCTAACGCGTTTGATCCTAAAAGTTCCGAGTATCATCCATTTGCTGCAACGCTATGGGAAATAGGGAATAAAAGTGCCTTTGCGCTTATCGTACCTATTTTAGCAGGGTACATTGCACGTAGTATCGCTGATAAACCAGGCTTTGCTGCTGGCTTAGTAGGTGGTATGTTAGCTGTAACAGGTGGTTCTGGATTTATCGGTGGGATTATTGCTGGTTTCTTAGCGGGTTACTTAACACAAGGGATTAAAGCATTAACGAAAAATTTCCCACCAATGTTAGAAGGTTTAAAACCAACGTTAATTTATCCGATTTTCTCAGTTCTCATTACAGGTTTATTAATGATTTATGTATTTAATACACCTGCAGCATGGTTAAATGAAGCACTTCAAAACGGTCTTAATGGACTTTCAGGTTCTAACATTGTCATTTTAGGTGTAGTTATTGGCGCGATGATGGCCATTGATATGGGTGGTCCGTTCAATAAAGCGGCATATGTCTTTAGTACGGCTGCGTTAACAGCAGGTAACGCTGCGCCGATTACAGCTGCCATGGTTGGTGGTATGGTACCGCCAATTGCCATTGCTATTGCGATGTTGCTTTTTAGAAAGAAATTCACTAAAGCACAACGTGGATCAATTATTCCGAACTTTGTGATGGGGGCGTCATTTATAACTGAAGGTGCCATTCCTTTTGCAGCGGCAGATCCATTACGTGTTATCCCATCTATGATGTTTGGTTCAGGTATAGCGGGTGGCTTAGCATTACTCTTTGGCTCTCGTATTCAAGCGCCACATGGTGGTTTAGTAGTTATTTTTGGCACAGATTTAGGTCACGCATTATTCACAATCATTGCGATTTTAATCGGTGCACTTGTTAGTGCGATGATTTATGGTATTTTAAAAAAGAATGTCAATACCAATACAACAGTGAAATAAATATGAACATATAGGCATTGTAAGTGAGGCAGGCCTTTATATAGAACCTTCAAACGTCATCTTTTACCGACTTTGAAGGTTTTTTAATCTTACATTTAAAATTGAATGACCATTAAAAGGTTTGGGGACATATATCTCACGTTTTCAGAGTGAGTATTTATAGTATAATTTCACTAAGAATTATGCTATGATAAAATTAATATTTTTGTGTCTGGAGGGAAGCTCAATGGGAAGGATTTAACATCAAGAACGGCACGCGCACGACGTATTACATTTTTGATGTCATCGCCTTTACATGAGCGATGCAAAATAACGGAGGTGAATCCCTTTCTATAAGGGAATTAATTGGATAGTACGACCATATTATATTTAACAATATTTGTAGCATTAATTGCATTAACCACAGTATTTGTGGGTTCGGAGTTTGCGTTAGTCAAAGTACGCGCTTCACGAGTAGAACAACTGATTGCAGAAGGCAACGGGAATGCAAGAGTTGTGAAAAAAATGATTTCCAATCTAGATTATTACTTGTCTGCGTGTCAATTAGGCATTACAGTCACGTCACTTGGATTAGGGTGGTTAGGAGAGCCATTATTTGAACGTATTTTACATCCAGTGATTGAACTTTTAAATTTACCTAATGCATTAGTAGCTACCATCTCAATTGTAACAGCTTTTATTATCGTGACATATATTCATGTTGTAGTCGGGGAACTTGCGCCGAAAACGTTAGCGATTCAATACACTGAAAATATTGCGTTATTATATGCGCGTCCACTTTACATTTTTGGTTTAATCATGAAACCACTAATTTGGCTCATGAACGGTTCAGCTAGATTGATTATTCGTTTGTTTGGTGCGGATCCTAATGCAGGGAATGAAGCTATGTCTGAAGAAGAACTTAAAATTATTATGAATAATAGTTACCATGGTGGCGAAATTAACCAAACAGAACTTGCTTATATGCAAAATATATTTTCATTTGATGAACGTCATGCAAAAGATATTATGGTACCAAGAACACAAATGGTTACATTAAATGAACCGTTTAATGTTGATGAGTTGCTCGAAACAATCAAAGAACATCAATTTACACGTTATCCAATTACTGAAGATGGAGATAAAGACCACATTAAAGGATTTATCAATGTAAAAGAGTTTTTAACGGAGTATGCTTCAGGTACACCGATAAAAATTGGAAACTATATCCATGAGTTGCCCATGATTTCAGAGACGACAAGAATTAGTGATGCGCTCATCCGAATGCAGCGTGAACATGTTCACATCAGTTTAATTATTGATGAATACGGTGGTACTGCAGGGATATTAACTATGGAAGATATCCTTGAAGAAATTGTGGGTGAAATTAGAGATGAATTTGACGATGATGAAATTAATGACATCATTAAATTAGATGATAATACATTCCAAATCAATGGCCGTGTATTATTACGTGATCTTGAAGAAGAATATGGAATAGCGTTTGAAGATTCAGATGATATTGATACTATCGGTGGTTGGTTACAATCCCAAAATACAGAGCTTGAACAAGACGACTATATTGATACGCAATATGATCGATGGATTGTTTCCGAAATTGAAAACCATCAAATTATCAGTGTATTGTTGCGTTATGAATGTCATGAATCACGTCGCCGAATTGGCGATGCTGATGACGACGACACACAAGACAACACACAAGACAAATAACATTATAAACGGACATGTAGGCTTATCTTTGTCGTGTATAAGTGCGTGTCCGTTTTCTTTAAAGGTATCTTCAAATTTTTGCGTTGTATAAAAGCGATGGGCGCAGTTTTACGAATTTATGTTGAATATTTCTTTTTGCTAGATGTAGGCGTCTTAATCTTGGTATAGTTAAAAGTAGATTTGAAACTTATTTAAATATAAATAGGATAAAATATCAACGCTCGGAAAAGCACGCAAAATGATATTTATAATGTAAGCCTTTAGAAAAAATAGTGGAGATAAGTAGGTGCACTAACATGAAATTAAGAGTCATCGTGCCTTGTTATAACGAGACGGAAATAATTAAAGAAACTATTACAAAATTAACTACAATCTTAGATGAAGCGTCAAAGTTAAAATCTTTTAAGTATGATGTATTGTTTGTTGATGATGGTAGCAAAGACGATACAATTGAAATCCTTCAAAATGCAGCCGCAACAATGCCGCAAGTAAAATATCTTTCGTTTAGTCGTAATTTTGGTAAAGAATCTGCTATGATAGCAGGTTTTGAACATAGTACAGATTGTGATGCTGTGGTGATGATTGATGCTGATTTACAACATCCACCTGAACTTATTCCGCAAATGGTTGATAAGTATCGTGAAGGATACGATCAAGTCATCGCAAAACGAAATCGCGATGGTGAAAATGCGTCGCGTAAATTCATGACGCGTGTGTATTATAAATTGATTAATTATTTTGTTGAGGAGATTCATCTAGAAGATGGTGTGGGTGATTTTAGATTGCTCAGTCAACGGGCCGTGCAATCACTCGTTAGTTTAAGTGAATATAACCGCTTTTCAAAAGGGCTATTTGCGTGGATTGGCTACAATACAAAAGTTATTACATATAAAAATGTAGAAAGAGAAGCGGGAGAATCAAAATGGTCATTCGGTAGTTTGTTAAATTATGCTATTGATGGATTAATTTCGTTTAACAACAAACCTCTGCGTACAATGATCTATCTTGGATTGATTATTTTTATGATGAGTATGCTGTACGTTGCTTATTTATTATTTGATACCATCACACATGGTGTATCGGTACCAGGATATTTTACAATCATTGCAGCGGTGCTTTTTATAGGTGGCATTCAATTGATTTCAATAGGTGTTATCGGTGAGTATATTGGACGTATTTATTACGAAGTTAAACGAAGACCAAAATATATTGTCCAAACTTCAAACCTACAACCTCCAAAATGGACGAAAGATCATGAATCACATTAAAGAAGAACCTCTAAATAATGGGATGATTCCCAATATTTAGAGGGCTTTTTTTGTTATAGAGAAATACAAAGATTGACATTGAAGCAACGCGAAACGATTTGAATACGCATTTTAACCATTGCCATGTGTTAGGTAATAAAAAAAGACAAACCTACTTGTAAAAAGCGGGTTTGTCTTTGACACATTTAAATTATTTCTATCTTAACGTTTTTTACCGCGTAACGCGCTTAAAATTAAAGAAATTAATACGATAAGAATAATAGAACCAATTAAAGCTGGTAAAATATATACGCCACCTAAAGATGGACCCCAGTGACCAAGTAACGCTGTACCTAACGCTGAACCAACTAAACCAGCGATAATATTACCAATAATACCACCAGGAATATCTTTACCGAGGATTGCACCAGCAGCCCAACCGATAAGTCCACCTACGATTAACATTAAAATAAAGCCCATTAAAAAAACCTCCTTTATGCCTAAGCTATTGTCTTGATACATATACCACGTATAAACCAAGTCTAATCATCAAATTTTAAAATTTATACAATTTTTCTAATGTGATGAGTGCAAAAAAGCACAAATAGATGGCTAAAATAACATACCATTGCGGTGTTAATAGAGATAAAACAATAAGACCGAGTATCATAAAAAAAGTGCCAACCCAAAGAGGGTTTTTGACTTTGATTTTTTTGTAAAATTGTTGGAAAGAAGGTGAGTGTAACGCGCTAGAAAAGAATAAAATGCCACCAAAAATAAAAATGGTAGGTGCGGCAAACGGCACAGACATATAATAGGATTCATCACCTGTTTGGTAGGTAACCATCAACGTGATACTTACCATTATTGTAAAAATTGCCAATAGAAATTTTTGTTTTTTTACTTTAAATGGTTGATCTTGACGATCGACATAAAAATGTATAATGGTCCAAGCAATATACATGAACATTGCAGCTAAGGAGATAAAGGTGATTTTACCTAATAGTATTTGATTTAAAAAACTATTTATTGCAATCGCTAACAGCGAGCTACTAAATCTATATGACTGAAACTGATTTTTATATAAATCGATTATTAATATAATGCCGACGACTACAATATTCAATATAACAAAAAGGACCATTGTGTTCTCCTATCTTTTTAATTCATCTTTTCATTATAACAATAAGATGTAGAGATAGCATGTGAAATGGTCCTTTTTTAATAATTTAATTGTTTATAATTTAAACGCCTTTTTTATTACTCCAAAGTAATGTATGAAGTTGTGGTAAAACGAAAACATTGTTCATTGATGCATCTGTCATGACACGATCGATCAATGTTTCATAGCGTAAAAGTAATTTATCTGTATGGTGATCAACGTCAGCTTCTAAATAGGGATTACCGACTTGTAAATAAAATGGAAGGTGTGGGTAACGGTGATGTATTGTTTGTGCAAAATGATAATCTGCCTCATCAAAAATGACAACTTTCAGATTTAATGTTTCAGGAACGCATTGATTAATGACTGAATCTAAAATATCTAAATTTTGTTTCATACCTGAACTTGGTGGTTTTGGTGACACTGTTAAATCGTTAATTTGACGCATCCATGGTTGGAATTTACTTCCTTGCGTTTCTAATGCAGTTTGAATACGCTCTGATTGAAATAAATCTACGAGTGCCTGAATTCCCTTAATTAATGCTGGATTACCACCAGAAATCGTAACATGGTTAAATTGATTCCCACCGATTGCTTTAAGTTCATCTAAGATGGCTTCTGGTGTCATCATTCGGATATCATCTTTAGCACTACCGTCCCAAGTAAATTTAGAATCGCACCAACTACAACGGAAATCGCAACCAGCTGTGCGTACAAACATCGTTTTACGTCCAATGACACGTCCTTCACCTTGAATCGTAGGGCCAAATATTTCTAAGACAGGTATTTTAACCATGTGGTGTCTCCTTCTTCTTTGGTCGGTAAACGACATAACTCGAAGGCGTTTCTCTCAAAAATACTTGTACGCATTGCGGTTGATGTGGCAACGTTTCTAAATGAGATGCCACTATACCATAAATCGTTTCTGCGACCACTTCAGTCGAAGGCGATTTGCCTTTAAATAAAGGAAGGTTGTTTAATAAATGATGATCAAATTGGTCGTGTACTAATTGTTTTAACGTACTGAAATTAACGAGAAACCCTAAATCATCAAGTGTATCACCGACAATTGTTAAGTTCACAAAGTACGTATGCCCGTGTACACGCTCACATTTACCAGCACGTTTATCACAAATCGCATGTGCCGCTGAAAAGTTGAAATCTTTATTTAGTTCATAAATATAATGATGTGAGACTTGTGGGTACATTTGATGTAACATTATGAGTGTGCTCCTTTCTCTTTTAAATATGCTTCTAAACCATTTTGTCTTAATTGACAGGCCGGGCATTCACCACAACCCTCTGCGATAATCCCGTTATAACACGTTAATGTTTGTGTTCGAATATAATCCAATGCACCGAGTTGATCACTGAGCGCCCAAGTTTCCTTCTTATTGAGCCACATGAGTGGGGTGTGAATGACAAAATCTTTATCCATCGCAAGATTCATCGTAATATTCATAGATTTAATAAATGTATCTCTACAATCGGGATAGCCTGAAAAATCCGTTTCACACACTCCTGTAATAATATGTTTCGCTTTAATTTGATACGCGAGTGCGCCTGCAAAAGATAAGAAAAGTAGGTTGCGCGCTGGAACAAAGGTGTTTGGCACATCATGAGTCGCATCAATGGCCATATCATGAGAGGTTAACGCATTGGGTGAGAGTTGGCTTAAAAGAGACATATCAAGGACATGATGTTTCAATCCTTGTTCACGTGCTATTTTTTTTGCGACTTCAATTTCTTGCGCGTGTCGTTGACCATATTCAAATGTAACAAGTTCAACTTCTTTAAAATGTGCTTTCGCATAAAAAAGACAAGTAGTACTGTCTTGCCCTCCGCTGAAAACGACAAGTGCTTTTTCGTTTTGAAGCACTTCTGACATAAAAAACCGCTCCTTTTTATAGAAGCTCCTAAATCGTATTGTTACACTGAGTTTAGATGAGAAGTGGGTATCATTTATAATATACGTGATGAATTTTAAACGTATATTAAAGGTGGAGACGTTGTATCAAAATTAAACTCACTGTAGTATATGAGAAGGGCGTAGGACAGTCATTGTATGACACTGTCCTAATGCCAAATCCCTGTGTCCATAAAAAAATCTGCCTTTTATTAAAAAGACAGACAGGACTAGACCAAATCATGCGATGTGGATATAGCACATCACGACAAGGTGTCTAGTTTTTTATAGAGGGTTGAAAGCTAGGAACCTCTGTCTTTTAGTTACGTTCCATACTTTAATACATTTACCATTAGAAAGCAAGATGAAATTCTAATAACCCCTTTGTCAATCGCTCTAACATCTGTGATAATAGACTTATTATAGAAAATAGAGGCGAATTCAGATGATAGTAATGATAGATAATAAAGATTCGTTTACATATAATGTTGTAGACTTGATATATCAAGCAACATCTCATCATGTCACAGTAATAGATATACACGAGGCGACGATTGATAAAATTCAACAGTTACAACCTCAAGCCATCGTGATTTCTCCGGGACCTGGTACACCGGAAGATTATCCGATTTTGTTTGAAGTTCTGAAACATTTCGAATATCAATGTCCTATACTTGGGGTGTGTCTTGGTTTTCAGCTTATTGCTGCATTTTATGGAGGTCACATTGTTAAGGCACCTTGGCCGGTCCATGGACATACCACGAAGATTTATCATGACCAAAGCGCATTGTATGAAGGACTGCCATCTCCATTTCAAGTGATGCGTTATCACTCTTTAATGGTCGATATAACTTCGTTGCGTGCCCCATTAAAGGTTACTGCAAAAAATGAGGATGGGATTGTGCTAGGCATTAAGCATGAATCGCGTCCGATATACGGGGTACAATATCATCCGGAATCTATTATGTCGGAGCATGGCTGTGCCCAAATGAACAACTTTTTTAATGAGGTAGGTTTAAAACATGGTTGCCACATTTAATTTTCAATATTACACCAATCCCTATCAAACGGAGCAATTACACTATGCTTTTGACGATGTGATTCATCAATGCATTGCTACATACGTTACAGAAGTAGGAAAGGTGATTGACACAGCCGAAACATATCAAAAAGCGGGATACTACGTAGTGATTTATTTGCCTTACGAAGCGGCAAAATATTATAACGCTAGTTTTGAAGTTAAAGCGCCAGAAAATGGAATTTATGCCGCGTGTTACGTCTATAAACAACCAATACATATTGGTGAAGACATTACAATAAATGAAAAACCATCACTGGATTTCACTTTTACGGAATCAAAAGGACACATTCAAAATCAAATAAGACGTATTCATCAAGAAATTATTGAAGGCGAAACATATCAAGTGAACTATACGACGCGTCTTGAAGCATCCCAATCCACGGATATTCAAACATTGTATAAACGGCTTACTTCAAAAATGAATGGACATTATACCGCAATGATCGATACAGAGGCCCTTAAAATTGCTTCAATTTCGCCTGAATTATTTTTCCAAGTCGGTTCTTTCCAAGACGGTAAACGCACGATAGTGAGTAAACCGATGAAAGGAACGATGCCTAGAGGAAACAATAAAGAGGAAGATATACAAAACGAATCGGCACTACAAACATCTCGAAAAGATCGTGCTGAAAATGTAATGATTGTAGATTTGTTGCGAAATGATATTACACGTATTGCATCTCCGGGTACAATTCGCGTACCACGTTTGTTTGATGTTGAGCGCTATCCCACCGTCTTTCAAATGACCTCGATGGTTACGGGAGAAGTTGCTTCAAGTGTGACGCTTAACGATATGCTACGTGCACTTTTCCCGTGTGGCTCAATTACAGGCGCCCCAAAAGTGAACACGATGCGAATTATCAATGAATTAGAGCGTGCTCCAAGACATATTTATTGTGGGGCGTTAGGGCTTTGTTTACCAGATGGACGGGCTGTGTTTAACGTTCCAATTCGAACTATTCAATATTTGGGGCAAAAAGCCATTTATGGTGTAGGCGCAGGCATTACAATAGATTCGGACATTGAACAAGAATATGCAGAGTTTAAAGATAAAACTAAAATTTTAGAGGGATAAATAATGGAACTTTTCGAAACGATGCGTTTAGAACATGGGTGTCTACTGCGTGAAACTTATCATCGCAACCGTATCAAACAAGCCTGTGCGCATTTAAAAGTGGACTTTGATGAAACGGTTTGGTCAGAACGTATTCATCATCTTGAAAAGAAATTTCACGAAGGAATTTACCGGGTTAAAATCATTGTTGATGAAATCGGTGAAATTCGCTGTGAGCATGCGATTTTATACGAAAGTGAAGAAATGACAGCGTGCTTAAAACAAGTGGACAATTCTACGCCTACTTGGCAAAGAATCTTTAAAACAACCGAACGTGATTACTTGAAGCATGCGCATCATACGCAATTGATTTTACTTTTTGACGACACTGAAAAAGTATTAGAATTTGATATTGGTAATGTAGTCGTTGAGTATGGTGGGCATTACTATACCCCACCGTATGCCAATGACTTTCTTCGTGGATGTATGCGTCAATCATTGCTTGACCAAGGTGAAATAGAACTAAAATTATTGAATGTCAATTTGTTAAAGCAATTTCTAAATCAAGGTGGTAAACTATGGATGATTAACAGTTTAAGAGGCTGGGTTCCTGTAAAACTGAGTGACATTTAGAAGGTGAGCTGTATGATACTTTTATATCTCCTATGTATTATCAGTTTGTTGTGGTTAGGTCAATGGATAAATCATCAATTATTAAGTCGAGGGCTAGAATGGTTAGCGTATATTTGGCTCATTTTAGTACTCGTCATGCAAGGTGTGTTAATTTACTGTTTTGTGGAAGCTATTTTAAAATGGCTCGTGTTTATTTTGAAGTTATTCTATAAATAATTACTGGAGTGAAAATCATGAAGGTTTATAGCCAAGGTGATCAAGCGATTGTTGTTTCCTTGAAAGGTGCACTTACACCTGAAGCGACAGAACGTTTATTAGTGTTACGGCAATATCTATTGGAACAAGAGTACCCATTTATTACAGAAATTGTGCCGACCGAAACAGATATGCTTATTTCATATGACGCAAGACAAATGATGAAACATCTAAACATCGCGTCACCATTTTTACATATGAAATCATTAATTGAAAAAATTGATTTAAGTCATAAAACTTGGGACGAAAAACGTCATTGTATTATGGTGCCCATTTATTATGGTGGAGAATATGGACCACATTTTGAATCGATTTTAGAAGAGCTTCATATTTCACGTGAAGCTTATATACAACAACATACCGCGCCTGAATATTTTGTGTCTATGATGGGTTTTTCGCCTGGATTTCCATATTTATCAGGACTACCAGAAGCCCTTGCTGTCAATCATACAGCTAAAGAAAAGCAATTCATCCCAGCGGGGTCTGTCATTTTAGAAAATAAAAAATGCGGAATTACTACGACTGATATTTATGAAGATTGGCTTGTGGTTGGCTATACACCTTTAAAATTATTTGATGTGAATCGTGACGACATGGTACTCATGTCTATAGGTGATCACGTTAAATTTTATGATGCCGAAGAAAGAGGTGACGCACGATGACAATCATCATTGAAGAAGGCGGGTTATTTTCAAGTTTTCAAGATTTTGGTCGTGTGGGGTATGAACACTTAGGCGTAATTCGAAGTGGTGCTCTAGATGTTCTAGCACATGAAATCGCAAATCGTTTGGTCGGCAATGATAAGAATGAAGCTACACTTGAAATGACGAATCAAATGGCGCGTATTCGTTTTACTGAGCCTACTTTAATAGCCTTATCGGGTGCTCAAGCTATTGCGCATACTCAAGACATGCGCGTGAAAATTAATACATTATATTTAATGAATAAAGGCGATGTATTGTCTTTTGATCATGTTAAGCGTGGTGCACGTGTTTATATGGCAATAGCAGGCGGATATGAAGTAGATCAATGGTTAGGATCTACGTCAACCGACATTATCTCTCAAATGGGCGGATTCCATGGACATACACTCAAAGATGGCGATGAAATTCAAATGAAACGAGATTATAATGACCGTCACCATAAATTATTTGAAAACCTTGAAGTAACACGACATACAGACTGGGGTGTAGATGGATATGCGTTATCCTTTAATTATCTTTCTGATGTTGTGCACGTCATACCAAATAAAGGAACTGAAGACTTTGATGACAACATATTAACACAATTTACACGTGGTGAATATTGTGTCACAAGTAAAGCAAACCGTATGGGGATTGTTTTAGAAGGCGCACCGATTAAAGCCTACTATAATGGCTTTCCACCACATCGTTCGGTCAAGCGTGGTACGATACAAGTAAAAAAAGACGGTTCACCAATCGTATTGTTAAACGACCATTATACTTTAGGAAGTTACCCTCAAATAGGTACAATTGCAACGTATCATCTCACGAAAATTGCGCAAAAAAGACAAGGATCTAAAATTAAGTTTCAATTTATTGATGTACTTCAAGCTGAACAAAATCTTGTGAAATATCACAAATGGATTAAACAATTATTTCATGGAATCGAATATCGGATGCAAAGTGAAATGTTAAAATAACGCAACATCGTAATATTAATGTAGGAAAGGTAAGGGAAGGTAGTGAGTCACTTTTTCTTTGCCTTTTTCTATAATATTAAGGTGGGATATTCATCAACGCGCTAATATTGAAGCCGAATATGTGTAAGCTTAAATTATCTACAACTGTAGGCCGAGTACAAATGCTGTCAAAATCGTTATAATAGGTGCTATTGAAGTAAAAACAGAGAGTGAACCTCGATATTAAGATTTTGTGAACTGAAAATCAATGCGGTATGAGTTTATTTTTGAGTGCATATAAATTTATTCAAAATAAAGCCTAACGACCCTTTTTCACTTGAAAAATGACACTAATTCGTATATATTGTTATATTGAACTTACATATGTTTATTACGAAAATGTTACAATTATAAAGAGAAATCAATTTTTTTATTGATAAAATGAATTTGATTAAGACGTAAATTATGAATTTAAACTGTGCGCAATGCACCATATGAGATGAAAATATGGGGGAACATGAATGGAAAATAATAGAAAGAAGATAGGGATTTTCACGTTTTTCTTATTAATGGTATTAACCATTTCACTAAAAACGTATTTCGCCTATTATGTTGATTTGTCACTTGGTGTTAAAGGACTCACACAAAATTTAATTTTATTAATGAATCCTTACAGCTTGCTTGCACTTATCCTAAGTGTATTCTTATTCTTTAAAGGACGAAAAGCCTTTTGGTTAATGCTTTTCGGTGGTTTTTTACTCACGTTCTTATTATATGCAAACGTTGTATACTTCCGATTCTTTTCTGATTTTTTAACGTTTAGCACATTGAATCAAGTGAGTAATGTCGACTCAATGGGCGGTGCCGTGGGTGCATCATTCCAGTGGTATGACTTTGTGTATTTCTTAGACATTATTGCTTACGTGTTTATTTTAATATTTAAACAAAAATGGTTAAGCTATCATGTTTTTCACAAAAAATTCATACCAGTTGTAATGGCAACAGCGGTCGCATTATTCTTCTTAAACTTAGCGTTTGCAGAAACAGATCGCCCAGAATTACTAACACGTACCTTTGACCATAAATATTTAGTGAAGTACTTAGGACCGTATAACTTCACAGTGTATGATGGAGTAAAAACAGTTCAAAATAATCAGCAAAAAGCTTTGGCTTCTGAAGATGATTTGACGCGTGTTTTAAACTATACAAAACAAAAACATACGGCCCCAAACATGGAATATTATGGCAAAGCCAAAGGTAAAAATGTCATTAAAATTCATTTAGAAAGTTTCCAAACATTTTTAATTAACAAAAAAATCAATGGTCATGAAGTGACACCTTTCTTAAACAAGTTATCTTCAGGCCAAGAAGATTTCAGATACTATCCAAACTTCTACCATCAAACTGGTCAAGGTAAAACTTCTGATGCTGAGTTTACGATGGACAATAGTTTGTACGGATTGCCACAAGGATCTGCCTTTTCACTAAAAGGTGATAACACGTACCAATCATTACCAGCAATTCTTAAACAAAAAGAACATTATACGTCAAATGTGATGCACGGGGATTATAAAACATTCTGGAACCGTGACCAAGTGTATCGTCACTTTGGTGTAGATAAGTTTTATGATGCAACATATTATGATATGTCACCTGAAAACTTAGAAAATCTAGGGTTAAAAGATAAAGAGTTTTTCAAAGAATCAGCGGACTATTTAGATAAAGAAAAACAACCATTTTATTCTCATTTAATTACATTAACGAATCACTATCCATTTACATTGAGTAAAGAAGATGCTTCTATACCACCAGGAAATACAGGTAATTCTACGGTAGATGGTTATATTCAAACAGCGCGTTATCTAGATGAATCGGTTGAAGCATTTATTAACGACTTGAAAAAACGCGGTCTTTATGATGACTCAGTGATTATAATGTATGGTGACCATTATGGTATTTCTGAAAATCACAACAAAGCGATGTCCCAACTTCTTGGGGAGCCGATTACACCAGCCAAGTTTAATGATCTGAATAAAACTGGATTCTGGATTAAAGCACCTGGTGTAGAACGTAAAGTAGATCCAACGTATGCAGGTCAAGTGGATGTTATGCCTACATTGCTTCACTTAATGGGTATTGATACTAAAAACTTTATTATGCTTGGTACAGATATGTTATCTAAAGATCATAAACAGCTCATTCCATTCCGTAACGGTGATTTTGTAACAGACAAGTACAAATATGTGAATGGTAAAGCATATAGTCATAAAGATAATAAACCAATGGCAGTACCGCCTAAAGATTTAGAAAAAACGAAAAATCAAGTAGAAAATGATTTAGAAATCAATGATGAAATTTTAAATGGTGATTTAATGCGTTTCTACAAAAATCCTGACTTTAAAAAGGTAGACCCACGTGACTACCGTTATGAAACAGGGCCTAAAGGAAAAGACAGTTAATCACTAATATTAGAAAGGGACTAGGAGTTACTAATCCCTGTAAACAACATAGCCAACCACGTTCATAAATAAATGAACGTGGTTGGCTATTAATATTATGTTTATAAGTAGTGTACGAAAGACATCACGCATTTAATTCCTATCGCCTTCGTGTATCAGCGAATACGATGACTTCAAATCGATGTCTGTCATGTGCCTTGAATCTGAAATAGGGCTTTAAGGTGCTAATTAGAATGCGGTTGGGTATATCTTAGTATACATAAAATATTGTTTGGTTTTGGTTTATCCTAAAGCGACATCCAATATCATCATGAGCGTAAATCCCCCCATTAAACTTAGTGTGGCTAAGTCTGTATTTTCCGAGGATTGAGAGTCTGGAATCAGTTCTTCAACAACGACAAAAATCATAGCTCCGGCAGCGAATGCGAGGGCATAGGGTAATATTGGAGTGACAACAATCACTGCTGCAGCACCAATGATTGCAAAAACAGGTTCTACAAGTGCAGAAGCCTGACCATAATTGAAAGCTTTCCATTTACTGTTCCCTGCAGCACGAATAGGTAATGCAAGAGCTGCACCTTCTGGAATATTCTGAATACCAATCCCAATAGCAAGGCCTATTGCGCCAAGCAGTGTGGCATGTGTGTTTTCAGTTGCAATACCCCCAAAAGCAACACCCACAGCTAATCCTTCAGGGATATTGTGTAATGTGATAGCTAAAAATAATAGCGTGTTTTTCGTTAAATGTGTTGAAACGCCTTCTTGTTTTTGAGATTCGTCATTTGCATTACGGTGCATGTGTGGAATGATATAATCAAGAGATCGAATAAACAGTCCGCCTAATAAAAAGCCTATTGCAGCAGGTAACCAAGGCAGTGCACGATCTGAACTACTCTCAATTGCAGGTTGTAATAAAGACCAAAAACTTGCAGCAATCATGATGCCAGCCGCAAAACCTTGCATGGAGTTTAAAACTTTTTCATTAACTTTTTTAAAAATAAAAACAGCTGCCGCACCAACAGCAGTGAGTAACCAAGTGATGGTACCTGCACATAAGGCTTGCAGTGTAGGCGACAACGATGAAAGAAAATCTATCATTGCGAAAGGCTCCTTATATCATTTGAAATCAAAAAAGTGTATAATATATAGAACTGATTTAAGCGTAACAAATAATCTAGAGTAAATCTATATGAAAAAGGAAGTATGAGCGTTGGAAGCGTTTAAACTAGAACATCTTAATAAATCTTATGCAGATAAAGTAATATTTGACGATTTGACTCTATCCATCTCTAATCAAGAACGAATTGGCTTAGTAGGTATTAATGGAACTGGGAAAAGCTCATTGCTTAAAGTGATTGCGGGACTTGATGATGATTTCACAGCACAAGCTACGCATCCCAAACACTATAAAATCCGTTATGCTGCACAAAAAGAAGATTTGAATGCGGATGCCACGGTTTATGATGTGGTTTATGAAGCAGAGACGGAAGCATTAAAAACCATTAAACGATATGAAATGGCTGTAGCACATTACAATATGCATCAAACTGATAAAGCGCTCAATGATATGATGGATGCGCAAGTGCAAATGGACACGGAAGGCGTTTGGGATTATAGTGCAGAAATTAAAACCATTTTATCTAAATTAGGGATTCATGATACCACACAAAAAGTAAGTACATTATCTGGTGGCCAACAAAAGCGTGTGATTTTAGCCCGTACATTAATTGAGAAACCTGATTTATTACTTCTTGATGAGCCGACGAACCATCTCGACTTTGAATCGATACAGTGGTTAATTAATTATGTAAAATCTTATCCGAAAACAGTGATGTTTGTCACACATGATCGTTATTTTTTAAACGAAGTAGCGACGCGTATTGTTGAGTTAAAAAACGGTCAACTTCATTCTTATCCAGGTAACTATGAAACTTATATTGCTATGCGGTCCGAACGAGAAGTCATTGAACAAAAACAACATGCCAAACAACGGGCTCTGTATAAACAAGAGCTTGAATGGATGCGTGCAGGAGTTAAGGCACGTACAACGAAACAACAAGCACGAAAAGATCGGTTTGAAGAGATAGAACAACAAGTGAAATCACAAAAAATTCAAGAAAAGGCTACGCTAAATTTAGCCCATTCTCGTTTAGGAAAACAGGTATTTGAATTTGAAAATGTAAGTAAATCGATTCATGAAAAAACATTATTCAAGTCTTTTTCTACCATTGTTCAAAAAGGAATGCGAATTGGTATTGTAGGACCGAATGGTGTTGGTAAGACGACGCTACTTAACATGATTGCCGGAATAGATCAAAGCTTTGAAGGTATGATAAAAGTAGGACAAACGGTTAAGGTTGCTTATTTTAAGCAAACCGATGAGTGGTTAAGCCGAGATGTTCGAGTGATTGATTTTTTAAGGGAAGAAAGTGAACTTGCCAGACAAAAAGATGGCACGACAGTGTCAGTAACGCAATTATTAGAACAGTTTTTATTTCCTAGTGCCACGCATGGTAAAAAAGTATATAAGCTTTCTGGCGGAGAACAAAAACGATTATATTTACTAAAATTACTTGTTCACCAGCCTAATGTTCTTATTTTAGATGAACCGACGAATGATTTAGATACAGAAACATTAACGATTTTAGAGGATTACATTGATCAATTTGGTGGCACAGTTATCACAGTAAGCCATGATCGGTACTTTTTAAATAAAGTAGTAGACGCTTATTGGTATATTCATGATGAAAAAATTGATGTCATTATAGGTCAATTTGAAGATTATATGGCATATAAAAAAGCATTAGAAACAAGCCAACAACAAACTAAAACAGAAACGTCAAAAGCCATCGCGCCTAAAAAGAAATCTAAAGGACTATCTTATAAAGAAAAACGTGAGTATGACATGTTAATGATACGCATTGACGAAACTGAAATGCGTTTATCAGAAATTGACCAAGAAATGATTGAAGCACGCGCAGATTATAGCGTGATTAAACAATTGAACGAAGAAAAAGAAAGTTTGGAAGCACAATACGATATGGACATCACGAGATGGAGCGAACTTGAGGAAATTATTGAACAGTAAGAGGGATAAAATGGAACAAACACTGTCACATTATTTTGGATATAAACGGTTTCGACCAGGCCAAAAAGAAATCATTACCCATGTACTTAATCAACAGCATACCTTAGGTGTTTTACCAACTGGCGGTGGGAAATCCATTTGTTATCAAGTTCCAGGACTGATGCTTGGCGGCACAACGCTTGTGATTAGCCCACTCATTTCATTAATGAAAGATCAGGTGGATCAGCTTCATTCGATGGGGATTTCTGCAGCATATTTAAATAGTAGTTTATCGTTAAAAGCGCAAAAAGAAATAGAAGCGCAATTGTTGGATGGTGCGTTGCAATTTATATATATTGCGCCAGAGCGTCTTGAAAATGAAGCGTTTTTAAGATTGTTATGTCGTGTGAACATTAAACTGGTGGCATTTGATGAGGCCCATTGTATTTCCAAATGGGGTCATGACTTCAGACCGAGTTATCAAGCGGTTATTCATCGCGTGTTAGCCATGCCACAACGCTTTGCGATAGTCGCCTTAACAGCGACGGCTACGTCAGAAGTACAACAAGACATTATGTCTCGTTTAGGAATTCATCAACACCATCTTATTAAAACAAGCATTAAGCGCCCTAATCTTATATTTAAAGTAGATCATACGTATCAACGGCAAAAATTTGTTTTAAATTATGTTAAATCACATCCTAAAGTCTCAGGTATTATTTATTGTTCGACTCGGAAACAGGTGGAAGCCATGTATGAAGCATTGCAAGATGCAGATATACCTGCGACATATTATCATGCAGGATTAACAGCGAAACAACGTGATGAGGCACAATATGCATTTTTATATGATAAAAAGCGTGTCGTAGTTGCGACGAATGCGTTTGGTATGGGGATTGATAAATCTAATGTCAGGTATGTCATTCATTATAATATGCCAGGAGATTTAGAATCTTATTATCAAGAGGCCGGTCGTGCCGGACGTGATGGACTCGAAAGTGATTGTATATTATTGTTTAGTGATAGAGATATTGCACTTCATCAATACTTTATTTCAACATCTTCTGCAGATGATGATTATAAAGATAAGATGGGCGAAAAACTGACCAAAATGATTCAATATACAAAGACAAATAAATGCTTAGAAGCCACACTCGTCCATTATTTTGAACCTAATGAAAAATTAGCAGAGTGTCAAAAATGTAGTAATTGTGAAGCTCAAAATAAAACATATGATATGACGAAAGAAGCCAAAATGATTGTGAGCTGTGTCATTCGCTTAGGTCAAAAAGAAGGGTATCAAACGCTCATTCAAGTATTACGAGGTGAACAATCAGATTATTTAAAGCATGAGAAGTTCTATGCGCTATCTACATACGGTATTATGAAAGACTACACAACAGGAGAACTCCATCACTTAATAGATGAACTACGTTTTAAAGGATATTTAAATGAGTATAATGAAGTGTTAATGTGTGATCAATCCGTTGAACAATTGTTAAACGAAAACGTACGTATTCAAACGACGCCTTTTAAAACGAAATCGAAAGAGCGTGTAAATATTAATACAATTGAAGGGGTGGATCGTCATTTATTTGATGCGCTCAGTGACGTAAGACAAAAAATGAGTGACAAATTGGATGTACCCCCAATTAATATTTTTTCAGATTACACTTTAGAAGAATTTGCGAAACGTAAACCAACGACCAAACAAGAAATGATTCAAATTGAGGGTGTAGGAAGTTACAAATTAAAACACTACTGTCCGCCATTTTTAGATGCTATCCAAGAATATAAGCAATTAGGACAAACTTCAATATAATGCTTAATAGATAACAAAATGATAGATGTGAAGGCATGCGCTAAATGTGCACGCCTTTTTTATTAGTTATACTGCCTTAATATTGCGTTAATTTTACTTAATTTAAAAGCTTAATATTAGTGGGATAGGGTATACTTTCTACAATGATAATAAAATAGAAAAAATGAGGTTAAAAAATGATTAAATTCGAGGATGTTACGAAAAGTTATGGTAATAAAGTCGTCGTTAATAAAGTAAACCTTAATATTCAAGAAGGGGAGTTTTTTGTTTTAATTGGACCCTCAGGTTCTGGTAAAACAACGACGATGAAAATGATTAATCGACTCATCCCTTTATCTGATGGTTTTATATATTTTAAAAATAAACCAATTAGTGATTATTCTGTTTATGAAATGCGGTGGGACATGGGCTATGTCTTACAACAAATCGCGTTATTTCCACATATGACAATTCGGGATAACATTGCCCAAGTGCCACTCATGAAATCGTGGACACAAAATGAAATCGATACGCGTGTGGATGAACTCCTTACAATGGTCGACTTAGATCCTCATACATATAGACATCGAAAGCCTGATGAGTTATCCGGTGGACAACGTCAACGTGTGGGTGTAGTACGCGCATTGGCAGCTGATCCACCTGTAATTCTTATGGATGAACCATTTAGTGCATTGGATCCCATTACACGAGAAAATCTTCAAGATGACTTATTGCGTTTACAAGCTCAAATTAAAAAAACAATTGTATTTGTTACGCATGATATTGAAGAAGCATTCAAACTCGGAGACCGAATTTGTCTCTTGAATGAGGGGAAAGTCGAACAAATTGGTACACCTAATGAATTTATACAACATCCTAAAAATGATTTTGTGAAACAATTTATCGGCGATTTATCAGGTGTGTTTTTAAACCATTTTACGCTTGGCAAAGTGGCTGAATTAATTGGTACACCTATCGATAGCGCTGGTGAGATGTTAGTTGTTGAGGGGGATCATTTTGTGAGCGATATTTATGCTGAATTTGCTGCCCATGAGCGCGTTATTGTACGTTCGTCTCAACAATTATGGCAACTGACTAGACAAGATATTTTCAAGTTTTTATCCACGCATCGGGCAGGTGAAAGCAGATGACAGCATTTTTATCAACATTGAATGAGAGAAAAGGGGAATTATTTTCCACGCTTATAGAACACATTCAGTTATCGTTCATTGCGCTGTTAATCGCAGTGTTAATAGGTGTACCTTTAGGAATTTTGTTAACGAAACAAAAAAGTGTTGCAGAGGTAGTGATTAATGTCGCAGCAGTTTTGCAAACCATTCCTTCACTAGCTTTATTGGGCTTAATGATACCGTTATTTGGTATTGGTACTGTGCCTGCAATTATTGCATTAGTGGTATACGCATTACTCCCAATTTTGAGAAATACTTATACTGGTGTGACTGGTGTGGACCCCTCACTTGTAGAAGCTGCAAAAGGAATTGGGATGAAACCTGTCAGAAGACTGACTAAAGTTGAGTTGCCTTTAGCAATGCCTGTAATAATGGCTGGAATACGAACAGCTATGGTGCTCATTATTGGAACAGCAACACTCGCGGCATTAATTGGCGCTGGTGGATTGGGTGATCTCATCTTATTAGGGATTGACCGTAATAATGCTTCTTTGATTTTAATTGGGGCGATTCCAGCTGCCTTACTGGCCATTCTTTTTGATATCGTCTTACGTATTTTAGGGCGCATGTCTTATCGTAAAATGTTATTTACTTTAGGTGTGATTTTGTTAATCATGTTTTTCGTTACAATTGCACCGCTCTTTTCTCAAAAAGAAGAAAAAATTACGTTGGCAGGCAAATTGGGAACAGAACCATCTATTATCACTCATATGTATAAGATATTAGTAGAACAAGACACCCCTTATAAAGTCAATGTCAAAGACGGTATGGGGAAAACAACATTCCTATTTAATGCGCTAAAAGCAGATGAAATTGATGGTTATTTAGAATTCACAGGTACTGTATTAGGTGAACTGACAAAAGAATCTCCAAAATCCAAAAATGAGAAAGCTGTTTATTCACAAGCAAATGAGAGTTTATCGCGTCAATACGACATGGAAATGCTTAAACCAATGAAATATAACAACACGTATGCATTGGCAGTAAAACGTGATTTTGCTGAAAAACACCACTTGAAAACGATTGGTGATTTGAAAAAAGTAGAAGGTGACATACGCCCAGGCTTCACATTGGAATTTAATGATCGTGGTGATGGTTATAAAGCTGTTCAAAAAACGTATGGATTAAAGTTTGAAAATATTAAAACGATGGAGCCTAAATTAAGGTATCAAGCGATAGAAAAAGATGATATCAATTTAATTGATGCGTATTCAACTGACGCTGAGCTAAAACAATACGACATGGTCGTTTTAAAAGATGATAAGAAAAGCTTTCCACCGTATCAAGGTGCACCGTTATTTAAAAAGTCATTTATAAAAGATCATCCTCAAGTGGAAAAAGCTTTAAATCAATTGGAAGGTAAAATTACTGATGAAGAGATGCAAGACATGAACTATCGTGTCACTGAAAAAGGGGAATCTCCTTCTAAAGTGGCAAAAGAGTATTTGAAAAAAGAAGGTTTACTTCACGAATAATACTAAGCGCAAATGTTTACGAAAAATGAAGGTTTTGAAAAAAATGACACTATCGTTCAAAAACTCTAGCACATCACTGTTTTCACAGTAGGAGCTAAAAGTACCTGGTGCATGAAGATGTGTGTTATGTTTTCATACGCCTAGCCCATTCGTGATGGATCAGTATTACTATAACAGCCAACAATGTTCATGAATAAATGAACGTTGTTGGCTGTTTGATTAAAATGGCTCGTATGTAATTGCTACTTTGATCACTTGAAATTATGTGCCCTTATGCTTTGACGCTTTAAAGCAAATATGTGATAATTGAATTTATATTAAAAAAGTATAGCGTTTTTTACTTATTATCGTTATAATAGAAAACATATTTTAAAAATTCTGAATATTGGAGGCGGTCGTTCATGAAATCGCAAATTGCTCAATTAAGCGCATATCAACCAGGTTTATCACCCGAGGCTTTAAAAAAGAAGTACGGCATAGAGGGTGAATTATATAAACATGCGTCAAATGAAAATGTTTTTGGACCTTCTCCAAAGGTTAAAGAAGCAATTCGAACACATGTTGATGATTTATATTTGTATCCAGAACCGAATGCGCCCTTATTACAACAAGCAATTGCAGAACATTTTGATATTGATCCTAAACGAATTCTTTTTGGTGCAGGCCTTGATGAAATGATTGTTATTATTTCAAGAGCGTTATTACGTGCAGGAGACAAAGTGGTAACAAGTGAGGCAACGTTTGGCCAATATTTTCATAATGCAGTAGTAGAAGATGCCAATATGGTTCAAGTACCGTTAAAGGAAGGTAAATTTGATTTGGATGCCATTGCAGAAGCGGTGGATGCATCAACGTCTGTTGTATGGATTTGTAATCCTAATAATCCAACAGGAACGTACCATTCACATGAAGTAATTGAAGCATTTATCCAAAAAATACCGTCAGATGTGACTATTATTTTAGATGAAGCATATGCCGAATACGTGACAGCAGAAGATTTTCCGCGTACGCTTGAACTGATGGAGACTTATCCGAATGTGGCCATGTTACGTACGTTTTCTAAAGCCTACGCATTAGCGGCACTTCGTATTGGATATTTAATCTCGACAGATACACTTGCTTCAAAACTTAATGTATTGCGACCGCCATTTAATACAACGCGTTTGTCTGAACAAGCAGCATTAGCAGCGCTAAAAGATCAAAAACATTTACAAAAAGCGGTTGAAATCAACGATGTTGAGCGCCAAAAATTTTACGAAATAGATACGACGCTAAAATGCTACCCTTCTCAAACAAACTTTATTTTTGTTGAGACAGCGCGCGCTTCTGAATTGAACGAAGCATTGTTAAGAGCGGGGATTATTGCGCGATTATTCCCTAATGGGGTCCGTATTACAATTGGATTTCCTGAACAAAACGAGGTGGTTCGAGACATCCTATCACAGTTCTAATCTAATTAACATGAATTTCAATCATGTGTTTGATATAATCGAGCTAATGAACGAAATAAGGAGCGATATTATGAGACAATCGATAGGCATCGATATGGATGAAGTGCTAGCAGACACGTTTGGAGCAATTTTAGATGAGTTCAATCGACGTACCCAATTAGGTGTGACGGTAGAACACATCATTGGCAAGAAAATATATGATATCATGCCGGAACATGCTGATGAAATTAGAGATATACTCGCTTCTGATGGATTTTTTAGGCGGCTCGAGGTCATTCAAGATGCGCAAGAAGTTGTCCGTAAATTAGCGGATCATTATGATATTTATATTGTTACAGCAGCTATGGATGTGCCGACTTCTTTTCACGATAAATATGAATGGTTAAAAGAGCATTTTCCGTTTTTAGATTCACAACAATTTGTATTTTGTGGACGTAAAAATATTGTTGCTACAGATTATCTTATTGACGATAATCCAAAACAATTAGGTATACACACGGGGAAACCTTTAATGTTTTCAGCACCACATAATCGCGACAATTCTGACTTTGAACGTTTAAACAATTGGAAAGAAGTAGAAGCATACTTCTTAGGTTAATGACATGTATAACAAGTAATCTAGAATTGGGTGAGGACGTAAACGCGTGCATCATTGACGGCTGTTTTAGGTGTTACTCTTCAACTCAGACGCATTACTGAAACGCACTGAATTTCACAGTAATACTCGCGGATACATGAAAATGATGTTTATCATTCTTCCTAATACTCGTACTATAATGACTTAAAAATACGATTAAAATTAATGGCCAACAATGTTCATGAATAAATGAATATTGTTGGCTTTTTGATTAATGACGCTACGATGCCTGTGTCCTATTCCTTATTTAATTGTTTTGATTTGTATCTGGAACGGTTAACAGCGTGATCTTTTGAGAGTGTATGTCAATAGTAATCGGCGTTTCAAAATTGATTTCACCGTCAACGTCTACACGCATTCGGGGTGTCGTTGATAAATGAATGTGGTGGCTCGGGATATGTTTAATATTGTCACTAATTTCATTCCAAGTCATACTATCACGTAAACTAAATATATCTTTTAAAATGCTAATACTATAATTATTAAAAATAAACGTACTTAATTGACCATCTGAAGGAGATAAATCAGTCATTGGTATTTTTCCGCCACCAATAAAACGGCCATTTGCGAAAAGAATCATTGATGTCTCACCAGTATATGATTGGCCATCAATGTCTAGTTCATATTTAAAATGCTCAGGATTTGCTAATGTTTTAAATGTCGAAGAAATGTAACTTAATTTCCCAAAAACATCTTTAGATTTTCCTTCTACATTTTCGGCATTTTGAACCATCAGTCCAATGCCAGCAAAATTCAATGCATACTGGTCATTTACTTTCATAACATCATATGATTTAGGTTCTGATAGAAGTAGATCGCATGCTGCATCACCAGCATTGTTTGAAAGGTTCAACGTCTTTGCAAAATCATTAAATGTCCCTCCAGGTATGACCCCTATAGGAAGATTTAATTTGTTTTTTAAAACGCCATTGATTAATTCATTTACTGTGCCGTCTCCACCTAAAATAAACAAGACGTCAACAGGCTCTGCATGATTTGATTGTGCGATTTGCTCACAATAACGTTCGATATCACCTTCGTTTTCACTTAGCTGAATAGAAAACTTTTTACATAACTGTGTTAATGCGACAGTAACTTCACCTAAGCCTTCATGAATTTTATTTAATCCTGAATGTTGATGATAAAATAAAACGCCGTGGTTATATTGATATGCCATAAAACATCCTTCTTTCATTAAACCTGTTTACTGACATATATACCGCATTTAGTGCATTTTTAATCTCAAAACAATCAAATCACATTGAAATTATGCGAAATAATTTGAGTTAGTATTACTGAGGAAAAATAGGGTTGTTAAATAGAGGGATGAAATCAAAAAAGAATCGTCGTTAAAATGATAGTCAAGTTCATAAATGTGAAGCAGCGTTCAATTAAATACATGAAATGTGATTTTTCACGATATCGCCTTGTCTAGGGGAGTACTTTAAGAAAAATAAATAGCCTTCAAAGAACGGATTAACGTAGACTTTGAAGGCCATGGGAAGTGTATGATACAAAATGTATTGTGCGCGTTATGGATTACTTTACACCATGCATTAATTTTTTAATCATTGGGGATATAAGGATCAGTATTAATCCGATAACGATTGCAACGATACCTGACAACATAAAGTAATGATTTGCTTCTATTGTTGTATAAACTTCTACCATTTGTGCATTTAGACCTTGTGCCATCGCGTTAGATAAGAACCAAATACTCATCATTTGCGCGGTAAATGCTTCTGGTGCTAATTTCGTTGTTGTAGATAGTCCGATTGGTGAAATACACAATTCACCTAATGTAACAATAAAGAAACTTGCAATTAGCCAAAATGGGTTGATTAACGTGGTATCAGATGATAATGGAATAACCATGATGAAATATGAGACACCTGCTAAAATAACACCGATTGCAAACTTTAATACTGTAGGAGGGTTGAAGCGTCCTAATTTAACCCAAAGAATTGAGAATAATGGTGCCAACAATACAATAAAGAATGGGTTTAAAGACTGGAACCATGCGGGTGGAATATGAAAATCAATGAGACCACCTGTTACTTTTGCCATACTTAACTGTGTTTTCGTATCTGCGAATTGTGCAAGTACTGTAGAACCTTGCTCTTGAATCATCCAAAAAGCAACGGATGCGATAAATAATGGAAAGTAAGCAAAAACACGCTTACGTTCATAGTCTTTTGTTTTCTTACTCAAAATGATCTTGGCAAAATATAATAATGGAATTGCTACCCCAAGTATCGTTACTAAATTGGCAAAGTTAGATAATGTCATCATATCAAAATTTGCTAATATAATTGAAAGTACTGTAACGACAACTACTACGATGGCCACAATTTTAATGATTTTAATACGTTCTTCTTTGGAAAGTGGATCGGGTACTTCAAGACCAGCCACTCCTAAATTTTTCTTATTTGTAATTAAATAAGTGAGTAAACCGATAAACATGCCGACAGCAGCAATTGCAAATCCTAAATGGAAACCAATGTTGGCTTGTGTCCATCCGACTAATAAAGGTGAGAGTAATGCACCTAAGTTGATAGACATATAGAAAATCGTAAATGCTGCATCTAATCGTGGGTCATTTTTATCATATAAAAGACCAACTGTAGATGAAATATTCGGTTTTAAAAGGCCCGTACCGATAATTAAAAAGAGTAAGGCCACAAGAAGTAATGTGAAGTTATTTGGTAATGATAATAGGATGTGACCCAACATAATCAGAACGCCGCCATAAAATAATGCTTGGCGTGTCCCAGTAACACGATCGGCGATCCAACCGCCAATAACACCACTCATATAAATTAATGCACCGTATATTGATACAATTTGAAGTGCTAAACCTTGATCAAGCCCAAACCCACCATTTGAGATCGAATAATAGATATAATAAGCTAAAATTGCTCTCATACCATAATAACTAAAGCGTTCCCAAAATTCTGTAAAAAAGAGTGTGCTTAATCCTTTTGGATGCCCGAAGAACCCTTTGCGGGGCGTACTAGCAAGGATTTCTTCTTTGCTATAATGTTGATTCATTTAATCATTTCCCCCCTAAATGTTGAACATAGAACCATTTTAAACCTAATGTAAAGTTTTAACAAGAAAATTCAGTAAATTTTGAATGGTTCCAAGTCGAATTCGTGACAAATGCTAACTAAATGCATTTTGATTAGCTTGGCACATCATTTGCGTTCATTGCCAAGAGCGAGGCATATATATAAAAGCATTCAAAGGTCAAATTAAGTTGACCTTTGAATGCTTTTTAATAGTTGATTCTTTAGGGTTTCTTATCAATGCCAAATGCATGATTGTCTGTACTTTTTGTCCCTAGCGATTATCAATGTTTTCAGGATACATGTCGTGATTCATAAGACGGTGTTCTGCCATTTTTTCATATTTAGAATTAGGGCGACCATAGTTTGTATAAGGGTCAATTGAAATACCGCCGCGAGGTGTGAATTTACCCCAAACCTCGATGTAATGTGGATCCATTAATTCAATTAAATCATTCATAATAATATTCATGCAATCTTCATGAAAATCACCATGATTTCTAAAACTAAATAGGTATAACTTTAATGATTTTGATTCGACCATTTTTACATTTGGAATATATGAAATGTAAATTGAAGCAAAATCTGGTTGTCCTGTAATTGGGCATAAAGATGTGAACTCTGGACAATTGAATTTTACAAAATAGTCGCGCCCTTGGTGTTTATTATCAAATGATTCAAGTACGTCAGGGCGGTAATCGAATTCATAGTTATTATTTTGATTGCCGAGTAAAGTGATATCTTGTAATTCGTCTTTAGAACGTCCTTCTGTCATAGTATGACCTCCATTTAGGTGATGTGTTTTTAATTAGATTGTTTCGTGCGAGTGTCTTGTCTTGCTTTTTCAAACATAAAGTAACTTGCGCTTAAAATGATGACGTAACCGATGATTGCAATGAAATCTGGTGATTCGCCAAATAATATAAAACCAATGCATGCCGTAAAAACGATAGAGGCATACGTAAAAATTGAAATATCTTTTGCCGGTGCATAACTATAAGCCACTGTAATACCTATTTGACCGACTGCAGCAGATAATCCTGCTAACACAAGATAGATGATTTGTGTGGTTGTCATAGGTTGGTACGTAAAGATAACAAATGGAAAAAGTGCGACGACTGAAAATAGAGAGAAATAAAAAACAATCGTATACGGCGCTTCTCGTGTACTTAATGCGCGCACAGCTGTATAGGCAGAGGCGGCAAAAACACCAGATAGTAACCCCATAAGGGCAGGAATAATATCAGATGAAAATTCTGGTTTAACAACAAATAACATGCCCACAATCGCAATGACCATTGCCGTAATTTGATATTTTTGAATATATTCTTTTAAGAAAATAAGGCTTAGCAAAATTGTCCAAAAAGGGTTTAGTTTCATCAAAATATCAGCATCACTTAAAACCATATGATCAATAGCATAAATATTAAGCAGAACACCCGTTAAACCAAGTATTGAGCGTGTAATCAAAAGGGGTTGGCTTGTTAGCTTACCAAACATAGGTTGATGGTATTTTATAATAAAAAATAAGGGTATCAACATCGCGACTAAATTACGTGCTAATGATTTTTGAAAGATAGGTAAATCCCCAGCAAGACGAAAAAAAACTGCCATAAAACTAAATCCAATAGCAGAAATCAAGATAGCGATGATGCCTTTCATTTTTGAATTCATAGTATCGCCTCTTATTATTAAAATCAATGTTTTTATAGTAGCATAATTTCACCATTTGTGCATAAGAAGTTGCAAAATTTTCATGGAAACGTTACACTGAACGCGAACAAATGTTCGTTAGTTTCCGATACAATACTATGTTCTAATGTGAAAGTCAAGTCATTTATAGTAGATTCAAAGACAAATATGATGTGTCTGATTTTCATGAATTTTCATTTGTTGATATGACCGCATTTGGTGACAATCGGTGTCAAAAAGTTTTTTTTCTGCTTTAAAAACTTTTGCGTGTGATGTACAATGAAACACATAATATAGTATTAGCTTAGAACGTTAAACACAATATATAGTGTTTTAAAGTGCTAATACACTATACGAAACTACAAGTAGTTAGCAAGATTACACTTTTCGATGAGGATGAAAACCCTCTCACATACAACATCTTGTAGTTATGTTTAATTGCTCGGGTAAACAGGAATGATAAGGGGAACTCATTCATTACGTCCTCGTAATAACACTTGAAAAACGAAATATATGTTCGCTTTTACATCATTTTGTAAGAAACTAACTATCTTCTATTTTTTTACTCTTTTATATTTTACCAATTAAGCATATGCGCACTACGTCATACATAAGTAATATGAAAAGATGATATAACAATAATGCAACACGTCGAGATAAAGCACGTTTAATGGCGCAAAAGAAAGGAAGTCCTTGACTATGAAAGTGGTATTTTATTCTTTTACAGGAAATGTAAAACGTTTTATTAAACGAACAGAGCTTACCGACACGATGGAATTAACTGAAAGTTGTGCCTCAGAACGTATTGAGGACCCTTTTATTATTGTGACAGGAACAATTGGCTTTGGTGAGGTACCTAAGCCAGTACAACAATTTTTAAATGTAAACCATGACAATTTAAAAGGGGTTGCCGCTAGTGGCAATCGAAATTGGGGGCAAAATTTTGCAAAAGCGGGCATTGCGATTGCAGATGAATATAATGTCCCATTGTTAATGAAATTTGAATTGCATGGAAGTATACAAGATACGAAGGAATTTAAGGAGAAGGTGGTTAATTTTTATGAAGACTATGGAACAAAAGCAGTATAATCATATCGAATTGAATAACCAAGTCACAAAACGTAACGAAACAGGTTTTTTCGATTTAGAAAAAGATCAACAAGCCTTAGAAGTATATTTAGAAGAAATAGAAGATAAAACGGTTAAATTCGATAGTGAAATAGAACGACTACATTTTTTAGTCGACCAAAACTTCTACTACAATGTTTTTAAAGATTACAGCGAAGAAAAGTTAAATGAAATAATCACCTTTGCAAATGATATTCCATTTCAATTCGCTAGTTATATGTCAGCTAGTAAGTTTTTTAAAGATTATGCATTAAAAACAAATGATAAAGCAAAATACCTTGAAAATTATCATCAGCATGTTGTCATTGTGTCGCTTTATTTAGCCAATGGACAAGTTGAATTAGCGAAACAATTTGTACGTGCGATGATTGAACAGCGATATCAGCCTGCGACACCGACCTTCTTAAATGCAGGGCGTGCACGTCGCGGTGAGCTAGTGTCTTGCTTTTTACTAGAAGTAGACGATAGCTTAAATTCAATTAATTTTATAGATTCAACAGCAAAACAACTAAGTAAAATCGGTGGCGGTGTTGCCATCAATCTTTCTAAACTGCGTGCGCGTGGTGAGGCAATCAAAGGTATTAAAGGAGTAGCTAAAGGGGTGCTTCCTGTTGCTAAAGCACTTGAAGGCGGATTTAGCTATGCGGATCAACTTGGCCAACGTCCAGGTGCAGGCGCAGTATATTTAAATATTTTTCATTATGATGTTGAAGAATTTTTAGATACTAAAAAAGTAAATGCCGATGAAGATTTACGCTTATCAACAATTTCTACAGGGCTAATTGTACCTTCTAAATTTTTTGAACTCGCTAAAGCGGGGAAAGATTTCTTTATGTTTGCACCTCATACGGTTGAAGCTGAATATGGGGTGACATTAGATGATATTGATATAGATGAATATTACGATCGTCTTGTAGAAAATCCTAATATCATGAAAAAATCTAAAGATGCACGTGAAATGTTAAATATGATTGCCCAAACACAATTGCAGTCGGGGTATCCTTATTTAATGTTTAAAGACAATGCTAATAAAGTACATCCTAATGCCAAAATAGGCCAAATTAAAATGAGTAATTTATGTACAGAAATCTTCCAACTCCAGGAAACGTCAATTATTAATGATTATGGTGTTGAAGATGAGATTAAGCGTGATATTTCGTGTAACTTAGGATCATTAAATATCGTAAATGTGATGGAATCAAACTGTTTTAGAGATTCTGTTCATACAGGAATGGATGCACTCACATTTGTAAGTGACGAAGCAAATATCCAAAATGCTCCTGGTGTCAAAAAAGCGAACCGCGAATTACATTCTGTAGGTTTAGGTGTTATGAACCTCCACGGTTTCTTAGCAAAAAATCAAATTAATTATGAATCTGAAGAAGCAAAAGATTTTGCGAATGTCTTCTTCATGATGATGAATTTTTACTCATTAGAGCGTTCAATGGAAATCGCTAAAGAACGCGGAGAAAAATTTGCAGACTTTGAAAAGTCTGACTATGCAAATGGACGTTATTTTGAAAAATATACAACACAAGACTATTTACCACAATACGATAAAGTAAAAGCGTTGTTTGAACACCATTCAATTCCAACTAAAGATGATTGGAAGAAACTTCAACAAGAAGTGGAACAATATGGTTTATATCATGCGTATCGTTTGGCGATTGCGCCGACACAAAGTATTTCCTATGTCCAAAATGCAACGAGTTCAGTTATGCCTATCGTTGATCAAATTGAACGTCGTACATATGGTAATGCAGAAACATTTTATCCTATGCCATTTTTATCTCCACAGACAATGTGGTATTACAAATCAGCTTTCAATACGGATCAAATGAAACTGATTGATCTAATTGCAACAATTCAAACCCATATAGACCAAGGAATTTCAACGATTCTATACGTGAATTCAGAAATTTCCACGCGTGAGTTATCACGTCTTTATGTGTATGCACATTATAAGGGCTTGAAATCGCTATATTATACACGTAACAAATTGTTAAGTGTTGAAGAATGTACAAGCTGTTCAGTGTAATTAAATGGATTTCTAAACGTTTCGTGATAAAAATACATTTTGGAGAATCGTACGTGTACAATCCTTATATGTAATTGCTGGGTATGAGTTGGTTGGTTTGAAGGGAACATAAGACTCACTTGAAGAGAGGTAATATTAAACGTAAATGAAAGATGTACGCGTATTATCTCTCATTCACCATAATAACTTAAGAATAGGAGATCTAAATTGCGATGATAGCTGTAAATTGGAATACTCAAGAAGATATGACAAATATGTTTTGGCGCCAAAATATTGCACAAATGTGGGTGGAAACAGAATTTAAAGTGTCAAAAGATATTGCAAGTTGGAAAACGTTAACAGACGATGAACAAAATGCGTTTAAGAAGGCGCTTGCCGGCTTAACTGGATTAGATACGCATCAAGCTGATGATGGCATGCCACTCATTATGTTGCATACAAAAGACTTACGTAAAAAAGCTGTATATGCATTTATGGGTATGATGGAGCAAATTCACGCGAAAAGTTATTCGCACATTTTTACAACATTATTACCATCTAAAGAAACCAACTATTTACTTGACGAATGGGTGTTGCAAGAACCTCATTTAAAATTCAAATCCGAAAAGATTGTTGGAACATACCATAAACTATGGGGAGAAGAAGCCTCTGTATATGACCAATATATGGCAAGAGTAGCGAGTGTATTTTTAGAAACATTCTTATTTTACTCTGGATTTTATTATCCTTTATACCTTGCGGGGCAAGGGCGTATGACAACATCAGGTGAAATTATTCGTAAGATATTACTTGATGAATCGATACACGGTGTTTTTACAGGGCTAGATGCACAGCATTTACGCAATGAGCTTTCTGAAAGTGAAAAATTAAAAGCGGATCAAGAAATGTATAAATTGCTTGAAGAACTATACCAAAACGAAGCCTCGTACACACGCGAATTATATGCGCCATTAGGTCTTGAGGAAGATGTTTTAAACTACGTACGATACAACGGTAATAAAGCATTGTCTAACCTTGGATTTGAGCCTTATTTTGAAGAGCGTGAATTCAATCCAATTATTGAGAATGCATTGGATACATCTACTAAAAATCATGACTTTTTCTCGGTAAAAGGTGATGGTTACGTACTCGCTTTAAATGTTGAAGGATTAAAAGACGAAGATTTTATATTTGACGATAAATAATATTTAAAAAGCATATCGCGGTTAAGTCAATGATGACAATTAACCACGATATGCTTTTTTATATTTCGAAATATAGATGATAATGTAGCTTACAGCGACTATTAAAATGTGCATTGCATTTCGGACATGCTTCAATGAGCATATACTCATTAATTGTCATTTCATGCTTACATACACCACATAAAATCGCTTTTTCATTAAATTCATGCTCTTTCCAACGTTTAGGGCGGTGAGATTCCGCTTCGTTATGACATTTGTGACAAGGATAGTATTTGTTGCAACATTTAAACTTAATCGCAATCACATCAAGAATCGTTGAATAATGGACACAACGTGTTTCATCATCAATGACCTGACCATAAACCGTAGGCATGTTTTTAACTCCTTTACTGACGTTCATCAATTTTCTCGCCAATGATACGTACTTCTCTTTCTAATGTGACATCAAATTTTGATTTCACTACGTTTTGGACATGGTGAATTAAATCTTCATAATCTGTTGCAGTTCCATGATCGACATTCACCATAAATCCAGCATGTTTCGTAGAGACTTCGACGCCGCCGATGCGGTGACCTTGAAGTTCAGCATCTTGGATGAGCTTGCCAGCGAAATAACCTGGGGGACGACGAAAAACACTACCACATGACGGATGCTCTAATGGTTGTTTAGATTCCCGACGTTCTGTTAAATCATCCATCACACGTTGGATGTCATCTTGATTTCCAGGTGCTAAAGTAAATGCGGCTTCTAATACGACATAATGTTCTTGTTGAATAATGCTATTGCGGTAATCGAGTTGCAACTCGTTATGCGTGAGTTGAATCATCTCACCTTTTTCATTAATGACACGTGCATAATCGATGACATCTTTAATTTCACCACCATAAGCCCCGGCATTCATATAGACCGCGCCTCCTACTGAACCAGGAATACCACAAGCGAATTCGAGCCCGGTTAAAGCTAAATCTCTCGCTTTTCGAGATACGTCAATTATCGCAGCACCACTACCAGCAATTATTGTTGTATCTGAAGCATCAATATAGTTGAGTTCTAAAAGACTTAAGACAATCCCTCTGATGCCTCCATCACGAATAATAATATTCGATCCATTGCCTAAATATGTTAAGGGGATTTTAGCTTCGTAAGCAAACTTAACGACGGCCTGAACGTCTTCATATTTCTGAGGAGTAATGTAAAAATCCGCATTTCCTCCAGTTTTAGTATACGTGTAGCGTTTAAGTGGTTCATCAACTTTGATGATATGTTCTGGGATGATTTCTTTTAAATGATGTAAGATGTTAGCGTTATCCAAAAATAACATCCTTTCTTTGATTTCATTACTTATATTTTAACGCTTTTGATGGTACAAAGTCATCTCGTAACGTTAATTTGATTGATTAAGATGTAACAATTTTTTGAAGCAATTATATTTTAGATTTTCATATTCTCGAATCGGTAATGAAGTCGAAATGTGTGATTTAAATGATTTGAATTGTGAAATGGCATGCGTATTTGTTGATAATAATGCTTCTAACGCTTCATATTGATGAAATGTTTCTGTATGGCGTTGAATAATATGTAAGCGTACAATTTGTTTGAGTTCCGTTAAATCATTAAATTTAGCCATTAATACTTTTTTATGCATGGGTTGATGAATGCGATAAAAACCAGCATAATTCAAACGCTTCTCATCTAAGGCTGTAATATCATGTAAATTATCGACACCTACTAAAATATCTAATATCGGTTCTGTAGGGTAATTAAAATGTTTTGTTCCACCTATATGTAGGGTACTTTTAACGGGTGAGTCTAATAAATTAAATAAAATATCACGATATTCTTGATATTGTTCTTTATAATGAATTTGAGACGATTTTGAAATAAATGGTTGCACGTGACGATACATCATAAACTCCTTATATATTCATAAATTCTGAACTACTATACCATACATTATTTTTAAATTAAATAAGATTTGAGAATCATCCTTGAGGAGGGAGGCTATGAAGCATATCCTGTTACGGTTACTTGTATTCTTATTAGTGTTGGTGTTGGTGGGTTGTGACCACAATGTAAAACAAGAAAAAGCTGCTTTTGATAATCAAATGAAAATAGTCGAACAACAAGAAAAAGCGTATTATGATGGACTTGAAGAGGTCGATTTATCTCAGCTAAAGATGATAAACCGTACTGATGCAACAGAAGATAATAAAGCATTAATAAAAAATAAAAAAGCGGCTATTAAACATATTTTACAACCCAAATTTAAAGCATATCAAAAAGCAGCAAAACAACTTCCGACAACGAATCGTGAATTGGTTGCATTAAAAACGGCTTATTTGGAGGCGATAGAGAAGAAAGGGAAATCACTTGAAGAGACAGAATGTTATGTCACGCTGTGTTTACAACTAATTGAATCTAATGAAAGTATTTTATCTTATACGCAACTGTTTGACGCACAACGCGCTAAAGTTGAAACGCTTATAAAGGCGTCGACTACTTCTCAAAATGGTGAAAATGAAAGTTATCTACTTGAGCAATACCTGATTGACCAACACACACAAATAAAGACCGTGGCAGAAGGTGTATTAGAAGAAAATGATGAAATGGGACAATTTAAAAAAATAAATAAAGACGTGATTCCTCGCATTGAACAAAGTATCAAATCATTGAATCAACTTCATATCGATGACCCTTTCGTCAATAAAGCCCGTCAACATGCGATTCAAATGTATTATGAATTAGACAGTTTTTATAAAATGCGTGCGAAAAGCGTAGCATATAGTCAACGTTTATCAAAAATGAATATTAAACAAATCATTAAAACGCCTGACGAATTAGAGAATTATGAAAAGAAATACAATGATAAAAATGATGAAATCGAAAGTCATTTACACTAACCTATATTAAAGTTGAAAGTACCGTTTTTTAAAATAAGGTTAACAATAACTTAGATTATGTGTATAATGAATACCATTGATAAAATACACAAGATGTGCGAATAAAATAATAAATTAGAAATTAACTTAGAGGTGAAAAGTATGGCGACAAAGCTGACGTCTATTGATCAGTTTGAACAAGTCATTCAACAGAATCCATATATCTTTGTATTAAAACATAGTAATACGTGCCCAATATCAGAGCGTGCAATGGATCAATTTAATAAATTTCTTTATGAAAGGGATATGGATGGGTATTACCTTATCGTTCAAGAAGAACGCGAACTATCCAATTATATTGCAGAAAAAACAGGGGTTAAACATGAATCCCCTCAAGCATTCTATTTTGTAGATGGTGTTGCAACTTGGCACGGTAATCATGATCAAATCACTGTCTCATCATTAGCGAAAGCTGAGTAAAGTGATAAAGAGCGCTTATAGGTTAAGAGTTTAACCTATAGGCGTTCTGTTCATTTGTATTTAAATATCAAGCAAGGCTATAATGGTTATTAAGTAAAAATGTCAAGAGGTGACAAGTATGAGAGTACTCGTAGCGATGGATGAATTTAACGGCATACTTTCTAGTTATGATGCCAATCGTTATGTTGAAGAAGCGGTTGCTAGTCAAATCCAAGATGCGGACATCGTACAAGTTCCATTATTTAATGGGCGACATGAATTATTAAATTCAGTATTTATGTGGAAATCAGGGACGCAATATCGTATTCAAGCACATGATGCTGAGATGAATGATGTTGAAGTTCGATATGGTCAGACGGAAGATGGATTAACGGTGATCCAAGCGGAACAATTTTTAAAAGGCACATCGAATTATTTAAATCATACAAGTTATGGCTTGGGTGAGGTCATTCATCATGCTTTAAGTAAAGAAGCTAAGACGATAGCGATATCAGTTGGCGGTACTGACACATATGATGGTGGTGCTGGCTTATTACAAGCCCTAGGTGCTGTATTTTACAATGATGATGGTGAAGTTGTGGATATGCGTCAAGGATTGCATCAACTAAAGCATATCCGCCGCATAGATACAAGTGGATTACATGAAAGGTTAAATCAAACGCATTTTCAAATTCTTATAGATTTTGACAGTAAAATGTACGGTAAACATAGTGCAATCCTACAAAGTTACAATGCACTTCATTTATCACGTGATGAAGCGGTTGAAATAGATAATTTAATTTGGTATTTCAGTGAGATTTTAAAACATGAACTTAAGTTGTCGTTAGGTCATATTGAGCGAGGCGGTGCCGGAGGTGGAATTGCTGCGGTGTTTCAGACAATGTTTAACGCTGAGTTAATGACAAGTCATGAATTGGTTGATCAAATTACAGGACTTGAATCCCTAGTGAAACAAGCAGACTTAATTATTTTTGGTGAAGGCATTAATGAGCGAGATTTAGTCATTGATACATCATCATTGCGCATTGCAGAGTTGGCACGTCAATATGACAAAGTTGCGATTGCAATATGTGGCACTTCAGAAAAATTTGAACGCTATGAAAAACAAAATATTACAGCGATGTTTAATTTATTTGATGAAATGCCATCACTTTACCCAGATTTTAAACTAGGCGTGCAACTTAGAACGCATGTCATTCAATCTATTCGACTATTAAAAGCGTCCATATAAAATTACCGACGAAGTTAGGCAGTTATGACAACGCCTTATTTCGTCGGTTTAATTTATGCTTCTTTTTCGATTTCTTGAACGATACCTATAATGACTTTTACAGCTTGTGCCATTACATCAATTGATGCATATTCATATGGACCATGAAAATGATCACAACCTGTGAATAAGTTAGGTGTTGGAAGACCCATGAATGACAATTGCGAGCCATCAGTGCCACCACGTATAGGATCAGAATTCGGTGTAATATTTAACTGTTTGTATACACGTCTAGGAATATCGATAATATGAGGATGTGGTGTAATTTTTTCTGCCATATTACGATATTGGTCGTTTATAACAATACGAACTGGATCGTAGTAATATTGTGTATTAATATCCTTTTGTATTGCAATTAGTTTTTGCTTACGCTTTTCAAACGTTTCACCATCATGATCTCTGATGATATAGTGTAACGTCGCTTTTTCTACGGTACCATTCATGTCAGTCAAATGATAAAAACCTTCGTAGCCTTCAGTATGTTCGGGCACTTCATTTTTAGGTAATTCAGCATGAAAGGATGTCGCAAGCGATAGGGCATTAACCATTTTATTTTTAGCTGAACCTGGATGTACATTGACTCCTTCAAAAAAGACTTGGGCTTCTGCGGCATTAAAGCTTTCGAATTGTAACTCTCCTAGTTGACTTCCATCCATTGTATAGGCAAAATCAGCATTAAAACGTGCGACGTCGAATTTGTGGGGCCCGCGGCCAATTTCTTCATCAGGTGTAAATCCAATTCTAATGTGACCATGCTTTATTTCAGGATGATCAATGAAATATTGAAGTGCTTCCATAATTTCTACAATACCTGCTTTATCATCGGCACCTAATAACGACGTGCCATCGGTTGTCATTAATGTATGACCCTTAACTTTTTCCATATCTGGAAAAACGCTAGGATCAATCGATCTTCCAGATTGCCCTAAATTAATGATACCACCATCATAATTTTCTATGATTTGAGGGGTTACATGTTTGGCATTAAAATCAGGTGAGGTATCTACATGTGCTAAAAATCCGACTGTCGGTACATCTTTTTGAGTATTACTTTCGAGTGTTGCAAATAAATACCCGTGGGTATCAAGTTCGGTTTTTAACCCCATCGATTTCAGTTCATCTTCTAATAAACGTAGTAAATCCCATTGTGCGTCTGTCGATGGTGTTGTGTCACTATTAGGGTTGGATTGTGTATTGATTTTGACATAACGTGTTAATCTATCGATGATATTTGCTTTCATGCTAACACTCCCTTAGATACGATTATTCATATGATAGCCTCTTTTATAGGACTTACCTTTAAGTTTAGCATAGTGGTGCTTCATACGTGTATAAATGTAATAAAAGATTTCAGCGCATAAAATACCAAATGCAATGGCACCTGATGTTAATGTTACTTCTAAAAATTGATTAACTGCTTTCGTATATTCATTAGAAACGAGTAAACGTGTTGCTTCATACGCAGCGCCACCGGGGACGAGAGGGATAATGCCCGGAACGATAAAAATAATGACAGGACGTTTATAACGACGACTCATCACATGACTCATGACGCCTAAAATAAAACTCCCTAAAAAGGCGGCAGGTACTGCACCGTAATTTAAGTCAATTGTGAATTTATAAATAATCCACCCCATTGCGCCAACAAACCCCACAGCAACAAGTAGCTTTTTAGGTGCGTTAAAAATAATTGAAAACAACATTGTGGATATAAAGCTAATAATAAATTGGGCAACATAATACAACAAATACGTCATTTTCCGCACACCTTTCTAAAATATGATTAATACGACAGCGACACCAGCACCAATTGCAAAGGCAGTGAGAGCGGCTTCAACCCCACGTGACATACCTGCTAATAATTCGCCAGCCATTAAGTCACGAATCGCATTGGTAATTAAAATACCAGGGACTAAAGGCATGACACCAGCGATAGTTATAATATCTTGATTAACAGTCATACCTAATTTCGTAAATGAGGCGGCTATCGTAATGACGACCATAGAACTGATAAATTCTGAGAAAAATTTGATTTGAATATAACGCTGAACAAGATCAAATGTTAAAAATGCACCCGCACCGGCCATCACAGCATAAATAAAATCATGTGCGACACCACCAAACATAAATAAGAAGAACCCAGAGGCAATGGCAGCGGATAAAAATTTTAAAATGAATGAATATTGTAATGATGCATGTTCAAGGTGAATCAATTCGGATTTAGCTTGATCCAAAGTAAGTTGGTTTTGTGAAATCTTACGGGACACATTATTAGCAATCGCAATTTTTTCGAGGTCTGTTGTTCTTTCACGCACACGCACTAATCGTGTATTGGTACGGTCATTTAAAGAGAACATTATTGCTGTCGATGTGACAAAAGCATATGTATCATCAAGACCAAAACTAGCAGCAATTCTACCCATTGTATCTTCTACGCGGTACGTTTCAGCGCCACTCTCTAATAAAACCTTTCCGGCTAATAACACAACATCAATGACTTTATTTTCATCGATAATGGTTAAGGAATCTGCCATATGTGTATCCTCCTTATCTTTTAAATCAATTGCCAGTCTACATGGGATGTACGCATGTTGCAAGAGACTGGGATGGAAACAATGAAACCATCTAAAGACATATTAACGTAACTCCCGAATCATTCTGTTAACATAGATGGCTTCGGGAGTTTACATTTATCTTAAGATGGTTTTATTTTAATTTAATAATTGGATTAAACATTACTTTATTTCGTCCTTCATTCTTTGCGATATGCAACATATCATCCGCATCTTTAAAAACTTTACGCTGAGATTTATAATCAGCACTTGTTAAATAACCCACACCAATGGAAACAGACAACTTGATGACAGTTTTATTTGGTAAATGAAAATTAGACTTTTCAACGCCTTTACGGATATTTTCAGCTAATTTCACACATTCATCTAGTGAATAATTTTTAATGACAATAGAAAATTCTTCGCCACCATTTCTAAATATTTTATGTTTTGGTGGTACATAATTTTGTAATAAATGTGAAATTTGCTTCAAAATGGCATCTCCAGCCTCATGCGTATGTGCATCGTTGACGTCTTTAAAGCCATCGATATCGATTAAAAGTAAAGCAAGACTTTGCTTTTTAGCTTCAGCACGTTGCGTGAGTGCATTGAGATGACGGTCGAATTCTTTTACATTACCTAAACCGGTTAAATAGTCAATTTTACTTTCATTATCGTATCGATCAATCAAAGTGAAGAAACGATGTAAATCAACATAAAATAGCGCTGTTATCAATGTTGCAATAATTGATAAAGGTAATAAATAAAAGACTTCGATAATATCAAAACTTGGTACAAAGATGGCAATGATACATAAAATGACAATAGTTATGATATTTAATATTTGTATTGCGATAATATGATTTTGTCTTATAAACGGCCCAATTGTACTTACTACAATAGAGATAATTAGAAGTGTGATTGCAAAAATTAACGGTGTAGCAAGGACAAAGTAGCTGACTGTTGCAATAAGTAGTGCTGATATAAATGTATAAAATGCATTGGTATATCGACCTAAAAATAATAAAGGAACAAATGAAAGCTGAATGTGATATGCTTCAATAGGTACTGGATAAAGTGCCAGCAATAATCCAACAATCGTCATCAACACAGTGATATAACTTTTGGAAAACCTAAAATCATGTGATTCTGCATATTGAAGACGATGAAATAAATAGATACCGGCAATAGATACCGATATATTATAAATAATGGCTTCAATCATAGTTATGACTCCTTTACTTAACCCTATGTTATTGTAAGTGAAAAGTTACATTTTGTCATTAAATAAATGATTCAATGATTAAGTTATTGTAAATCATTCCGTGATGATTAACGTCTGCAAATAAAAGATACACGGCCATGCTTCTAGAAACGCATCAACAATTTTAATTAAGAATCAAGTGATCAATATTGGTAATTAAGGGCTCGGGTATAGCAATCCTATGTATAAAAAACATCCAACAAAGTTCATTAATACATAAACGATGTTGGATGCTATTGACCTTTATTAATTATTTAATACAATGTGAATGGATTACTTCTCCATCTTTTCAGATTACGCATAAAGAGATGGGTAATTGTGAGAGGGTAAACGTTATTTTGAAATAAAGAAAAGTTATTGTTTGACAAAAGTCATCTTTGGCGACATCCCTAAAGCCTCTACATTCTTAATATTCAGTATGATTTGATTAGAATGTACGACATGTATATCCAAAACAATGGACGGATTGACCTTATGGTGTAGTAAAATGTTATGATTCACACTATCGATGCTTTGACATATAAAGTCAGACGCATCTAGTGAAGTGAGATTCATTTTGATTGGTTGTGTATCGGTGTCTTGGGGATACCAAGATCCATGAAGTAAATGAAGAAAATTTTTGGTGTCATCAATATGATAATGATTACTTATATTAAATGTTTCAAAATGTTCCATTAACAAAATCCCTTCCTAATATGAAACTATTAATATCCATAGATAGAAGCGCTCCAATTGTAATGGTCGCCATTAGAAACCGGTATTACTCTGCTTTGAGCATCTTGTGTCATAAAATCTCTATCCCATGGGTTCCATATTAAAATAACTTCTTTGCCATTTTCTAATTTTGCATTTCCGACTACAGCCATTGCATGTCCAGCATGTAACCCATTCCTTAATTCAATTTGTCTTCCAAGAACAGCAATGCCTTTATTTTGATTCGTAAGATTATTTACTTCATCATATGAGGTCATTCTGTTTACTAATTTTGGATCTCTTCCTTGATCTCTTCCGTATTTAATCATTTCCTCAGGACGTAATCCAGTAAATTGAAATTCTTTACCAAATAAATCAGGGTGCAGATAACGCATCACACCTTCAGCAAAATATTTATCAGTGTTATATGTCGCATTTAACAATGCAGCCATTGTATAACCTGCGCACCAACCGTTATTGCCTTGTTGTTCTCGAATTTTGAAATTTTTGAGTTTATTAACGTACATATTTTGGTAAGTTGCATGATTATTTTGATAATGTTGAGTAGGCTTCGTGACAGTAGCTTTTTCTTTAAATTGAGTCAGTTGATCAACATGAGACGTGTCTTCGGAGGTGTCTAAGTTATTTTTACTTAAACGTGGTGTTTTTAAAACTTGTTTTGCTTTATGATTTCGAGTAAGCACATAGTAACCTTTAGAATTGGTGAAAATGGTAATTTGCTGATTATTGTATTGATTTAAAGTTTTAGATAAAAATGAAGAGACATTAATTGTATAATTGGATTTTAAATTGGGATTTTCTGTGGTTTTAGGGGAAATTGTAACAATGTATTTGACCTTACTAGCAGAATCTAAAACAGGAAAATAATAATTACCATCACTTTTTTTATTAAACTTATAAATTTTGAAGGGTTCGCCTAATGTATAAGATGATATTTCTTTATTATTTAATTTATCAAGAGAAGTGACATAAGAGAGATACTCTTTTTGTGCTAAATTTTGCACTTCAGACGGGATCCCTTTATCCTTGACATTGACTTCTACATGCTGTTTATCAGCAGTATTTATATGTGAATTCGCTTCGGCATGAGCAACAGACGTCGTGCTTAGGGTGAAAACTAAACTTAACAACACAAAACTACATAAATTTTTATTCATATAAAAACTCCTTTCGTTAATATAATTACATTATACAAAATTATTGGAAAAATGCAAAAACAATTTAACGAATAAAATATATATTTTTTTATTCGAATGAGAATTCGAAAAGGATGGGAGAAAATACTGGTAAAATTTCATGTTCATGTTTTCTTTTGCTGACACTTCAAAAGCATCATGACGGAACTGAAAACCATTATAGGTGATGAGTTGCGACTACTAAAAATAAAATTATGAAATCAATAATGATTATTCCTTTAGGTTTATGTTAATTTGAACGCCTTTTTGAAATATAAATAGTAGAATAAGGTTGATACGTACATTTTTAAAAGATTCAATATCATCAATACTTCAATCGTACTTAAAAGTGAATATATGTTTAAGTTTAAATTGAACAGTGATGTCTTACAGGGCAATTCGTGTTAATATATAATCATATTGATTAGATGAAACAGTTGTTTTTAATAATAAAAAGTAAAATATAACAAATAAATTATTTTGAAATATGTAGGTGAACGGATGTATACTCTTACGTTGATAGTTTTTTCAATGATTGTCAGTTTGATCTTAACACCTATAGTAATAGCAGTTTCCAAAAAATTAGATATCGTTGATCGACCTAATTTCAGGAAAATACATACGAAACCTATTTCTATGTTAGGTGGCTCAGCAATATTACTATCTTTTTTTATTGGTATTTGGCTTGGTGCGCCTATAGAACGTGAAATTAAACCGCTATTACTTGGTGCGATTGTCATTTATTTAGTGGGTCTTATAGATGATTTATATGATTTGAAACCTATTCTAAAATTAACTGGACAAATTGTTGCAGCTACCATTGTCGTTTATTATGGTGTGACCATTGATTTCATATCTATTCCTATTGGGCCAACGATACATTTTGGTTTGTTTAGTATTCCCATCACAATCTTTTGGATTGTAGCAATTACTAATGCGATTAATTTAATTGATGGATTAGACGGATTGGCTGCGGGTGTTTCTATGATCGCACTTGTGACCATCGCATTTATCGCAATCTTACAAGGAAACATTTTTATTATTATGATATGTAGTGTGCTTATTGGTTCACTTTTAGGGTTTCTTGTATTTAATTTTCATCCCGCTAAAATTTTCCTTGGTGACAGTGGGGCACTTTTACTTGGTTTTATTATTGGCTTTTTGTCCTTATTAGGATTTAAGAATATTACTTTTATCTCATTATTCTTCCCAATCGTAATTTTAGCGGTACCTTTTATTGATACGTTATTTGCGATGATACGTAGAGTGAAGCAAGGACAGCATATTATGCAAGCAGATAAATCACATCTCCATCATAAATTGCTAGACTTAGGATATACGCATAGACAAACGGTGATTTTAATTTATGCGATGGCCATCATGTTTAGTGTTGTAAGTATAATTTTATATTTATCTCAGCCATGGGGGGTCTTTTTAACAATTATACTTATTATTGTGACCATTGAACTGATTGTCGAATTTACAGGACTTATTGATGATGATTATAGACCGTTACTAAACTTAATAGCGCGACGACACACAAAATAAAACACCTGTTACGTTTTGGCGTAACAGGCGCTTTTTTATGTTTCAATATCGAAAGCTAAAGGCTTGACGTCAGCTTCAATTAAATCAAATTGACCTTGCGTATGTTGGTTTAAAAAATTAATAAACGACGCACGTTCAGCTTCTATGACATCAATTTGATACGTAACTTTGTCCGTATATGTGGTATCTCTCAAATAAAATGAAGTAGATTGTAGTTCGTATTCAAATTTTCCCGTAAGATCATAAGCAATCGTAACATGACATGGAATGGCAAGTTTTAATTCAACACGACCTGCGGATTGAATCACATCTCTTACAGCACCACCGTATGCGCGAATTAAACCACCTGTCCCTAGCTTTATGCCACCAAAATAACGTGTAACCACGACAGCTACATTATGTACGTCATGCTTTTTTAGCATTTCTAACATCGGTACACCAGCAGTTCCACTTGGTTCACCATCATCATTCGCTTTTTGGATGTGCATTGTATCTCCAATCGTATATGCGGAACAATTATGCGTAGCTTCCCTGTGTTCTTTTTTCTTAGCGTCTATAAACGCTTTCGCCTCTTCTTCAGATTGAACTGGCCTAATATGCGCAATAAACCGTGACTTATTGATTACATTTTCGATGATATGTTCGTTTTTTATAGTGATGATGTTATCTTTCACACGCCTATCCCCAATCTTCTAAAGTATGTATTAAGATTATACAATATTTTATAGGTTAACTTGAAAAAATTCGATAGCATATTTGACTGAAATTTGATATAAAAGATTGTATGATAGTATTAATAAAATTTTAAAACGTACGAGGCGATGACGCTAACGATATTTCATGTTGCAAATCAAGGGACAATCCGGGTGGTAATAAAGAATATGATACAGGCGTGTCGCATTTTCGTTAAATTCGTTCTTTTGAAAGAAACGTTTGAATTGAAAGTAAGGATTCACACATATAATCATTAAACGCGATAGTGACATTCAATCGTCGGCAGATTAAGTAAAATCAAAGGTAAATAGATTTTGCTTGATCTCTATTAAGATATAAAGATGAATTTTGTTCAAAATTTAGGAGGACCAGGAAAAATGAAAATAGCTGTCATGACAGATTCAACAAGTTATATTCCTCAACAATATTTAAAAGAAAATAATATCCGCGTAGTACCTTTAAGTATTACGTTAGAAAATGGAGAAAATCATAAAGAAAATGAGACGATGACTTCAGAAGAATTTTATTCAATATTAGCGCAATCCAATACAATACCGACAACGAGTCAACCGGCAATTGGTGAAATGGTTCATGCATTTGAGGCGTATAAAGCTGAAGGCTATACAGATGTTATCACGGTTCATTTATCAAGTGGTATTAGTGGCGCATATCAAACATCTGTTCAAGCTTCTGCCATGGTTGAGGGAATTAATGTTCACCCGGTGGATTCAAAAATCGCATGCCTTGTTGAAGGTAGTCTAGTCATTAGAGCCATTGATCTTATAAAAGATGGAAAGAACATAGATGAGATTTTAGAAGACTTAGAAGATATGCGTCAACATACTGGTGCATATCTCGTAGTGGATGATTTGAAAAATTTAAGTAAAAGTGGTCGTATTACAGGTGCACAAGCTTGGATTGGTAATTTGTTAAAAATGAAACCCGTTTTGACTTTTGATGATGGTTTAATTGTGCCATATGAAAAAGTGCGCACTAAAAAGAAAGCACTTAAATTAATAGAAGAAAAAGCAATCGAAATGTCTGATCAATATGAAACGTCTACGATTGTGATTATCGGTGGGGATAATAAAGAGGAATCTCACCGTGTATTAAATGATTTGAAAGCAAAATACCCAGAAAAGAATATTATTTTCTCTGAATTTGGACCGGTTATCTCTTCTCATTTAGGATTGGGTGGATTCGGTATAGGTGTTGTAAATCGTCATATTCAGTTAACATAAGTGTCAATGCTTATTATGCTACGAAGCAGTAACACATTAAATGTGTTGCTGTTTTTTTATGTCTTAAATTTGGAATTATAAATGGACCATACTGTTTTATCTATGTCATCATGAAAATAAAAATTGTGAAAGTAATCATCCGCCATGAAACGAGTATATAAGTGAAAGGGGGAGTGTATTGAAACGTTATGGTCAATTAGTGAGGCAGCCAGAAACTTTGACAGATGAGGTGATTGCACAATCAACACGTGGTGTAGTTCGTACTTCACAGGGGTACCAATGCATACAATGTCGGACAACTAAAACGTATCATTTTTATCGTTATCAAAGTCCTTATTTCAAGGACGATATCATTTATTGTCGACATTGTATTACTATGGGAAGAATGGATACGCTTCGACATGTCTTTATTACTAAATCAAAAAGAATGCAGAGCGATGGGTATTATCATTTACCTTTTATGTTATCGGAACAACAAACTTATGCATCTCAAAAAATCGTAACAGCGATACAGCAAAAGCAGCATTTACTTTTACATGCAGTGACAGGTGCAGGAAAGACTGAGATGATGTTTGAAGCAATCTCACTGGCACGGCAAAAAGGGGACAATGTTGCGATAGTTTCACCCCGTGTAGATGTTGTTATTGAAGTCAGTCAACGCATATGCCAAACCTTTACCCATGAAGATATAGATATTTTACATCAAGCAAGTAAACAATCATTCAATGGGCATTTTGTTGTCGCCACAGTTCATCAATTGTATCGATTTAAAAATCATTTTGATGTTATTTTTGTGGATGAGGTGGATGCATTTCCACTTTCTATGGATAAGGGATTACAGCAGACTATCAAACAAGCGGCACACGCATCCTATGCGTGTATTTATATGACAGCGACACCACCGAAGGCACTCCTTCGCACATTTGACACAAACCAAATCATTACATTGCCTGCGCGCTTTCATCGGCACCCTTTAGTTGTGCCTGAGTTTCGTTATTTTAAAATGAAATACTTACGAATACAAAAGCGCCTAGTATCAGAATTAAGAAAGCAGGTAAATCGCCATCGAACGACATTATTGTTCTTTAGCAATATTGAAAATATGAAACAGTTTTATAACACATATCAATCGTCATTTACAAATATGTGTTTTGTTTATAGTGAAGATAGCGACCGTTTAAAAAAGGTACAACAACTTAGAGCGGGCTTCTTCCAAATTGTTTTAACGACAACAATATTAGAGCGGGGGTTTACAATGGCATTTCTAGATGTATGGGTAATGGACAGCCAAAATTATTCAGCTACGGCATTGATTCAAATTGCCGGTAGAGTAGGACGTAAACAAGAATGTCCCGATGGTTTAGTGCGTTTTTACCATGAAGGGAGGACATTAGAGATGTATAAAGCCCGTAGAAGCATTCGTAAAATGAATCGATTGGCTTATCAAAAAGGATGGATTGATAATTGAGATGTGACATTTGTCTTACCTCTTTTGATGAAGTGTTGACATTAGATTCCTTGTTTCAACCGTCCCATCAAATGTGTAATACGTGCCAATTTTTATTGAAACAATGCCAATTTGATAGATTAAATAGATGTCATTATTGTTTGGCTGAATGTAAAGATGGGATTTGTCTCAATTGTAAAACGTTTAAATATGTACACAAATTTGATTCAATAGAAGCATGTTTTCATTATGAGGGGTTCTACAAAACCCTTTTTCATCAGTTTAAATTTCAAGGTGATGTTGCGCTTGCTCCAGTTATAGCGAAATTTATTCCAATTACCAATAAACATTATGATTATATTATCCCAGTACCATCTGTAGCACAAAATGATTTTGAAAGAACGTTCAACCCAGTTCAATGTATATTAAAAGCATTAAATGTAGTTTATGAAGATTGCTTAACGATGCACGGACGGCCGAAACAATATCAATTAACGTTAAAAGAGCGAATGGCTTTAAAAAATAACATCGATGTCCGAAGTGATATAAACCTCGAAAATAAACGTATTTTACTTGTAGATGATATTTACACAACAGGCCGAACAGCGCATAACGTTGCGGTTAAGCTGTTTCAACGAAAAGTCAGAAAATTGAGTATGTTAACGTTTGCACGTTAGCGCAAACATGGTAAAATATAAGTAAGAAATACAATAACAAGAGGTTGAAAGGAGCGAGCACTATGATTAACTTTGAGATTCATGGAGACAACCTCACAATCACAGATGCGATTCGCAATTATATTGAGGACAAAATTGGTAAATTAGAAAGATATTTCACAAACGTACCCAATGCAACTGCACACGTTAAAGTGAAAACTTACCAAAACTCAGGTACGAAAATTGAAGTAACAATTCCGTTGAAAAATGTTACTTTAAGAGCGGAAGAGCGTCATGATGATTTATATGCAGGCATCGATTTAATTACGAATAAATTAGAACGTCAAGTTCGTAAATATAAAACACGTGTTAACCGTAAAAATCGTGACCGTGGAAATGAACAAGATATTTTTGTAGATGCTGAAGCAACAACACCAGACATCGATAATGAATCAAGTGATTCTGAAATCGAAATCATTCGTTCTAAAACTTTCGGTTTAAAGCCGATGGATTCTGAAGAAGCAGTGCTTCAAATGAATTTATTAGGCCATGATTTCTTCGTATTCCACGATAGAGATACAGAAGGAACAAGCATTGTTTATCGCCGAAAAGACGGTAAATATGGTTTGATTGAAACAGAATCATTAGAGTAATTGATTTAATTATATAAAAGTTGTTTGCCTTATGGGACTGGGACATCATATGAATGTTCTAGTCCTTTAGTTCATTATAAGTACATAGGTAAAACTATGTACGTTTACCAACACGTTGATCACATCATAACGCCTCTCACGTTAAAGTGTTATATCTATTTAATCGTTGATATAAACCTTTTTATGTACAACTTAAATGCTATTGGATTAGTGAAAGTTGTGATGCTGCTAATTGCTATAAAAGAGTGTAATTTAAAAAATATAAATCATTGCGTATGTCTTTATGGCAATTTTGGTAGGTTTTTACTCATCTCCCAAATTTATAATTGACTCACTTAAATGAAAATAAGCTAAAACACGTGACGTTTTTATAGTATCACGAATTGGTTTTCTGTATGATACAAGAAAATGTACGGCTATTATTTCATAGTTGCACAAAGAAAGCGTATTAATATTAGTATTTTCTTAAGACATAAGTATATGAGTATAAATTTATACCTAAAAATGATATGATGTGTTGTTGTAAGCGATAGAGTTTATTGCTAAAGGAGCGAAATAAATGGGTTTTTTAACAAAACTGGTTGAAGGTAATAACCGAGAAGTGAAACGACTAGGTAAAATTGCTGATAAAGTCATCGCACTAGAAGAAGATATGGCAATTTTAACAGATGATGAAATTAAAGCAAAAACACGTGCGTTTCAAGAACAATTACAAAGTATAGAAGATAGAAGAAAACAAGACGACAAATTAGATGAAATTTTACCAGAAGCATTCGCGCTAGTAAGAGAGGCATCAAAACGTGTTTTTGGTATGATTCCATATAGAGTGCAAATCATGGGTGGTATTGCTATTCATAAGGGTGATATTGCTGAGATGAGAACTGGTGAAGGTAAAACATTAACTGCTACAATGCCAACATATTTAAATGCCTTAACAGGGCGCGGTGTGCACGTAATCACAGTCAACGAATACCTAGCATCATCTCAAAGTGAAGAGATGGCACATTTATATGAATTTTTAGGACTTTCTGTCGGTTTAAATACAAATAGTTTACAAACGGATCAAAAACGTGACGCGTACGCTCAAGATATTACGTATAGTACCAACAATGAACTCGGGTTTGATTATTTAAGAGACAACATGGTGAATTATAAAGAAGACCGTGTTATGCGCAAATTGAACTTCGCAATTATTGATGAGGTTGACTCGATTCTAATAGATGAAGCGCGTACACCTTTAATTATTTCTGGTGAAGCGGAAAAATCAACATCTTTGTATACACAAGCGAACGTATTTGCCAAAATGCTTAAAGCTGAGGACGATTATAATTACGATGTTCAGACAAAAGCAATTCAATTAACCGAACAAGGTATTGATAAAGCAGAGCGTATGTTTAAATTAGACAACTTATACGATGTTAGACACGTAGACATTATTCACCATATCAACCTTGCACTCAGAGCGCATTACACAATGGCTAGAGATATTGATTATATGGTCACAAATGGCGAGATTTTAATTGTCGATCAATTTACTGGACGTACGATGCCAGGACGTCGTTTCTCAGAAGGATTACATCAAGCTATAGAGGCAAAAGAATCCGTTAAAATTCAAAACGAGTCTAAAACAATGGCCTCTATTACTTTCCAAAACTATTTTAGAATGTATAACAAACTAGCGGGCATGACGGGAACTGCGAAAACGGAAGAAGAAGAGTTCAGAAACATTTACAATATGACGGTGACTCAAATTCCTACGAACCGCCCTGTACAACGTGTGGACCATTCTGACTTAATCTATGTAAGCCAAAAAGGGAAATTTGACGCTGTAGTAGAAGAAGTCATCGAAAAGCATCGCAAAGGTCAACCTGTTTTATTAGGGACCGTTGCAGTAGAAACAAGTGAATACATTTCTAATTTACTAAAAAAACGTGGTATTCGTCACAGCGTTTTAAATGCGAAGAACCATGAACGTGAAGCAGAAATTGTCGCTGATGCAGGTCAACGTGGTGCGGTTACAATCGCTACAAATATGGCGGGGCGTGGTACGGATATTAAACTTGGTGAAGGTGTAGAAGAACTAGGTGGTCTCGCTGTAATCGGGACTGAAAGACATGAGTCACGACGTATAGATGACCAGTTACGTGGACGTTCGGGACGTCAAGGTGACCGAGGAGATAGTCGCTTCTATTTATCTTTACAAGATGATTTAATGGTGCGTTTTGGTTCAGAACGTATGCAAGCGATGATGAACCGTTTAGGTATGGATGATTCGACACCAATTGAATCTAAAATGGTTTCACGCGCTGTAGAGTCTGCACAAAAACGTGTTGAAGGGAACAACTTTGACGCACGTAAACGTATTCTTGAATATGATGAAGTTTTGCGTAAACAACGTGAAATTATGTATGAAGAACGTAACCGAATTATCGATGATGAAAGCAGCTCAGAACTTGTAATCGAAATGTTGAAATCTACATTACAACGTACAATACAATTTCACGTCAATGAAGATGCTGAAAATCCTGATTACGAACCATTAATTCATTATGTAGAAGATGTGTTTTTACATGAAGGTGAATTAAAAGAATCGGAAGTCAAGGGTAAAGATCGTGAAGATATATTTGAAGTCATTTGGTCTAAAATTGAACAAGCATATCAACGTCAAAGTGACGCATTGGGTGACCGTATGCCTGAATTTGAGCGTATGATTTTATTACGTTCAATTGATGAAAGATGGACGTCTCATATTGATACAATGGATCAATTAAGACAAGGGATACATTTACGTTCTTATGGCCAACAAAATCCGCTTCGTGATTACCAAAATGAAGGGCATGAACTTTTCGATATTATGATGCAGGGCATTGAAGAAGATGTAAGTAAATATATCTTAAAATCTGTTGTAACTGTCGAAGATGATGTTCAACGTGAAAAGACGAAAGAATTTGAAGGGCAACATGTTTCAGCAAACGATGGCAAAGAAAAAGTGAAACCTAAGCCGATTGTTAAAGATCAAGAAACGGGTCGTAATGAACCTTGCCCATGCGGTAGTGGTAAGAAATATAAAAATTGTTGTGGCAAATAAACTTTAATGATGAGGAGTACCCAAATGGAACTATCTGAAATTAAACGTATGATTGAAAATTTCGAGACAAAGCTCGATCAACTCAGGGGGTCTCTTTGACTTAGAACAAAAAGAGACCGATATTCAAGAGTATGAAGAAATGATGGCGCAACCGAATTTTTGGGATGACCAATCTAAAGCGCAACAAATTATTGATCAAAATAACGCATTAAAGTCAATTGTGACTACGTATCATGACATTAATAACGACATTGAAGATATGAAAGCGACGCATGAACTATTACAAGAAGACGAAGAGGAAGATCTTAAAAATGAGCTTGAGGCGCTTGTGCGCAATTTCGGGCCAACAATTGATCGTTTTGAGCTTCAGCTTCTTTTAGATGGAGAACATGATGCGAATAATGCTATTTTAGAGCTACATCCGGGCGCTGGTGGCACAGAATCACAAGATTGGACAAATATGTTGCTTAGGATGTATCAGCGTTTTTGTGAACAACAGGGATTTAAAGTCGAAATCGTGGATTATCAAGCTGGCGATGAAGCGGGCGTTAAGAGTGTTACGATGATAGTTAAAGGACATAATGCCTACGGTTATTTAAAAGCTGAGAAAGGTGTTCATCGCCTCGTGCGTATCTCTCCTTTTGACTCTTCAGGTCGTCGCCATACTTCATTTGCTTCATGTGATGTGATTCCTGAGTTTAATAATGAAAAAATTGAAATAGAGATTAACCCTGATGATATCACAGTGGATACGTTCCGTGCTTCAGGTGCTGGAGGTCAACATATTAATAAAACGGAGTCTGCGATTCGTATTACGCATCATCCAACTGGCATTGTCGTTAATAACCAAAATGAGCGTTCACAAATAAAAAACCGTGAAGCTGCAATGAAAATGTTAAAAGCAAAATTATATCAACTTGAAATTGAGCAAAAAGCGCAAGAACTTGCTGAGATTCGTGGCGAACAAAAGGAAATCGGATGGGGAAGTCAGATAAGATCTTATGTTTTCCATCCCTATTCTATGGTTAAAGACCATCGTACTAATGCAGAAACGGGAAATGTGAATGCTGTTATGGACGGCGATATTGGGCCGTTTATTGATGCATATTTAAGAAGTCAACTAAATTAATTGGATTGGAAACTTGGAGTGTGAACAAAATCGTGATGCTCCAAGTTTTTAATATAAGGAGTTCTATACATGATATGATATTTAATTTTTTATTTGTAATGGCAGTTGCTAATGCGCTACTCACACAGGACATCGAAGTTCCAAAACATCAATCTTTTTATGAATTGTCTCAAAAAATTGGTGCAACCATTCAAGAATTAAAAACTTTAAACCCTACAGAAAGACAATCAGTTAAGGGACAAAAGACGGTACGAATTCCTAATAAACATATTCATATCGTGAGATCGGGAGATACTTTGAATGGGATTTTGACGCGTTATCACTTAACCAAGCGTACATTTTATCAGTTCAATCCGTCATTTGAAAAACTATCTTCCAATCAATGGCTAGCACTCTCTCCAAAAGGCGCAGCACTATTATTTCAACCACGTTTACAAAAAGCCTACCATAAATCAGCACCTATTATACCACCTCACACTAGACACGCGCCGTACCACTCTAATACATTCACTTCTTTAAAAGCACAAATTCGTCTTTCTCAAATCACACCCTCTCATTTTTTTGGAAACCACAATACCGTTAAAACACATAGGGATTTATTACAACGTCCAGTTATACAAGACGTGACGTATGAACATGTTGATTTTCAAAATTTATATATGCGGGGACAGTGTACTTACTATGCTTTTGAAAGACGTAAGGAACTAGCGCATCCAATTCATAACTATTGGGGAAATGCGAAGCAATGGCATATTAATGCCCGTGAAGAAGGATTTCACGTGACATCAACACCGAAAGTAGGCGCAATTCTTGTCTCGCAAGAAGGTCCATACGGTCACGTTGCGATTGTGGAAGCGATAAAAGGAAATGCAATTGTGGTTTCTGAAATGAACTGGGTTGCACCTTTTATTGTCAGCTATCGAATCATAGATGTGTATGATCAATATCATTTTATTCATTAAATTTGAATATTTATCGTATATTAATTTATATAGTGATAGAATCCTTAAATTTGTGTTATATTATCATCAAACTAGAAAAATACTTTCAAAGATGCAATTAGAACGGTATCAAAACGTTAAAGGAGGTCTGGTAATGGGTGTACATCAATATTTTAAAAGGCTATCAGATTTAGAAAAATTAATTCGATTGCCAGGTAAATTTAAATATTTTGAACATAATGTCGCCGCTCATTCTTTTAAAGTGACTAAAATTGCGCAATATTTAGGTACAGTTGAAGAATATCATGGGCGAGATGTGGATTGGAAAAGTTTATATGAAAAAGCTTTGAACCATGATTTTGCGGAGGTGTTTACAGGAGATATTAAAACGCCTGTAAAATATGCCAGTGGTGAATTAAAAAAATTATTTTCACAAGTTGAAGAAGAAATGGTAGATACCTTTATTACCGAGGAAATACCTGAAAGATATCAAGAGATTTATCGTCAACGTTTACAAGAGGGAAAAGACGATTCATTAGAGGGACAAATATTAGCTGTCGCCGATAAAATTGATCTCTTATATGAAACATTTGGTGAAATACAAAAACGTAATCCAGAACCACTTTTCTTTGAAATTTATGAAATGAGCTTAGAAACGATTATGCAATTTGATCATTTGTATGCGGTTCAAGATTTTATAGAAAATATCATTCCAGAAATGCTTACAGAAAAATTCATCCCGCGCACAGAATTAAGAGAAATGACAATGCAAATTCTTAAAAACAGGAAAGTGTGATTGTGATGATATGGTATATGTTAGCTGCATTCTTTCCATGCGTCCTAGTTGTCATCTTTAGTGCGATTACGCGAAGTAAGTGGGTGGGGACACTCATTACACTTATTTTAATCGGCGCTTCTGTTTATAAAGGATTCTTTCATAATGAATGGATTATATTTTTAGACGTTGTATCGTTACTTGCCGGTTATATTATTGTCGACCAATTGCATATCCATAAACAACAGGATAGTGAAGGATAAGGTTTCCTCTTGTAGGAATCTTATCCTTATTTGTGTTGTATGGATAAAACCAAAAATCCCGAACAGATGTTTGGAACAATGTGTTAAATTTTGATAAAATGTTATTGATATTGTGTTGAAAGGAGCGTACATGAATGGAGCATCATGCGTTTAAAATTGCATCAAACTTTGACCCCCAAGGTGATCAACCCAAAGCAATTGCTGAATTGGCAAAAGGTATTCATGAAGGTAAGCGTCATCAAACGCTTTTAGGAGCAACAGGTACGGGTAAAACGTTTACGATGAGTAATGTGATTAAAGAAGTGGGGAAACCGACATTAATTATTGCGCATAATAAAACATTAGCTGGACAATTATATAGTGAATTTAAAGAATTCTTCCCAGAAAATAGAGTTGAATATTTTGTGAGTTATTATGATTATTACCAACCAGAAGCGTACGTCCCATCAACAGATACGTTTATCGAAAAGGACGCCTCTATTAATGATGAAATTGATCAATTGCGACACTCTGCCACAAGTGCTTTATTTGAGCGTGATGATGTCATTATTATCGCAAGTGTGAGTTGTATTTATGGTCTAGGGAACCCTGAAGAATATAAAGACCTAGTTGTAAGTATCCGTGTAGGTATGGAGATGGATCGTAGTGAACTATTACGAAAACTTGTTGATGTGCAATATACACGTAACGATATTGACTTTAAACGGGGGACGTTCCGTGTAAGAGGGGATGTTGTAGAGATATTCCCAGCATCAAGAGATGAACTTTGTATTCGTGTCGAATTTTTTGGTGATGAAATTGATCGAGTGAGTGAAATTAATTATCTCACTGGCGAGGTGCTACGTGAACGCGAACATTTTGCACTTTTCCCAGCATCTCACTTCGTTACACGCGAAGAAAAAATGAAAATCGCAATTGAACGCATTGAAAAAGAGCTTGCCTCACAATTAGAAAAATTGCGGAGTGAAAACAAGCTTTTGGAAGCACAGCGATTAGAACAACGCACGAATTATGACTTGGAAATGATGCGTGAAATGGGGTTTTGTTCTGGTATTGAAAATTATTCAGTACACTTAACATTGCGTCCTTTAGGTTCTACACCATATACGTTACTGGATTATTTTGGTGATAATTGGCTTATTATGATTGATGAATCCCATGTGACATTGCCTCAAATTAGAGGGATGTATAACGGAGACCAAGCACGAAAAAATGTATTAGTTGAACATGGTTTTCGCTTACCCAGTGCGTTAGATAACCGTCCTTTAAAGTTTGAAGAGTTTGAATCTAAAGCACGTCAATTAGTTTATGTGTCAGCAACACCTGGTCCATATGAGCTTGAGCATACAGATGAAATGGTGGAACAAATTATTCGGCCAACTGGGTTGTTGGATCCCAAAATTGAAGTGCGCCCCACTAAAAATCAAATCGATGATCTATTGTCTGAAATTCAAGAACGTGTAGATAGAAATGAGCGTGTCCTCATCACAACATTAACCAAAAAAATGAGTGAAGATTTAACGACATATCTTAAAGAAGCGGGGGTAAAGGTAAACTACCTTCACTCTGAAATTAAAACGTTAGAGCGTATTGAAATCATTCGTGATTTGAGAATGGGAACATTCGATGTTTTAATAGGGATTAATTTATTAAGAGAGGGAATAGATATACCAGAAGTATCTCTAGTAGTCATTTTAGATGCGGACAAAGAAGGGTTTTTACGGTCTGAAAGGTCTCTGATCCAAACAATTGGACGTGCAGCACGTAATGAAAAAGGTGAAGTGATCATGTACGCAGATAAAATGACGGATTCTATGAAATACGCCATCGATGAAACAGAACGTCGACGCAGCATTCAAATGGCGTATAATGAAAAACATGGTATAACCCCTCAAACCATTAATAAAAAAATTCATGATGTGATTAGTGCTACTGTTGACACAAATGAAACAAATGATGATCAACGTAAAGAAGTTCCGAAAAAACTAACTAAAAAAGAGCGAGAAAAAACGATTAAGAATATTGAAAATGAAATGAAAGAAGCCGCGAAAGCACTCGATTTTGAAAGAGCTACAGAATTAAGAGATATGTTATTTGAATTAAAAGCAGAAGGGTGAATAAAATGAAAGAACCGTCAATCGTTGTTAAAGGTGCGAGAGCACATAATTTAAAAAATGTAGATATTGAATTACCGAAACATAAGTTAATTGTCATGACAGGGTTGTCTGGTTCTGGTAAATCTTCCCTTGCTTTTGATACGATTTATGCAGAAGGACAACGACGTTATGTGGAATCATTAAGTGCGTATGCGAGACAATTTCTAGGACAAATGGATAAACCAGATGTAGATACGATTGAAGGCCTATCACCAGCCATTTCTATCGACCAAAAGACAACGAGTAAAAATCCGCGTTCGACTGTAGCGACGGTAACAGAAATATATGATTATATCCGACTGCTATACGCACGGATTGGCAAACCTATATGCCCACATCACGGTGTTGAAATCGAATCTCAAACAGTACAACAAATGGCAGATCAAATCCTTCAACTAGAAGAACGGACTAAAATTCAATTACTTGCACCAATCGTTAATCATCGTAAAGGGACGCATGAGAAATTACTTAAGGATGTTATTAAAAAAGGGTATGTTCGTGTACGTGTTGATGGAGAAATCATGGATATCACGGCAGTGCCTGAATTAGATAAAAACAAAAATCATACGATAGAAATTGTAGTCGATCGTTTAGTTGTCAAATCTGGAATTGAAACGCGTTTAGCCGATTCAATCGAAACCGTACTGGAGTTGTCAGAAGGACGTTTAGTTGTAGATGTCATAGATGGCGAACAACTTGAGTTTTCTGAAAAGCATGCGTGTCCAATTTGTGGCTTTTCAATTGGTGAGTTAGAACCACGGATGTTTAGTTTTAATAGTCCATTTGGGGCTTGCCCAACCTGCGACGGGTTAGGACAAAAGTTAACGGTAGACTTAGATTTAGTAGTACCTGATAAAGATAAAAGTTTGAATGAGGGTGCAATTTTAGCTTGGGAACCAACAAGCTCTGATTATTATCCAACCCTATTAAAACGTGTGTGTGATGTATATAAAATTAATATGGACAAACCGTATAAAAAGCTTACTGAACGTCAAAAAAACATTATTTTATATGGTTCTGGTGATAAAGAAATCACGTTTACATTTAAATCCAAATTTGGCCAAGCACGCAAACGTACGATGGTTTTTGAAGGAGTTGTTCCGAATATTGAGCGTCGTTACCACGACTCACCATCAGAATATGTACGTGAAATGATGCAAAAATATATGGCTGAGCAAGTTTGTGAAACGTGTCAAGGCCAACGTTTAAGTAAGGAAGCTTTATCTGTATACGTAGCGGGTAAAAATATTGGTGAAGTTGTAACGCAATCGATTCATGATGCATTGAATTATTATCAAAATATCCAACTTTCTAGTCAAGAGCAACAGATAGCACGATTGATTTTAAAGGAAATTATTGCACGATTAGAGTTTTTAAATAATGTTGGCTTAGGTTATTTAACATTAAATCGAGCCTCTGGTACGCTGTCAGGTGGTGAGGCACAACGTATTCGTTTGGCAACACAAATTGGCTCACGTCTATCAGGGGTATTATATGTCCTTGATGAACCGTCAATTGGTCTACATCAACGTGATAATGATCGTTTAATTTCTACACTAAAGGACATGCGTGATTTAGGTAATACACTTATCGTTGTCGAACATGACGAAGATACAATGATGGAAGCAGATTATCTTGTAGATATTGGTCCGGGTGCTGGGGAACATGGTGGCAGTGTGGTGGCAAATGGCACACCTAAACAAGTCATGCGAAATAAAAAATCATTAACGGGTCAGTATTTGAGTGGTAAAAAATTTATTCCGGTTCCTGAGAAACGACGCGACCTTTCAGAACGTAAAATTGAAATTAAAGGTGCGCGCAGTAATAATTTAAAAAATGTCGATGTCGCCTTTCCATTATCTGTGATGAATGTCGTTACAGGCGTCTCAGGTTCAGGTAAAAGTTCGCTTGTGAATGAAGTACTATATAAGGCATTAGCAAAACAAATTAATAAGTCTAAAGTACGACCTGGTGCGCATGATGCCATTAAAGGTGTCGAGGAAATTGATAAAATTATAGACATTGACCAATCGCCAATTGGACGTACGCCACGTTCCAATCCTGCAACATATACAGGGGTATTTGATGATATACGTGACGTATTTGCCTCAACGAATGAAGCCAAAGTGAGAGGGTATCAAAAAGGGCGTTTCAGTTTTAATGTGAAAGGTGGACGTTGTGAAGCGTGTAAAGGGGACGGCATCATAAAAATCGAAATGCACTTTTTGCCTGATGTCTATGTTCCTTGTGAAGTGTGTGAAGGCAAGCGTTATAACCGCGAAACATTAGAAGTCACGTATAAAGGTAAAAATATTGCTGATGTTTTAGGCATGACCGTAGAAGATGCAACGCGCTTTTTCGAAAATATTCCTAAAATCAAACGTAAATTACAAACATTAGTAGATGTTGGTTTAGGATATATTACCCTCGGTCAACCCGCTACAACATTGTCGGGTGGTGAAGCACAACGTGTGAAGTTAGCGTCAGAATTGCATAAACGTTCAACAGGGCGTTCTATATATATCTTAGATGAACCTACAACTGGACTACATGTAGACGATATCAGTCGTTTACTTAAAGTGTTAAATAAAATTGTAGATAACGGGGATACGGTTGTCATTATTGAACACAATTTGGATGTGATCAAAACTGCCGACCATTTAATCGATTTAGGACCAGAAGGTGGGGAAGGCGGCGGTACAATTTTAGCAACAGGGACACCTGAAGAAATTGCCGCAACTGAATCATCCTACACGGGTAAATATTTAAAACAAGTACTTGAACGTGATAAAGCGCGAATGGAGGAGTAGTGATGAAAGAAGCGCAAATTAAAGTTTTAGAGCTATTGGAAGCGCATAAAATTTTAGTGGAATCAGCAGCAATTTTATTAGATGCGATGAATGGAAAAACGCATGAACGTCATCATATTGATGCTCAGGCATCGCATCGAGAAATCGATACCGAGAACCCATCGACGTCACAGAATCAAACGTCTCAAAATAAACATAACCAACAGGGTCAAAAGCAAACATCTGAACCATCTATGGAAGAAATGATGACACACACGCTTAAACAAGTGACAGCGTCTTTACGAAAAGCGTCGAACAATAAGAAAACGACAACTGAAAAGCATAATGATTCCAAAGAGATTCCTATTGATACGTTTAGTCAACTTGAAAAGACATTCCGTGATGTGACTCAAAAACTAAATAAATACGGTAAATAAGTTATATAAATAGCAGGGTGAGCGTTAAAAATAAGTCATAAAGATTTATTTTTATACTCTCACCCTGTTCATGTATAATGGAATGACAAACAGTGGAACATTATACGTATTGATTATCAAATATACTATAATAGAAATCATTGAGGAAAGCACTAATTGAGGTGAACGTATGTTAACAACAAAAGATCTAGTGGAAAAATTCAAATTAAATGTCATTGCTGGAGAAAAAGGGCTTGAACGACCAATTATGAATACGGACATTTCTAGACCAGGTTTAGAAATGGCAGGTTACTTTTCGCATTATGCATCGAATCGTATTCAACTCCTAGGAACTACAGAGTTATCCTTTTACAATCTGTTGCCATTGGATGAACGAAAAGGACGAATGCGCAAGTTATGCCGCCCTGAAACACCTGCTATTATTATTACGAGAGGGCATGAAGCACCTGATGAATTAATAGAAGCATCACGTGCGACAGATACACCACTGATGTACATCGATGAGGCAACAACACGTGTTATGGGGCGATTCACTACATTTTTAGAGCATGAACTTGCAAATTCTACATCTCTGCATGGTGTTCTAGTTGACGTCTATGGTGTAGGTGTATTAATAACTGGTGATTCTGGTATAGGTAAGAGTGAAACAGCATTAGAACTTGTAAAACGTGGGCATCGATTAGTTGCAGATGACAATGTGGAAATTAAAGAAATCAATAAGGATCAATTGATAGGGAAACCACCAAAAATTATTGAACACTTATTAGAAATTAGAGGCTTAGGCATTATTAATGTGATGACACTATTTGGTGCTGGATCAATATTAACGCAAAAACGTATTCGATTAAATATTAATCTAGAAACATGGCGACAAGATAAACTATATGATCGGGTAGGTTTGAATGAAGAAACGTTAAAAATTATGGACACTGAAATAACTAAAAAAACGATACCTGTACGTCCGGGGCGAAATGTGGCAGTTATAATTGAAGTTGCGGCGATGAATTACAGATTGAATATCATGGGTATTAATACTGCCGAAGAATTTAATGAACGCTTAAATGCGGAAATATTAAAAAATAGTCAACGTAAAGGAGATATGTAATGTTGTTAGGTTATATCGATCCTATCGCATTTTCACTGGGGCCAATACATGTGCGATGGTATGGCATCATTATCGCAACTGCCATTTTATTAGGGTACGTTATTGCACAAAAAAGCGCTCAAAAGATTGGATTTAAAGAAGAAGATTTAATCAATACGATACTCATTTGTGTTGTGGTTGCTATTTTATCTGCGCGACTCTATTTTGTATTGTTTAACTTAAATTATTATCTTATGCATCCGATAGAAATCCCTATGATATGGTTAGGTGGTTTAGCGATACATGGTGGTTTGATCGGAGCTTTTATTACAGGGATTTATTACTCACGTCAAAAAAATTGGAATCCATTTCAGCTTGGTGACATTGCTACACCGAGTATCATTTTAGCTCAGGCTATTGGGCGTTGGGGCAACTTTATGAATCATGAAGCACATGGCGGTCCAGTGTCTCGTACATTTTTAGAAAATTTACACTTACCGCAATTTATCATTGATAACATGTATATTGATGGTGTATATTATCACCCAACGTTTTTATATGAATCGTTATGGAACGTTTTAGGATTTGTGATACTTATATCGCTCCGTAAACATTTACGCGTTGGCGAAACTTTCTTCTTATATTTAACTTGGTACTCTATTGGTCGATTCTTTGTTGAAGGCTTGCGTACAGATAGCCTCATGTTAACGGAGACGATTCGCGTGGCGCAACTTATGTCTATCGTATTGATTATGATTGGTGTAGGAATGATTTTATGGAGAAGATTGAAAGTGAAACCGCCGAAATACAAGGATGTAGCAGTGTTACCTTGGCCAGCGCAACGAAAGGATATGACACATGGCAAGAAGAGTTAAAGTCATTGCTACGAAAGGTAAATATAACCCGTTATGGTATTTATATCGTTATATTTCATTTGCCAAATTATTCAAAAACACGTTGATTATTGAATTTTTACGTTATTTCCCATTTATCCAACTCAAACCTATGCTTTATCGACGCTTATTACATATGAAAATCGGTAATCATACAGCTATTGCTTTTAAAGTCGTTCCCGATTTGATGTATCCTGAGAAAATAAAAATCGGAGAAAATGTAACCATCGGCTATCATACTACGATTTTAACGCATGAATTTCTACCTAATGTATTACGCGTAGGTGATGTTGAGATAGGAAATGACACGCTTATTGGTGCAAATGTGACGATATTACCTGGCGTAAAAATAGGAGAGCGCGTTCAAATTGGCGCTAATGCTGTCGTATCTAAAGATATTCCAAATGATACAATAGCTATAGGTAATCCGATACAAATTAAACCGTTGTGAAAGGAAGGTGACAAGGATGACACAACATCATAAAATTATTCAGCTCGGTACTGACGTATCGTTGTATGAACGTTTAGCACAACAAAAAATGCTGCAACAAGATTATGTTAGAGCAAAAAAACATCTAGATAAAGTGTTAGAATTGTCACCTGACAATTTTGATGCAAAACAACAACTTGCAACGTGTTTTGTTAAACTACACGAACCTAAAAAAGCAGAGTCTATTTATTACGAAGCGATTAGTAAAGGATATGACATTGAAACATGTTTTTATGAACTGAGTCAACTGAACATCGATTTAAATGAACCCAATAAAGCTTATTTATTTGGGTTACGCTATGCATTTCTGACCGATGATGGCGATTATCGTGAAGAATTGGAACAAATGTTTGAAGTGACATATATGGGCGATGCACAGTTAGAACTAGAAAGTGAACTGTTCGCAACCCAAATCATATTTCAATATTTATTTGGTCAAGGAAGACTTCTTGATGCACGTGAATATATTTTGAATCAAAAAGAACACATTAAAAATCATAGGGTCGTACGAAATCTTTTAGCAATGTGTTATCTGTATCTCAATGAAAATGACAAAGCGAAAGTAATGTTTGAGACGTTGTTAGAAGAAGATGACTCTGATGTACATGCGTTATGTCACTATACGTTACTCTTATATAACATGAATGAAACTAAACAATTTACTCATTATATTAAAGTTTTAAATAAAATTATTCCAATGAATGACGAACAATCCTTTAAATTAGGCATCGTGTTAAGTTATTTGAAACAATATGAAGCTTCTCAACAATTACTGTTACCCCTTCATCGAAAAGGGAGTTTTCAAACATTTCAATTGTTTCATGCGTTGGCGTTTAATTATTATTATTTAGGCCAAACATCTCAAAGTGAACATTTTTGGGAAAAGTTACAAGATTTTTCAAAAGCGAACCCAGGGGTGCCACCTTGGATTATGGATACAAGTGAGACGTATTTTAATGAAAATATTGCACCGTTACTTACGAGTGATGACGCACATCAACGTCTATATGGGGTGTTTTTACTGCATCAACTTAATGGTAAAGAAGTCCTGATGACCAAAGAAGTTTGGGCAATATTAGAAGATATGGGTGATTACGAAAAACTTTACTTATCATATCTAATTCAGGGATTACAATTGAGAAAGTTGAATTTTATCCATAACGGGATGAAGCAATTATATGAACTGTCTGAAACAAAAGATGAGTCTGCATTATTTTTAAGTTGGATTAATTATGCGGAATCTTTACTTGAAACAGATGTGGATACTGATAATGTGGTTGCATATACCGCGGCAGTAAGCTATTTATATTTTAATATGTCTGATCAATCGATGGTGAAATCACAATTAAGTAAAATGTTTAACGTTTCAGAAGATATGCTCGAAAGTGCGTTGGCGCATTTATTGAGCATTTAGCTTCAAATTTAAGCTCGAAATGGTGTAAAATGCGAATGATAAAGAATAGAGGAGGAGTCATCTATGTCAGAACAAAAAAGATATGATGTTGCGATTATCGGAGCGGGTCCAGCAGGTATGACAGCATCAGTGTATGCCTCACGTGCGAATTTAGATACAGTAATGATTGAGCGTGGTATGCCAGGTGGTCAAATGGCAAATACTGAAGAGGTTGAAAACTTCCCAGGATTTGAAATGATTTCAGGACCGGATTTATCTGCTAAAATGTTTGAACATGCCAAAAAATTTGGTGCCGAGTATAAATACGGTGACATTAAAGGCATTGAAGATAAAGGCAATTATAAAGTGATTGATTTAGGCTCTAGTCAAGTTGAAGCGACTGCCGTGATTATAGCGACGGGTGCGGAATATAAAAAAATTGGTGTGCCAGGTGAATCGGAGCTTGGTGGTAGAGGCGTAAGTTACTGTGCTGTGTGTGACGGTGCATTCTTTAAAAATAAAAATGTTTATGTCATTGGTGGCGGAGATTCGGCAGTTGAAGAAGGGACATTTTTAACAAAGTTTGCGGATAAAGTTACTATCGTGCATCGTCGTGATAAATTACGTGCACAAAAAATTCTGCAAGACCGTGCGTTTAAAAATGAAAAAATCGACTTTATTTGGAACCATACTTTAAAATCTGTAAACGAAAAAGATGGCAAGGTGGGTTCACTTACACTTGTATCGACTGAAGATGGGTCTGAACAAACAGTGGATGCTGATGGATTATTTATTTATATCGGTATGAAGCCATTAACACAACCATTCGACAACTTAGGTATTACAAATGAGGCAGGTTACATTGTCGCCAATCCAGATATGAGTACTGCAGTGGAAGGGATTTATGTTGCGGGTGACGTGAGAGAGAAAGGCTTACGACAAATTGTTACGGCAACAAGTGATGGCAGTATTGCAGCACAAAGTGTTCAAGAATATATTGAAGAACTTAAAGATAAAGCAGAAGCTTAATGTGCGCATGAAATGACCCTTTCAATTTAACTAAATATACGGATAGAGTGGATCAGTCCATCAGATGAACATGATGTGATAGCTGATGCACTCTTTTTTTACTTAAATGCTACTACTGAAGTAGGATTTCATGTACACTTAAATAGAATATGATTGGATGGTGGATACGTATGCAACATGAAGAAAAAAATGAAATCGTCAAAAGCGAATTATTAGTGATCACTGGGTTGTCGGGGGCTGGAAAGTCAGTTGTGATACAAAGTTTAGAAGACTTAGGTTATTTTTGTGTCGATAATTTACCACCGATCTTGTTACCAAAATTTGTAGAATTGATGGAACAAGGAAATCCGACATTACAAAAGGTGGCTATTGGCATTGACTTAAGAGGACGCGAATTTTTTAAATCGCTAGTTAAAGAAATTGATGATATTTTAAGTCGTAAAAATGTTATTACGGATGTACTATTTGTAGACGCAACGACTGAAAAATTAATATCACGCTATAAAGAAACAAGACGTCGACACCCATTACAAGATCAAAATAATTTAACGTTAGTAGAAGCAATTAGTGAGGAACGTAATTTATTATCGGATATTCGAAGTATGGCAAATTATAACGTCGATACGACACATTTAAAGCCGAAAGAATTGCGTTCACGTGTATATGAATACTTCAATAAATCGAATCATCCAACGTTTACTATTAATGTACAAAGTTTTGGATTTAAGCATGGGATACAAATCGATGCTGACTTAGTGTTTGACGTTCGTTTTTTACCTAATCCATATTATGTGAAATCATTGCGACCTTTAACAGGCATGGATGAAGACGTCTATAATTACGTTATGAAGTGGAAAGAAACAAACACATTTTATGAAAAGTTATTAGATTTATTACTGTTTATGATTCCAGGGTATAAAAAAGAAGGGAAGTCACAACTTGTTATTGCAATTGGATGTACAGGTGGACAACACCGTTCCGTTGCATTAGCACAACGTCTATCGGAAGATTTAAGGCAACACTTTGATTATGATATTCATGTGCATCATAGAGACGCACATATTGAAAGTGGCGATAAGCATGAAACAAATTAAAATAGTATTAATTGGTGGCGGCACAGGGTTGTCGGTGCTTGCAAGAGGCTTGAAAAAGTTTCCAATAGATATTACATGTATTGTTACTGTCGCTGATGACGGTGGCAGTACAGGAAAAATACGACATGAAATGGATATTCCAGCACCAGGTGATGTGCGAAATGTGCTTGCGGCATTAAGTGATGTCGAACCTACGTTAGAGCAACTTTTTCAATATCGCTTTGAAGAAGATAAAATTAGCGGGCACTCGTTAGGCAACCTCCTTATCGCAGCAATGACCAATATCACCGATGATTTTGGTCATGCGATAAAGGAACTCAGTAGAATATTGAATATAAAAGGGCGTGTGATTCCTTCTACAATATCTAGTGTATCTCTTAACGCTGTGATGGAAGATGGCGAAATTGTTGTAGGGGAGTCAAACATACCAAGTAAACATAAAAAAATTAAGCGTGTTTTTTTAGAACCGGCAAACGCAGAACCTATGGATGAAGCAGTTGAAGCCTTATTAGAAGCAGATTTAATTGTTTTGGGACCAGGATCACTTTATACAAGTGTCATTTCAAATTTATGTGTAAAAGGGATTGCAAATGCGATTGTTGAAAGTGAAGCCAAAAAACTGTACGTGTCTAATATTATGACGCAACCAGGTGAAACAGATGGGTATTCTGTTCTAGATCACATTGACGCCATCCATCAACAGTTAGGTCATCATGTCATCGATTTTGTCATTGCGAACGAAATTACGTTTTCAAAAGAAATTTTGGAAAAGTATGAGCAAAAAGGGGCACGACCTGTCTATTATGATGCAAATGAGCTTTTGAAAAGTGGTATTAAATTAGTGACAGGTAAAGATTTGGCACAAATATCGGAAAATCATCACGTACGTCACTGTAATGATGTATTGGCGGATATGATTTATGATATTGCCCTTGAAGAAATCAGTACGATTAAATTTGACCCTAATCGTATTAAAAAACGACGAAAAAGATAACAGTCGTTTCAAAGTGTTCATTTAAAAAGGTGAAAACAGTTTTCATTACACTCACTCGCTTCAACAAATCCGTGTTACAATAAGAAAAAAGAATGTGATTAAAGTTAATGAATGTTAAAGAGAGGAATCGATAACTATGAGCTTTGCATCCGAAATGAAAAATGAATTAACCCGTATAGAAATAGATGCGAACAACGCAAAAGCAGAGCTCAGCGCATTGATTCGAATGAATGGAGCTTTAAATTTTTCGAACCAACAATTCGTTATTAATATTCAAACTGAAAATGCTACGACAGCACGACGCATTTATTCTTTAATAAAACTTGTTTTTCACGTAGAAGTGGAAATATTAGTGCGTAAAAAAATGAAATTAAAGAAAAACAATATATACATTTGTCGCATTAAAATGAAAACAAAAGAAATATTAGATGAACTAGGCATTTTAAAGGACGGCATGTTTAGTCACGATATCGATGACGAAATGGTAAAAGACGATGAGATGAAACGGAGTTATTTACGGGGTGCATTTTTAGCAGGTGGCTCAGTTAATAACCCAGAAACTTCATCATACCACTTAGAGATATTCTCCCTTTATGAAGGGCATTCTGAAGGATTAACTGCATTAATGAATCATTATGAATTAAATGCAAAAAAATTAGAGAGAAAAAAAGGATGGATTACATACATTAAAGAGGCGGAACGTATCGCTGAATTTTTAAGTTTAATCGGAGGGTACCAAGCACTTTTGAAATTTGAAGATGTACGTATTGTTCGAGATATGCGTAACTCAGTGAATCGTCTGGTGAATTGTGAGACGGCGAATTTAAATAAAACAGTTAGTGCTGCTATGAAACAAGTGGAGAGTATTGAATTAATTGACCAAGAAATTGGTTTAGATAATTTACCTGATCGACTACGTGAGGTTGCAAAATTACGAATTGAACACCAGGATGTATCTCTTAAAGAATTGGGAGAAATGGTGAGTACGGGTACGATTTCTAAATCAGGCATCAATCATCGATTACGTAAATTGAATGAAATGGCAGATAAAATTAGAAATGGTGAACCATTTGAAGTATAAAAAAGCGAGCCATCTATAGGATCGCTCGCTTGTGATTATTATTCGGGTTGCATAACCTCATCAATTAAGCCGTATTCTTTCGCTTCTTCAGCAGTTAAGAAGTTGTCACGGTCTGTATCTTTTTGTATTTTTTCAATTGATTGACCGGTACGTTCAGATAAAATTTTATTTAGCTTCGCACGTGTTTTTAAAATGTGGTTCGCTGCAATTTCAATTTCAGTTGCTTGACCTTGCGCACCACCTAATGGTTGGTGAATCATCACTTCAGCGTTTGGTAATGCATAACGTTTACCTTTCGCACCCGCTGCCAGTAGGAATGAACCCATTGATGCAGCCATACCAATACAAATTGTTTGTACATCTGGCTTAATGTGTTGAATCGTATCATAAATTGCAAATCCAGCAGTTACACTACCACCTGGAGAATTAATATAAAGATAGATATCTTTTTCAGCATCTTGTGCTTGTAAAAATAAAAGTTGTGATACAATAGAATTTGCGACATTGTCATCAATCGCAGAGCCTAACATAATAATACGATCTTTTAATAGACGTGAGTAAATATCATATGCGCGTTCACCGCGGTTTGTTGTTTCAATTACTGTAGGAATTAAATTCATAACTCTTTCCTCCTATAAATAGCTTTGAACTTATTTTAACTTAAAAGTCAAAAATGGTCAAAAAATAAACATTTGTATCTTAATTGATTTTAAGGCATTAGAAATTATTTTACCAATCTAATACTATTAACCCCTCGTAGTGTAATGGATAACACTTAAGATTCCGGTTCTTACAATAGAGGTTCGATTCCTCTCGAGGGGGCTATTTAACCAATTTTAAATACTTTTAAATAATCTCAAAATCGCTATGGTCGTTGTAATGTTAAGGACTATAGCGATTTTTTAATTACTCACGTTATTCTATAATGTTACCCCAAATTAAATAAAATGGTTACATTTTTGGTCTCAAATTATTGATGACATTACTCGCTAATTTTGATTCCGTTTCGTATTAATCTTCAAGTAAATGAGAATAATATTTTAGTGTGGTATCTATATTTTTATGCCCTAGTCTTTTTGAAATGTAATAGATAGAAATACCTTGTGATAATAAGAATAAGCAGTGTGTATGTCTTAATGAATGAGATTTGCGTTTGTCAGTGTTTAATCGCGCGCATAACTCACCTAACGTCTTATTGACCGCAGCATTGCTAATCACTTTGCTGAATTCTGCAAATACATAACCACTCAAGTCGATAGGGGTACTTTTAATGTAATTAATTAAGTGTTACATATCGTCACGTCCAATTTGAACGTGTCTAGGTGACGTGTAGCAAAAATATGATTATTATAAAGCGCTTACCTTTCGTTGTTGAATGCGAGCGCTTTTTTATATGAATCGCCAATATGTAAAACAGGTGATAATCAAGTAATAAAAAAAGCACAGCATTCTTTAGAATGTGTGCTAATCAATATATTATTCATTCATTTCTGAAATACGTTTTTGAACTTTTTCGTATTTTTTCGCAGTGTTCTCACCTAAATGTTTTTTAATATCTTCTAAAGTAATACTGTTCATATCTACTTTCTTAGATTCTTCTTCATATTTTTTCATATTTGTTGTAAATTCTTTTTCAGAAATTTCATTTTTAAAGAACTTATCTAAATTTGTTGCGATACCATTATATCCTTTAGAAACGGACTTGTTTGAATTTAGAAAACTAGATTCGATTTTACTTAAAGCCTCTGGTGTTTTGGCTTCAATTTTATTAGATTCATAATTTTTTCTTGACTCATCTAAAGATTGTGAGACTGATTTAAATTCTTTGACTATTTTGTCTTTATTGCTCAAGTCTAAATTTGATAACTTGTCGATGGTTTGATTATAAGTATCAAGATCTTTATTAACAAACGTATTTAAATTTTCTTTGTATTTTTTTAGCTTATCTTCTTTTTGGTGTGTTTCTTGTTTCACATCTTTTTGGCCTGAGTCATTTTGACCACATGCGCTTAATACTAATAAGCTCGATAAACTGATTATTGCGAGTTGTTTCATTTTCATAATTTTAACCCCTTAATATGTAATGATTTGGTATATGTCCACAAATTTAAACAGAATTTAAGAATGTGGGTCACAATGATTATATCAAAAAAAGCGCATCAATATTAGTGTTTTCTTATAAAATGTTGTATTGTTTCTTATAGTTCATAATCAGATTGTTTATACATAATAACGTTAAAAGAAAAGAATGATTTATAATTATATTAGAGAGGGTTTTTGGAGTGTAAAGAGAAAAAAATACAAGAATTTAAAGTTTTTCTTTACATTTGGTCAAATTGCGTGTATAGTTAACTTTATCGTAATAAAAGATCGTGAAATTGATTGAAGTTTATTATTTAGAATATACTCCTTTTAATGAATGAATTTTTTTTACAAATAAAACGTGCATGATGCACAACGGAGGTATTCTATATGTATAACGGTACAGTAAAATGGTTTAACGCAGAAAAAGGTTTTGGATTTATCGAAAGAGAAAATGGTGACGATGTATTCGTACATTTCTCAGCAATCGTTGGAGATGGATACAAATCTTTAGAAGAAGGTCAAAACGTTGATTTTGAAATCGTTAATGGTGACCGTGGCGAGCAAGCTGCTAACGTAGTAAAAATGTAATAAATATAATTAAAAGACCGTGTCGAAAGAAAATTCGACACGGTCTTTTTTATACATATACACGACCATATTCATCTGCAGGTTTAAGTAAAACTAAAATACCACTAATGATAGCAATGATATGCGGAATACCAGTCCAAAAGAATGCAATGTGCAAGAGACCTTGAATCGGTTTACCTGCGTAAAACTTGTGGATTCCAAATGATCCTAAAAAGAATGCTAATAAAATATAGGCTAATTTATTTACATACATAAAAATCCTCCTTTATAAATTGAGAATTATTTATATCAAATATAAATGAAACGAACCGTAATTGCTATTTAATTGCTCCTAAAATGGTAAATAGGTGTGTTATTTGAGAAAATCACTACCCATTGTGGTATATTTAATATACCACAATCATTGGAGAGGTGATGATATGAATTTTCATAATTCTAATACAATGCATGTCAATCGGATTACTATTAATGTAAAAGATTTCAACAATCAAAAGACGTTTTATCATACGATACTTGGGATGCCAATAAAATACGAAACAGCTTCTAAACTGGTATTAGCAATAGGAGATTCTGGTGATGAACTCGTATTAAACCTACTCGAAAATGGACGTACGGCAAAATCACATGAAGTGGGGTTGTTTCACCTCGCATTGTTATTAGACCGTGTGGAACAATTGGGTGCGTTTATGAGACATATCGACTCACACAACATTCGTTTTGGTGGTGGTGATCATTTAGTGAGCCAAGCGATATACTTTAATGATTATGAAGGAAATGGTATAGAAGTATATGTGGATAGAGCTTTTTCAGAATGGGAATGGAACCAAGAAAATGTAAAAATGGACACATTACCATTAGATGTGGCCGGTATTTTACAACACGCACATGATACGATATGGGAAGGTATGAAGACAGGTGCACGAATTGGTCATTTACATTTAAAAGCAGCAGATTTGGAAAATGGAAAAAAATTTTATGAATCGATGGGTTTTAAACTTGTATCAACGTTTCCAAAGGCGGTGTTTATGTCGGATCATCGATATCATCACCATATTGCACTCAATACTTGGCAGTCATATAGTAAAAGGATTAGAGCAAATGAAACGTATGGTTTGACGTCTTTTAATATTGTAAAATATGATGCTACAACCCAATCCTTATCGACGCCTGAAGGGCTCATCATGACCATCAATATGGCTTCAAATACAAAAGCTGAGACAAATTAATGCCTCAGCTTTTGCTTCCAACATAAACATTTGAGAATATGTGGGAAGTCTTTACTTGAATAGTGACATGCATTTGTTGGGGATATATGTGCATACAAAGCGTCATAATTCAAATAAACGGATATGTTTTTAATTTTTGTGATGAAGGTGTATTAGGAAAATAGAGTTAGTGTATATATTTAAAAATTTTAAACGCAAAAATTCATTTTAGTCTTAAAGACCAACTTCGTTCCATGCTTCTGTAACTTTTTGTTTTGCAGATGCACCGTATAAATCTTGAGCAGATTGTTCAAGGGCACGTTTAGCGTCTGCAAATTGAGATGTAGAAGTTAAATATTGTGAAAGTGCACGGTAGTAGATTTTTTCTGATTTTGTTTTACCTAACTTTTGAGTTGTTAAATATGCAGCTTTGTTTGGAATCCCTGAGTTAATATGAACGCCACCATTGTCATAGCGTACATGTTTATAATCTTTCATATGAGCAGGTTGATTGAATTTTGTTGGGTCACTAAAACTACGGAAAGCTTTATTTGGACCTGGATTGATGTAAGCGTCTTCACCTAATAACGTATCTTCGAAATCAATGAAGTATGCAAATACATCAGAAAAACTTTCATTTAATGCACCTGGCTGGTCTTGGTAAACTAAAGCAGCAGTTTCTTGAGTCACGCCGTGTGTGATTTCGTGCGCAATGATATCATTAGCAGCAGCTAAACTATGCATTTCACGGCCATCACCATCACCGTAAATCATTTTATCACCTAGCCAAGCAGCATTTGTACTGTTATCTTCACCTTGGAATGTGTTTACATGAGTAATCGATTGAATAGGACTTCCCTTGTCATCATAAGAATCTCTATTATGAACATTCTTGTAGTAATCATAAACCTTACCGGCATAGTAGTTTGCATCTACTCCAGCTTTTTGATCATTTGCATCAAACGTACGGTCTTTGTCTGTAATTAAGTTTGCAGTATCTGTGCTTTGATTATAACTATATGCAGATAATACACCGTTACGTGTAACGTCTTCTAATGTGTAACCGCCTGATGTTGAATTAATATTAATCTGTTTGCGATCGTTACGGACACCCACTCCCGTACCAGTTGCAGCAGCATGTTTAATTAAGTCTTGCTTTTCAACTACTTGACCTGTTTTGGCATCAACTTGGACTTTCCAATGTGATGGTTGTGGATCAATGGTTGTGATTTCGACTTCATAAACAAATTTGTTTTCATCACCATTAATGACAACTTCATTTGATTTTACAACTTCGTCTTTACCGTTTTTAGCTTCATTACGATTTAATTTCACAGCTTTAAAAGCATCGTTTACAGCATCCTCTTTGCTTAGCGAAACGTCATTTTTAGGTTTTACTTCCGGTGCTTTAACTTCACCGTTAACCATTACTACTTTACCTTTTGGATCAACGTGCACTTTCACTTCGCGGTCTTTAGCAATGTGGTTTTTCACTTTAGGATAAAGTGTGTAATGTGTATAACCCATATCATCCTTTTGTTCTTTTTTAATGCTGTAATACTTGTTGTAATTTTTAATGCCTTTGTCTGGTGCTATTTGCTTGAGTGCTTTCATCACGTCAGCCTTATTTTTGACAGTGATTTGGTCGGTAGGTGCTACAGACTCAGCCCCAGCAGTTGGTGTGTAGACGGTACCTAAAAGAGATAAAGATAATGCACAAACTCCAAGTTTTTGATACATATAAAAACCTCCTAATTAAAAGATAATTTTATTATATCATAAGTTATGGAATAAATAATAAACATATTTTAAGATAAAGAATTGCTTCACACTCTGTGGTTTCCCATAATACAATATATCTAAATGGCATGAGGCGTTATGATAGCGCTTAATATATTATTTATTCAAAATTATTTGAAAATTTAACAGATGAGGTGTTTATATGATTAGAGAAGCGACAAAAGAGGATATTGCAACAATTACTGAAATTTATAATGACGCCATTATTAATACGACGGCAGTATATACATATCATGAAACCACAGTAGAAGAACGTGAAAAGTGGTTTGAGAATAAAGTGAATGGTCAGTGGCCAATTTGGGTTTATGACATAGATGGTGATGTGGCAGGTTTTGCCACGTATGGTACATTTCGAAATTGGCCGGGATATCAATATACGGTAGAACACTCATTATACGTTAGTGCATCTTATCGGAGGAAACGCATTGCCTCGCAACTGCTTGAATACATGATAAAAGATGCAACGCATAAGGGGTTTAAAACGATGATTGCGGGTATTGATGCTGCGAATCAAGGAAGTATTCATCTGCATGAAATATACGGTTTTGAAGCGGCTGGCACACTCAAGCAAGTCGGTTATAAATTTAATCGATGGTTAGACCTAACATTTTACCAATTATTGTTAAAATAACAACACATACGTTTGATTTTTAAATGAGCATATAATAAAAAACGTCTTCAGAGTAAATGGATTCACCTTTGAAGACGTCATTCATTTAAGCGTTGTATGACAAGCTAGTTTTGATAAATAGCGTGAAGTGCGGAATTTAATTCAGGATATTCAAATTTAAAACCTAACATTTGAATACGTTCAGGTACCATATATTGCGTATCTAAAATAAGTGTCGACATTTCGCCTAATATTATACGCATCACTAAAGTAGGTACGCGTGTATAATGGGGGCGATGTAATGCGCGACTTAACGCAATGCCGAAATCATTTTGAGTTTCCGGAAGTGGGGCGTTGAGATTATAGACACCTTGAGCATCAGGATGCTTAATTAAGAATAAAATGCTTTGTACTAAATCATTGATATGAATCCATGAATACCATTGCTTACCATCGCCAACTTTACCACCGACACCATATTGGTATGGCAGAGCCATCATCGGTAATGCACCACCTTGATGGGATAATATTAATCCGAAACGACCTTTAATCACACGAGTGCCTAACGTTGAAAAATGATCAGCTTCACGCTCCCACTGATAAACAATCTCAGATAAAAAATCATGGGGCAAGGTTTTATAGTATTCGGTGTAAGCATCTTTTTTGGACGGCGGATAGTAGCCCATGGCACTGGCATTAAATAAGATGTTTGGTTGATGCGTTCGATTTTCAAATAACTCAAATAATGCATGTGTAGCTTGAATGCGACTGGTCATCATAAGTTGTTTGTGCGTGGCCGTCCAACGCTTGTTTAAGGTAGCACCTGCAAGATTAATGACGATATCGATATCAGGCACTTGGACTTCCCACTTTTCATTTTTCCAATTAATATAAGAGACACGGCGTTGGTCAGATGTTCTATTAGAACGTGTCAAAATATAGATATTGTTGTCTGATTCTTTCAATAATGCATCTACGAGGGCAGTACCGACTAAACCAGTCCCGCCAGTTACTAAAATATTTGTCATAATATCCCTCCATTTTTTTACGTTCATAAAGAGGTCAAAAAACTGTCAAGATTCTATCAAAAATATAACAACTTATTATGTTTATTTTTTCACAAACTACGTTATAATGAAATTGCCTTCGAAAATAGGTTTATTAACCCATCTCTTAGTTAGCGTATACCCCATAATATACGACGAAGGTTTAACTCCCTTTAGTTAAGAAAGGCCAGAATGATGCAGCATTCTGGCCTTATCTTTTTTTATTGAAGAAATTTGAGATTAATTTTATCACTATTACTCGAATAATCATACGTAAAATAGATTTCAACATGAAACCCCCCTAATACTAACGAATCTTAATTATTATGTTCCTTATTTTTTCAAAGCGTAAACACAAATGCATAAATAAATTTCATATGAGGTTAAGGGTAAACGTTTATTTTTATTTTTAGTATGATAATTGTTATAATGAAACATACTGTATAGGAAAATAGGCAATGAGCAAATAACAGAAATATTCTAAGTCATCACATCGTATTGCGCAATGTCAGTATAATAAAGTGAGGTTAGATTATGGGGTTGAACAACCAACAATTTCCAGCTCAACATGATGGGAATCGGAAGAAAAAAATGGCCACAGGTTGTTTGAGTATAATAATCATTCTACTATTGATTGGCGGTTTGATTTTCGCGATATTTTCCTTTGTCGACCAATCACATAAAGGAAATGAACGTCTTCATGATAAGTCAGTTGAGGAACAACAAAAGCAAAAAGAAGCTCAAAAAGAAAAGGCGCGCCAACAACGAGAGAAAGAAAAAAGAGAACAAGAAGCGAGCTTAGAGCAACAACAAGCTATTCAAGCATCACTTGAACAAGAACGACAAGCATCACTTGAACAAGAACGGTTAGCATCTATCGAAGCAGCGCAACGTAATAAAACTAGACAACAAACGACTGAACAACCTACAAAAGAAGATAAAAAGCCTAAAGAAAAACCTTCATCAGAACAAAAACCAACGCAAGAACGTACAAATGAGCCACCATCAACAGCGGAACCATCTACAGAAAACAAATCACCTCAGCCATCTAATGAAACGAGACGGTCAACTGAAACAAATCATAATGGCTCACGACAAACAACTACAAGAGAGACATCTAACGAACAAGCCCAAACACGTTCAACAACAACTACACAAACGGTCAAACCATAAATATATGAAAATCCCTTGAGCAATGGTTAGAAAATGATAGCTCAAGGGGTTTTTTTAAGATAAAAACATATTTAATAGTAGGGTGAGAATAATAGATAAGATGATTGAAAATAAGCAACCTGGAAAGCACCCTGGTGTGCAGCCGTATGAACGATAATATATATGTCTTTCATTATTATTGTAGTCCTGATAGCGACCATTGTAAAAATCTTGGTCGTTATGTCTACCATTGTGTTGGTTAAAATCATCCGGTCTTCTATATCGAGGATCATCTGGATCTATAACTTCAGGTTTGTCATTTGAATATCTCATTTTGAACCTCCTTATACAAAAGATTATACACGTAAATTACATACCCGCTCACATATTGACTCATGCATCACTGGATGTGTATGTTGATGTTCATAGACATTACTCTGAAGGGACGTTATTTGTCCAACGTTTTTTATGGTGGGATTGTTTTTGACTTGCATTTTTAATTCAACCATAGTATGATTAAAAATGTAAACAGGTTATATTTTTTTGTGACGAATGGGACTGAATTTGTCAACGCTTGGCTCATACATGACCATCCTGTTTCACTAATAAGGAGGCATGCCTCTTGAAAAACATCATTCAAGTGCAGCAAAAGATTGTTCCTGATTTGGTAGACAAGATGTATCGGCGTTTCTCAATTTTAAGCACCATCCAAAAGTATCAACCTGTCGGACGTCGAACACTTAGTGATAAATTGAATCTTACAGAACGTGTTTTACGTTCTGAAACGGACCTTTTAAAAGTACAAGATTTAATTTCAGTCAAATCAACAGGAATGACGTTAACTCATGTTGGTATCGACGTTTTAAATGAACTCAATGTCTATTTTAATAACTATACTGATTACCACAGTTTGGCGAAACAAATTAAAGATTTGTATCAAATTAAAGAAGTTCATGTGGTACCAGGAAATAGTGATAATGATTTAAGCGTTAAAGTAGAAATTGGGCGTATCGCAGGCCAATTGTTAGAAAAACAATTATATAATGATGCAATTGTTGCTGTTACAGGTGGCTCTACGATGGCATCGGTAAGTGATGCAATGTCACCATTGCCGTTTGATGTTTTATTCGTTCCAGCACGAGGTGGTCTTGGCGAAAATGTAGTATTCCAAGCAAACACCATTTGTTCAACCATGGCACATCGTACAGGTGGCAGTTACACAACGCTTTATGTTCCTGACAATGTTAGTGAACTCACGTATCAGAATTTACTTAAAGAACCTGCAGTGATACAAACATTAGAGAAAATTAAAGATTCAAAAATTACAATACATGGTATTGGTGATGCGCTGAAAATGGCTAAGAGACGTCAGTCTACGCCAGAATTGATAGAGAAACTTCAACATCATAATGCCGTGGGTGAGGCATTTGGTTACTATTTTGATGAACATGGCCAAATCATTCACAAAGTCAACACGATAGGACTTCAATTAGAAGAAGTCCGTATGAAAGAGCATAATTTTGCTGTAGCGGGAGGTTATTCGAAAGGTAACGCAATGAAAGCTTACCTCAAGATAGCGCCTAAAAACACTGTGTTAATTACAGATGAAGAGGCAGCAAAAATGATTGTTGAGCAATAATTATTAAAAAAATAAGTAAAAAGTGGTTTATAAATAATGCTGAATTGAGCTTGTTTTCAAGACTTAATGAATGGACTGTTTCAGAGAAACAAGTTTAACAGTCGGGGCGTATATCACTTTTTAAATATCATTAAAGGAGGCCATTAACATGGCAGTAAAAGTAGCAATTAACGGATTTGGTAGAATTGGTCGTTTAGCATTTAGAAGAATTCAAGACGTAGAAAACATTGAGGTAGTAGCTGTCAATGATTTAACTGACGACGACATGCTTGCACATTTATTAAAATATGACACGATGCAAGGACGTTTTACTGAAGAAGTAGATGTAATTGATGGTGGTTTCCGCGTAAATGGTAAAGAAGTGAAATCATTCTCTGAACCAGAACCATCTAAATTACCTTGGAAAGACTTAGAAGTAGATGTTGTTTTAGAATGTACTGGTTTCTTCACATCTAAAGAAAAAGCTGAAGCACACATTGAAGCAGGCGCTAAAAAAGTCTTAATTTCAGCACCAGGTACTGGTGATCTTAAAACAATTGTATATAACGTTAACCATGAAGAATTAGACGGTTCAGAAACAGTTGTTTCAGGTGCGTCTTGTACTACAAACTCATTAGCTCCGGTAGCGAAAACATTACACGATGAATTTGGTATTGTTGAAGGTTTAATGACTACAATTCACGCTTATACAGGTGACCAAAATACGCAAGACTCACCTCACAGAAAAGGTGACAAACGTCGTGCACGTGCAGCTGCTGAAAACATCATCCCTAACTCAACAGGTGCTGCAAAAGCAATCGGTTTAGTTATTCCAGAAATTGCTGGTAAATTAGATGGTGGCGCGCAACGTGTACCAGTTGCTACAGGTTCATTAACAGAATTAACTGTTGTTTTAGAAAAAGAAGTATCTGTTGAAGAAGTTAACAATGCAATGAAAAATGCAACTAATGAATCATTCGGTTACACTGAAGATGAAATCGTCTCTTCTGACGTTGTAGGTATGACGTTTGGTGCATTATTCGACGCAACTCAAACACGCGTTATGACTGTTGGCGATCGTCAATTAGTTAAAGTTGCATCTTGGTATGATAACGAAATGTCTTATACAGCACAATTAGTACGTACGTTAGAATATTTAGCAAGTCATGCTAAATAATTAGATTTATAATATACTAAAAGGGGTAGGACTGACGCATTTTAATGGCGTTTGCCACTCTCTTAACTGATAAAAGTTAAGCAAGTATTAAATGTACGTGCTTCTAACTGAAATTTAGCTTATAGTAAGCGGAGGAGCACAACGCTTCTCCGCTTATTTTAAAATAACGAGTGTTTTTGAGGAGGAATATTATGGCTAAAAAAGATGTAACAGATGTTTCGTTAAAAGGTAAAGTTGTTTTAGTGCGCGCGGATTTCAACGTGCCTATGAAAGATGGGGAAATTACGAATGATAACCGTATTGTCCAAGCTTTGCCAACGTTACAATATATTATTGAACAAGGTGGAAAAATTGTCGTATTCTCTCACTTAGGCAAAGTTAAAGAAGAAAGTGATAAAGAAAAGCTTACATTGGCACCTGTAGCGAAAAGATTATCTGAAAAGTTAAATAAAGATGTTACGTTTATTCCAGAAACACGTGGTGAAAAATTAGAATCAGCAATTAAAAAACTTAATGACGGCGATGTCTTAATGTTTGAAAATACACGATTCGAAGATTTAGATGGTAAAAAAGAATCTAAAAATGATAGCGAGCTCGGTAAATATTGGGCATCATTAGGCGATATTTTCGTGAATGACGCATTTGGTACAGCACACCGTGAACACGCATCTAATGTAGGTATTTCTACTCATTTAGAAACTGTTGCAGGTTTCTTAATGGAAAAAGAAATTAAATTTATCGGTGGTGTCGTTGAAAATCCAGATAAGCCAGTTGTAGCCATTTTAGGTGGCGCTAAAGTATCTGACAAAATTGGCGTTATTGAAAACTTACTTAAAATTGCCGACAAAGTACTTATCGGTGGCGGTATGGCATATACATTCTTAAAAGCACAAGGTAAAGAAATCGGTTTATCATTGCTTGAAGCTGATAAAATCGATTTTGCAAAAGATTTATTAGAACGAGCTGGCGACCAAATTGTGTTACCAGTTGATGGTAAAGTTGCAAAAGAGTTTTCGAATGATGCTGCGATTTCAACAGTGTCTATAGATGACATCCCAGTAGATCAGGAAGCTATGGATATTGGACCTGAATCTGTTGAATTATTCAAAAAACAACTCGAAGGTGCGCACACTGTTGTATGGAATGGACCGATGGGTGTATTTGAATTCAGCAATTTTGCGCAAGGTACAATTGGTGTATGCGAAGCAATTGCAGAATTAAAAGATGCGACAACAATTATCGGTGGTGGTGATTCAGCAGCGGCCGCAATGCAACTTGGTTTTGAAAAAGACTTTACACACATCTCTACCGGCGGTGGCGCGTCTTTAGAATATTTAGAAGGTAAAGAATTACCTGGTATTAAAGCAATAGCAAATAAATAACAAAAATTTAGAGGTAATGAATGCTTAAATAAAGTATGAATTACTAATAGGAGTGTTTTAATTGAGAAAACCAATTATTGCAGGTAACTGGAAAATGAATAAAACAGTTGCAGAAGCAAAAGATTTTGTTAATGCATTACCAGCATTACCAGATACGAATGAAGTAGAGGCAGTAATTTGTGCGCCTACGATTCAATTAGATGCATTAATTTCACTTACGCAATCAGGTGTAGCACCAGGTTTGAAAATCGGAGCTCAAAATACATTTTACGAAGAAAGTGGTGCGTTTACTGGTGAAACATCACCTGTAGCACTACAAGATTTAGGCGTAAGCTATGTTGTGATTGGTCACTCTGAACGTCGTGATATCTTCCATGAAACAGATGAAGATATTAATAAAAAAGCACATGCTGTGTTTAATCATGGTATGACACCAATCATTTGTGTTGGTGAAAGTGATGAAGAGCGAGAAAATGGTAAAGCAAATGACGTTGTGGAAGGTCAAGTTGAAAAAGCACTTGAAGGTTTATCTGATGACCAAGTGAAACAAGTCGTTATTGCATATGAACCAATTTGGGCGATTGGAACTGGCAAATCATCTACAGCAAAAGATGCAAACGAAATGTGTGCCGCAGTACGTCAAAAAATCGCAAAACTTACGAGTAAAGATGTAGCTGAAGCTGTACGTATTCAATATGGCGGTAGCGTAAAACCAAACAATATTAAAGAATACATGGCTGAAACTGATATCGATGGTGCCTTAGTTGGCGGTGCTTCATTAAAAGTAGACGACTACGTTCAATTGTTAGAAGGTGCGAAATAATATGGCAAAAAAACCAACAGCACTTATTATCTTAGATGGCTTTGCGAATAGAGATGAAGTCCATGGTAACGCTGTTAAGCAAGCGCATAAACCTAATTTTGACCGTTATTATGAAAAATATCCTACGACGCAAATCGAAGCAAGTGGTTTAGATGTAGGTCTACCAGAAGGTCAAATGGGTAACTCTGAAGTAGGTCACATGAATATCGGTGCGGGTCGTATCGTGTACCAAAGTTTAACACGTATTAACAAATCGATTGAAGATGGCGACTTTTACGACAATGAGGTTTTAAATCGCGCTATAGCGCATGCATTACAACACCAATCAGCGCTCCATGTGTTTGGATTATTGTCCGATGGTGGCGTACACAGTCATTATCAACACCTTTTCGCAATTTTAAAACTTGCGAAGAAAAAAGGTTTAGACAAGGTATATGTCCATGCCTTTTTAGATGGACGTGACGTAGATCAAAAGTCAGCACTTATATATATTGATGAAACTGAAAAACAATTCAAAGAAATTGGTGTAGGACAATTTGCATCCGTAGCTGGACGTTACTATGCGATGGACAGAGACAAACGTTGGGATCGTGAACAAAAAGCATACGATGCCATCCGTGCATTTGATTCAGCACCGCGCTATGCATCAGCACGCGAAGGTGTAGAGGCAAATTATGCTGAAGATTTAACGGATGAGTTTATCGTTCCATTTGTAGTTGAAAATCAAAATAACGGTGTGAACGATGGTGATGCGGTTATTTTCTATAATTTCCGTCCAGACCGTGCAGGTCAACTGTCTGAAATCTTTACAGATAAAGCGTTCAATGGTTTTGAAGTCGAACGTGTAAATGATTTATTCTATGCTACATTTACAAAATATAATGATAATGTTGATGCAGAAATTGTATTTGAAAAAGTAGATTTAACGAATACAATCGGCGAAGTTGCTCAAGACAACGGATTAACGCAATTACGTATAGCCGAAACTGAAAAATACCCACATGTAACGTACTTTATGAATGGTGGACAAAACGAAGAGTTCAAAGGTGAACGCCGTCGTCTAATCAATTCACCTAAAGTCGCAACGTATGACTTAAAGCCTGAAATGAGTGCTTATGAAGTCAAAGATGCATTACTTGAAGAATTAGCTAAAGGCGATCTTGATTTAATCATCTTAAACTTTGCGAACCCAGATATGGTGGGGCACAGTGGGATGTTAGAACCTACTATTAAAGCTATCGAAGCGGTGGACGAATGTCTAGGTGCTGTCGTAGATAAAATTTTAGAAATGGATGGCTATGCGATTATTACTGCTGACCATGGTAACTCGGATGAAGTGTTAACAGATGATGATCAGCCGATGACAACGCATACGACTAATCCAGTCCCAGTAATTGTGACGAAAGAAGGCGTAGAATTACGTGAAACAGGCCGTTTAGGTGATCTTGCGCCAACATTACTTGATTTATTAAATTTAAAACAACCTGCAGAAATGACAGGTGAAAGCTTAATTAAGCATTAAAATAGTTGAGTCCATTTGAAAACCAGTTATAATGAAGATGAACTCATGTAACCAGTTTGTAATAGAGTGTGTTTAAGTTTCTAAGCTCTGTTGCATCACTGTTACAGTAAATACTATCAGGAAAAAGGAGATTTTATATTATGCCAATTATTACGGATGTTTATGCTCGCGAAGTACTTGATTCACGTGGAAATCCAACAGTAGAGGTTGAAGTTTTAACAGAAAGTGGTGCGTTTGGTCGCGCTTTAGTACCATCAGGTGCTTCAACAGGTGAACATGAAGCTGTTGAATTACGTGATGGCGATACTGAACGTTACCTTGGTAAAGGTGTAGAAAAAGCTGTTGAAAATGTTAATGAAATCATCGCACCAGAAATTATTGAAGGTGAATTTTCAGCTTTAGAACAAGTTTCAATCGATAAAATGATGATTCAATTAGATGGAACTGCAAACAAAGGTAAATTAGGTGCTAACGCGATTTTAGGTGTTTCTATTGCGGTAGCGCGTGCAGCAGCTGATTTCTTAGGACAACCTTTATACAAATATTTAGGTGGCTTTAACGCAACAGTATTACCTACACCGATGATGAACATCGTTAATGGTGGTTCACACTCTGATGCACCAATTGCATTCCAAGAGTTCATGATTTTACCTGTAGGTGCAGATAGTTTTAAAGAAGCGTTACGTTGGGGTGCAGAAGTATTCCACGCATTGGCTAAAATCTTAAAATCTCGTGGTTTAGTTACAGCAGTAGGTGACGAAGGTGGTTTCGCTCCTAAATTCGAAGGAACAGAAGACGGTGTTGAAACAATCATAGAAGCTATTAAAAAAGCGGGTTATGAGCCAGGAAAAGACATTTTCTTAGGTTTCGACTGTGCCTCTTCTGAATTCTACGAAAATGGTGTGTATGACTACACGAAATTTGAAGGCGATAAAGGCGCTAAACGTACTGCAGAAGAACAAGTTGATTATTTAGAAGAATTAGTAAACAAATACCCAATCATCTCTATCGAAGACGGTATGGATGAAAACGACTGGGAAGGTTGGAAACTATTAACTGAGCGAATCGGTGATCGTGTACAACTTGTAGGTGACGATTTATTCGTAACAAACACAGAAATTCTTGCTAAAGGTATCGACAATCACATCGGTAACTCTATCCTAATTAAAGTGAACCAAATCGGTACATTAACTGAAACATTTGAAGCAATTGAAATGGCTCAAAAAGCGGGCTACACAGCAGTAGTATCACACCGTTCAGGTGAAACGGAAGATACAACAATTGCAGATATCGCTGTTGCGACAAATGCTGGTCAAATTAAAACAGGTTCATTATCTCGTACAGACCGTATTGCAAAATACAACCAATTATTACGTATTGAAGACGAACTTTATGAAACAGCTAAATATGAAGGTTTAAACGCATTCTATAATTTAGATAAATAAGCTTAAATTATTATAGAAATTTGTTTGAAGCATAGACTTCGCTTAGATGCCCTCAGAATTCATTTAATAAAAATGAGTTTTGAGGGTTTTCTTATGCACGTACTAACTGTGAGAGCCGAGCAATCAGAGTTGGAAGTGAGACCAATATTCAAAGGGTCTTATGACCTGAATTACTCCGGGCCAAATAGTGGGACAGTAACAATGAAAGCATTTCTAAAAGCATCTAGATGTGTCGTTTCATAGAACGTGTTAACCTGATATAATATCATTAAGTGAATTAGATAAAGGAGCTCATTAAAATGGATCAAAACCTATCCCCTGAGGCACGTGCGGCCCATACTGGTCGTCTACTGGCATATATTTCATTTTTATTTGCGGTATGTCTCGTGATTCATCAAGTTATTATTGTTGATGGACAAGTCATTAGCTATATGTTAGAACACTCTGGAAATCGTATCTCGCAAAATGCGATTAATGCGATTAATAATAGTTTAAGGTATACAGGTATTTTATATATCCTTGCATACTCTGCTGGTGTCGTCGCAATGAAATACCAACATCCCTATTTATGGTGGTTTATGGTTGCAGTTTTTATATCCCAATTATTTAATGCGCTACTTAATCCGCCAATATTGTACGCTGCCATTCTAAATGTAAAAGGATTCTTCGCGTTAATTCCATACATCATTGTATGCATAGGCTCACTCATTTTAGCTGTTTTTATGATTACAGTGAGTATAAAGCGTAAATCAACGTTCAATCGTTAATGAAAGTTGTGTAAAGGCTCTAAATGTGGTAGAATACCTTCGTATATGATGAATGGAGGACAATCTGATGCACACATTTTTTGTTGTATTACTAATTATTGACTGTATCGCACTCATCACAGTTGTTTTATTACAAGAAGGTAAAAGTAATGGCTTATCAGGTGCCATCAGTGGTGGAGCTGAACAGTTATTTGGTAAACAAAAACAACGTGGTGTAGATTTATTTTTGCATAGATTGACAATTGTACTTTCAATTATTTTCTTTGTATTAATGTTAGGTATCAGTTACTTTAATTTATAAGTCTGACGGTAAACGTTAAAAATAGAGTTAACAATTTCGACCGTTTAGAAAATCTAAGTCCGACAGTTGATAAGTCGGGCTTTTTTATTTGTAGCGCCACTGTTGAAACTATAAAATAGAACTAGATGTGACTTGAAAGGACGGAATGATGAATGAAAATTCAATTACCAAAGCCTTTCTTATTTGAAGAAGGCAAACGTGCAGTGTTGTTATTACATGGTTTTACAGGGAATAGTTCTGATGTAAGACAACTTGGGCGTTTTTTACAAAAAAAAGGATATACGTCTTACGCACCTCACTACGAAGGACATGCAGCACCGCCAGAAGAAATTTTGAAGTCGAGTCCTCACGTATGGTATAAAGATGCATTGGATGGTTATGATTATTTGGTGGAACAAGGTTATGATGAAATTGCGGTTGCAGGTTTGTCCCTTGGTGGTGTTTTTGCACTAAAATTAAGCTTAAATCGTGATGTTAAGGGAATTGTGACGATGTGTTCGCCGATGTACATTAAAACTGAAGGGTCAATGTACGAAGGGGTATTAGAGTATGCACGCCAATTCAAAAAATATGAAGGCAAAGATGAGGCAACAATAGAGAGAGAAATGCAAGCCTTCAAACCAACGAGTACGTTACGTGAACTACAAGATACGATTCAAGGTGTGAGAGATCACGTTGAAGACGTTATCGAACCGCTCCTCGTGATCCAATCTGAACATGATGAAATGATTAATACAGATTCAGCCAATATTATTTATAATGAAGCAGCATCAGAGGATAAACATTTATCATGGTACAAAAATTCAGGCCATGTGATCACGATTGATAAAGAAAAAGAAGCAGTATTTGAGGAAGTGTATCAATTTTTAGAATCACTAGATTGGACGAATTAGTCATTTAGCATATTAAAGAGAAAGGAGGACCTCTTATGCATTTAAAATCGCAAATTAAAGCCATAATTGAACGTTCAAGTTATGAACCGATGTCTGTCTCTGACTTTCAAGATGAGCTCGGCTTAAGTAGCGCTGAAAGTTTTCGTGACCTTATTAAAGTACTCAATGAGTTAGAGCAAGAGGGTAAAGTCAAACGTACGAAACAAGATAGATATCAAAAGCAAGGTCCTAAACCAGGACTTATTCGAGGGACGTTAAGTCAAAATAAAAAGGGATTTGCCTTTTTAAGACCAGATGAAGAAGGGATAGAAGATATTTTTATCCCGCCTACAAAAATCAATCGTGCGATGGATGGAGATATTGTTATCGTTGAAATTCAAAAATCACGTGGTGACCATCGTAAAGGCAAAGTTGAAGGTGAAGTAAAATCCATTGAAACGCATGCCGTTAAACAAGTTGTAGGGACCTACACAGAAGCGCGTCATTTTGGCTTTGTAGTACCTGATGATAAGCGTATCATGCAGGACATCTTTATACCTAAAGGGCAAGATTTAGGGGCTGTAGATGGACATAAAGTACTTGTTCAAATTACGCAATACTCTGATGGCTCTAACAATCCAGAAGGTCATATTTCTGCTATTTTAGGTCATAAAAATGACCCTGGCGTAGATATTTTATCTATTATTTATCAACATGGGATTGAAATTGAATTTCCAGACGACGTATTAAAAGAAGCTGAAGCGATTCCTGAGACGATTGAATCTACTGAATTAGAAGGCCGTCGTGATTTACGTCAGGATTTAACAATTACAATCGATGGCGCGGATGCGAAAGATTTAGACGATGCTATCGCGATTAAGGCTCTTTCAAATGGCAATATGGAATTAACAGTAAGCATTGCAGATGTCAGTTATTATGTAACTGAAGGCTCTGCGCTAGATCGAGAAGCATACGATCGTGCAACAAGTGTGTATTTAGTAGACCGTGTGATTCCAATGATTCCACATCGTTTAAGTAATGGCATATGTTCATTAAATCCAAATGTAGATCGATTAACGATGAGTTGTCGTATGGAAATCGATGCCCAAGGTCATGTCGTCAAACATGATATTTTCGATAGTGTGATTCATTCAGATGCACGTATGACGTATGCGGAAGTGAATGAAATCATCACCGACCATAACCCTCACACGCGCGAGAAATATAAAGACATTACGCCGATGCTTGATATGGCAAAGCGCTTATCACAACAACTCATCGATATGCGACGTCGGCGTGGAGAAATCGATTTTGATATTAAAGAAGCGAAAGTGCTTGTGAATGAAGAAGGTATTCCACAAGAAGTCGTTGCGCGTGAACGTGGTGAAGGTGAGCGTTTAATCGAGTCATTTATGCTTGCGGCAAACGAAACCATCGCGGAACATTTTAGTAAAATGGATGTGCCGTTTATTTATCGTGTGCATGAACAACCGAAGTCGGACCGTTTACGTCAATTTTTTGATTTCATTACGAATTTCGGTATTATGATAAAAGGGACGGGTGAAGATATTCATCCAAGTACGCTACAAAATATTACAAAAGAAATTGAAGACAGACCAGAAAATATGGTTATTTCAACGATGATGCTACGTTCAATGCAGCAAGCACATTATGATGCAGATAATTTAGGCCATTTTGGGCTAGCGGCAGATTATTATACACATTTCACATCGCCAATCAGACGATATCCAGATTTGATTGTGCATCGTTTAGTACGTAAATATTTAATCGAAAAATCGATGGATGGTAAAGCGCAACATGAATGGCAAGAGAAATTACCACAGATGGCAGAACATACTTCTAACCGAGAACGTCGTGCAATTGACGCAGAACGTGATACAGATGACTTGAAAAAGGCAGAATATATGATTCAACATTTAGGAGACGAATTTGAAGGTATCATTAGTTCAGTGGCTAATTTTGGAATGTTTGTTGAATTACCAAATACCATTGAAGGTATGGTAACGATACAAAATATGTCAGACGATTATTATCATTTCGATGAACGCCAAATGGCATTAATTGGGGAGCGTAAAGCTAAAGTATATCGTATCGGTGACGTTATAAAAGTAAAAGTCATCCATGTTGATGTGGATGAACGTCAAATTGACTTTCAAATTGTAGGTATGCCTATTGACATGTATCCAAAACGTGAGAAAAAATCACGAGGTACAACCATTCAGGCTAAAACAAAAGGGCATACGTTTGAAAAAGATCAAGATAAAAAAAAGAAACGTAAAAATCGAAAAGGAAAAAATGCTAGAAAACGAGATAAGTCAGGAAATACGAAACATAAGCCTTTTTATAAAGATAAACGTGTCAAAAAGAAAGGTAAGAAGAAAAAGTAGACTGAGGTGACACACAGTGCCCAAAAAATCAGGAAAAGGTACATTAGCAGAAAATCGTAAGGCACGCCATGATTATAATATTGAAGATACAATTGAAGCAGGCATTGCGTTACAAGGTACTGAAATAAAATCAATCCGTCGTGGTAGTGCCAATTTAAAAGATAGCTATGCACAAGTAAAGGGGGGCGAAATTTATTTGCACAACATGCATATCGCTCCTTATGAAGAGGGGAATCGCTTTAATCATGACCCTAGACGTGTGCGCAAATTGTTGTTACACAAACGTGAAATTTCAAAATTAGGCGATCAAACACGTGAAGTAGGGTATTCTATCGTGCCGTTAAAACTTTATCTTAAACATGGTATGTGTAAAGTCTTACTAGGTGTCGCAAGAGGTAAGAAGAAGTATGATAAGCGACAAGCATTGAAAGAAAAAGCGGTGAAACGTGATATTGATCGTGCAATCAAACAAAATTATTAAATCATTGCTAAGAATGTTAAGATTCGTTATAATTAAATGTGCTTTCTTAACAGAGAGTACATTTTTGATATGGGGACGTTTATGGATTCGACAGGGGTCCCCAGAGCTTATGAAGCGTGTCGGAGGGTTGTCTCCGTAAAAACACATCAGTTTATAATAACTGGCAAAACTAACAATAACTTAGCAGTAGCTGCCTAATCGCACTCTGCATCACCTAATCGCATCGCCTATGTGCGATTAACGTGATTCAACTTTAGTAGGATACGCTCGTCACTGCCGTTTGAAGTCTGACGAGAAGAGAAGAATCAAACTCGCATAATGTCGGTTGTCTATTTCTAATCATTATGTTAAATGTTCAAATAGACTACACACGTAGAAACATTTGTATCAGGACCTTTGGACGCGGGTTCAAATCCCGCCGTCTCCACTATGTAGCCTATAACCCTTGTGGTTATGGGCTTTTTTTAAAATTAAAATGGAGAAAGGACACAATATGAATAAACATCAATGCATACTATTGGATGAATTATATAAAGAAAGCCAGACTTCTTTATCTTTTGAATTTCACAAGCGTGTTGACGATGATGACGCAATTTACTATTTTACTGTGGTTGGATCTTTCGAAAATATGCGCTTTTATACAGAATTAGCACTTTTTGATTCGGATATAGAAAAGCTTAAAGCATTTAAATGTAAATCACCTGTCTCAGAAATTCACTTTATAGAACCTGATGTGACATTTACTATTATCAAAAGAGATAGGCATGACATAAGCGTGTATGTAAATATTGATTCTGGGCTGAGGTTTTCAAATATCGTTTCAGAATCTGGATGCACAATAAAAATAAATGTATCTAGAAAAACATTCTATCAGTTCATTAAAGAAATTATTGCGGTTCAACATTATGAATAAATGAGAATTAAAGCACAAAACAGGGAATGTATATAAAATAGCCTTCACCATTCATATTATTATGAACGTTGAAGGCTATAAATATATTTCAATACTTTTAATTGTAAAACTAAATGAAATGAATAAGTGTCAATTGGTAAACGTTTAAAAATGTTATTTCAAAATCACTTGCTTTAACGACGTTTTGCCACAATTCGTCGACTTTTACCGAAGAAAAATTGAGCGATAGAAGATATGAGTAAAACGCTACTTAATATTATCATCACTAAAAAGAGTTGATGGGTGGCATCCATAAATACGTCATGAATATGTTTCATAATAATGGCTTTATTATCAATACGATTATACTGAACATCGTTTATCCCTTTTTGAATTTTATGTTTCATATAAACTGCAATGATTGGCACGAGAATCGCTGCAAAGTAGTTACGGATAGAATGCATTGTGAGTGAACGATGTGATGCACGTGATAAATCACCATCTAAAAGTGTAGACATTGCGCCACTTACAAGTACCATACTTGAACCAAAACCAATAATCATACCTTGAATGTAAAGTGAATGAAGATTAAGTTCGTTTTGCATAATATACCAGTTTGTGCTGACGTAAAGTAAGGCAATTGAACCAATGGTACCAAGTACACCCGGCCCCCACGCACTATAAAACACCATTTTTAAAACGCCTGTTATAAATACGCCGATAAAGAAGTAAATATAAAAAAGCTGGATTTGATGTGGGGGTAAATGAATCACTTGTAATAGATAAAAATTAATCGCAGCAATGCCAATAAGTAGCGTCAGATGTGAGACAATCGCCATAATTGAGCCAAGTAATGGTTTCGGATACAACAATGTCGAAAAATGAACAATAGGTGTATGACTCTGCTTATTTTTATATAAGAAAATCACAAATAAAATCAACGTCACGATAGACCATGGCCAGACTTTAATAGAATCAAAACGATATTGCGTAATAAGACAAAGTGGTATTAATAATGAAAGAGATGAAAGCGCTAAAAAGAAAACGACAGTATGGTCCTCTTTCGTAGTACTTTGATGTGTCGTGTCATCTTTTTCGAAATATAACCAACCTACAATTAAACTGATGATTGCTGAAAGGATATTGATGATATATATCCATTGCCATTGCGCATAAAACAATGTAATGCTTCCAGTTAAACCACCAAGGGCATTTGCACCGAACAACCCTACAATAATCATAAATAGAAAGACATTTTTAAAGCGTTTTGGAAATACATGAAATGATTTAGGTAACATAGTAAAGAATAAAATGCCTGTGCTTAAGCCTTGTATCACTTTAGAAATGGATAAAGAAATGATGCCTATCGAGAAAAAGCCTAAAATGGATCCGAGTAAGAATATAAATGAGAATAGCATAAAATTTTTCTTGAAACCTAATTTGTGAGCAAGAAAATGACCCAGAGGGACACCTAAAGCAAAGGCGAAGTTCCCCATAATCGCTGGGATAATAAGAAGATTTGAATGAATACCCAAAGCATAGTGATAGAGTCCTTGATTTAAACTATATGCCAAATTTAAATAAAATTGAGAACCTATCCCAATAATTGTAAGAAAGGACAGCAATGCAATTTCTATCATGCGTGTCCTTTTAGACCATAATATTTTCATGATTCGCACCCTTAATAAGTAATTTACAACGAGAAATTATATCACGGTTTGAGTGAGAATTGAATAACTAATATGTTATTGTTAAATCGTTTTTGGGAGTGTTAATGTCATGATTGAGCTGTTTAAAAGGTATTGTGCGTTATATTTTATCGCTAAATTTTGGATGAATTGAATACTTGTACAATATGAAGGGGACTCTGATTGAAGTTGATGAACGTATGCAGTATATAACGCTTTTTCCTCATGGGTTGCACAATTTTTAAAATAGCCCCATAAGTGTTGGAATGTATTTATAAAAGCGGCAGGCTGAATGGGCGTATTTAAAATTTCTTGAATTCTAGTTTCTATAGATGTATAAGATTGTCCATTTTTAATCATCGTTTTGATTTCTGTATAATATTTGTAATTGTGCATCATGACATGATATTTTTCGTAGCGCCATAGGTGTTGGATTCTTGTAATTTCTTTCATATATGCTCCTTATTCGTATAATAAATTAACCAGTGCTCATCTATATAAGTATGATTGAATTTCCGAGCTTGGCGTTCAAGTGCTAAAAATTCAAAGCCTAAATGGTCACAAAATACTTTAGCAGCAATATTATTTGAAGCTACGGCAAGGACAAGTTGTTCAATGCCATGTTCCTCCGCATATTCTATAAGACTTTCCATCAATTTGCGCCCAATACCAGAACCTCTATAATCTGGAGTTACATATAAACCTTGAACAGTGGCCTTATGACGCTTTGATGTGTAAGGGAAAAAGTTGAGTTGAACGAAACCTACTAATTTATGATGATCGAAAGCACCAAAAAATATCTGCTGCTTCTGATGGCTAGGGTGTAATAACTGAGCAATATCTGTTTCAGTATAATTCTGTCGTTCACTGATTTCATGTACAAAAGCGAGAGGATGAAGACGAAATGCTTCACAAGTGAGTTGATAAAATGCTTTTGTATGCGTATCATTCAAAATATGTATCATGTGCACCCTCCTAGAAATAAAAGTAAGTTTATCATATTAATCATATAAAAACGCAATCACTATTGCAATGTTATTTTAGAAAATTCAGATAAATAATACTTAATTCTATAGAAAAATAATATAGTAAGTAAAGCTCATAACTATCATACGGCAATAAAAAAGAATGTAAATCATGTGATTAGAAAAATGTAACCCTATAGCCCGCTTACTTTTCAATTAAGGAAAGTTAGGCTAATATAAGGGGGAATTCAAACTGTGTAAAGTAGGTGACACACCATGAAAGCGCAAATCGTAGGAAGTTTTATGGTCGTATCTCATGTACTTAGTCAAAATGAGATACAGTTGATAAAAATGCAAGAATCAAATATAGATATCTTAGAATTAAGAATAGATGCACTTCAAGACGTTGCGAGTGTAGACGTGGCTCAAATCATCCAACAATTAAAAGATGAAGGTTTTCAATCCGAGATACTTGTTACGTTTCGTTCGCAAATGCAAGGGGGGAAAGGTAACTGTGATGAAAAAGAATATCAGTCACTTTTGACTCAATTGGCTGAACTAAAAAATGTGGATTATATTGATGTTGAGTGGGAGCCTTCGATTGGTCGACACCATATTGTTAGAACGATTCAATCTCATGGTATAGATGTTATTGTGTCATATCATAATTTTCATGAAACGCCGCAACTTGATGTATTGAAAAAAACATATTATCACATGTCTCAATATGGCGGGGCACACTTAAAAATCGCGGTTATGCCACAATCAAAACAAGATGTTTTAACGTTATTGCAAGCAGTATCAGAAGCAAGTGATGCATTGCATCATTGGGTGACAGGTATTTCCATGTCTCACTTAGGTATTATTTCTAGAACTGCACAACAAACATTTGGTGGGGCACTTTCTTATGGTGCTATCAATGAAAGCGTTGCTCCAGGACAACTCAATGTTAAAACTTTAAAAAATGCAATGGCCGTGTATCAGTAATTTGAAAAGTACGCCAACCTTCTATATAATTGATAATGGTTATCAATAAAAAGGGGAAGATGATGATGGAACTTCAAGAGGCTATAAAGTATCGAAGAAGTATTAAGAAGTTCGATAGAAATATGCACATTAACGAGGACGCTGTAAGGGATGCTGTTGTAGAAGCGGCAAATGCACCAAATCATGGTATGCGCGAGCCGTGGCGTGTTGTATATGTGCCTAAGCATAAATTGGGGGAAATGAGCAAGGAAGTCTCGCGTTATGCATTTCCACGAGAAGCCGATAAACAACAAAGTCATTACGATGCGGTGACTAACTTAGGTGGTTTTTTAGCAATTATTATGAAATGTGATGCACGTCAACGGGAAGAAAATGAAAACTATTTAGCGGTTGGGGCATATGCACAAAACTTATTATTGCTCTTATATGAAAAAGGGATTGGAACATGCTGGAAAACGCCAACATATATTTTTCATCCAAAAGTTAGAAATGTTTTTGGGGTACTACCAGATGAACGCTTAATCGGATTTATATATTTAACCGATTTAGAAGATGACAAGGAAAAAGTACCTAAACGTAAAAATAAAGGAATCTATACAGAGTACATTTAATAGATGTACGCATACGGTTAAAATTGCATATCTATTCATAAAAAATCGTCTTCAAATTGCTTAAAGTAATTTGAAGACGATTTTAATATGTTCTTTTTTAACGTTAACCTAAACTCTCGGATAAGAATGATTCGACTTGTTCAGGTGATTTTGCGTGAGCAGAATGTAAATGATGTAACTTTTCTCCGTTTTTGAAGATAAGAATGCTTGGAATACCCATGACATCATACGCTAACGCCGCTTCTTCAACTTCGTCACGATTTACAACAAACCATTCATATTGATTGTATTTTTCAACAATAGGGCTGATCCACATATCCATGGCTTTGCAATCAGGGCACCATCCTGCTTCGAATTTGACGATAACTGTTTCATCTTTATTAATAATTGATTTAAACGTTTCCATATCTTGAATCTTTTGCATGTAACATACCTCCATTATAATATATGTTTTAAATTATAACGGATATATTCATAGACGTCATATTTCGTGATTAATAAATAACAAAATAATGAAACTAGTATAAAAAATAGTCTAATTTAACAAATTTTGTTATATTTGATATAAGTCACGCGAGGAGGTTAAAGCATGATTAAGTTTTATCAATATCCTAATTGTACAACGTGTAAAAAAGCAGCGAAATTTTTATCTGAACAAGGTGTGAGTTTTGAACCTATTGATATCGTTCAATTAACACCTACGAAAGATGAATTTAAAGATATTGTGGACCGTTCAGGAATTGAAATCAAAAGATTATTCAATACACATGGTGCAAAATATCGTGAGTTAAATTTAAAGGATAAATTAGATACTTTATCAGAGGATGAAAAGTTAGAACTTTTAGCGTCCGATGGTATGTTAGTGAAACGTCCTTTAGCAATTTTAGGTGATAAAGTTACAGTCGGTTTTAATGAACAAGTTTATCGTGAAACTTGGTTATAATAAAATAGTTGATTGATAAAAACATGTGTGTCATGATTATCTTGTAAACAAATATAGGAGGGGATTCAAGTGGCAGTGCCAAGTGAATTAAAATATTCAAAAGAACACGAGTGGGTAAAAGTCGAAGGAAATGTTGCAACTGTTGGTATTACAGACTTTGCACAAAACGAATTAGGAGATATCGTATTCGTTGAACTTCCAGAAGTGGATGATGAAGTATCAGAAGGCGAAACTTTCGGTAGCGTTGAATCTGTAAAAACAGTTTCAGAATTATATTCACCAGTATCTGGTAAAATCGTAGAAGTGAATGAAGATCTTGAAGACGAGCCAGAAGCTGTAAATGAATCGCCATATGAGAAAGCTTGGATGGTGAAAGTTGAATTAAGCGATGAAAGTGAACTTGATGCTTTAATGGATGCACAAGGTTATCAAGAAATGATTGGCGAATAATATTTTTAAACTCCTAGATATTCCTTTGATTATCTTGGAGTTTTTTTGCACTGAATACTAACTTTTTAGAAGGTGAAGACCATGGCGATGATTAATAAAGTAATTGTTGTAGAAGGCAAATCTGATAAAAAAAGAGTTAAGGAAGTGTTATTAGAACCGGTTGATATCATTTGTACACATGGCACGATGGGCATCGAAAAGTTAGATAATATGATTGAATCTTTGTACGGCAAACAAGTATATATTCTTGTTGATGCTGATACTGAAGGGCGAAAGATTCGAAAATGGTTTTCAAAGTATTTAAGTGAAAGTACAGATATCTTCATTGATTCAACTTTTAGTGAAGTGGCACGGTGTCCACGAGATTACCTCTCAAATGTTTTAGGGCGGCATGGATTTGACGTCAAAAACGATTTTTATGTAAAAGGAAAGTATTCATATCATGAGTGTTTTAGAGCAATCGAACAATACATTTAATGAACAAGAACAAGATATTAAATTAATCTTTGGCTATACGCCGATGTGTGGTACGTGTAAAGTGTCAGAACGCATGTTACACATCGCTAATAGTGTCACGCAATTGCCTTTAGAAAAACGAGATTTAAATTATTATCCTGAATTTAGCCAAATGTTCGAAATACAATCTGTTCCAATTTTGTTAATTATGCACAATGATAAAGAAGTTGATCGCATTTATGCATTTCAATCTGTTACATTTTTACTTGAACGGTTAAAAAAAGTGATTGACGAAATTCGAGGATAGTGATAATATTTAAACAATTCAATATTCAGAAAACTCTTATCTAGAGTGGTGGAGGGATGTGCCCTATGAAGCCCGGCAACCGTCTAAATTTAGAAATGGTGCCAATTCACATAAAGTATTTATACTTTTGAAGATGAGAGAAACGCATCGAAATCTATGCTTTCTCTTATTTTTATATAGGAGAAAGCTTTTTTTGTTCTGAAATTTGATAATTCGCAACACATTGAGGGGGAAGCGATATGATTGAGCTTAAAAATATCGTTAAACAGTACGAGAGCAAATCTAAATCCGTTTTAGCTGTTGATCATGTTAATCTAACCATTAACACAGGTACCATATTTGGTATTATTGGTTTTTCGGGTGCGGGAAAAAGCACTTTGGTGCGACTGTTTAATTATTTAGAAACACCAACGTCTGGCGATGTTGTTATCGGTGGAGATCATATAGGCCACTTGAGCAAACAAGCGCTAAGGTATAAAAGACAAAAAGTGGGCATGATTTTCCAACATTTCAATCTATTGTGGTCACGCACTGTACTTGATAATGTACGATTTCCGTTAGAAATTGCGGGTGTATCGAAACGTCATGCTAAAGCAAAAGCATTGGAATTGATAGAACGTGTTGGCTTAAAAGGGCGTGAACATGCGTATCCATCAGAATTATCAGGTGGTCAAAAACAACGTGTTGGTATTGCTAGAGCACTTGCAAATGACCCGGAGGTATTACTTTGTGATGAAGCAACGAGTGCATTGGATCCGCAAACAACAGATGAAATACTCGATTTATTAATTCAATTGAAAAAAGAGCAAAACTTAACCATTGTGATTATTACGCATGAAATGCATGTTATACGTCGCATTTGTGATGAAGTTGCGGTCATGGAAAATGGAAAGGTAATTGAACAAGGTAAAGTATCTGAAGTTTTTGAAAATCCAAAACATTCAGTCACTAAGCGCTTTGTGCAAGAAGATCTTCAACCTAAAGCTGAATTTGAAGACATTTCAGGTCTCGTCAAGTTAAATTCAAATGATAAACTTATAAAACTCAACTTTTCAGGTGAAGTGACGACACAGCCTATAATTTCGTATATTTTAAAAACGTATGATGTGGCTGTAAATATATTAGAAGCCAATATTAAACATTCTAAGTCAGGGGCTATTGGTTTTATTGTTGTACATATTTCTAACATCGACCAAACACAGTTTGAGCAATTAAAACTTGATTTAGAATCGAAACAAATTGAAGTTGAGGTGATTGCCCATGGGTAAAAGTTTTACTGAGATATTGCATGAAATGCTAACACTGCCAAATGTGCGTTGGCCAGATGTATGGACTGCGACCTATGAAACACTGTATATGACGATTATCTCGACTTTCTTTGCATTTATATTTGGCATCATTACAGGAGTAGTGTTATTTCTAACTTCTAAAAGTAAATCTAAAGCCGGTCGAATTTTTTATAATCTCGTGTCATTTTTCGTTAATTTATTCCGCGCAATCCCATTTATTATATTGATTTTATTGCTGATTCCTTTTACAAGTTTAATTTTAGGCACAATAAGTGGCCCTACAGGTGCATTGCCTGCATTGATTATTGGTGCTTCGCCTTTTTATGGACGACTTGTTGAAATTGCTTTAAAAGAAATAGATAAAGGTGTGATAGAAGCAGCTTGGTCAATGGGTGCAAACACATGGACGGTGATACGGAAAGTTTTAATTCCTGAATCGCTCCCTGCTTTAATTTCTGGCATAACTGTTACTGCAATTGCATTAGTTGGATCTACAGCTGTTGCAGGTGTTATTGGTGCGGGAGGGTTAGGTAATTTAGCGTATTTAACAGGATTTACACGAAATCAAAATGATGTCATTTTAATTTCAACCATTTTAATTTTAGTTATCGTCTTCGTTATTCAATTTTTGGGAGATTGGACAACGAATAAAATAGACAAACGATAAATACAAGATAAGGAGAATGTAATAATGAAAAGATTTTTATCAATTGCTGTAATTTTAGTTCTATCTGTAGTATTGGTTGCTTGTGGCAATAACGATTCAAAAAGTAGTAAGGAAGATAAGAAAATTGTGGTCGGGGCATCTCCTGCACCACATGCTGAAATATTAGAAAAAGCGAAGCCAATATTAGAAAAAGAAGGATACAATTTAGAAATTAAAACGATTAATGATTATACGACGCCAAACAAATTGTTAGATGCAGGTGAATTAGATGCAAACTTTTTCCAGCACACACCATACTTAGATACAGAGAAAAAAGATAAGGGCTATAAAATAGAATCAGCAGGTAACGTACATTTAGAACCAATGGCTGTATATTCTCAAAAACACAAAAGTCTAAAAGATTTACCTAAAGGGGCAGAGATTTTTGTATCTAATAATCCTGCAGAACAAGGGAGATTCTTGAAATTCTTTGTGGATGAAGGGCTTATCAAAATTAAAAAAGGTGTTAAAATCCAAGATGCTACTTTTGATGACATTGTAGAAAACAAAAAAGATATTAAATTTAACAGTAAACAAGCAGCAGAATTTTTACCAAAAACATATCAAAATAACGAAGGTGACGCAGTTATCATTAACTCTAACTTTGCAATTGAACAAAAGTTAAACCCACAAAAAGATTCTATTGCTGTTGAAAAATCTGATGATAACCCGTATGCGAATTTAATTGCAGTTCAAGAAGGGCATAAAGATGACAAAAAAATTAAAGCTTTAATTAAAGTGTTACAATCTGATGAGATTAAAACATTCATTAAAGATAAATATAATGGAGCAGTAACACCAGCGAAATAATAAAAATGACGCAGGGACATAAACTATTTCAATTTTGATTGTTCCTAACACCTCGCTTTTCTAGGCGCCTTACCACAACGAGGGAACATTACAGAAATCTAATTGATTTCGTAGTAATGTCTCCCCGTGCATGAAGACGTTAGGAATGCAATGCATTACGTCTTCAGTCCACTTATGAACATGCGTGAATAGGTGGTCTGCGTAAGTTACGGAAAGCTTTCTAAGCGCATACTTATTCCAGTCAGCTACTGCCTTATATATTGTAAAAGCCAATAGTCTTGGATTTATGCGCTCGAAATGGATTTTCGGTTTCGGCTTAATGCCTCAGAAGTCTCAGCTAAGGAAGCAATCAAAGTGATGTTTTAATTCATCATCTTTCCCCCAGTAAGACTAAATTTATATATAAATATAACCAACAAAGTTCATTACAATGAATTTTGTTGGTTTTTTTTGATTAACAGGGTAGTTATGTTCCAGCCCTGTTTTTTATTCATGTGTATAACGACCTAAAATATAACTTACAGTAAACCCTATCATTAACGTGAAAATAGATATTATCCACGTCAATAAAGTAGTGGGAAGTCCAGGGAAGACAGAGAATAGTGATCCTACCACTAAACCTAAAATTGCTGCATACGTTAAATACGTATAGTGTGTGAGTAAATATTTGATTAATTTACTCGCAACAATAAATCCAACAAGTACGCCAAAACCGACTAACATAATAACGGGTAACGCTTGGAAGTTAAAACGTACAATTTCTGAAATCGCATACGTTACAGTACTGTATACGCCAAGTAATAATAATATGAATGATCCTGATATGCCGGGGAGAAGCATAGCGCTTGAAGCTAATATCCCAGCGACAAAATATTTAATCAACATCGGTGTTGATAAATCTATGTCTGATGGTGCAGTGTGTGACGTGTCGCCTTTAAAAAATGCCATTGCGGCGAGCAATAATGTAAAAGTAACAACTATAATCCAATGAGAAGCTTTAAACGTTTTATTGTAATGTGAAATTCTCAATAAAAATGGAATAACGCCAATAATTAAACCGGTAAAGAAAAACATCGTTGGCACTTGGTGGTATGCTAATAAATAATTAATAAGACTGCTTAAAATACCAATAGCCAACCCCATACCGATAATAATAGGTAGTAAAAACAAAACACTACGTTTAAAGTTTTTTGAGAATACGCCACTCACTGAGGAAATGAAATCATCATAGATGCCAAGAAGTAGCGCAATGGTTCCACCGCTAACGCCTGGAATTAAATCACTTACACCCATTGCAAAGCCACGAGGAAGATTTGAAAGTTTAAATCGAGCCATAGTCAAACGTGTTCCTTTCTTAATGTGATTCCTTTATATTAACTGAAATGTCATAGTACAACAATACAATGGAATAAGCAATGAAGAACTGTTCTGATTGAGAACAAGTCATCGTCTATTATCAATAACTTTTCTAATTACAGTAAAAAAATGATTCGTAAATAAAGCGCTTTTTTCAACCCGTAATGGTTTAAAATTCCCGTTATTTCCGTTATAATGTGCATTTAGGAAGATTAGAAATCCTTTTGACGTTACTTTAAAATTATTATAAACTAGTAGATGTAATCTAACTTTTTGGAGGGAATAGTAATGCCATCAACATTAGAAATTAAAGACTTACACGTGTCTATTGACGATAAAGAGATTTTAAAAGGTGTTAACTTAACAATAAATACGGGTGAAATCCATGCCATTATGGGACCGAATGGTACGGGTAAATCTACACTTTCTTCAGCGATTATGGGTCATCCATCATATGAAGTGACTCAAGGTGAAGTATTATTAGACGGCGAGAACATTTTAGAGATGGAAGTTGATGAAAGAGCTAAAGCTGGCCTCTTTTTAGCAATGCAATATCCATCTGAAATTACAGGGGTAACAAATGCGGACTTCATGCGTTCTGCTATCAACTCACAACGTGAAGAAGGCCAAGAAATTAACTTAATGCAATTTATCAAAAAATTAGATAAACATATGGACTTCTTAGATATGGATAAAGATATGGCACAACGTTATTTAAATGAAGGTTTTTCTGGTGGGGAGAAAAAACGTAATGAAATCCTTCAATTAATGATGTTACAACCTAAATTTGCAATTTTAGATGAAATTGATTCAGGTTTGGATATTGATGCTTTAAAAGTTGTATCTAAAGGTATCAACGAAATGCGCGGCGATGACTTTGGTTCGCTTATTATTACGCACTACCAACGTTTATTAAATTATATTACGCCAGACCATGTACACGTGATGTATAACGGTATCGTTGTTAAATCGGGTGGTGCAGAATTAGCTAAACGCCTTGAAGAAGAAGGTTATGAGTGGGTTAAAGAAGAATATGATTCAGTAGTAGCGAACCAATAATCATCATAGGAGGAAATAAGTATGACGACTGAAACTTTAAATATTTCTGAAGCTCAACTTGTTGATTATTCAAAAGCGCACAATGAACCTTCTTGGATGACACAGTTAAGAAAAGATGCGTTAAAACAATCTGAGTCTTTAGAAATGCCAAAACCAGATAAAACTAAAATAGATAAATGGGATTTTGATTCGTTTAAACAACTTGAAACAACAGGCAAAACATTTGAAACACTTCAAGATCTCCCAAAAGAAATTGATCGCATTATTAACGTTGAAGCGAGTGAGAATTTAATCATTCAACATAATAATACGTTAGCGTATTCAAAAGTGAATGACAAAGCTAAGGAAGATGGCGTCATCATAGAACATATTAGTGAAGCGCTTCAAAACCATAGCGACCTAGTTGAAAAATATTTCATGAAAGATGCAGTGACTGTAGACGAACATCGTCTTACAGCATTAAATGCGGCGTTAATGAATGGTGGTGTCTTTGTTTATGTGCCACGTAACGTAGTTGTAGAACATCCGATTCAATATGTGGTGCTGCACGACGATACACAAGCAAGTTTTTTCAATCATGTGATATTAGTCACTGAAGAAAGCGCTGAAGTGACTTATGTTGAAAACTATCTTTCGACGGTTTCTGGCGATGGCTGCCAAGTGAACATTATTTCTGAAGTCATTGCAGGGGCAAATTCTAAAATTGCGTACGGTTCTGTAGACTTTTTAGATAAAGGATTTACAGGTCATATTATGCGCCGTGGTACAACTGCTGCCGATGCAACGATTAATTGGTCGCTTGGTTTAATGAATGAAGGCAATCAAATTATTGATAATACAACAAATTTAATTGGTGACCGTTCAACGTCTGATTTAAAATCTGTTGTTGTAGGCCGTGGGGAACAGACAATTAACTTAACATCACGCATTGTTCAATATGGTAAAGAAACAGATGGACACATTCTTAAACACGGTGTAATGAAAGAAAAAGCTTCTTCAATCTTTAATGGTATCGGTTATATTAAACATGGTGGTTCAGGCTCTTCAGCGAATCAAGAGTCACGCGTTCTTATGTTATCTGAAAATGCACGTGGAGATGCGAACCCAATTCTATTAATTGATGAAGATGATGTGGAAGCAGGACATGCTGCTTCAGTAGGACGTGTTGATCCTGAGCAACTTTACTATTTGATGAGCCGTGGTATTTCTCAACATGAAGCAGAGCGATTAGTCATTCATGGTTTCTTAGATCCAGTGGTACGCGAGCTTCCGATTGCTGACGTTCAACGTCAATTAAGAGAAGTGATCGAACTTAAAGTAGGAAAATAAGCATTTTAACGAAGTGTTAATTAAAAAGTGGCCTTTCATGATAGACGTTTAAGTGCCACTTTGTTACGTTTTGTATTTTGGAGATTGTCTGTAACTTTTTGGAGAAAGGTCTGTGATAACAGTGACCGAAACACAATTTGAGGTTGAAACAATTATTAATGACTTTCCTATTTTAAAACAAAAGGTCAATGGGAAACGGTTAGCCTATTTAGACTCAACTGCGACGAGTCAAAAACCGACCCAAGTCATTCAAGCCATTGATGATTATTATAATCGCTACAATTCAAACGTGCACCGTGGCGTACACACATTAGGTTCACTTGCAACTGACGGTTATGAGGGTGCACGTGAAGTGGTTCGCCGATTTATACATGCGCGTTATTTTGAGGAAGTTATTTTTACGCGAGGGACTACAGCTGCTATTAACCTTGTAGCGCATAGTTATGGAGATGCTCATATACAAGAAGGCGATGAAATTGTCGTAACTCAAATGGAACACCATGCGAATATTGTGCCATGGCAACAACTGGCTAAGCGTAAAAATGCAGTGTTGAAATTTATTCCAATGACTGATTCAGGAGAATTAACAATCGAAGCTGTTAAAGAAACAATAACAGATAAAACTAAGATTGTTGCAGTTGCTCACGTTTCTAACGTTTTAGGAACAATAAACGATATAAAGACTATCGCTCAAATCGCACATGAACATGGTGCCATCATTGCAGTGGACGGGGCGCAATCAGTCCCACATATGAAAGTAGATGTTCAAGCGTTGGACGTCGATTTTTATAGCTTTAGTGGTCATAAAATGCTTGGACCGACAGGGATAGGTGTTTTATATGGGCGCCGTACATTATTAAATCAAATGGAGCCCATTGAATTTGGTGGCGATATGATAGATTTTGTAGGACTTCATGAAAGTACTTGGACTGATTTGCCAACGAAATTTGAGGCGGGTACGCCATTGATTGCCCAAGCTATAGGATTGAAGGCGGCGATTGAATATTTAGAACGCATTGGCTTTGATGCCATTCATAAACATGAAGCAGAAATTACTGCATATGCGTATGATAAAATGTCTGAAATTGATGGAATAGAGATATATGGCCCAGACAAAGATAAACGTGCAGGTATTATTACATTTAATTTAAAAGATGTACATCCTCATGACGTTGCGACCGCTTTAGATACGGAAGGTGTTGCAGTGCGTGCGGGGCACCACTGTGCGCAACCTTTAATGAAATGGTTAAACGTCTCGTCAACAGCACGTGCAAGTTTCTACATTTATAACACGAAAGAAGATGTAGACCAACTTATAGAAGGGTTGAAACAAACAAAGGAGTTTTTCTCTTATGAATTTTAATAATCTTGATCAATTATATCGTTCAGTGATTATGGATCATTATAAAAACCCACGCAACAGAGGAGTTATAGAAGATGGCACAATGACTGTTGATATGAATAATCCAACTTGTGGGGATAGAATAAGACTTACTTTCGACATTGTGGATGGCATCATTAAAGATGCGAAATTCGAAGGCGAAGGGTGTTCTATTTCAATGTCAAGTGCATCGATGATGACAGAGGCAATTAAAGGTCACAGTCTTAAAGAAGCAATGGAAATGAGCCAAGAATTTACAAAAATGATGCTCGGTGAAGATTATGTCATTACTGACGATATGGGCGATATTGAAGCACTACAAGGTGTATCTCAATTCCCAGCACGTATCAAATGTGCCACTTTAGCATGGAAAGCACTGGAAAAGGGTACAGTCGAACAAGAAGGTAAAATAGAAGAATAAACGTCGAAAGCCGCGGTAACATAAATGTATCCATTGAGATACAAAAATTGAGTGAATAGGAGTGATCGTTGATGGCTAAAAAAGCACCTGATGTAGGCGATTATAAATATGGATTCCACGATGAAGATGTGTCGATTTTTAGATCTGAACGTGGATTAACTGAAAATATCGTCCGTGAAATTTCAAACATGAAAGATGAGCCAGAATGGATGTTGGATTTCCGTTTAAAGGCATTAAAATTATTCTATAAAATGCCAATGCCACAATGGGGTGGGGACTTATCGGAATTGGATTTTGATGATATTACGTATTATGTTAAACCCTCTGAACGTTCTGAACGTTCTTGGGATGAAGTGCCTGAAGAAATTAAACGTACGTTTGATAAATTAGGGATTCCTGAAGCGGAACAAAAATATTTAGCAGGTGTATCTGCACAATACGAGTCTGAAGTTGTTTACCACAATATGGAGAAAGAACTTGAAGAAAAAGGTATTGTATTTAAAGACACAGATACCGCTTTGAAGGAAAATGAAGATTTATTCAAGAAGTACTTTGCATCTGTTATTCCTGCGGGTGACAATAAGTTTGCAGCATTAAACTCTGCAGTTTGGTCTGGTGGATCATTTATCTACATTCCTAAAAATGTAAAATTAGATACACCATTACAAGCGTACTTCCGTATCAATTCTGAGAACATGGGACAATTTGAACGTACGTTAATCATTGCGGATGAAGGCGCGTCAGTGAACTATGTTGAAGGTTGTACGGCTCCAGTGTATACGACAAATTCACTACACTCTGCAGTTGTAGAAATTATCGTTCACAAAGACGCCCACGTACGTTACACTACAATTCAAAACTGGGCAAACAATGTTTACAACCTTGTTACAAAACGTACACTCGTTCATGAGAATGGTAACATGGAATGGGTTGACGGTAACTTAGGTTCAAAATTAACGATGAAGTATCCTGCTTGTGTATTAGTTGGTAAAGGTGCCAAAGGGAGTACGTTATCTATTGCGTTTGCTGGCAAAGGACAAGTACAGGACGCTGGTGCAAAAATGATTCACAAAGCACCGAATACATCATCGACTATCGTCTCTAAGTCCATTTCAAAAGATGGCGGTAAAGTAGTGTACCGTGGTATTGTACACTTTGGTCGTAAAGCCAAAGGTGCACGCTCTAATATCGAGTGTGACACGTTAATCTTAGATAATGAGTCAACATCAGACACAATCCCATACAATGAAATCTTTAATGACAATATCTCCTTAGAACACGAAGCGAAAGTGTCAAAAGTGTCAGAAGAACAACTTTTCTACTTAATGTCTCGTGGTATTTCAGAAGAAGAAGCAACTGAAATGATTGTTATGGGCTTCATTGAGCCATTTACGAAAGAATTACCAATGGAATATGCTGTTGAAATGAACCGATTAATCAAATTTGAAATGGAAGGTTCTATTGGTTAGTATAATAACTGTAATATCAACCCTTTACGTTTAAATGTAAAGGGTTGATACTATTTTGATACCTTTTGAAAAAATGATGGTGGTATTGTGAAGGTTTCTTATTGTTACAATAGCGTTTACTTGTTTAATCTACACACATATCCATGTTTGTTAAATGCTTTGAATAATATCTTAATAATTACGAGATATGAATTTTGATAGAGACCTATGGTAAAATATATTTTCTAGGTTATGTTTTATATTTAATTATATGCATTATTGTCGGAATAATCTGTTGAGTGATTAGATTTTGGACATATCGGAAGGGGAATTGCTTAATGATCATAGCGATCATTTTATTAATTTGTGTATCATTTTTCTTTTCAGGCAGTGAAACGGCGCTTACCGCTGCGAATAAAGTGAAATTACAGGCGGAAGCGGATTCGAATCAAAAATCTGCTAAATTATTGAAATTGTTAGATAAACCGAGTGAGTTTATAACCACTATTCTTATTGGCAACAATATAGCGAATATACTTTTGCCTACACTTGTAACTATTTTAGCTGTAGATATGGGACTTAATGTGGGGGTGGCTTCAGCAATTTTAACTGTCGTCATTATTATATTTGCGGAAGTGATACCTAAATCTGTAGCGGCAACATTGCCTGATCCTATTGCACGATTGGTCTTTCCTATCATTCAATTTTTTGTCGTTATTTTTAAACCTTTAACGAAAGTGTTAAATATAATTACGGATTCGATTAATCGTTTGATTACACGTGGTCGAAATGAAAAAGGTATGTCGAAAGAAGAAGTGCGTGCAATGGTTTCGATTGCGGGTAGTGAGGGTGCTTTTAATGAAATTGAAAAAAATCGTATTCAAGGTGTCATCAATTTTGATCGTTTAAAAATTAATGATGTGAATACTACGCCTCGTGTAAATGTAACATCATTAAGTGTCGAAGATGATTACAACGAAGTGTATGATGTTGTAATGAATCATCCATATACACGCTACCCTGTATATGAGGGAGACATTGATCATGTGGTTGGGGTTTTTCACTCGAAATATCTACTTGCGTGGAGTAAAACACCCGAAAAATCATTGAAAGAATTTTGTTCAGAGCCTTTATTTGTATATGAACATAATCATGCGGAGTGGGTTTTACGTAAGATGACGGTGACACGTAAGCATTTAGCCATTGTTATTGATGAATACGGTGGTACGGATGCGATCGTGACACATGAGGATTTAATTGAAGAGATGTTAGGCATGGAAATTGAAGACGAAATGGATCGCGTTGAAAGTAAAATGATTGAACAAGTACGTTAAAATGATCATTCGGTTCATGGTGTGCGAACTAAACGTCTACGCATATCTTACAAATTGCGTTAAATGATATGAGGGACAGGGACATAAATCATTTCAATTTTGATTGTTCTTAACGCCTTGCTTTTCTAGGTGCCTTACCTCAAAATGGATTTCGTTTTCAGCTTAATGCCTCAGAAGTCTCGGCTATGGAACGAATTAAAGGGATGTCTTAATTCGCTATCCTTCCCCTGATGAAGACTAAATTTATATTTAAATATAACCAACAAAGTTCATGTACGAAGAATTTTGTTGGTTTTTTGATTAACAGAGGAGCTATGTCCCATCACTTTTGTTTCAGTTCATCACCTGTTGTTGTACAAGTATTTTCACCGTTACTTTTGTATGATTTTGTAAACAATTTAATAAAAAAGAAGGATTAGTAAGGTTACTTCAGCAGTCCCTGTCGCTTTTTAAGATTTGGTAAAATTTTTGACCAATCTAACTAGGGCTTTAAATGTTTCCCTATAGTATGGAAACATTCTGAATGGGTTCATTAAATCAAAGCAAAAAACGTATACATTCACTTTTTGGTGATGTTCGAAATATATGAATATATCATATGTGTATGTTGTCATCTAAGTCACGCCTGTTTGTCTATTGATACTGCATACCCAATGAACGTTTTGAAAAACAAATGAAAGCATCTCGAAGTCGTCTATTGATAAGTGAATATGATAAAATAAAAACGGTGATAAATATGATAGAAATCGGCTTAACGGGTTGGGGAGATCATGACGGACTCTACGAAGATTTAGCACGAAAAACTGATAAATTAAAAACGTATGCCAGTCATTTTCCTATTGTTGAATTAGATGCTTCCTATTATGCAATTCAGCCTGAACGCAATATTTTAAAGTGGATAAAAGAAACACCAGACCGTTTTAAATTTGTGGTTAAAATCCATCAAGCATTAACGTTACACGTAGATTATAAAGATTATGCCGAATCAATAGAGTTATTATTTCAGGCGTTTCATCACATGCTTCGACCGTTAATCAAAGCAAATAAACTTGCGATGGTACTTGTCCAATTCCCGCCATGGTTTGATTGTAACGTTAAAAATATTAACTATATTCGTTATGTAAAATCTCAATTGAAAGATGTGCCTATTTGTATTGAATTTAGACATCAATCATGGTTTACGCCACAAATGAAAGAACACACACTCGAATTTTTAACAACACAACAATTGATTCATGCGGTATGTGATGAACCACAAGTGGGGGAAGGCTCTGTTCCTTTCGTGAATAGAGTTACAAATGAAGTTGCATTTGTACGCTTACATGGGCGGAATGTCCATGGTTGGACAAAAAAAGATATGACTGATCAAGAATGGCGAGATGTACGTTATTTATATCACTATACTGACAAAGAATTAGAAAGTTTAGCTGAAAAAATACAGATATTAGCGCAAAAAGTTAAAAAAGTATACGTCATTTTAAATAATAATTCTGGAGGGCATGCTGCCCAAAATGCAAAAACACTACAAAGATTTCTTGAAATCGATTATGAAGGGCTTGCACCCCAACAGCTTAAACTTTTTTAATAGGGAGGCGATGTGATGAGCATTGCAATTTTAATCATTATCGGGCTTTTGTCAGCAATTATAGGTTCTATAGTTGGTATAGGTGGTGGTATTATCATCGTTCCTACATTAATTTACTTTGGTATAACACAAGGGATTTTGCATGACATTACACCTCAAACTGCGATAGGAACCTCTTCAATTATTTTAATTGCTACTGGACTATCTTCAACTTTAGGATACTTAAAAGTTAAACAGGTTGATGTTAGAAATGGCTTTATTTTTTTAATAGGTATTCTACCTGGCGCATTTATTGGTGCCAATTTGAGTCGCTTTCTAACGATTCATTCATTTAATTTGTATTTCGGTTTGTTTTTAATTTTAGTATCTATTTTATTAATGATACGTTACAAAATTCCACCGCTCAAAATTTGTCAGAAACCGAAGTACATGAAAACGTATATTGATGGACATGGTGAACATTTTGAATATGGTGTGGCGCCAATAATCGCTGTAATTGCTGCATTTATCATAGGATTAACATCAGGTCTTTTTGGCATCGGTGGTGGGGTATTAATGACGCCGCTATTATTAATCGTTTTTCGTTTTCCTCCTCACGTTGCTGTTGGCACGAGTATGATGATGGTATTCTTCTCAAGTATTGCGGGATCAATAGGGCATGTGATTCAAGGTCATGTTGTTTGGAGTTATAGTGTGATTTTGATACTTTCAAGTTATATTGGTGCCCAAATCGGTGTTAAGGTGAATAAGGCAATCAAATCAGATATGGTCGTGCTCATCTTGCGCATAGTGATGTTGCTATTAGGATTCTATTTAATTCTTCAATCATTTATTGGATAAGGAGAGGTGCTTATGCGAATTACAATTTATCATACGAATGATATACATAGTCATTTACATGAGTTTCAACGTATTGCCGCATATATGAACCAAGAACGATCTCGATTACCGCACCCATCACTTTATATTGATATCGGTGACCATGTTGATTTATCGTTACCCGTGACAGAAGGAACGATGGGCAAGCGGAATGTTGAATTGTTAAATCAAGCCCATTGTGATATTGCTACTATAGGTAATAATGAAGGCATGACCATTTCGCATGAAGCATTACAAACACTTTATTCAGAAGCAACATTCGATGTCACTTGTGCAAACGTGTTTGACGAACAAGGTGCGTTGCCAAATCATTGTGTATCTTCAGTAATTAAAACGATTAAAGGAGTGCGCTTACTTTTTGTAGCAGCCACTGCGCCATTTACCCCTTTTTATCGTGCTTTAGATTGGATTGTAACGGACCCTTATGAAGCAATCAAAGATGAAATTGAAAAACACCGTCATGCATACGACGTCCTAATCGTTATGAGTCATGTGGGGATATTCTTTGATGAAATGTTATGTGAGAAAATGCCTGAAATCGATGTTATTTTTGGTGCACATACGCATCATTATTTTGAAAATGGTCAAGTAGAAAATGGTGTTTTAATGGTAGCCGCAGGGAAATATGGTCATTATCTTGGAGAAGTGACTTTAGAGATAGACAATGGCCAGGTTGTAAATAAAAGGGCACAGCTACATCCACTTCACACATTACCAGAAGTAACGAGCGCATTTGAGTTAGAAGGGCGTCAATTACTTAAGGAAGCGATTGTATCACGACCAATGACTTTGAATAAAGCAGCAAACTATATCACAGAAGCAGGTTATTTACTAGCGGAAAGTGTTCATGAGTTTACAGAAGCTGATTGTACGATCATAAATGCAGGTTTAATTGTAAAAAGTTTTCATCAAAAAGTATTAACGGAATATGATATCCATCAAATGTTACCGCATCCGATTAATACTGTACGTATCAAGTTAAGTGGACATAAATTAAAAGAAGTTTTATTTTTAGCTAACGAAAATAAATACATGTACCAACATGCGCAAGGATTAGGTTTCCGAGGTGACATTTTCGGAGGTTATATTATTTATGAAGCCGGGGTAATACAATCTTCACAGCGTTATTTTGTTCAAGGGAAAGAGATTGTTGATGATGACATTTATACGTTAGGAACAATAGATATGTACACATTTGGTCGATACTTCCCGCTTTTGAAAGAAGAAAAAGTAGCATATCTCATGCCAGAGTTCTTAAGAGACATTTTCAAAGAAAAATTATTGCGTTTATGATTTTTAAGTCGGTAGATTTTAATTTGGCGTAAAGTTCGTTATAATATAATGAGATGTAAATTACAGGAGGGTATCTGCTGTTATGGCTACTAAAAATGAAGAAATTCTACGTAAACCGGATTGGTTAAAAATAAAATTAAATACAAATGAGAATTACACTGGACTTAAAAAAATGATGCGTGAAAAAAACTTACATACGGTATGTGAGGAAGCTAAATGTCCGAATATACACGAATGTTGGGGCGCACGTCGAACAGCAACCTTTATGATTTTAGGGGCAGTGTGTACACGTGCATGTCGATTTTGTGCGGTTAAAACAGGTTTACCGAACGAACTTGATTTAGAAGAACCAGAACGTGTAGCAGAATCTGTAGAATTAATGAATCTTAAACATGTTGTGATTACAGCAGTAGCGCGTGATGATTTAAAAGATGCGGGTTCTAATGTATATGCTGAAACGGTACGTAAAGTACGTGAACGTAATCCATTTACTACAATAGAAATTTTACCGTCAGATATGGGCGGCGATTTTGAAGCATTAAAAACGTTAATGGATTCTAAACCAGACATCTTGAATCACAATATTGAAACAGTACGTCGTTTAACGCCGAGAGTACGTGCGCGTGCCACATATGATCGTACGTTAGAATTTTTACGCCGCTCTAAAGAAATTCAACCGGATATTCCGACTAAATCAAGTTTAATGGTTGGTTTAGGGGAAACAATTGAAGAGATTTATGAAACAATGGATGATTTGCGTGCGATTGATGTGGATATTTTAACGATTGGCCAATATTTACAACCTTCACGTAAACATTTAAAAGTTCAAAAATACTATACGCCATTAGAATTTGGTAAATTACGTAAAGTGGCAATGGAAAAAGGATTCAAACATTGTCAAGCCGGCCCTTTAGTACGTAGTTCTTACCATGCTGATGAACAAGTAAATGAAGCAGCCAAAGAAAAACAACGTCTTGGTGATGCCCAATTAAACCAATAAAATCAGGGTGTGATACGCATGATTAAAGTAGGTCAGCATTATTTTGAACTTCTAGAATCCTATGATAATGGTTTTATTGAAGAAGATTTCGTGGCGCGTTACTCTGAGATATTGGATAAATATGACTTTATCGTTGGAGATTACGGGTACGAACAATTACGCTTAAAAGGTTTTTATTATGACTCTAATCGTAAAGCGGATTTTAATAAACGTTTTTCAACGATTCAAGATTATATATATGAATATTGTAATTTTGGATGTGCTTATTTTATTGTGCGCAGACTCAGTAAGCATGAAGCAGAAAAACATCTTGCTGAAGATGCACATATCGTAGCTGAAGATAAGCTCAAAGATGTTAAAATTCAACCAAGCATTCAAGAGTGACCCATTTATAGAGAAAATACATTATACTTTGTCGTGTGGAGGCCATCATAGCCTTCAACGATTAAAAAAACCAACAAAACTCGATTGAATTTTGTTGGTTTTTTGCTTTAAGGGCACTGCAAAATCCCAATATATTTTGTTGAATTTTACTAAAACGACATATTCATGAAAATGCTAAACACATATCTTATTTAAAGATGGTCATTTCTCTTTTATGATTGTATGACTTCATGCAAGAAACTTGTGATCTCATCAGCTTCCGCGTCACTAACTCCTAAAATATATGCAATATATCCTTCTTCCTCTAGGTCATCGGTTCCTATAATGCCAAATTTATTTGTTTGCGTATTGAGTACAATTGTTTTGCCATAATGACGATCCGTTTGAAGTAAAACTAAGTCATATCGACTTTGATCACCTACAAATCCTACAAATCGAATTTGAGATGGTTCGATATCATCATATAAAAACATATCTATCATTGTATAGTGCTCCTTCATTAAAATGTTAAGCCAAGTATAACGATAAATGAATCGAACTGCAAAATTATGATATGATTAAGACAATAGAGGTGACGAAAATGTATTTTGTAAATAAGGAACAATTATCCCGAAAACTTACATATTTGAAACAATTGACAGATGATTATCACTCAGTAAAAGATAATCACTATGCGTTTGAACGTGTGGCTCAAATGCTCATCGAAGCTTCAGTAGATATTGGGAATATGATAATTGATGCTTTTATATTAAGGGATCCTGGAAACTACAAAGACGTGATTGATATTTTAGAACTCGAAGGCGCAATATCAAAAGAAACGCAATCACAACTCCACCGTACTATTGATGTACGAAAACAATTTGTACACTTATATGATGAACTTCGTGTTGATGACGTACAAATTATATTTGATGAAGTATTACCATATTATCGTCAATTTATTGAGGAAGTATTGCATTTCCTAGAAAATGAAAATGTGCCAGTAACTGCTTTTGGAAAGGGCGAGAATATTAAATGAAACGATATGATGCGTATTTAATAGATTTAGATGGAACGTTATATAAAGGGAATGACATTATTCCTGGCGCCAAGGAGTTTATCGATTATCTCAATAGACACGATATTCCCCATCTTTATGTTACAAATAATTCCACAAAATCACCAAACGATGTTGTGGAAAAACTAAAACAAATGGACATTCAAGCGCGTCCCCAAGAAGTCGTAACATCAGCAATGGCGACAGCAGATTATATTGCGTCTGAAAAGCCTGGCGCAACAGTCTTTATGGTAGGTGCTTCGGGATTAGAAACAGCATTAAAAGAAGCTGGTTTAGTTCTCAAGTCTGGTACGGATGTCGACTATGTTGTAATGGGATTAGATGAAGCGATTACATATGAAAAATTAACAACTGCAACGCTTGCCGTTCAAAAAGGTGCAGTGTTTATTTCGACAAATAAAGATCCGTCAATTCCTAAAGAACAGGGGTTTTTACCTGGAAACGGGTCATTAACAAGTGTTGTGGCAGTATCGTCAAAGACAGAGCCAAAATTTATTGGTAAGCCCGAAACACCGATTATGAATAAAGCCCTTGATTTACTACAATTGGATCGATCGCAAGTGGCGATGATTGGTGATTTATATGATACAGATATTTTATCCGGTATTAATATCGGTATGGATACGATTCATGTACAGACAGGTGTAACCTCAAAAACGGAAGCCATGGCGAAGCCTACACCACCTACTTATAGCATCGAAGACTTGTTTGTTTTAATACAGAAACTAGAAAAGGGTAGTGATACGAATGAATAAAATTCTCGTTACGCGACAAATTCCAGAAAAGTTTAAAGCACGATTAGAGCAATATGCAGAGGTAGAGATGTGGGATCACCACTTAACGCCGATGCCGAGAGCACAATTTTTAGAAGCGGCTAAAGATAAAACAGCATTGCTTGTGACACTAAGTGAACAAATTGATGAAACGTTGTTCCAAATAGCGCCCCATTTGAAAATTGTTGCCAATATGGCGGTAGGGTATGACAATATGGACTTAGTAGCCGCAGAACGTCATGATGTTGTGGTAACCAATACCCCACATGTGTTAACAGAAACAACAGCAGAATTAGGGTTTGCACTCATGTTAGCAACGTCTCGTCGTATTGTTGAAGCGGAAAAGTATGTCCAAGATGGAAAATGGGAGAGTTGGGGACCGTATTTACTAGCGGGTAAAGATATATATCGTTCAAAAGTCGGTATTTTCGGTATGGGCGAAATCGGAAGAGCTTTTGCTAGACGTTTAAAAGGCTTCAACGCAGACATTTTATATCATAACCGTTCACGTAATGCAAAAGCAGAACATGAACTAGGGGCATTTTATACATCATTTGAAACGTTAATTAAAGAAAGTGACTTTATTATTTCAACAGCACCATCAACGCCAGATACGCAGAATAAATTTAATTATGATGTATTTAAAATGATGCGTAATGATGCGATATTTATTAACATCGGTCGCGGAGATTTGGTTGTTGAAGAAGATTTAATTCGTGCACTAGAGGAACGTGAGATTGCGGGCGTTGGTTTAGATGTCGTACGCAATGAACCGATTCAAACAGATCACCCTTTATTAAAGTTTCCAAATGTAATTATTACGCCCCACATTGGTAGTGCGTCAATATTAACACGCGACCAAATGATTCAAGCGTGTATATTAAATATAGAAGATGTCTTTAATAATTGCGAAGCGCGAAATAAAATCAATATTAAATAGCGAACTATCAATTATATAAAAATATATTTATGGTTATGACTTAAATTATGATAAATAATATAGTATGATGAAGAACAAATGTACATCGTGCGCGCTGTATGTTTGTTTTTCTACGACCTAAGCCGTATTTAGTTTAAATTTCACTTAAATTATTCAAAAAATGAGATATAATGAGTGAATAGTATTATAATATTACGTGTGTAAATGAATGGAACAGATGCATGAGAAATGTGATGTATGTTTTAAATTGGGAAGAGCTATAAGGATGTCAGTGTTAATTTAGGGACACATTGGGTCACTTCTGGTTAAACCAATTCTATGCACGACAATTTTTTAGAAAAGAGAAGTGAGTACTATGAAATTGGCAGATCATGTGTATCTAAAGTCATTTTTATTAATGGTGTTTTATTTCGCTATTATGATGGCTTTATACTTGTTGTACGGGGACAGCGGTGCACAAAGTACATTTGTCTATAACGAATTTTAAACTAAGAGGGAGTGTTGACGATGAGAGATATTTTAGAAGCCATTCGTTATTTTAGTGAAGCCACTCCAAATAAAAATGCTGTACAACATCAAAACGATGCATTAACTTATTCCGAATTAGAAGCATATTCAAATCAACTTGCAATTCAATTGAAGGATGAGACGCAACCGATTGTTGTTTATGGGCATATGTCACCATATATGATAGTCGGAATGATTGCAGCATTAAAAGCAGGATGTGGCTATGTACCAATTGATTATTCGATTCCTGTGAATCGTATCGAATCAATTGTTAACAGGATTCAACCAAGTCTGTTTTTAAATACTATGTCAGAAACAATGACTTTAGATCATGTAAAAGTCGTTGATATTGAAACGCTAAACCTTACTGGAGTAGAAACACATGTGTCAAATATTCAACCTGACACCATTGCGTACACAATTTTTACTTCGGGTTCTACGGGTGAGCCAAAAGGTGTCCAAATCTATTATGATAGCTTAGTAGATTTTGCCAATTGGGTTGATGATTTAAATCAAAATAAAGAAGGACAAGTCTGGTTAAACCAAGCGCCACTTTCATTTGATTTATCAGTAATGTCAGTGTATCCAGCTTTAGTTTCAGGAGGTACAATCCAATTTGTATCTAAAGATATGATTATTAATCCTAAAGCACTACACGAGTTGTTTATATCTCAACCTATTGATGTGTGGGTATCTACACCATCGTTTATGGAAATGTGCTTGTTATTACCTTCATTTAATGAAGAGCAAATGTCTAATTTATCGACATTCTTATTCTGTGGTGAAGTATTTGGTCATAAATCAGCGCAAAGGTTATTAAAACAATTTCCACAATCTACTATCTATAATACGTATGGACCTACAGAAGCAACGGTTGCCATAACGAGTATACGCGTCACACATGACGTATTAGAACAATTTGAAAGTGTACCTATTGGTAAACCTAGACCAGGTGTTAACCTACGTTTGACTGAAGAAAATGAACTGGTTATAGAAGGCTCATGTGTGAGTGCGGGCTATGTCAAAGATGAAGAGCGTAGTGCTCGTGTATTCTTTGAAACTAATGAAACACGGGGCTATTTCACGGGTGACAGTGCAAAATTTGTCGATGATCAATGGTTTATTCAAGGTCGTATTGATAACCAAATAAAATATAACGGTTATCGAATGGAGTTAGAAGAAATCGAAGCGAAATTAAACCGCTTAGATGAAATCAATAGTGCGATGGTTGTGCCTGTTCGTAAAAATAATAAAGTTAAATTACTTAAAGGTGTACTACAATTGTCATCTCCAGAGTTAGATGAAAAGGATGCCATTAAATCGATTAAATCCCGTATTAAAGAAGAATTACCAGATTATATGATTCCACAACAATGGGTTTGTGTAGAACAAATGCCATTAAATAATAATGGGAAAATCGACCGAAAAATGATTAACGAGGTATATCAATCATGACACCATATGCTTCTTTTCACTTTTTCTTGATTGCGTTTATCATTTTATTACCTGTCATCATTTTAGGTTTATTCGGTAAACGTTCTAAAATTTATAACGCACTAAGCACAATCGTCATGTTGGTCATCATTTTTGCTGACCATAAACATAACTTTTTAGGAATTAAATATTTAAGTTATCACACGATGACCTTTTTCCTATATATCATTTGGCAAGTACTCGTGATAAAAGGGTATGAAAAACTTAATAAAAGTAAGGATAAGAACTCGACAGCATTGTATGTCACAGTGCTTTTCTTATCGCTTTTACCTTTAATTATTGTTAAAGTCCTTCAAAGCTCTTGGTTAGGAACTGGTCAAGTACATATTTACAGTTCAAAATTACTAGGATTGTTTGGATTTTTAGGTATTTCCTATATTGCATTTAAAAGTATTCAATTGATTATGGAAATTCGTGATCATTCAATTAAAGAAATACCACTTAGAAAATTGTTGGCATTTATGACGTTCTTCCCAACAATATCATCAGGACCAATTGATCGCTTCAGACGTTTTATTAAAGATGACAAAAAAGTTCCAGACGCAGCACAATACAAATTACTCCTAGAAAAAGCAGTGCACTTTGTGATGTTAGGGTTCTTATATAAATATATTGTTGCATTTTTAATTCAAAAATATGTAACGACCCCAATGGGCAACCATCTTACTACGTTTACTGATTATTGGATTTATATGTATGGATATACGTTCTATCTATTCTTTGATTTTGCAGGATACAGTTTATTTGCGGTAGCCTTTAGTTATATTTACGGTATTCAAACCCCTATGAACTTTAACAAACCATTTATAGCAAAAAATATTAAAGACTTCTGGAACCGTTGGCATATGTCGTTGTCATTCTGGTTTAGAGACTGTGTTTATATGCGCATCGTCTTCTTTATGACGAAGAAGAAATATATGAAATCAACGTTCCATATTTCTAATCTCGCATTTTTAGTCAATTTTGGGATTATGGGGATTTGGCACGGTCTTGAATGGTTCTATATTATTTATGGTTTATATCATGCAGCATTATTTATAGGTTATGCGTACTATGAAAAATGGCGTAAAAAACGTTTCGGTCAACTGAAACACCCATTTTTCAATGTAATGGGAATACTCATTACATTCCACTTTATAGCTTTCGGACTATTAATATTCTCAGGAAAACTGATTTAATTTAGGAGTGATTTTTATTATGGAATTTAGAGAACAAGTATTAAATATTTTAGAAGACGTTACAGAAGATAGCATTGTGAAAGAACAACCAGATGTTCGTTTATTTGATGAGGGTATTTTAGATTCTATGCAAACGGTTCAACTTATTTTAGCGATTCAAAATGAGTTGGATATTGAAGTATCAATTATGGACTTCGATCGTGAGGCATGGGCAACACCAAATAAAATTGTTGAAGTATTATCTGAATTACAATGAAGCTAAAACATCCAGCACTTATCGCTTTTCTCGTTAGTGCACTTTTATTTGGTGCTTTTGTTTTAATACCTGCATCATGGCTTCAACCTAACTGGTCACACCAAAAGTTGTTAAAACAACAAGTTGCAAATTCTGATAACGTCATTAAAGGATCAGCAATTCAGCATGCCATGCTAAAAGATAAGAACTTTTATCCCGTATATGGTTCGAGTGAACTTCGAAAAAACGATCCATACCAACCAGTGATTCTCTTGAAAGGGAAACAACCCGATTTATTTTATGTAGGTACGGGTGGTCAAACGGATTTATTACAAGCTATCGCTTTGGGTGCACAATATGATCAATTGAAAAATAAAAAAATGGCAATCATTATTTCACCTCAGTGGTTCACGCGTAAAGGCATGTTAGAAAACAATTATTTAGGTCGTGTATCTAAAGTCCAGATTAATCGTTTCTTCGATAATCCAAATATACCGAATCATCTTAAACAACGTCTAGCGCAGCGATTATTACATTTTAAAGCAAATAAACATGATGACTTTTTAAAACAGGTCGCAAAAAATGGGGAAGTTAAAGGTCATTACTTAAACCCATTTTATGCGAATCATTTAGAAAAAATGGAAATTATTAAAAGTTATATTCCAATGTCTGTTGAAACGGACAAACTTACAAAACTTCTAGATAAGTCTAAGCCAAATACGAAATCTTATGCGCAGTTAGATAAGGAAGCAGAGCAATATGGTAAAAAGCATAGTTCCACGAACCCTTATCGCATTAAAGATGAATATTGGAAACTCATTAAACAAAATAAACGCCCAATTAATCGTCAACACGAATTCCACATGAATTCACCAGAATTCAAAGATCTAGCACTTTTAGTTGATCTTATGAAAGCAGGTAATGCCGACGTACAATATGTCGTTCTACCTGTAAATGGTAAATGGTATGATGCGATTAATGTCGATCGAGAGCGTCGACAAAAAGTAGATGAAAAAATTGTTAAAACAATTTCCTCACATGGTGGCAAAGTATATGATATGACGGACCAAGACTATAAACCATATGTGATGAGTGACGCAGTGCATATTGGTTGGCGCGGTTTAGTTGAGTTAACTGAAAAAATAGAGAAACACATTAAATCATAAAAATAAAAAACAGTAACATGATTCATGGTCATGTTACTGTTTTTTTGTTTGATGTATGAAGAAGATGGGATTTTACTACCTATAAGGAGATCAATCCTTTCAAATATTGAATGTTCAGTTTGCCTCGCTTTTCTGGGAGCATTTTAGAAATCGATTTGATGTTGTAGTCATGTTTCTTGGTTTTTTAAGACGTTAATAATGCTATGCGTTACGATTTCCTTACACCTATAAACATGCGTGGATGGGAGAATCTAACGACAGTTGCGGAAAGCTTATTAAGACGAATACGCAATTCAGTCGACTACTGCCTTCTATAATGAAAAAACTAAAATTGTTTAGGTATCTCATGCTCAAATTTAAGGGTCAATAAAATTCATGGGGAATTGAATTTGGTTGGCTTAGTTTGTTAACGTGACTAAATCCCATCCCCGTGTGATAGGCATGTTATACGTATCAATGGCTATGAAAAACCCTTAACATTGTATTTAACAATGTTAAGGGTTAATACGTCATCATGTTGACATGATAAAACGATTTATTTTAAAAACACTCGATATTAAAAGACTTGTTCAACTTCAATAACGCCAGGTACTTCTTCAACGAGCGCACGTTCAATTCCAGCTTTTAAGGTGATGGTACTACTTGGACATGTGCCACAAGCGCCTAGTAATTGCAGCTTAACAATTCCATCTTCAACATCGACGAGTTCACAGTCACCGCCATCGCGTAATAAGAAAGGACGTAATCTTTCAATGACCTCTGCAACTTGGTCATACATTGTTGCATTTTCAGTTGGCATGTAAAATGCCTCCTTTCAAGTTAAATGGTTCTAATTCTGCTTATTTTTTTATTATAATAGAATCAGTAGTAAAAATCTATAATAGAAACAAGGGGAGATTGTTGATGCCTAAAGTGAGTGTTGTCGTTTACGGAGCTGATGTCATTTGTGCCAGTTGTGTGAATGCACCAAGTTCACAAAATACGTATGAATGGTTACAATCCATTTTGACGCGCAAATATCCAGATATTCATTTTGAATACACTTATATTGATATAGAAAAAGATACGGAAAATTTATCCGACCATGATCAACATTTCATAGAACAAATTCATGAAGATGAACTATTTTATCCACTTGTGACTATGAATGATATGTATGTTACTGATGGGTATGTACAACTGAAACCCATTACACGTTTTATAGATGAACATATTGTGAATGAACGATAACAGCGGAATGTTGCTTATTTAATGCGTACAACGTTCACAATTGAAATTTTCCGAACGAGGTGAAGCAAAAACGGAATGGCACCGTGAGGGCCATCCCGTTTTTATTTTAACCATTATGATGTTTATAAAGCCAAAGTACACCAGATTTCAATATTGAAGCAAGACGACCTGTTACGGTTTTGTCCATGACGTAGGCAAATCCTTTTTTCTCACCTAATGAACCTAAAAATCCTTGAATTTTAATCTCAGGCATATGCTCAGGTAATGGTTTGCCTTCCCATTTTGTCTTTAAAACCGTAGCGATTTGATCTGCTTGTTCTTCTGCGAGTTGTGCACTAGGCGCATGCGGTAAATCGGCACAATCACCTACAACGTACACATTAGGATATGTCGGCACTTGATGATATTGATTTAAAATGACTCGATTGCTACGACTTAAATCCACTGGTAAGTTTCGAACCAACTCCACAGGTTGAATTCCAGCTGTCCATACAATCAAATCATGTTCGTTTTTCGTTTCTTTATTGTATAAAATACCCGGTTCTACTTTTACAATGTCTGAATTTGGTACCACTGTAACGTCGTGTTGTTCAAACCATTTTTTCACATAGTTACTTAATTTTTCAGGAAACTGATTTAAAATGCGGTCGCCTCTATCATATAAAAAGATTTTAATATCACTGCGACTTTCACGCAAAGCACTTGCAAGTTCTATACCGCTCAACCCCGCACCAACAATACCAACTTGAGAATTTGAAGGTAATTCGCTTATATCATGGTATGTTTTGCGCGCGCTTTGTAATGTTTGAATACTGTATGTATAAGCTTTGGCTCCAGGAACATTATGATATTTATCTTCACAACCTAATCCAATAATGAGTTCATCGTAGTCTACACGTGTTTGTCCAACAGATATAATCTGTTGATCTAAGTCAATGTCAGTAATTTCTCCGTATACGACATTCATTCGTTCAGATTTTGGAAATCCGACACGTACTTCTTTATCAGATTTAGATCCTGCAGCAAGCGCGTAAAATTCTGTTTTCAATCCATGATAAGGCATTCGGTCAATTAACGTAACCTGATAATCATCTGGTAGTGATTCCGGTAAAATTCGAGACAAAATACGCATGTTGCCATAGCCGCCGCCTAACAATACTAAATTCTTCATGATAAATTCCCCTTTAATGTTGATTTTATATGCTCGATGCGTTCAATATGTTTATTACCCCTATACATACTGATTACATCATAAATGAATGAAATTCAGACATCATTACTTACCTATAATTATATACGTTTTTTAAAATGCACACAAACAAACGTCAAAATTCTGTCAAAAAATTGACTTATAAATAATGATTTGCAAGGCCGTTTTTAAACATTTTTATATAAGTTGATGTCATAGATGGATAGGAAATAGTTTGTTATAATGAATGTACTAAAATGAAATGCTAGAGGGTGAATCATGAATCCTATTGTTGAGTTTTGCATCTCCAATATGGCACGAGGTTCTGAAAAGGTTTTTCAGACTTTAGAAAACGATCCCAATATAGATGTTTTGGACTACGGCTGTTTACAGCACTGTGGCGTATGTTCGTCAGGACTTTATGCTCTTGTGAATGGTGATTTAGTAGAAGGGGAAACGTCTGATGAGTTGTTACAAAATATATATGCACATATAGAAGCGACGTGGATTTTTTAAAGGAGGATTTACGATGTCTACAGTTATTTTAACGGAAGCAGCAGCTTATGAAGTTAAAGATATGTTGAAACAAAATGATATGCCAAATGGTTATTTAAAAGTGAAAGTGAATGGGGGAGGTTGTACGGGTCTTACTTATGGTATGACAGCAGAGCCAGAACCTGGAGACAATGATGAAATATTAGAATTTTACGGTTTAAAAGTGTTAGTTGATAAAGAAGATGCACCGATTCTAAAAGGGACAACGATTGATTACAAAACGTCTCTCATGGGTGGCGGTTTTCAAATTGATAACCCTAATGCAATTGCATCGTGTGGCTGTGGAAGCTCATTTAGAACAGCCAAAGTTGCAGGTACGCCAGAAGATTGTTAATCTGCTTATGAAATCATAAGTGTTACGTATATATTTTCAATATTTATATGATTCAATTTGAGTGAGGAGTCGCGTAGTTGTGTTATTTAATACGCTATGCGGCTCCATTATTTACGTTATTATTGAAAGCGTTTTCTGATGCAAAAAATCTCAATTGATATGTGCATATGAATTGTAGATATCGATGTGTTAACATAAATATGATTAACTTGAATTCACCGTTAAAAAAATATAAACTATTACTGAACTGTATTTTACAATTTTGTGTACATAAAAAATTATGAGGGTATACAGTAGAAAGAGTATTTTTAATATTTATGAAGGAATAGGTGAATAGAAATGGCAGATCGTAAAAAAGTACTTGTTTTGGGTGCAGGTTACGCTGGTTTACAAACTGTATCAAAACTTCAAAAGCAATTATCTGAAGAAGATGCACAAATCACTTTAATTAATAAAAATGATTATCACTATGAATCAACTTGGCTACATGAAGCATCAGCTGGTACGGTCAGCTACGAAGATGTTTTATATCCAATCGATAGCGTCATAAAAGAACATGTTGAATTTGTGCGCGCAGAAGTTACTAAAATTGATCGTAACGCTAAAAAGGTTGAAACAACACGTGGAATTTTCGATTTTGATATTTTAGTTGTAGGTTTAGGATTTGAATCTGAAACATTCGGCATTAACGGTATGAAAGAACATGCGTTCCAAATTGAAAATGTTCACACTGCACGTAAAATTGCACGACACATTGAGGATAAATTTGCAAATTATGCAGCATCTAAAACTAAAGATGATAACGATTTAGCGATTTTAGTTGGTGGTGCTGGTTTTACAGGTGTTGAATTTTTAGGGGAATTGACAGATCGTATTCCTGAACTCTCAAATAAATACGGCGTGGATCAAAGTAAGGTTAAAATTACATGTGTTGAAGCAGCACCGAAAATGTTGCCGATGTTCTCTGATGAATTAGTGAATCATGCTGTAAGTTATTTAGAAAGCCGTGGCGTTGAGTTTAAAGTGGGTACACCGATTGTAGCGGCTAATGAAAAAGGTTTCGTGGTAAAAGTTAATGATGAAGAACAAACTTTAGAAGCGAATACTGTTGTATGGGCTGCTGGTGTACGTGGAAGTCAATTGATGGAAAAATCATTTGAAGGCGTTAAACGTGGCCGTATCGTTACGAAACAAGATTTAACAATTGAAGGATACGATGATATTTTTGTAATTGGTGATTGTTCTGCATTTATTCCAGAAGGTCAAGATCGTCCATTACCTACTACTGCACAAATTGCGATGCAACAAGGTGAACATGTTGCTAAAAATATTCAGCATATTTTAAAAGGTGAACCTACTGAAAACTTCACGTATGTAGATCGTGGTACAGTAGCATCTTTAGGTAAACATGATGGTGTAGGACTTGTCTACGGACGAGAAATTACTGGTAAAAAAGCAGCCTTCATGAAACGTGTTATTGATACACGTGCAATTTTCAAAATTGGCGGATTAGGTTTAGCTTACAAGAAAGGTAAATTCTAAGTCTAATTTATAAATGGCTGGGAGTGTCTTAAAGAAAGGCGCGATCCAGCCTTTCTTTATATATAAAATAAATATCAATAAAAGGAGAGATACGGATGACAGTTCAAACATCTTTATCGGTATTAGTTATTGGCATTCCTGAACATCTAAATCAATACACTGAAGAGGTTAAAGAAAATCATTCCTTTATCGAGGCTTTAGCTCCTTTAAAAACACAACACATCATTTCTTCGGATTTGGGTGTCATACGTGATACAGCACTGTACATGAATCATCAGTGGTGTCGTGTCGTGACTGTTGGGTTAGGCAATTTAAAAACACGTACGACTACAGATTATTTAAAATTATGGGGGAATGTATTTCAATATTTACAGAAACAATCGATAGAGGCGATACGACTTTATCTTCCAACATTTTTGGCTAAATCGATAGAGCCTGAGACCATATTTAACCTTATGGGATTGCAACAAGAACAGGCGACATATATGTTTGATTCATACAAATCGGATAAAAGTGCGCCATATAGTTTACATATTCAAATTGAACCAGAGCGTTTCAATCGTTTTGAAGCGGTCATCCAAGAGGGGCGTCAATTAGGACGCGCTATTAATGTTGCACGTGACTTAGGAAATATGCCACCTAATATTTTAACACCCGCATATTTTGCCACATTAATAGAAGATTATTTTAAAAACACACTTGTACGTGTAGACATTAAAGATGGGACAATGATTCAACAAGAAGGTTTCGGATTACTTCATGCGGTAGGCAAAGGCTCTAGCAATCCGCCACGTCTTATCACGTTGGAATATAATGGTAATCCGAATCAACGGGATCAAACCATCGCACTCGTAGGAAAAGGTATTACTTACGATTCAGGTGGCTACTCAATTAAATCTAAAAATGGTATGCCTACAATGAAATATGACATGTGTGGGGCTGCGAATGTCATTGGCATGATTGATGCGATACAATCACTTCAACTTAAAGTCAATGTGGTCGGTGTGATTGCAGCAGCTGAAAATATGATTGCGCCCCACGCAATGAAACCTGATGATGTTTTTACAGCATTAAGTGGCGAAACAGTAGAAGTACCGAATACAGATGCTGAAGGTCGTCTTGTACTTGCAGATGCTTCATATTATGCAAATCAATTTCAACCTTCGTTCATTATGGATTTTGCAACATTAACTGGTGCGGCTATCGTAGCATTAGGCGATGATAAAACAGCTGTATTTAATAAAGGTGTATCCACAGTGCAATTGCAAGATATATTAAAACATGCGCAAATGTTTGATGAACCAACATTTGAATTACCAATTACGAAAACAGAGCGTGCAAACATTAAAAAATCAGATGTTGCCGATTTAACTAATCATGTAAATGCTGATGGTAAAGCGCTTTTTGCAGCAGCATTTATTACACACTTTAGTGGACAAACACCTCATTTACACTTTGATATTGCGGGACCAGCTACAATAAACAAAGCATCTTTCAAAGGGCCTAAAGGTGCTACAGGCGTGATGATTTCAACAATCGTAAATTATTTAAAACAGACGTATGGTATTTCCAACGTAGGATTTTGAGGATGTAACAGTAAATGAGAGTAGGACATTAAAATGTCGCATTATCATAATTTACATAAATTTTACATGAACTAAAGCGTATTTAGCAGTTTCTTCTAAAAGTATTGTGTTAATTTGTTTTTGTATTACGTCCTGTATTTTAATAAATGAAGATGTAAACGTCGAGGGTTATTGCCATCAATGTCCATATTTATAGGGATATTGGTGGCTTTTTAAATGCCATCGTTATACGTTAGTGGTCGACATAAGTTTTAAATGCGAAATGAGGAAAATGGTGAGATTGGGGGGAACATAGAGTGAGTCAAATTATTAGGAAAAATTGATAAAGAAGATGAATCATGCGTTGACACGAAAAAACGAAACTGTTATGATTTTCATAACGCTTTAACACGATAATGAACTAAAGGAGATTTTGGAATGAATGCAGTTTTAATCGCAGTGTTACTTATGATTGTTTTATGTTTATGCCGATTAAACGTTGTCATTAGTTTGTTTATAAGTGCATTGGTCGGAGGTTTAATTGCCGGTTTACCTTTAGACAAAACAATCGCAACGTTTACGCAAAATATTGTAGATGGTGCAGAAGTGGCCTTGAGCTACGCGTTACTTGGAGGTTTTGCCGCATTAATATCTTATAGCGGTATTACAGACTATCTTGTTAATCGCATTATAGAAGCGATTCGTTCAGAAAATACAAAGGTTTCACGTATAAAAGTAAAAGTATTTATTATAATTAGTTTACTTATGTTAAGTGTAATGAGTCAAAATGTCATTCCGGTGCATATTGCATTTATTCCAATAGTTGTTCCGCCATTACTCAGTTTATTTAATGAATTAAAAATTGATCGTCGTTTAATTGGTGTGATTATTGGGTTTGGATTATGTTTTCCCTATGTTTTATTACCTTTTGGGTTCGGTCACATTTTCCAAGAAATCATTCAAAAAGGGTTTGAAAAAGCGAATCACCCAATAGCATTTGGAATGATCTGGAAAGCGATGTTAATACCTGCGAGTGGGTATATCATTGGACTCATACTAGCCTTAATCTATTATCGGAAACCTAGAGACTATAAAACGATTGAAATCTCAAATGATGATACTCAAGTTACATTAAGACCTTATGTGATTATTGTCGTCATCGTCGCGATTTTGGCAACATTCACAGTACAAACATTGACAGATTCAATGATTTTCGGCGCATTGGCAGGGGTCTTAATCTTTTTCATATCAGGTATATATAAATGGAAAGATTTGGATCATCAATTCGTAGAGGGAATTAAAATTATGGCCTACATTGGCGTGGTTATTTTAACTGCGAATGGTTTTGCAGGTGTGATGAATAAAACAGGAGATATTGAAAAATTAGTCAATGGATTGACGACAATTTCTGGAGGCAATCTATTTTTAAGTATTGTACTTATGTACCTCATTGGACTTATTGTAACCTTAGGGATTGGTTCTTCGTTTGCGACAATTCCAATTATCGCTGCGTTATTTATACCGTTTGGCGAAGCGTTAGGCATGAGTACTATGGCCTTAATCGCATTAATAGGAACAGCTAGTGCACTTGGAGATTCTGGGTCACCGGCGAGTGATTCTACATTAGGGCCTACCGCAGGACTCAATGTAGATGGACAACATGATCATATTCGAGATACGTGTATCCCGAACTTTTTATTTTATAACATTCCACTTGTTATTATGGGTACCGTTGCTGCACTTGTATTATAATAATTGCAAGGAGGCATTAAGATGACAAATTTAGTGGAATTATTAAATATGAAAGTGATTGAAAAACGAGATGGGTTTCTTAAAATGGAAATGCCTGTCACGGATCAGGTTAAACAACCTTTTGGTTACCTTCATGGCGGAGCATCGATGGCTTTAGGTGAAACAGCTTGCTCCATGGGATCTGCACATTTATTGGATGTGACAAAAGAAATACCCGTAGGTTTAGAAATGAATGCCAATCATATTAAATCTGTAAAAAGTGGTAAAGTAATCGCCAATGCTACGATTTTGCATCGCGGGCGTTCAACACACGTATGGGATATTAAAATAACTAATGAGGTAGGGACGCTCATAACCGTCATGAGAGGTACAATCGCAATTAAACAAATTAATGCTTAAAAAAACCATCTTTGAGAGAAATGACACGGCGGATTGCCTGTATATTCTCAGTCAAAGATGGTTTTTAATTTAGTTTTCGTAAGATTTATTTCCTTTAAAATAAGCGCGATCTTCTTTATTATATACCTTTTCAGGTGTGACAAATGGTTTGAGTTTATACTTGAATTCATACAAATTCAGTCCATCTATCGCTACTTTATCTTGGTACACATTATCTGTCGATATGTCAGTAAAGTTATTAGGACCGACACCGGCGAAATATTTAAAATGACCTTCTTTAATTAAGAAGTGATATGCTGGCGTATTTCGATCTTGTGCACCATGAGGGAAAATAAATAACTCTGTTTTGCCAACTATAGGTGCGACTTCTTTTTCCCATTTTTTGGTATCGTTAACAATCTCTTTATAAGATGACTTTTTAAAATTAATATGGCCATAAGAATGACTAGCAAAGGTCCAACCATCACGTTTCATAGCTTCTACAACTTTTATAGCATCTCTTTTACGTTGATCGTACGCTTTATTATCCGTTTCATTTGTTCGATATCCTAAAACGCCACTATATCCCGTTAATCCTATGACCCCTTTTTGACCGTTTAGAGAAAAGTCAGGATGATCTTTTACAAAATCATTTAAAATAGGTACGATATCATCTTTTTTTGAGTGAATCAATTTTCCATGTTTATCCTTAGTTTCAGATACGACATGTTGTGATTCATCAAGTACGAGTCGATCATCGTAACCTTTCCCGCGCATATAGTCATAATAATTCATGTCATCAATAGATAATATAAGTGGCTTTTTATTTTTAGGTAATTTCAACGTTTTCTTTTTAATAGGCGATGATTCAAAATCAAAAGCGTCGTGGGGGTCTATCAAAATAAAATTGTTCTTATGTAATTCTTCAATTGTGGCTTTAAATTCTTTTGTCGTCACCATCCAATCGTTATTACCTTTTGCACTTGGGTTTTTACTATTAAATGCTAATTTCGGTTTAGTAATAACAGGGTGAAAGAAAATGTGATAAATTTGTCCTTTATAAGGTGTCCAATCTGTATTAATTTTTGATTGATGTTTTGCGTACATAGATGCGTCAACCTGATGTTGTTGACTACTTTTGTGTTGTTGTGTACATCCAGAGGTAAACAAAAATAATAAAAGTAGAGTGTACAGTATTGAAGTGCGACCTTTCATAATTTGAATCCCTTCTTGGTATATTTTTACACCAACAAATATACACACACTTTGAAAATTATTCAAGAATAATAAATAATACCCTTAATCATTAATGTTTTTATCGAAAAGGCTACGTTAAATATAGAATTTGAAGGTGGAGGAATCGTATAAAATCAGGATAAAAATAGCGAGGAGATCCTCTATATTTAATAGAATGATTCCTCGCTAAATAGAAATATTATTTTGAATTATTATAGCTTTTTGCCTTTTAAATCTTCTTTAACCTCATCTAGTTTTAAGCGTTTAGATGCAGGTGATTTTAAATTATATGCTGCTTTTAAAATCATATGGCTTGCTAGAGGACCAGTAATAAAAACAAAGAATATACCGATTAAAAGTTGGAAATTAACATATCCTTCTTTGCCAATAAAGTAAATGAACACGCCAGTGAGTAAGAGCATTGCACCGAGTGTAGCGGCTTTACCGGCAGCATGAGCACGCGAATATACATCATCTAATTTCAAAATACCGAAAGCAGCAAGCGCGCTAAATAATGCGCCGATTATGACAAGCACTATACCGATACTAGTCACGATGGTTTCTGTCATGTTCAATCACCTCACCTTTATCCATAAACTTTGCAAATACGGCTGTACCTAAAAAGGCAAGAATACCAATTAGAAGTATGGCTACAATCATATATGGCGTATTTAAAATAATAGAAAATAGACCTACTATTGCCATTAATTGAATACCAATGGCATCCAAGGCAACTACGCGATCAGCAAGAGTAGGGCCTAAAATGACACGTACAAGCATAGCCAATATAGAAAGCACAACTATGATTAAGGCAATGATAATAAATATGTCATAACTCATTAGGATTCACCTACTTCTTTCACTGCTTTTTCAAGCGAGTTTTTAATCGATGCAACTTCCTCTTCTTTTGTTGAAAAGTCAAGACAATGAATATATAACCGCTTCATATCGTCATTCACACCAATAACTACAGTACCAGGTGTCAATGTAATCAAGTTTGATAATAACGCGACTTGCCATTTATGTTCTAAATCTGTTTCATATACAAAGAATGCAGATTCATTCTTTAAATGGGGTTGAATAATGACTTTAAATACATCAAAGTTTGCTTTAATTAGTTCTATTATAAATATAAAAGCAAGCTTAATGACTTTATAAATCGTTATAAGATAAAATCGGCCAGGTAGGATTTGGCGCATTAAATAGACGAGTAATAAGGCGAATAAAAAACCGAGTACAAATGAATTCATCGTATAGCTGCCAGATAAAAACAACCAAAATACAGCTAAGATAATATTAATTAATATTTGAACTGCCATTTAATCGCCTCCTAATACGCTTTGAATATATGTTTCGGGTTGATAGAATGATTTTGCACCTTCTGAGATAAACGGATAGAGTTGTTCGGCAGTTAAACCGAAAATAACAGTAATCACTACTGATAGTACAGCTACTGCTAACAATCCTCTATGGTGAAGGCGAGGGTTATAAACATAGCCATAACTTTTTCCAAAGAAACCACGTAGGAAAATATTCATTACTGAATAGAGCACGACTAAACTTGAAAGCAGAACGATAATTCCGCTCACATAAAACCCTTTTTGGAAAGTAGCTTGTACAATGTATAACTTCCCATAAAATCCACTCAATGGCGGGATACCTGCTAAACTTAACGCGGCGATAAAAAATGTCCATCCAAGAAGCGGATAATGATGAATTAATCCACCAAACTTACGTAAATCAGTCGTTTTTGTGATTTTATACATAATCCCAATGAGGAAGAATAAAGCAGCTTTTACTAACATATCATGCAATGTGTAATAAATAGCACCGACGATGCCTGTTTCATTCATCATTGCTACACCTACTAAAATCACACCGACAGCAATCATAATGTTATAAAGAATGATACGTTTAGTGTCTCTATATGCTATAGCACCTACAGAACCAAAAATGATGGTGAGCAGCGCTAGAGTAAGTATCGTGTAGTGAGAAATAGATAATGTATCTTGGAAAAATAAACTCATCGTACGAGCAATTGCATAGACGCCAACTTTTGTAAGTAACGCACCGAAAAATGCAATGATAGCGAAAGGCGGTGCATAATACGCACCTGGAAGCCATACATACATAGGGAAAGTTCCGGCTTTAGTTGCAAATACAAATATAAAAAGTATAAATACGATGCTGATTAAACCAGGGTGCTCATGAGAAACCTTGCCCAGTTTTACGCTTATATCAGCCATGTTCAACGTGCCCACTACAGAATAAAGAATCCCCACACCTATAACGAAGAATGCTGAAGAAACGACATTCACTAATAAATATTTGACACTTTCTTGTAATTGTATTTTTGTTCCGCCGATGACCATCAAACCATAAGAGGCCATTAAGAAGACTTCAAAAAATACGAACAAGTTAAAGATATCACCGGTAATAAATGCTCCATTAATGCCTGCAAGCATAAACATCACTGTAAAGTAGTAGTAATAAGTTTCACGATGTAACCCGATTGACTGATAAGAAAACAGTATGATGAGTACTGTGATTAGTGTACTTGTTGTAACAAGCAATGCACTAAATAAATCTAATACAAAAACAATACTATATGGCGCTTTCCACGATCCTAATTCGAGTACGATAGGGTGACCAGCTAGCCATACATTGATTAAATTCCAAATTGCAAATCCTAATGTAATGAGTGTTCCGGTTAGTGCAATATACCGTTTAATAAACGGACGTAAACCACTAAATATTAACAAAATTGTAGTTATAACTGGAATAGCCACAAGCATTACAATTAAATTTTCATTCATCATCATCTTGTGGTACTCCCTTCATACGTTCTACGTTGTCTGTACCTAATTCTTTATAACTTCTAAATGCCAGTACTAAGAAAAAGGCAGTGACTGCAAATGAAATAACAATGGCCGTTAAAATTAAAGCTTGCGGAATAGGGTCTACATAATTAGAAACATTCTTTTCGAAAATAGGAACGTTCCCAGTTTTTAAACCGCCCATAGTTAATAAAAATAAGTTTGCTGCATGAGATAAAAGTGCGGTACCTATAATAATTCTTATTAAACTTTTAGAAAGAATGAGGTACACGCCGATGGACGTAAGCAACCCACAAATGACTATTAAGACAATTTCCATTACTCATTCTCTCCAATCGTTAAAATAATTGTTAATACTGTACCAACTACGACGAATAAAACGCCAGTGTCAAATAATACTGCGGTGTGCACATGCATCGGTGCTAATAATGGTAAAGGTATATCTATTGATGTATGTGTGAAAAAGTTTTTACCGTAAGTCCAACTTAACATTGGTGAAAAAACACAAAATGCTAAACCGAGCGCAATTAGCTTTTTAAAATCCCATGGAAATACTTTTCGCATCGTTTTTACATCAAATGCTACTGCAATAATGACAAGTGCACTTGAAACGAGTAGCCCACCAATGAAGCCGCCACCAGGTGTATAGTGTCCGGCTAAAAAGAGTGAGAAACCGAACATCATAATTAAGAAAAAGATGATCAGTGCAGAGTATTGTGAGATTAAATCATTTTTCTGTCTGTTCAATGTTCTCAACCCTTTCATAACCATTTTTATGTTTCGCACGTAATTTAATCAGTGTATAAATCGCCATACCTGCAATACCGAGTACGGCTGATTCAAATAATGTATCTGTTCCACGGAAGTCGACTAAAATAACGTTGACCATGTTTTTGCCTTCTGCAAGATCGTATACATGTTTTTTATAAAATTCACTAATAGAAACGAAATGGCGATTACCGTATGCGATTAATCCTAAAATCGTAACGATTAAACCAACACTGATTGAAATCACAACATTGACGATTTTAAATTTAGGCGTTTCATTATAGCGACTCATATTTGGTAAATGATAAAAACATAGTAAAAATAGTGCGGTGGAAATCGTTTCTACTACAAATTGAGTTAATGCAAGGTCAGGTGCATTAAAGAATATGAAAAAGATCGCCATTGAATAACCAACTGCACTAAGCATGATAATACTGAATAAGCGTGAACGTGCAAAAATAATCATGACAGCTGCGATGATTATCGTAATCACAGAAATAAATTCATAAGGTCGAATCGGTGAGACGTGTTTAAAGTCGAACGTAAAAGGCACTGAGATGAGTGTCACTGCCGTGATGATAATTAACGTTGTGAAGATAATAACGATATTATTTCGACTAAAGCCTGTCATATACGTACGTGTCAATTGTGTTGCATAAAAAGGTGAATAGCGTCCAGTTTGATCGTACCAATAATTTAAGGTTAGAAATGTCGGTAATCCTTTAATAAATGGAACCCATTTCTTGTGTGTTAATATCAATAAGCCACCGGCAATATATATGATAAGTGTTGCCATAAATGCAGGTGTAAATCCGTGCCACAAATGAAATTCAGCTGTAATGTTATCAATATTAGCAATCGATTTTACTGCTGGTTCCACTAAAGGTGCGGAAACCAAACTTGGGAACAGCCCAATCGCAATCACTAATGTAGATAAAATAATAGGTGAAATATTCATTAATATTGATGCTTCATGTGCTTTGTGTGGCAACACTTCAGGTTGATATTTACCTAAAAAGATTTCCGTAATAAATTTAAATGAATAAACAAAAGTGAAGATACTACCAACCACTGCAACAATTGGCAACAAAATCCCTATAGTGTTTAAACTGAAAAGGTTGGCATTCGTCACTTCTATCATTGCTTCTAAAAATTGTTCTTTAGATAAGAAGCCATTGAATGGAGGTACGCCCGCCATACTTAATGACGTAATGATTGTAAGTGTAAATGAAATTGGCATAATCGTCATTAAGCCACCAAGTTTCTTTATATCACGTGTTCCTGTCGCGTGGTCAACTGCACCCGTAATCATAAATAGCGCACCTTTAAACGTCGCGTGGTTGATTAAGTGAAATATTGCAGCACTATATGCAGCAACATAGAATAAATTTTCACCGCCGTTAAAGTGGTAACTTACTGCACCAATACCGAGCATCGACATAATCATTCCCAGTTGAGATACAGTAGAAAAGGCCAAAATCCCCTTTAAATCCTGCTGTTTTGTTGCATTTAAAGAACCCCAAAAGAGAGTGACAAGTCCAAATAATGTTACAGTCCAAATCCATCCTTGAGACACTGCAAAAAGAGGTGTTAAACGCGCAATTAAATAAATTCCAGCTTTTACCATTGTTGCTGAGTGTAAATAAGCACTTACTGGTGTTGGTGCTTCCATTGCATCAGGCAACCATATGTAAAATGGAAATTGTGCCGACTTTGTCATTGCACCAATAATGATAAATACCATTGCTAAAAGGAAAAATGGAGATGCTTGAACGTGATCAAGTTGATTGATTAATTCACGAATGCTCCATGTACCAGAGGCAATATATAGTAGAATAAATCCACCTAATAATGACAAACCACCAAAAACAGTGATAATCATAGATTTCATTGCACCATACAATGATTTTTCTTTATGGCGCCAAAATGAGATGAGTAAGAAACTTGAGAATGATGTGAGTTCCCAAAATAAATATAAAATTAATAAATTATCTGAGAGTACAACACCTAACATGGCACTCATAAACATCAATAAATAGCAATAGAAATTACCGAGCTGTTCAGAACGGCTTAAGTAACTAATAGAATAAAGTACAACAAGGCTCCCTATACCGGTAATTAATAAACTAAATAATAAGCCGAGACCGTCTACATATATGTCAAAATTCATTCCGATTTGTGGCATCCATGTAGCAGATGCTTTTTCGTAATGACCGGACATTGTAGGTTGAAGATACGTTAAAAAGTATACGAACAACACAACTGGAATCGGTAACACAAACCATCCTAAATGCACACGCTTATAAAAGCGGTACAAAACAGGTATGAGAAGTGCGAATATCAACGGCAAAATCACCGCAATATGTAACCAACTCATAAATTGTCCTCCTTCATAAAACTGCATTACTTTTATTATACATGATTATGAATGTGAAGAAAATCAACCCTCATTGCGATAAGGATTGATTTTCAGCTACTTTTAAATAAGTAGAAACACGTCTTAAATGGAATAAAATTAATCGAATTTTATTTTGTATTGACGTTCATAATCTTTTTTGAGTTCATTTAAACACATCAGTGATTTTTGGTTATATAACGTGTCTTCAGTTTTGAGTTTAGTCTCTAACTGAGTGATAGCACGCTGTAAAGATACTTCATAAGGTAAGGGGTCTACATCAATTGGTTTCAACTTACTTTTTGTAGTATAGCGTTTTTCATACAAACTCAATGCTTTACGTTCGTGGAAAAAGACGCCTTCAGCTTCATTAGGTGAATGCAAGTCGCCTTGTTTAGGATGCTTGATAACTTGCATTACTTTAACCAATATTTGATCTTGTGTTTCTTCAACGACTTCAACGCCATACACACCACTTTTATGTGCAAATCGGTAGCGCATAAATATTCCTTCCTTTCTTAAATATGTTAAGATATGGTTATATTTTAGTTTAACATGAATGGAGAAATGAGAAATGACGAAATATCCGCAACTTACGAAAGAAATACAAGATAATGAGATTAAAGCAGTGATGCATACCAATATGGGTGACATGACTTTAAAATTATTTCCAGAAATCGCCCCTAAAACAGTTAAAAACTTTGTTGAATTATCGAAAAAAGGTTATTACAACGGTATTACGTTCCACCGAGTAATTAATGATTTCATGATTCAAGGTGGCGATCCATCTGGTACGGGAATGGGTGGAGAAAGTATTTACGGTGGCCCATTTGAAGATGAATTCTCAATGGAAGCATTTAACTTATATGGCGCTCTTTCTATGGCGAATGCAGGACCAGGTACAAATGGTTCACAATTTTTCATTGTACAAATGAAAGAATTGCCGGCTCAAATGCTAAATCAATTACAAGATGGTGGATGGCCAAAAGAAATTGCCGAAGCATATCGAGAAAAAGGTGGTACACCGTGGTTAGATCAAAAACATACGGTTTTCGGTCAATTAGTTGAAGGGGAGAAAACGCTAGAAGATATTGCAAGTGTTAAAGTAGGCCCTGGAGATAAACCGGCTTTTGACGTTGTGATTGAATCCATTGATATTGAAGATGCGAAAAATGCATAATCAATTTAAATAGAAGGTGAATATGCGTGGCAAATAACGATTTGAATATTCAACTCTATCAATTGTTATCTGATTGGAATCCTATGCACTTTGATGATAAGACGCTAGGAGATGCGGAAGTATATGAGATGATGGATGCTGTGCATCAGATTGGTAATCCGTCTGAAATTGCAAATGCGTTCCAAAATATATATCGTTTTTCTTTTGAAGAGACGTTACCGTATGATGTCTGTTTAGAAAAAGCACATGAAGCTATCTATCTTCAGCAACAATGTAATACGTAATATCTCCATGTTTATAGTAAGAATAGATGTTTTCAAAACCATTTAAATATAGCCTTCAAGTTCATTTAAAGGATGAATGTTGAAGGCTTTTTCTGTGCAATGGAATTGTAAGTGCACGTTTAATCATATTTATGACAAATTTGTCATTCTGCCATTCAATACAAAGGCAATAATTCATTGAAAGGCTTTAATGATAATACTTTTAAAAAAGAAGTATACCATTATATCTATAGTTGAGAATTACGTATATGTTGTAAAATAAAAAATGGCAGTGTATTCTAATGCATTTATAGCGTGTTTTATCTTTAAGAGTTGTTTATTGCCAATTTATAGTTATGATTCTGAAAAAATATGTGCTATGATGATACTGTTGAAGTTCAAACTTAATAAGGGGTTATGCATGTTGAAAAAACAGTATCGTGTTGGTCAACACATAAAAGTACGTGTGACTGGTATTCAACCCTACGGTGCTTTCGTTGAAACCCCTGACAATACTGAAGGATTAATTCATATTTCAGAAGTTATGGATGATTATGTGCATAATTTAAAAAAACTTTTATCACAAGGACAAACGGTAAAAGCTAAAATCATTTCAATTGATGAATCAGGAAAGCTGAATTTGTCTTTAAAAGACAATGATTATTTTAAAAATTATGAACGTAAAAAAGAAAAACGTTCAGTATTGGACGAGATAAAAGAGACCGAAACATATGGGTTTCAAACATTAAAAGAACGTCTACCATATTGGGTGAAACAGTCAAAGCGACGAATGCAAGACGAAGCCGAATGAAGAAAGCGAAGGGGTATAAAGTATACCGCTTCGCTTTTTATTTTAGCATTGAAATGTTAATCAATATGATTTAATAAAATGGTCATAAAAATTCAAAAGATTAAATAAAATAAATACACTTAATTTTTTGGCTTAATTCAAAAATGTAAAATGATTTATTCGCATGAAGAACAAACTATATTGACATATCATTTAATTTATTACATAAAGTAAGGATTTTGTGTTAAAAGTAACATTTTTATTTATTTTCATATAATAATTGAATGATTTGTTTGGTAGGAAATATACTTTTATTGTAAAGTTGCTGTTTACCGCAATTGTATTTTATACATGGTCTAAATTTACACTTTGAAAGTGGTTGAATTTGCGGTAATTAAACGCTATAATGCTTGTAAATGAAAGCGCTTTAATTCGAGCAGATAAGTCGCTTTAGAGTGTTAAAGATTTTTAACATCGCAAAAATTGTGATAATTCAGTAAAGCCTGAAAAAATCTTTTACATCCTAGTTGCGATATGTCATGATAATAATAAGTGCTTTCTCAAATTAAACAAGGGAGGATTTATAAATGATTCCATATAAACACGAACCATTTACAGATTTTACAAAAGAGGAAAATCGCGAGGCTTATTTCCGCGCTTTAGAAAAAGTAGAAAGCGAATTAGGTCAAGAGTATCCTTTAATTATTGGTGGAGAACGTGTATATACGGACGATAAAACTCGTGTGTATAACCCATCTAACCGTGAAGAAACGATTGGTTACGTTTCAAAAGCTTCAAAAGAACATGCACAAAAGGCGTTAGATGCTGCAAAAGAGGCATTTAAATCATGGAGAAAAGTAGATCCTAAAGTACGTGCAAATATTTTATTCCGTGCTGCTGAAATAACGCGTAAACGTAAGCATGAATTTTCAGCATTGTTATCTAAAGAAGGTGGAAAACCTTGGAAGGAAGCAGATGCTGATACTGCTGAAGCTATCGATTTCATGGAATATTATGGACGACAAATGCTTGAATTAAAAGATGGGAAGAAAGTAAATAGCCGTCCAGGCGAATACAATCAATTTGATTATTTACCAGTAGGTGTAAGTGTTGTAATTTCACCATGGAACTTCGCATATGCGATTATGGCTGGTACAACAGCGGCGCCAGTTGTAACTGGTAATACGGTGTTATTAAAGCCATCTTCAAACACACCTATTATTTCTTATAAATTTATGGAAGTTTTAGAAGAAGCTGGTCTACCTAAAGGTGTTGTGAACTGGATTCCAGGATCATCAAGTGAAATCGGGGACTTCTTAATTGAAAATAAAGATGTAGGCCTCATTTCATTTACAGGTTCGAAAAATGTAGGTAAAGAAATTATCCAAAAAGCAGCTGTCATCCAAGAAGGTCAAAATCATATTAAACGCGTGATTGCTGAAATGGGTGGTAAGGACGCAATTATTGTTGACAACGAAGCAGATTTACAAGTTGCAACAGATGCAATTGTTTATTCCGCATTTGGTTTTTCTGGCCAAAAATGTTCAGCATGTTCACGTGTTATAGCGCATCAAGATATATATGATGAGTTATTAGAACGTGTTAAGGCTGAAACTGAAAAAATTAAAGTTGGTAATGCGGCAGATCCAGATACGTATGTTGGGCCTGTAATCGATCAGAAATCTTTAGATAAAATCAAAAAATACATTGAAATCGGTAAAGAAGAAGGCAGAATCGTTACGGGTGGAAATACGGATGAAGAAAAAGGTAACTTTGTTCATCCAACTGTCATCGCAGATTTAGATCCGAATTCTCGAATTATGCAAGAAGAAATTTTTGGACCTGTCGTTGGATTTACTAAAGTTAAAGATTTTGATGAAGCGATTGATGTCGCAAATGATACTGAATATGGTTTAACAGGTGCAGTGATCTCTAATAACCGTATGAAGTTAGAACAAGCGCGACGTGACTTCATGGTAGGTAATTTATACTTTAACCGTGGATGTACAGGTGCCGTTGTTGGTTACCAACCATTTGGTGGCTTCAAAATGTCAGGTACAGATTCTAAAGCAGGTGGACCGGATTATTTAGTGCTTCACATGCAAGGTCGTACAGTTTCTGAACACTTATAAAGAGATAGAATTGAATACGATACGCATAAAGTCTCAATGTGTGCTTAAGGTACAATTACGTTATATAGACGATAGCGTTTGTTGATAACCATTTGGCGATGTAATACTTTATGTTTTTAAGGTAGGGTAAGCCATCATATATTCGATCAAAACAGTGAAATGGGTGTTTTGTTTCGTTAAATAGGTTGGTTTACCCTTTTATTAATTAAAAAAGGGGCGTTTAAAGTGACAAATCAATCAGAGCAAATTATTGAACTTACAAATCATTACGGTGCGCATAACTATTTACCTCTTCCAATCGTCATCTCTGAAGCTGAAGGTGTATGGGTAAAAGATCCAGAAGGTAATAAATATATGGATATGCTCGCTGCTTATTCTGCAGTGAACCAAGGTCACCGTCATCCAAAAATTATTCAAGCACTTAAAGACCAAGCGGATAAAGTAACGCTTGTGTCTCGTGCATTCCACAGTGCAAACTTAGGCGAATGGTATGAAAAAATTTGTAAGCTTTCAGGTAAAGAAAAGGCATTACCAATGAACACGGGCGCAGAAGCGGTAGAAACGGCATTAAAAGCTGCACGTCGTTGGGCGTATGATGTTAAGGGTATTAAACCGAACGATGCTGAAATTATAGCAATGGTTGGGAACTTCCATGGGCGCACAATGGCACCAGTGTCATTATCTTCCGAAAAAGAATATCAACGTGGTTATGGTCCGTTATTAGAAGGATTTACGAATGTTGAATTTGGAAATATTGAGCAATTAAAAGAGGTCATTAATGAAAATACGGCTGCCGTTTTAATTGAACCTATTCAAGGTGAGGCTGGGATAAATATTCCACCTAAAGGTTATTTAAAACAAGTTCGCGAATTATGTGACGAACATAATGTTTTATTTATCGCTGATGAAATTCAAGCTGGTTTGGGTCGTACTGGTAAATTATTTGCGACAGACTGGGACGAAGTAAAACCTGATATTTACATTCTAGGAAAAGCGTTAGGCGGCGGGGTATTTCCTATTTCTGTTGTGCTTGCTGATAAAGAAGTATTAGATGTCTTTACGCCAGGTTCACACGGTTCAACATTTGGTGGTAATCCATTAGCATGTGCAGCTTCAATTGCTGCTTTAGATGTTATTGTGGATGAAGATTTACCTGGACGTTCACAAGAACTCGGAGACTATTTTAAAAATGCATTATTAGAAATTGATCATCCATCAATTAAAGAAGTACGTGGTCGTGGCTTATTTATTGGTGTTGAATTAAATGAAAGTGCGCGTCCATATTGCGAACGTTTAAAAGAAGAAGGTATTTTATGTAAAGAAACACATGATACCGTGATTCGTTTCGCACCACCTTTAGTCATTACTAAAGAAGAGCTTGATTATGCCATTGATAAAGTAAAGAAAGTATTTGCAGAATCTAAATAACATGTGTTTGCATAATGGACTTTTTTTAAAAAATCCATTGATATAATAACTATTTTTTATACTTTTATGCTAGACCTAAAAGGCTTTAAAAAAGTATTGCTTATGTTACAATGACTTATGTAAGCGAAAACAAAGTAGGAAAAAGAGGCGAAATGGATCATGGCTGAAAAAAACAATCTAGTGACGTCAACTCAAGGTATCATTAAAGAAGCAATGCATAAATTGGGGTTTGACGATGGTATGTATGAGTTGATTAAAGAACCTTTGAGATTTTTAACAGTTCGTATTCCGGTAAAAATGGATGATGGCACGGTAAAAACATTTACAGGTTACCGCGCGCAACATAATGATGCAGTTGGCCCTACTAAAGGTGGGGTGCGTTTCCATCCAGATGTTGATGAAGAAGAAGTAAAAGCATTGTCGATGTGGATGACTTTGAAATGCGGAATCGTAAATTTACCTTATGGTGGAGGTAAAGGCGGTATTGTTTGTGACCCACGTCAAATGAGTATTCATGAAGTTGAACGTCTTTCAAGAGGGTATGTACGTGCAATTTCACAAATCGTAGGACCTACGAAAGATATCCCTGCACCAGATGTATTCACTAACTCACAAATTATGGCATGGATGATGGATGAATACAGTCAAATGGATGAATTTAATTCTCCGGGATTTATTACAGGCAAGCCAATTGTACTTGGTGGTTCACAAGGACGCGATCGTTCTACAGCTTTAGGTGTGGTGATTGCAATTGAAGAAGCAGCAAAACGCCGTGGTAAAATGATTAAAGATTCACGTATCGTAATTCAAGGCTTCGGTAATGCAGGTAGTTTCTTGGCTAAATTCCTATACGATCAAGGGGCTAAAATTGTAGGGATTTCAGATGCTTATGGTGCTCTACACGATCCAGATGGTTTAGACATTGATTACTTACTGGATCGCCGTGATAGTTTTGGCACTGTGACAAACTTATTCGAAGATACCATCTCAAATAAAGAATTATTTGAACTTGATTGTGACATCTTAGTACCAGCTGCGATTTCAAATCAAATCACTGCAGATAATGCACATGACATAAAAGCCGAGATTGTTGTTGAAGCGGCTAACGGTCCTACGACACCAGAAGCTACTAAAATTTTAACTGACCGTGGTGTATTACTTGTGCCAGACGTATTAGCAAGTGCGGGTGGCGTAACGGTATCTTATTTTGAATGGGTACAAAATAATACGGGTTACTACTGGACAGAAGAAGAAGTGAACGAAAAACTTCGAGAAAAATTAATCACTGCATTTGATACAATCTATAACTTATCGCAAAATCGTAAAATCGATATGCGTTTAGCAGCATATATCGTTGGAATTAAGCGTACTGCAGAAGCAGCACGTTATCGTGGTTGGGCATAATACATGCGAAAACCGCAAAGTGGAGAGAACCACTTTGCGGTTTTTTTGTCATTAAGTCGCTTTTTAAGCAGACATTTGTGGAAGCATATACTAAAAATGAAGTTGCTTGTGAAAACATTATAATATTAATGTTTAATAAGGTTACTATATAAATCAGGATAGTTAGTAAATACGCCTGTTACGCCATATTGATTTAAGCGTTTCATGTCAGGTACCGTATTGACTGTATATGGGTGAATATAGAAACCTAAATCTCTTAAATGTTTCGTGTTTTGCGCATTTAAGTCATGGTAGTCTGGACCAATGCCGACAGCATATCGTTTTACCGATTGTAGATCTTTTTTAGTCATAGTTGTTAATTGACCTACATCGGTCAGTTGAATAAGTGGAATGTTAGGGTTAAGTTGATGTGTTTTTTGTAAACTCGCTTGCGAAAAAGATTGAATGACAACTTTACCATTAGAGAGTAAGTTTTTCTTATCTAAACCATATTTATGCATAGTTTGTAGTAGTTTTTTTTCCATTCCTGGATAGACTTCAGGGGATTTTGTTTCAATATAGAAGTTCGTACGGTGAGCGTAGCGTTTGAAAATATCATCAAGTGTCAGTACTTTTTGACCAACATATTTTGGGTTTTTATATTTAGGATGAGCTTGATTAAACCAACTGCCTGCGTCTAACTGTTTCAATTGAGCAAGCGTTAATTGATCAACACGACCTGTACCATTCGTCGTACGATCGACGGTTTCATCATGCATGGCAACGAGGTGCCCATCTTTAGTCATTTGTAAATCGATTTCTAAAAAGTCAGAACCCATTTCATTGATACTTTTATCATATGAAGGGATGGTATGTTCTGGTGCATAACCACTGGCACCACGGTGACCAATTGTGACATATTTTTTGTTTAAGACGTTATGTACACTTGGAGATAAAGGAGTAGCTTGATTATGATTTGCAGCACTTTGTGAAGAACCCGCATCAGCTTGAGAAGGTATTGCGATGCCTCCAATCATTAAAGTTACGACTAAACTTGAAGAGATAATTATTTTGGAATAATGCTTCATGATAAATCCTCCTTAATATTTATGATAGTACCTCTTTAAATTATAGTACATAATATATAAATACAATAGGATTTAACAATAATTATAAGTCTTAAAAATAAATTAAAAAAGCTCCGTTAACATTAACGGAACTTTAATAGTATTGATATTAAATCAAAGTTTTTGCTACAGAAATTTGATGTTTCACGGCATCTTGACCTGTAGAACCATAACTTTTTCTACGTTTTACCGCTTCAGCGGGTTGTAAATACGTATAAATATCTTCATCAATTGCGTTATGATGTTGTTTATAGACGTCAAGTGGCACATCTAATAAAAACATCTCATTTTGAATGGACCATAATACAATTTTACCTACGATTTCATGAGCTTCTCTAAATGGGATGCCTTTTACAACAAGATAATCTGCGAGTTCAGTGGCGTTGGAGAAGTCAGACTTAACCGTTTGTGATAAGCGTTCGGTATTCACTGTCATACTTCCTACCATTCCGTCGAAGATACGTAAAGAGCCTTTAAGGGTGTGTATTGCATCAAATAGCCCCTCTTTATCTTCCTGCATATCTTTGTTATATGCTAGCGGTAAACCTTTTAAAGTCATAAGCAAGCTCATTAAATGACCTGTAGTTCGTCCCACTTTACCACGTATTAATTCAGCCATATCAGGATTTTTCTTTTGAGGCATAATCGATGAGCCTGTTGAAAATGCATCTGATAGTGTAACAAATTTTGCTTCTTCAGATGACCAAAAGATAATTTCTTCCGCAAAACGAGATAGATGTACCATAGTCAAACTGATCGCATGCAGCGTCTCAACAACATAATCTCTATCGCTTACAGCATCTAAACTGTTTTCATAAATCGACGCAAAACCTAAAAGTTGTTGCGTTTCGTGACGATCAATAGGGTAGGTTGTACCACTCAAAGCTGCTGCCCCTAAAGGTGAAATGTCAATACGTTTTAAAGCATCTTTGAAACGTCCTTTATCACGCTCTAACATCCAAAAATACGTCATTATATGATGCGCAAAAGATATCGGTTGCGCGCGCTGTAAATGCGTGTAACCAGGCATGATGGTTTCGATATGTTCATCTGCTAAGTTAACAATAGTTTTTTGAAACAATTCGATCGCTTCAATGATTTGTTTTACTTCTTTTTTAGTATACAGATGCATGTCAGTGGCAACTTGATCGTTTCGGCTTCTTCCGGTATGCAATTTGCCACCAACGGCACCGATACGTTGAATGAGTTCATGTTCAATATTGAGATGGATGTCTTCTAATGAAGTTTGAAATTCAATATTGCCATCATGATAATCTTTTTGAATGGCTTTTAAACCAGTAATGATTGCTTCACTTTCTTTTTGTGTCAGTACATTTTGATGGTAGAGCATCGTAGCATGTGCAATACTTCCCTGAATATCTTCATCAATTAATGTTTTATCAAAATGAATCGATGCATTAAATGCATCGACCCACGCTTCAGGTTTTTCTTCAAAACGACCGCCCCAAGCTTTTTTAGTCATTTTGATAACCTCCATTTTGCATTGCGTTGACTTGTGTAGGTAAACCATAAATATCAATAAAGCCAACAGCAGATGATTGATTGAACGCATCTTCTTTCGTATACGTTGCGAGTTGCTCATTGTATAACGTGTAATCAGATTTTCTTCCATTAGCGATAGCGTGTCCTTTAAATAATTTCACACGTACCTCACCCGTGACATTTTGTTGCGTTTGATCTACAAATACTTTCAATGCATCTGTTAAAGGTGAGAACCATAAACCATTATAGACTTGCTCAGCGAATTGTTTTTCAATAATTGGTTTAAAATGTGCTACGTCTTTTGTTAATGTAATGGATTCTAACGCTTTATGTGCAGTTAAAATGACTTCTGCACCCGGTGTTTCATAAACTTCACGTGATTTGATACCGACAAGTCTATTTTCAATGTGATCGATACGACCAATGCCATGCTTACCTGCAACTTCATTTAAATGTAAAATGAGATCATCTAGTGCATAAGCTTTTCCATCTATATGAGTAGGGATACCTTTATTAAATGTAATTAATATTTCTTCAGGCGTATCTGGAGTATCTTCTAATTCATTTGTTAAATCAAATGCATCTTTAGGCGGTGCGACAAATGGATCTTCTAAAACACCACATTCATTACTACGGCCCCATAAGTTTTGGTCAATAGAATAAGGTGATTCTTTGCCAATTGGTACAGGAATATTATGTTTTTTTGCATAATCGATTTCTTCTTCACGACTCCATCCCCATTCTCTAACAGGTGCGATGACTTTAAGGTTTGGATCCAATGCTTTAATAGCGACTTCAAAACGTACTTGATCGTTACCTTTTCCAGTACATCCGTGCGCAATCGCGTCTGCGTTTGTCGCATGCGCGATTTCTACTAACTTTTTAGAAATCAATGGACGTGATAGTGCAGATACTAATGGATATGTTTGTTCATACATTAAGTTTCCTTTGATTGCATAACCAACGTAATCTTCACTAAATTCTTTTGTTGCATCAATAACATGAGACTCGATAGCACCCATATCTAACGCTTTTTGGTAAACGACATCTAAATCTTTACCTTCACCAACGTCTAAACAACATGCTACAACGTCATAGCCTTGGTCGATAAGCCATTGAACAGCTACACTTGTATCCAATCCACCAGAATATGCTAATACTACTTTTTGTTTATTCATTTCCTATTCCCCCTAGGTGTTTCGATAAATTGTATAGCACTTACTATACCACAAATGATTTATTATGCAAGTATGTAAATAAATATACATTAAAAAAGTCACTGAATCGACAACTTAAACAATGTTTGAAAATTGAAAATGTATGAAAATCCTAGTAAAATAACGATAGTTATATATTATAGGAGGCGCAATGCATGACACATATTCAATTAGATTATCAAAAAGCGTTATCATTCTTTGAGCAACACGAAATCGATCAACAAGCTGACCTTGTTAAAAGCGTACACCGTACGATTCACGAGGGCACTGGAGCAGGTAGCGACTTTTTAGGTTGGGTCGATTTACCAGTTGATTATGATAAAGCGGAATTTGCTCGTATTCAAAAATCAGCGGAACAAATAAAATCAAATTCTGACGTATTGGTTGTCATTGGAATTGGTGGATCGTATTTAGGTGCGCGTTCAGCAATTGAAATGTTAACACCAGCATTTAAAAAAGATAAAGATACGCCTGAAATTATCTTTGCAGGACATCATTTATCATCAACATATACACAAGAACTGATTGATTATTTAGAAGGCAAAGATTTCTCAGTGAATGTCATTTCTAAATCAGGTACAACTACAGAACCTGCTGTAGCATTCCGTCTATTTAAAAAATTATTAGAAGATAAATATGGTAAAGCAGAAGCAGTGAAGCGTATTTTTGCTACGACAGATAAAGAAAAAGGTGCTTTAAAGCAACTCGCTACAAATGAAGGGTATGAATCTTTTATTGTGCCTGATGATGTGGGCGGTCGCTTCTCTGTATTAACTGCTGTAGGTCTTTTACCAATTGCGGTAGCAGGCATTGACATTGAAGCCATGATGTCTGGTGCAGCTTCAGCTCGTGAAGAATTAAGTTCTGACGATGTAACGAAGAACATTGCGTATCAATATGCAACGATTCGTAATATTTTATATAGCAAAGGGTATACAACAGAGATGCTTATTAACTATGAACCATCTCTCCAATACTTTAATGAATGGTGGAAACAATTATTTGGCGAATCCGAAGGTAAGGATTTGAAAGGTATTTATCCATCAAGTGCGAATTTTACGACTGATTTACATTCTTTAGGTCAGTATGTTCAAGAAGGTCGCCGTTTCTTATTTGAAACTGTTTTAAAAGTTGAGTCACCTAAACATAGTATTACAATCGAAAAAGATGAAGATGATTTAGATGGCCTCAATTACTTAGCTGGTAAAACAGTTGATGATGTAAATACGAAAGCATTTGAAGGAACGTTACTCGCGCATACAGACGGCGGTGTGCCAAACTTAGTTGTTAAAGTGCCACAATTAGATGCGTTTACGTATGGTTATCTTGTTTACTTCTTTGAAAAAGCGGTAGCAATGAGTGGTTATCAATTAGGTGTAAATCCATTCAATCAACCAGGCGTAGAAGCATATAAACAAAATATGTTTGCTTTATTAGGAAAACCTGGATTCGAAGATAAAAAGAAAGAACTCGAAGCACGTTTATAAAAATGGATTCATAAATGTACAAAATACAGGGGGTACGTTTACGTTATCTACGTAGACGAACCGCCTGTTTTTTATCATCTACATTGATTGCATCTCGTTCTTAAGTTGGATTACAACATGAAGAGAGTACAGTATAATAAATAAACTTAAATTTTAGAGAGGTGCACCAGTTGAAAAAAGGTATAAAGTATATCATATCCGCATTCTGTGCGTGTATTATTTTATTCATTATGATTCTTTTTATCATCGTACCGTTTAAAGTGACGAATCATCAATGGACACCTATCATACAACAAGGTGATCGATTTTTAATTAATCAGCTTTCGCCACGCCTAAATACAATTGATTATAAAGATTTTATTGTTTATCGGCAGCAGAATCAATTAAAAATAGGGCGCGTGATTGGCAAGCCGGGACAATCCATTTCGATTGAAAATAATGAATTATATATTGATAATCAACTTGTAAAGGATACGCACATCGAAGGCTTACACATTGGTACATGGGCATCTCGAATGTTATCACAACAAGAAAGTGATATTATTCCGCCAGAACATTATGTCGTGATGACTCAAAATTCCAAAGCGCAACATAGTGAACCATTTGGAACTGTGCGTAAAAATGATATAATAGGTACGATTTTACTTCGTTATTACCCTTTTGAGAAAATAACTTTAAATTTAGAAGAGTAGAGGTGTCAGGATTGAGAAAAGAAACGATGGAATGGTTGGTGTCCATAGGTTTAGCATTATTAATCGTAGGCTTGTTATACGCCTTTGTGATAAAACCTTATAATGTTAAAGGGGATTCTATGGATCCGACGTTAAAAGATGGGGAACGTGTGATTGTAAATAAACTCGGAAAAACATTTGGTCATTTGGACCGTGGCAATGTAATTGTCTTTCACGCCGATGAAAATAGTGATTATGTAAAGCGCATCATTGGTGTACCTGGAGATCATATTGAATATAAGCATGATGTGTTATATGTTAATGGCAAGAAAACAGCAGAACCTTATTTAGATTACAATATGAAGCATAAAAATTATGAAGAAATTACAGGTTCATTTAAATCATCTGATTTACCTAATAGTGGAGGACAATACAAAATCCCTGCAGATAAATATCTTGTGTTAGGTGACAACCGTGAAGTTAGTAAGGACAGTCGTGCGTTCGGTTTAATTGATAAAAAACAAATCGTTGGAAAAGTGTCATTAAGATTTTGGCCATTTAATGAATTTAAAGTGAACTTTAATCCAGATAATACAAAAAATTAATGCATCTTAAATGTATGAGGGTAGGATAGACAATATGATGTTGTCTCATCCTACTCTTTTTTTGTGGTGAAAACGATTGAATGCGGTAGAGTAATTTGAAATGAGAATGCTATAATAAGCGTAAATGTAAACGTAATTAAAGGGGTGAGGTCATGTTTCGTGCTTTTTTAGGACGTGCTGGAACTGGGAAAAGTAAAGCGATTTTAAAAGAAATTAAATCTAAATTACAAACGCAACCACTTGGTAGTCCTATCGTGTTAATTACGCCGATGCAAGGGACGTATTTATACGAGCAAGCTTTTATAAATGATCAAGCATTAAAAGGGAGTATTCGTGCAGAAGTATTACATTTTGAAAGGTTAAGTCATCGTGTATTTCAAGAATTAGGTGGTGTCCATGAACAACGACTATCTACAAGTGCGATTGAAATGATGTTGTATGATATTTTACAAAGTCAAAAAGAAAATCTTAAGTTGTATCATGCGCAAACCTCATATTTAGGTTTTAGTACGAAAATTAGAGAACAAATTCAAGATTTTGAAAAGTATAATGTGACTGCAGAAATGGTTGAAAAGGCTTCAAAGGATGCTATGTTTGACCGTCGAACGCAAGATAAGTTACATGACATTGCGCTAGTTTATCATCAACTGAATGAACGATTATCCCAAACTTTTTTAACTCCAGAAGCGCAACTGAATCGATTTATACAGTTAATTCCGCATTCAAAGTGGTTAGCGGATGCTGAGATTTATATAGACGGTTTTCACAACTTTTCTACACAAGAATACCAAATTATTAAAGCGCTTGTGAAACATACACAATCAGTGACCATAAGTTTAACTACAAATGGGGATACTGACGCCTTTAGTATGTTCCGTAAACCGTCCGAATCCTTACAACACATTGAGGAGATTGCGAAAGCGTCTAATATGACGTTACAACGTACGTATTTTAATCAAACATACCGTTTTCAAAATAAGGCATTGCAACATATTGAAAAGAATTTTGACGCGTTAATGCCTACCATATCAACAACAGATATCGCGCATATTAATATTTTAGAGTCACCGACTACACGCGATGAAGTCAATGAAATCGCACGCCGAATTTTAAAAGATGTGCGTGAGGAAGGCTATCGATATAAAGATATCGCAATTTTATATAGAGATTCTAATTATCCATATTTATTAGATGCAATCTTACCGCAATATGATATCCCGTATCATATTGATGTAAAAAAATCGATGACGCATCACGCAATTATGGAAATGTTACGTGCGTTGATTGAAGTGATTCAAACCACATGGCAATTTGAACCTTTAATGAGATTATTAAAAACAAATGTACTAACACAACAGTATTCAGATAGTTTACATCGTATTGATATTCTAGAAAATTATGCATTAGAGCGTGGGATTTATGGTAAACGTTGGATAGACCCTAAATATTTTACAGTGGAACAATTTGAAAAAATGGGGATTAAACATAAAACACTAACCGATGACACGCGAGCGTTATTCGAGCGTGTCATAACTTTAAAAGATCATGTTTTTGATAAATTACTTACTTTTGAAACACGTTTAAAAGAAGGAAAGCATGCGCGAGACTACGCCACAGCATTTTATGAAGTGATGGAAAAATTCGAGTTGCCACATCAATTAATGACTGAACGCGATATTCTCGATGAAATGGGCAAACATACGGAAGCAGAAGAAATAGACCAAATTTGGAATGGGTTTAGTCGCGTATTAGATGATGTGGTAACGGTTTTTGAATCTGAGCCCATGGCATTATCTCGGTTTTTGGAAATTTTAGATGTGGGGCTTAATGAGTTGGAATTTTCGATGATTCCTCAAACGCTTGATCAAATCACGATTGGTTCGATGGATTTAGCAAAAGTGGATAACAAAAAACATGTTTATATGGTTGGGATGAACGATGGGGTGATGCCACAAGCTTTATCCAGTAAAAGTTTAATATCCGATGATGAAAAAAAGCAATTCGAGTCAGTGACGCACGTGCAATTGAGCCCAACAGCAGATATTTTACAAATGGATGAGGCGTTTGTATGTTATCATGCTATGACGCGTGCCACACATGCACTTACACTCAGTTACAGTCTTATGGATAGCAGTGGGAGTGAAAAGGAAAAAAGCCCATTTTTAAATGATATTATTCAATTATTCCAACATCTGAAAGTGACCTCAGTTGCCCGAGAACATGAACGTAATACGTTGTCGCTTATTGCGCATCCTCACCAAACGAAAGTGCATTTATTCGAAGCGTTAAAATCAGCCCTAGAAGGTGAACTCATTTCTGATACGTGGTATGCGGTGAATGCTGTAATGGCTAAAAATCCTTCCTTATCTCAAGGTTTAGATCATTTGAAAACGGCGTTAACGTACCAAAATGACACGGTTACGCTTAGTCAAAGCCTTACAGAGGCTTTATATGGTAAAACGATTAATGCCAGTGTTTCAAGGTTTGAAGGCTATCAAAGTTGCCCATTTAAACATTATGCCGCTCATGGCTTAAGATTAAATGAACGTACGAAATATCAACTTCAAAGTTTTGATTTAGGTACTATTTTTCATGATGTATTACGCTATATTGCAGAAAAGGTTGAAGGCCGTTTTAATCAACTTTCAATGAAACAAATACAGCAACTTACTGAAGAAGCATTGGCTAACTATTTGCCAGAAGTGCAATATAATTTGCTTAATTCGTCGTCGTATTACCAATATCTAGCTAAACGTATCGGTGCAATTATTCAAGCGACGTTACAGGCGTTAAAACACCAAAGTGAACAATCACAATTTAAACCTATTGCCTTTGAAAAGTCGTTTAGAAAGAAACCGAGGAATGACGATGAACTGTTTGCGCAACCACTTCAAACAAGACAAGGCATACCCATCAATATTAGAGGTCAAATTGATCGGATTGATACGTATGAAACGCACAATAAAAGCTTTATTAACATTATCGATTATAAATCGTCGACCTCAAGTGCGTCTTTAGATTTAGTCAAAGTGTATTATGGGCTTCAAATGCAAATGATGACCTATATGGATATTGCATTACAAAATAAAGGACGTTTAGGTTTGTCTTCAGATGCAAAACCTGGTGGCTTCCTATATATGTATGTGCATAAATTTAAAGATGATAAAAGAACGTGGTCAGATTTAAGTACCGAAAAATTAACATCTTCTTTCTTAAAGTCATATCAACTTAGTGGCTTATTGAATAGTGATTCTGATGTCATTGCAGCATATGATAAACGGTTAATAGATGGATTTAATTCGGATGTTGTTCCACTTCGGCTCAAAAAAAATGGTGAACCATATAGTTCGAGTAAGGTTGCAGATGAAGCTACACTTTATAAATTAATACAGCATAATAAGCGTAATTTTGTAGACATTGCTTCGAATATTATGGATGGTCACACTGAAGTAGCACCGTTAAAATATAAAGAAACATTACCGTGTCGATTCTGTAACTATCAGTCAGTGTGTCACGTGGATAGCTTAATTGATTCACCTAAATATCGAACGGTAGATGAAAAAATCAATCCGTTACAATGTTTAAGAGAGGAGGAAGATGAATGACAATACCTGAAAAACCCAATGAAGTACAATGGACGGATGCGCAATGGGAGAGTATATATGCAAAAGGGAAAGATATACTTGTAGCTGCAGCAGCTGGGTCAGGTAAAACGGCAGTCTTAGTAGAACGCATTATTCAACGTATCCTTAGAGATGGTATCGACGTAGACCGGTTACTCGTTGTGACATTTACAAATTTAAGTGCGCGTGAAATGAAGCATCGAATTGAAGCGCGAATTCATCAAGCAGCACTTGAAGACCCTTCGAATCAACATATTAAAAACCAAATGGCGAAAATACATCAAGCGCAAATTTCAACCTTGCACAGTTTTTGTTTAAAATTGATTCAACAACATTATGATATTTTAAATATTGATCCAAATTTCCGAACGGCAAGTGAAGTTGAAAATGTGCTACTTTTAGAATCGGTTATTGATGAGGTTTTTGAAGCACATTATGCGCAATTAGACCCTCATTTTATAGATTTAACAGAACAAGTAGGCTCGGATCGTAATGATGAACGCCTCAGACAAATCATCAAAAGTTTGTATTACTTTAGTGTTGCTAATCCTGAACCAGAAAAGTGGTTGAATCAACTAGATGCGCCTTATGTTGAACGCCATATGCAAAACCATTACCTTAACATTATTAATCAATATATTTTGCTTTATTTAAAGGCAGCACACGATGCAATCGAACAAGCCTATGCGCATTTGGAATTGTTAGGTGAGTTGGACAAGCACATTGTTTTTATAGATAATCATCGTCGTGCGTTGCAACATCTTCTATCTGAATCTCAAATAAATAAAAAGAAAATTCAAACGTATGAATTTGGGCGCATGCCTACGAAACCGAAAGATATTGGTAAGGATGAGATGTTAAATGACATGTATGAGACATTTAAAGCTTATTTTGATCAATTTAAAACATTCATGTCGAAAGTCAAAGATGAACTTGCGGCACGAGATGATAATGCACTTATATCTGAACTTGCACACTTGGCGCCTCGTGTTCGTTATTTAAGTCAATTAACGCAAGATGTTATTGTAACATTTAATAAAGCTAAACGTGAGCGAAATCTTTTGGATTTTACAGATTATGAACATTTTGCTTTGAAAATTTTATACGATGATAATGGTCGACCTTCAAACATCGCAAACGTTTATAGAGATAAATATGAAGAAATTTTAGTCGATGAATATCAAGATACAAATAGAGTGCAAGAACAGATTATCTCAAGCTTTAAACGAGGGTCTGCATCAAATGGTAATTTATTTATGGTTGGAGACGTGAAACAATCGATTTATAAATTTAGACAAGCAGATCCAAGTTTATTCATCGAAAAATACGAAGCGTTTAATCAAACAGATCACAGTGGTTGGCGCATTGATTTGTCGCAAAATTTTCGCTCTCGTAAAGAGATATTAAATACAACCAATTATTTGTTTCATCATATGATGGACCGGGAAATAGGCGAAATCGAGTATGATGCCGCTGCAAGATTATATTACGGCGCACCGTTTGATGATGTTAGTGTTCCTTTGCATTTAAATGTACTCCTTGAAGATGAATCCAGTGAGTTAACTGGATCTGAACAAGAAGCACATTTGATTGCGACTCAAGTAGACACTATCATCAACACGAAAAAAGTATACGATGTGAAAACAAAGCTATACCGTCCAGCGACGTATAAAGATATCGTAATTTTGGAAAGAAGTTACAGTAATGCACGACACTTGCAACATGTATTTAAAGATAGGGATATCCCTTTATATGTGAATAGTAAACAGGGGTACTTTGAACAAACTGAAATACGTTTAATGCTTTCGTTCTTGAGGGTCATTGATAATCCACTCCAAGATATTTATCTTGTTGGATTGATGCGCTCGGTAATCTATCAGTTTACAGAAGATGAACTAGCAGAAATTCGTGTTGTCTCACCGCATGATGATTATTTTTATCAATCTATCCAACATTACATGAATGCGGAAACGGCACAACGTGATTTAGTTGATAAATTATCGCGATTTTTAAACGATTTGTCTAACTATCGTATATACAGTCAAAGTCACCCGGTCTATCAATTAATTGATAAGATTTATAATGACCATTATCTAATTCAGTATTTCAGTGGATTAGTCGGTGGGAAAGGGCGGCGCGCAAACCTACATGGACTTTTCAATAAAGCTGTCGACTTTGAACAATCGAGTTTTAGAGGTTTGTTTCAATTCATTCGTTTTATCGATCAAATGATTGAACGCGGTAAAGACTTTGGTGAAGAAAATGTTATCGGACCAAATGACAATGTAGTGCGGATGATGACGATTCATAGTAGTAAGGGACTTGAATTTCCGTTTGTCATATATTCTGGCCTTACACGTGACTTTAATATGACCGATTTGAATCAACCTGTTATTTTAAATCAATATGAAGGAATAGGATTACAATATTATGATGAAATGCATGGCATATTTTATCCGTCATTGATTTCAATGAGTATTGAATTGGTTAATCGTAAAGAAATTATTTCCGAGGAAATGAGATTGATTTACGTCGCATTAACGCGGGCGAAAGAACAGTTGTTTTTAATAGGTCGTGAGAAAAAAGAAAGTAAGTTATATGCTTTAACAGAAGCGCCAATTGCGCATGATAAGTTGACGCCACTTTATCGTTTTAATGCCAGAAATCCTTTTGAATTGATTTACAGTATTTTAAGTAAGTATAAGCATTCCTCACTGGTGGATGCTTTGCGATTTAAAGATGAACAAGAAAAAGAAATGGCGCTTACACCATCAATTACAATTCATCATATTCAAGCATCAGATATTTTGCCTCAATCACATCATGAGGATACCCGATTAAGTATTGAGATGTTAGATGCAGAGACCACGCACGCCGTACAAAACGAGATGCTTATCAAAGAGATTGAAAACCGACTATTATTTAAATATCCTCATGAACAAGACCAATATTTAGCATCCAAACAGTCAGTCTCTGAATTAAAACGTCAGCTCGACACAGAGCAATCTGACACAAACTATGACCGTGTCCGCCAATATAGACTTGGGGTCGCAACATATCAACGACCAGCATTTTTAGAGTCTCAAAAACGTACAGCGACTGAAGTTGGAACACTGATGCATACAGTGATGCAACATTTGCCTTTTAATGAAGCGCGTCTTTCAGATGAGGCATTACACGAATATATCACATCACTCGTCACACGTGCTATCATTCCTGAAGATGCAGTGAAAGATATTCGATTAGAGGATGTGAAGCGGTTTATTCAGAGTGAGTTGTACATGGAAATCGCACAAAGTGACGCATTCTATCGTGAATTACCTTTTATTGTAAATCAACATGATATGGAATCAGGAGAACATGACACGGATGCGGCCATTATTCAAGGGATGATTGATGTGGTTTTCGTGAAAAATGGAAAGTACTATTTTGTCGATTATAAGACAGATGCTTTTGTTAGACGGCGTGGTATGTCAGATGAAGCGGTCGGTGAACAGCTTAAAGCGAAATATCGAATTCAAATGAATTATTACCAAAAGGCTTTGGAAACGATAACAGGACACAATGTTTCGGGTTATTTATACTTCTTCAAGTATGGTGCCTTAGCAATTGATTAATTCAAAAGGTTAACTGTGTGATTTATCTGAAATTTTCGTTATAATGTGGTTAAGAAATACGTTAGGAGCTGATTATGAATGAAATTCTTATCATTCAAGCATAATGGTGAAACATCATTTGGTGTAAAAGTAAAACGCGAAGAAGCGGCATGGGATTTAACAAAAGTTTTTGCTGACTTTGCAGAAGGTGATTTTCATCCTAAAACATTATTAGAAGGATTACAACAAAATCAAACGATTGAATTTCAAGAACAAGTGCGTAAAGCAGTGGTTGCTGCTGAAGACAGTGGCCGTGGTGAAGCTTATAAAGTGAAATTTGATGATATCGAATTTTTACCACCAGTAACACCTACAAACAATGTTATAGCATTCGGTCGTAACTATAAAGCGCATGCAGAAGAGTTGAATCATGAAGTAAATCGTTTATACGTATTCACTAAAGCAGCATCATCTTTAACTGGTGATGAAAGTACAATTCCAAACCATAAAGATATTACGGATACGTTAGATTATGAAGGCGAATTAGGAATTGTTATTGGAAAATCCGGTGAAAAGATTCCTAAAGGACTTGCACTTGACTATGTATATGGATATACAATTATCAATGATATTACAGACCGTACAGCTCAAAAAGCGCACGATCAAGCCTTTTTATCTAAGAGTTTAACAGGTGGCTGTCCAATGGGACCATATATCGTTACAAAAGATGAAATGCCTACGCCAGAAAATGTCAATATTGTAACGAAAGTGAATAACGAAATACGTCAAGACGGCAACACATCTGAGATGATTTTAAAAATCGACGAATTAATCGAAGAAATTTCCAAATATGTGGCATTACATCCAGGTGACATTATTGCGACAGGTACGCCATCAGGTGTTGGTGCGGGTATGAACCCTCCGCAATACCTACAACCAGGTGATGAAGTAAAAGTTACAGTAGATAATATTGGCACATTGACTAATTATATAGAAAAATAAAGCATTATTAATAACGCCTTCAAAGTTTATCTAAATATGAATTTTGAAGGCGTTTCTTATGTGTGACTATTTAATGAAGCGCTGGTAATCGTATGTTCATATGTGTTTGATGAAACGTCAGACGGGTTATTTAAATGTATGACTACTATTATTATGGTATAATCAATAAAGTTATGTATAAAAGGAGGGTCTATAATGGTTTTAATTAATTTGCATATCATAAGTTGGATTATTTTATTGATTTTATTTTTTGCTACTTACGAAAATTTCTCAAATAAACAAGGTCCAACGCCACTGTTTAAACCATTACATATGGCGACGCGTTTATTTATGCTATTAGTTTTGATTACGGGTGTATGGCTTATCGTAAATGCGTTTACGAGTGCGGGATCAAACCATATGTTGTTAACATTAAAAATGTTAATGGGAATTGCAATCGTTGGTTTAATGGAAGTGACAATTGCACGTAAAAAACGCCAAGCATCTAGCCGTGGCTTATTTATAGCAACATGGGCTGTTGCATTATTAACGATTATTCTAGGTATTATCTTACCTTGGGGTCCAATGACACAACTATTTCATTAAACATAAATAAGGTAGGAAAATCATGCTACCTCAATTTAAAAACCTTCAAAGTTCATTTGCTTATGAACTTTGAAGGTTATTTATATGGATAGGATTATACATGCATGTGAACAGTTTTGATTTATGCCTTAGGTGAAAGGGATAATACATTGAAACATGTATCAGGATCGAAATTACATTGCTTTGTGACTGTCGGTTTAATTGCGCGCCTTATACCCTAACATGTTGATTGCATCCTTAGGGTGACTGTATGGTGGTGCATAAGCCACTTCGAATTCAGTGAGGTCGTCAATCGTTGCGTCATGCATCATAGCCATTGTTAACACGTCTATGCGTTTGTCAACGCCGTCTTTACCAATCGCAGCTGCACGCAATAACCGTCGATTTTGCTTATCATAATAAGCACGCAAGTGTAGTTTTGAATTATTAGGATAATATCCTGCATGCGCGGTTTGTTTAACTTCGACAACGCCATAGTCAAAATGTTTGAGTTCATGCGGAGCAATGCCTGTACTTGCTAACGTATAATCGAAAAATTTAACGATATTTGCGCCTAAAAAACCTTTAAATGTGACATTAGAATGGCCAGCCAGTTGTTCGGCGATGATACTTGCGCCACGATGGGCCCCCCAAGCTAACGGCACGTGTGCGTGAAGGTCAACGTGGCGATAATGGTGAGTAATAATATCACCCAATGCGTAAATGTCTGGATGATTTGTTTGAAAACGTGCATTCACAGGAATATATCCTTTTTCATCTAGCGTAATTCCTGAATGCTTTAAAAACTCAGAATTAGGTTTTACGCCAACACCAGTGATAATTAAATCGTAATTTTCTTTAATACCTGATTTAAAAGTCACCATCGTACCTTCTATGTTTTTGATTTCTTCATTTAAACGATATGGAATATGACGTGCCTTTAAAGCTTCAAAAATAACATGATTCATATCTTGATCCATATGTTTATTAATTGCTTCAGACCGGTGGATAAGCGTAGGATTTAGGCCACGATGGTACATATTTTCTAATACCTCTAAACTCACGTAACCACCACCCACAATAAGGACACGTTTAACGTCATGCTGGGTAATGTATGTTTCAATAGCATCTGTATCTTCCATATTCCGTAAAGTGAACAGATGTGGCGCTTCAAAGTTTAAGTGATGTGCGCGTGCGCCAGGGCTTAATATTAATGTATCAAAAGTGTCATTAAACGTAGTGCCTGTTTCATGATTTTTAACCGTGACACATTTCTTTTGGCTATCGACAGCGATGACTTCGTGCTTCACCAAAACATGAATATTTTTCTTCTCTTTAAATATTTGAGGTGTGATTGGAAGTAACGCCTCGCGTGTTTCAACTACATGACCAAGATAATAAGGCAAACCGCAATTCGCAAAACTCATATCTCTATCTTTTTCATAAACAGTAATGTGAGCATTTGGATCTAAACGACGGAGTTGACTTGCGGCAGTCGCACCACCTGCAACTGCGCCAACGACGATAACTTTTTGACTCATATGAAGACCTCCTTAGTTGTCTTTAGTGATATTTAATTGGAAATAATGATTTAAATAAATACCGATTCCATCTTCATTATTTGATGCAGTTGTTTCTTTAGCAACATGTTTAAGTTCAGGTATGGCATTTGCCATAGCTACACCATGTTTTGCATATTTAATCATTTCGATATCATTATCTTCGTCACCAAAAGCAATAATATGTTGACGCTCAATTTGAAGATAATCTTTAACGATATCTATACCAACGGCTTTACTAATACCACGTTTTACAATTTCAATCACTGGGAATGGTGCACCCCAACGTCGATGCTCAATATTTTCAGCATAAAAACGTGTTAATATCTTTTTAATGCGAGGAATTTGATGTTCGTCTGCTTCAATTAATAAACTTGTTGGATCTTCTTTTAAAAGTGTTCTTAAATCTCCTACTTGGATATTTGCATCCCCCATACTAAACCCTTCAAATAAATTTTCATCGTAACGATCAAGATAGACTTGATCCATGACCTCAGCAATCATATTTTGCACATTCATTGTTTTTAAAGTATCAATGATACATGTAGCAATGCCTTCATCTAAGCGTGCATGTTGTGTAGGGAACTGTGCGTCTTTAGGGTGGTGTACATAGGCACCATTAAAATTAACAACAGGTGTATCCATATTGAGTTCATCATAATATCGTTTACTTGCTCTATATGGGCGGCCTGTTGAAATCATAATCGCGTGACCTTGGGATTGTAATGTTTTAAGTACTTTAAATGTATAGGGGGTAATATTTTTATCATCATTTAGTAAAGTGCCATCTAAATCGAGGCAAATCAAATGTTGTTTCATAATTGTCTCCTTATGCGCTAGTTTCAATGTATGCTTATCATAGCATTTTATTGTCGTAATGTCTGAATTTTGATATATTGAGAGTAGTTATTAATTAGAAGAGGTGAATCTCATGGAAGAGGCTTTAAAAGATAATATTTTAGGCGCTTTAGAAAACGTTATTGACCCTGAACTCGGGATTGATATCGTGAACTTAGGCCTTGTTTATAAAGTGGACTTAAATGATGACGGCCTTTGTACTGTTGAGATGACTTTAACATCAATCGGATGTCCGATGGGACCACAAATTGTTGATCAAGTCAAAACAGCACTAGGTGAATTACCAGAAATTAAAGATACAGAAGTGAACATTGTGTGGAATCCACCGTGGACGAAGGATATGATGTCTCGTTATGCCAAAATTGCTTTAGGTGTGAGTTAAAATAGAATATATAATAATGAAAGAACTTCCTGAGATACGTAGGAGGTTCTTTTTCGTTAAATTTAACGTATGTTTGAAATTCATATGAAAGGTTAATAAGAATGACATAGGTGAATTAGTCAAAAAAAGTCAAACTAAATTGTTGCATTCAATAACGTATGAACGTATAATATAATTAAGGTCAAAGAAAGTCAAAGTCAATAGACCGAGTAAAGATAAAGGAGTGAGACATTTTGGATATCAATCAATTAACACATTCTATTCAAAATGCGCTTCAAAAAGCCATTGAATATGCTAAAGCTTATCAGTTAACAAATGTAGAAATAGAAGCCTTATTAAAGGTCATTTTAGAACAGCCCGAAAGTTTATATCAAAATATATTAGACCGAGCAAATATAGATACAGATGCTTTGAATAAAGCCTATACAGATCAATTATCTCGTTATCCTTCTGTTAAAGGGGATAACGTACAATACGGCCAATATCTAGGTTCGAAAACGAATGAAGTATTTAATAAAGCAGAAGAATATATGAAAGAATATGAAGATGAATTCATTTCAATGGAACACTTGTTAAGAGCAGCTATAGATATTGATGACATCACACGTCAATATGTGGGTAATAAACAAGAAGTCATTAATGAAATTATTAAGAAAGTTAGAGGAGGGAATCACGTGACAACTCAAAATCCTGAAGTAAACTATGAAGCATTAGCTAAATATGGACGCGATCTCGTTGAAGAAGTCAGAAAAGGAAACATGGATCCAGTCATTGGTCGTGATGAAGAAATTCGAAATACCATTCGTATTTTAAGCCGCAAAACGAAAAATAATCCTGTGCTGATTGGTGAACCTGGTGTAGGTAAAACAGCAATCGTTGAAGGGCTAGCACAACGTATTGTAAAACGAGACGTACCAGATTCTTTATTAGATAAAACAGTCTTTGAACTTGATTTAAGTGCATTGGTTGCAGGTGCGAAATATCGTGGTGAATTTGAAGAACGTTTAAAAGCGGTATTAAAAGAAGTAAAAGAATCCAATGGACGCATTTTATTATTTATAGATGAAATTCACATGTTAGTGGGGGCTGGTAAAACGGACGGCGCTATGGATGCTGGCAATATGTTAAAACCAATGCTTGCACGTGGTGAACTTCACTGTATTGGTGCAACGACGTTAAATGAATACCGTGAATACATTGAGAAAGATTCTGCATTAGAACGTCGTTTCCAAAAAGTTAATGTAAAAGAACCAAATATTGAAGATACGATTTCGATTTTACGTGGTTTAAAAGAACGTTATGAAGTACACCATGGCGTACGTATTCAAGATAGAGCTTTAGTTGCGGCTGCAGAACTTTCAGACCGTTACATTACGGATCGATTTTTACCAGATAAAGCGATCGACCTTGTCGACCAAGCTTCAGCAACAATCCGTACAGAAATGGGATCTAATCCTACTGAATTAGATCAAGTGAATCGTCGTGTCATGCAATTAGAAATTGAAGAAAATGCATTGAAGAAAGAATCAGATGAAGCAAGTCAAATGCGTCTTAAAGAATTGCAAGAAGAACTTGCAGAAGAAAAAGAAGTCCAAGCGCAACTACAATCACGAGTGGAAAGTGAAAAAGAGAAAATAGCAAAAGTTCAAGAAAAAAGAACAGAACTTGATGAAAGCCGTAAAGCATTAGAGGATGCGGAAAATAATTATGACTTGGAAAAAGCTGCAGAATTGCAACATGGTAAAATTCCTCAACTTGAAAAAGAATTGAAAGAATTAGAAGCTTCCTTCCAAGAATCACAAGGTGCAGACGGTGACCGTATCATTCGTGAAGTTGTAACGGATGAGGAAATTGGAGAAATTGTAAGTCAATGGACGGGTATCCCAGTTTCTAAACTTGTTGAAACAGAACGTGAAAAATTACTACACCTCTCTGATATTCTACATGAACGTGTTGTAGGTCAGGATAGCGCGGTAGATTTAGTTGCGGATGCTGTTGTACGTGCACGTGCGGGTATTAAAGACCCTGACCGACCTATTGGTTCATTTTTATTCTTAGGACCAACTGGGGTAGGGAAAACAGAACTTGCGAAATCCTTGGCGTCAACGTTATTTGACTCTGAACGTCATATGATTCGAATCGACATGAGTGAATATATGGAGAAACATGCGGTATCTCGTCTTATTGGTGCACCTCCAGGTTATGTCGGACATGACGAAGGTGGTCAATTAACTGAAGCGGTCAGACGCAACCCATATTCAGTTATTTTATTAGATGAAATTGAAAAAGCACATTCTGATGTCTTTAACGTATTACTTCAAATCTTAGATGACGGTCGTTTAACTGACTCTAAAGGTAGAAGTGTAGACTTTAAAAATACAATTATCATCATGACAAGTAATATTGGTTCTCAAATTTTACTTGACCGTGTGAAAGATACTGGAGAAATTACAGAAGATACGGAAAAAGCGGTGATGGATAGCTTGCATAGTTATTTTAAACCTGAAATTTTAAACCGTATGGATGACATCGTTTTATTCAAACCATTATCTGTGGATGATATGCAGATGATTGTTGATAAGGTATTGAGAAACCTAAATATGCGTCTAACTGATCAGCGTATCACATTAGAAATATCTGATGCTGCGAAAAAATGGATGGGTGAAACAGCGTATGAACCACAGTTTGGTGCACGTCCATTAAAACGATTTGTTCAACGCCATGTAGAGACACCATTGGCACGTATGATGATTAAAGAAAATCTCCCTGAAGGTACTAAAGTATATGGAGATGTTGAAAATGGGGAAATCACATTTAAAGTAACTCCACCAACAGACGCATAAAATGTCATTGATGTCATTTAAGTAAGTTGAAAGCAAGGGGTTAAATTAATTCGTTTTTTTATGGGTAATACGCTTTAACTCCTTTTAGTTTGTTTGAAGTGTCAATATGAGAATAGATATAAAAAACCTTCAAAATTCATCGTCATGAATTTTGAAGGTTTTTGTGTGTAGCGTGGCATTTCAATCATACAACTACACAAATTTACATTGAAATCATTAAAGAGATAGTAAATATTACTTTTGATTATCTTTAGCTGGATGGTATGTATCAGGTTTAATTGCAATATCGATTAATACGACGATGATTACCATCAATACAGCTAAAATAAGTGGTGCAATAAAGTTAATAGGTCCACCACCATTTAGACTATTAAGTACGAAATTAACCATCTCTAATAAGAGTACCGCCCAAAAAAATGTAAAGAAGTATTTCATTACGATATGCCTCCATTTATACTGATAGTTCCATTATAAGTGTCTGAGTTTATTTTGTATAGTCGTGATAGTGTTAGACTTGTCTTTTTTAATGTCATTATGGTAAATTAATACCTGGTATTAAAAATATATGAAGAAGGTGTTCAAACCATGAATGTAGGTATTAAAGGATTTGGGGCGTATGCACCAGAACGCGTTGTAGATAATGCACACTTTGAATCATACCTTGATACATCAGATGAATGGATTTCCCAAATGACTGGGATTAAAGAACGAAGATGGGCAAATGATGACGAGAAAACGTCAGATTTAGCATATGAAGCAAGTGTACGTGCTATTGAAGATGCGGGTATAGATAAAGAAGATATCGACATGGTTATAGTAGCAACATCTAGCGGTGATCATCGCTTTCCAACCGTTGCTAATATGTTACAACATCGATTAGGTTTAAATAAAGTAGCTTCTGTGGATCAACTCGCAGCTTGTACAGGTTTCATGTATGGTATTGTAACAGCAAGAGCATTTATATTATCAGGAGATTACAAAAATGTGCTTGTTGTAGGTGCGGATCGTTTATCTGGGATTACAGATTTAGATGATCGTTCTACAGCTATTTTATTTGGAGATGGTGCTGGAGCGGCTATTATTGGCGAAGTGTCTGCTAACCGTGGTATTCTAAGTTATGAACTAGGTTCTGACGGTGTTGGTGGGAAATACCTCTACCAAGATCAAGAAACAGATTATATTAGAATGAATGGACGAGAAGTGTTTAAATTTGCTGTACGTATTATGGGAGATTCCTCATTACGTGTAGTTGAAAAAGCCAATTTGACTCCGGATGATATTGATTTATTCGTGCCACATCAAGCGAATATTCGTATTATGGAATCGGCGCGTCAAAGGTTAAATATTCCGAAAGAAAAAATGAGTGTATCGGTCGATAAATATGGTAACACTTCAGCGGCATCCATTCCATTGAGTATTTCTGAAGAATTAAAAGCTGGTCGAATTAAAGACGATGATGTGCTCGTGTTAGTCGGTTTTGGCGGCGGACTAACTTGGGGCTCACTAGTAATTCGATGGGGAAAATAGTAGAGGAGGAACATAAATGACTAAAAAACAACGTGTCGTAGTTACTGGTTTAGGTGCATTATCGCCAATTGGAAATGACGTACCTACGATGTGGGACAATGCTTTAAAGGGTGTCAACGGTATTGATAAAATTACACGTATCGATACAGAACCTTATAATGTTCATATTGGTGGAGAATTAAAAGACTTTAATATAGAAGATCATATCACGAAAAAAGAGACTAGAAAGATGTCTCGTTTTACGCAATATGCTGTTGTTGCCGCTAGGGAAGCTTTAAAAGATTCAGGGTTAACGATTGATGAATCTAATGCAGACAGAGTTGGGGTTTGGATCGGTTCTGGTATTGGCGGAATGGAAACATTTGAAGAAGCCTATGATTTATTAAAGAAAAAAGGACCACGTCGTGTGAGCCCGTTTTTCGTGCCAATGCTTATCCCGGATATGGCGACTGGTCAAGTATCTATCGATTTAGGGGCTAAAGGTCCGAATGGTGCGACTGTCACAGCATGTGCGACCGCGACAAATTCTATCGGTGAAGCTTTTAAATTTATTGAACGTGGCGATGCAGATGCGATGATAGCAGGCGGTACAGAGGCACCGATTACGCATATGGCAATTGCAGGATTCAGTGCGAGTCGTGCTTTATCTACAAATGACGATATTGAAACAGCGTGTCGTCCATTCCAAGAAGGTCGCGATGGTTTTGTTATGGGTGAAGGCGCAGGTATTCTTATTTTAGAATCACTTGAATCTGCAAAAGCCCGCGGTGCTAAAATTTATGCTGAAATTGTTGGTTACGGTTCTACTGGTGATGCACATCATATTACTGCGCCAGGTCCTGATGGTGAAGGTGGTTCTCGTGCTATGGAAGCGGCCATAAAAGATGCAGGAATTGAACCTAGCGATATTCAATATTTGAATGCGCACGGTACAAGTACACCAGTAGGTGACTTGTTTGAAATTAAAGCCATTAAAAATACATTTGGTGAAGCAGCGAAACAACTAAAAATTAGTTCAACAAAGTCAATGACAGGTCATTTACTTGGTGCTACTGGTGGCGTTGAAGCAATTTTCTCAGTACTTTCTATTAGGGATAAAAAGATTGCCCCAACAATTCATGTAGAGAAAAATGATCCTGAAATTGATTTAGATATTACACCTAACAAAGCCGTTGATTGTGAAATTAACTATGCGATGAGTAATAGTTTAGGTTTTGGTGGTCATAACGCAGTATTAATATTTAAAAAATATGATGAATAATCATACTTTCATTTTAGTGGAAAAGGAGTGTTGCACACGACGTGCACACTCCTTTTTGTGTAGCCCATGTGCCAGGTGTATGCTCTGAAATATCGCAAACGACCATAACTCATTAGGTAACGATACGCTTTTAAATAGTAAAGATCATATGTATAAAATCCACTATGTTACAGATACATCGCGTGATGTATGAACATGACTAAATATACAGACTTGTGTGCCACGTGTATACAAAGTATACCTATGTTTTATGTCGTACTATTCTTATGACTATATAATAGTAGAAAAGCGTCACAACGAAAAACAAGTCAACAAACATGACTTTTTAAGAAATGGATGATTAGATAGTACATCATTCGATATTCACATGACGAAAAAAATAAAACACAGATGTTCTTTTAGTAAAGACATCTGTGTTTTGTGTATACAGAAAAATGTATGACTAATAGGTTGTAAATGCAAGTACAAAGGAAAGCAAAATATAGAATACATGTACATATAAGGCAGGCTTAATCCATGACTGTACAACATATTCTGATTTTTTAGGTTGTTTGGGATTAAAAAATGAATCGGATTCGTAACGATCTTTATCTTTTTTACGCATCATTTGATATTTAAAACGTCTAAAGCCATAGCTAGTGACATCTAAGATGCCTTCTTGAATGACTAAAAGTGTAAATAATAAAATCGCAAAAATAATAGAAAAAGTAAAAAATAAATTAATAAAGTGGGTCCATGTATGTAGACTAAACAACCAAGAGACGATGGTACATAATGGGGTCATGAGAATATAAACCCAAGATCGTTGAGGTAGATGTGACATAACTTCATTCCTTACGCATTGTTTTAGATTATTGTAACCTACCGCTCTATGAATTTGAAGCATTTTTAGTTCAACATAAATTATTTTTTTCTTGAAATAATATCTTGATATAAAGCTATTTCATGTAAAATGCTTTATCACTGTAAATTGAAATGATATTGATTAATTTGCACCCTTGTGATTATAATATTGTTAATATTTCTGAAAATTTTGAAGGGAATGTTAATTACACACAAGGGGGTATGTTTGATGCTTAGATATACGATTAAGCGATTGTTATACATGGTGATATCACTATTTATTATTATTTCAATCACATTTTTCCTTATGAAATTGATGCCCGGATCACCGTTTAACGACGAAAAGTTGAGTGAAGAGCAAAAAACAATGTTAAACGAAAAGTATGGGTTAAATGATCCATTACCAATTCAATATGGAAATTATATGGCTAATGTCGTCAAAGGTGATTTTGGTAATTCGTTCCAATATGACAACCAACCGGTTTGGGATTTAATTAAACCAAGACTTGTTCCATCATTTCAAATGGGACTCTTTTCAATGATTATTGGTGTCATATTAGGGTTGTTGCTCGGTGTCGTAGCAGCAACTCGGCAAAATACCTGGGTTGACTATCTTGCCACCTTTATTTCTGTTATTGCGATTTCGGTTCCATCATTCGTATTAGCTGTATTATTACAGTATGTATTTGCTGTACGATTACAATGGTTTCCAGTTGCAGGGTGGGAAGGTATTTCTACAGCGATATTACCGTCACTAGCCCTTTCAGCAGTTGTTGTGGCTACAGTTGCACGCTACATTCGTGCTGAAATGATTGAAGTGTTGAGTTCGGATTACATATTACTGGCTCGAGCAAAAGGGAACTCAACACAACGCGTGTTATTTGGTCATGCGCTACGCAATGCTTTGATACCCGTCATTACTATTTTAGTTCCAATGTTGGCAAGTATTTTAACAGGGACACTGACAATCGAGAACATCTTCGGTGTGCCTGGATTAGGGGACCAATTCGTACGTTCGATTACGACGAATGACTTTTCGGTGATTATGGCAATTACACTATTATTTAGTACATTATTCATCGTGTCTATTTTTATCGTCGACATTCTATATGGCCTAATCGATCCTAGAATTCGTTTACAAGGGGGTAAAAAGTAATGACGAAAGAAGAGCGAACTTTACCTAGAGATGACCATTCAGGTGCAACTGTAGCTCAAACGTCGGGGATTATGCATGAAGATTTTATACGTACAGGCGCACCTGACAGTAGCGAGCAAGATTTCCAAAGAGAAGGACGTACATTTTGGCAAGATGCATGGTCTCAATTAACACGTAATAAATTAGCAGTAGTGGGCATGATTGGACTCATCATCATATTAATATTGGCGATTGTAGGTCCGTTAATTAGTACTCATGACTATGCTGAGCAAGATGTTGAACGACGTAATTTACCACCAAAAATTGCTGTACTAGATCAAATCCCCTTTTTACCCTTTGACGGTGAAGGTGTAGATGGTAACGCATATGACAAAGCACATGTGAAACAAAATTTTTGGTTTGGTACTGATCAACTTGGACGTGATATTTGGACTAGAACGTGGCAAGGCGCACAAGTCTCATTATTTATTGGTTTAGTAGCAGCATTGTTAGACATATTTATTGGCGTAATATACGGTGCGATTTCTGGTTATTTTGGTGGTCGGATTGATGACTTTATGCAACGTGTTATCGAAATTATTTCATCTATTCCAACACTTATCGTTGTGATTTTATTCGTATTAATATTTGAACCATCAATTTGGACAATTATTTTGGCGATGGCAATTACAGGATGGATTGGGATGAGCCGTGTTGTACGTGGAGAATTTTTAAAATTAAAAAATCAGGAATTTGTTTTAGCTTCACGTACTTTAGGGACATCAAATTTAAAACTTATTTTTAAGCATATCTTACCTAATACGTTAGGCGCGATTATCGTAACGTCTATGTTTACAGTGCCAAACGCAATTTTCTTCGAGGCATTCTTAAGTTTTATTGGTATTGGTGTACCAGCACCTCAAACGTCATTAGGATCACTGGTGAATGAGGGACGTGCGATGTTATTAATTCATCCACACCAATTATTTATTCCGGCTTTCATATTAAGTTTATTAATTCTATTTTTCTATCTATTTAGTGACGGTTTACGAGATGCATTTGACCCTAAAATGCGAAAATAAAGGAGGTATGACCAATGTCAGAACGTGTAATTGAAGTAAATGACTTGCATGTCTCTTTTGATATCGAAGTTGGGGAAGTGCAAGCTGTACGCGGTGTAGATTTTTATTTAAACAAAGGGGAAACGTTAGCGATTGTAGGTGAGTCAGGTTCAGGTAAATCTGTAACGACAAAAGCCATTACGAAATTGTTCCAAGGAAAGTCAGGGCGTATTAAGCAAGGCAGTATTATGTTCAATGGCGAAGACTTAACCCAAAAGTCAGAAAAAGAACTAATGAAATTACGGGGGAAGGAAATCTCGATGATTTTCCAAGACCCAATGACGTCTTTAAATCCTACCATGAAAATAGGAAAACAGGTAATGGAACCTATTATGAAACATATTGGACTGAATAAGACGGATGCGAAAAAACGAGCCATCGAATTGTTAGAGCTAGTAGGTTTGAAACGTGTTAAAGAACGATTCAATGCGTATCCACATCAATTTTCTGGAGGACAACGTCAACGTATTGTCATTGCATTAGCACTTGCGTGTGAACCGAAGATTCTAATTGCGGATGAACCGACAACGGCTTTAGACGTAACAATGCAAGCACAAATTTTAGATTTAATGAAAGAGCTTCAACAAAAGATTGATACATCAATTATATTTATTACCCATGATTTAGGGGTCGTTGCAAATGTTGCTGATCGTGTTGCAGTCATGTACGGTGGCCAAATGATAGAAACGGGAGATGTGGATGAAATATTTTATGATCCGAAACATCCGTATACGTGGGGATTACTATCATCAATGCCTGATTTGGAAACAGAGGGCTCAACAGCGTTACGTGCAATTCCAGGCTCGCCACCGGATTTAGTTCATCCACCAAAAGGCGATGCATTTGCTGCTCGTAGTGAGTATGCGTTAGCTATAGATTTTAAAGAAGCACCACCATGGTACCGTGTGTCACCTACACATTATGTTCGTTCATGGTTGTTAGATGAACGTGCACCAAAAGTAGATCCACCAGAGTTAGTGAAGCGCAAACAACGTCCTATGCCAAATAATTTTGCGAAACCAGAACGTGTAGAAAGGGTGTCGTTTTAATGGTGGAAAAAGAGGTCTTAGTAGAAGTTAAACACTTAAAACAATATTTTAACCAAGGTAAACGAAATGAAGTGCGGGCAATTGATGATATTTCATTTGATATTTATAAAGGGGAAACGTTTGGACTTGTTGGTGAATCAGGATCAGGTAAATCTACAACAGGAAAAGCGATAATTAAATTAAATGATGTCACAGACGGTCAGGTGCTTTACGAAGGGGTTAACATACAAAGTATTAAAAAAAGAAAAGACTTACTTAAGTTTAATAAAAAAATCCAAATGATTTTCCAAGATCCCTATGCGTCGCTCAACCCAAGGCTCAAAGTCATGGATATTGTCGCAGAAGGTATAGATATTCATGGACTTGCAAAAGATAAAAAAGACAGAAAAAAGCGTGTATACGACTTACTTGAAACGGTAGGCTTACGTAAGAGTCATGCCAATCGATATCCGCACGAGTTCTCAGGAGGACAACGTCAACGAATCGGTATTGCGCGTGCCTTAGCTGTTGAACCAGAATTTATTATTGCAGACGAACCGATATCGGCATTGGATGTATCCATTCAAGCACAGGTTGTAAATTTAATGCAAAAGCTACAACGCGAACGCAATATTACATTTTTATTTATTGCGCATGATCTTTCCATGGTGAAATACATTTCAGATCGTATAGCGGTTATGCATTTGGGGAAAATCGTGGAACTTGGACCGGCAGATGAGATTTACAATCAACCACTACATCCCTATACAAAATCATTGCTCTCTGCAGTGCCACAACCAGACCCTGATAGCGAACGTTCGCGAAAACGATTTGCGTATGAAGGCGAAAAAAACCCGGATGTACCTAGAACATTAAAAGCATTTACACCCAATCATTACGTCCTTGCGACAGAAGAAGAGTTTCAAGAATTCACTCAAAATAACGGTTTACATGTATAAAACAAAGGAAGGGGGAAATGCAATTGAAAATCGCAAAACATAAAGTCAAACTACTCGTGGCAATCATGAGTTCAGTTATTGTATTATCTGCATGCGGTAATGCTGAAGGGATTTATGATGAAAAAGGGCAAGTGTTTCGAAAAGTGATTCCTCAAGATATGGCGTCATTAGACCCTGCTAAAGTAACGGATAATGTAAGTTTTGATAAATTTAGCCAAGTTTATGAAGGTTTATACACAGCAGGAAAAAATGATAAAGCTGAACCGGGCGTTGCACAAGGAGACCCTGAAATTACGAACGGGGGTAAAACTTGGACGGTTCACTTACGTAAAGATGCCAAATGGTCAAATGGAGATCCAGTCACTGCCCATGATTTTGAATATGGATGGAAACGTGTAGTTGACCCTAATACGGCTTCAGAATATGCGTACATTATGTATGATTTAAAAAATGCAGAAGCGATTAATATGGGAAAAAAGATGTGGATGAACTAGGGGTAAAAGCGATTGACGACCATACTCTCCGTTTTGAACTCACTAAACCGATTCCTTATTTTAAAGAAATGCTCGCATTTGCTACATATTTACCACAAAATGAAAAAGTTGTGAAAAAATATGGCGAACGTTATGGAACATCTGAAGATAAAAGTGTGTACAATGGTCCATTTAAAGTTAAAGACTGGGCTGTAGAAGATAAAATTATTTTAGTGAAAAATGATAAATATTGGGATAAAGACGTTGTGAAACTAGACAAAGTCAATTATAAGGTTCTAAAAGATGGTCAAGCTGGAGCGTCACTTTATGATACAGGTTCAGTAGATGATACGATAATTTCTGCAGAACAAGTGGATAAATATAAAGGGGATCCTGCATTGAAAAAACGTCTTCTTGCCTCAACATTCTACTTGAAATTAAATCAAGACGAAGTCCCAGAGTTTAAAAACAAAAATATGAGACTTGCTTTTTCGCAAGCCATCAATAAAAAAGATTATGTAGATTCTGTATTGAATAACGGTTCTAAAGAAGTGGATGGATTCACTGCTAAAGGAACTGCAGATGCACCTAATGGCAAAGATTTTACAGATCAAATTAAATCACCATTGAAATACGACCCTAAACAGGCTAAAGAGAATTACAATAAAGCTAAAAAAGAACTAGGTAAAGATAAATTCACTTTCACGTTGAACACAGAAGATACTCCAGCGTCTAAAATTTCAGCAGAGTTTATTAAATCTCAAGTTGAAACCACGTTACCAGGGGTTACTGTTAAAATCCAACAATTACCGTTTAAGCAACGTATTGCACGTGAACAAAGTGGAAATTATCAAATTTCACTTTCAGGTTGGGGACCAGATTACCCGGACTCAATGACGTTTCTTAATATTATGACAACAGGTAATTCGTCTAATAATACAGGTTGGAGTAATAAAGAATATGATAAAATGCTTGAAAAAGCGAATGGCGAATTATTGCAAAAACCTGAAGAACGAAATCAAACGCTTGTAGATGCAGAAGAGTTATTGCTTAATGAAGCACCGATTGCACCTGTATATCAAAAAGGGGAAGCGCATCTGACAAATCCACAAGTGAAAAACCTACGTTATCATAATATTGGTGGAGATACATCATTAAAGTACACATATATTGATAAATCTATCGATCGTGACACAGGTAAAAAGAAAGAAAAATAAAAAAACTGCACCCTTCATCTCAGAAAGGGGGCAGTTTTCTTATTTGCGTTTACGTCCAAGTCCCATTGCTTTTTCCATTTTCTTAAGTGTTTTAAAGGAAGTGCGATGTGCTTTTTCTCGGCCTTCATCTAATATGTCATCTAAGCGCTCTGATTGATAGAATTCATTATATTTTTCTTGGAAATGTGTTAAAAAGTCAGCGACGATGTCAGCAAGGTCACCTTTGAACTTACCATAACCTTCGTTCGCATAACGTGATTCTAACGTTTCTATTGATTCATTCGTTAGGCTTGAATATATTGTTAATAAGTTAGAAATACCAGGTTTATGTTCTTTATCGTATTTAACTTCACCATCTGAATCAGTAACAGCACTTTTAATTTTTTTAGCGGCAATATGAGGTTCGTCTAGTAAAGAGATAAAGTTTTTCTGGTTGTCATCACTTTTACTCATTTTTTTAGTTGGGTCTTGTAAGCTCATAATGCGACCACCGACTTTTGGCATTTTAATTTCAGGTTTAGTTAAAACATCGTTATAACGACTATTGAAACGGTCTACTAAGTTACGTGTTAATTCGATATGTTGTTTTTGATCATCACCAACAGGGACAATGTCTGTGTTATATAAAATAATGTCTGCCGCCATTAAAGGTGGATATGTTAATAAACCAGCTGGAATGCCGTCATTTTGTTTTTGTGCTTTATCTTTAAATTGTGTCATGCGCTCAAGTTCCCCAATAGAAGAAATGGTTGTAAGCATCCATCCGGCTTGTACATGCGCAGGGACTTCAGATTGGATGAAAAGTGTAATTTTGTCTGGATTAAGTCCAGCAGCTAAATAAATTGCTGCAAGTTGACGCGTTTGTTGACGTAATTTTAAACGGTCTTGTGGTACCGTTATTGCATGTTGATCTACAATACAAAAATAGCAATCATAGTCTTCTTGAATATCAACAAATTGTTTTAAAGCCCCAATATAATTCCCAATTGTGGGGATACCACTTGGCTGAATTCCTGAGAATAGTGTTTTCATATTTACAATGCCTACTTTCTTTCAAGATAATCATTACTATTGTAACAGTATTTTCTTCGTTTGTAAGTTATGATATGATGATAAGTAAGAAATCGAATAGAATCGTCTCATACTAAAGACTGATAATTTAAAATAAATACTATTTTTACAGATTTCTCATTTAATTTTAATGTTGATTGTCTATAATATAACTATAGCGTTAGAAAAACAGAAAAAGATTTGAGTTGTTTAGACATAGATTGAGCAGTCAAACTAAAACGTTAAAAATTTAATGAATTTTTATTCAATTAGGAGAGTGAGATGTATGGTAACATTATTTACTTCACCAAGTTGCACATCTTGCCGTAAAGCGAAAGCATGGTTACAAGAACATGACATTCCGTATACGGAGCGAAATATTTTTTCTGAGCATTTAACATTAGATGAAATAAAACAAATTTTAAAAATGACTGAAGACGGTACAGATGAAATCATCTCTACACGTTCTAAAACTTATCAAAAATTGAACGTCGATATCGACGCTTTACCATTACAAGATTTATATGGCATCATTCAAGATAATCCTGGTATTTTACGCCGTCCAATTATTTTAGACGATAAGCGTTTGCAAGTAGGATATAATGAAGATGAAATTCGTCGCTTCTTACCTCGAAAAGTACGTACGTTCCAATTGCAAGAAGCACAACGTATGGTTGATTAATTTAAATATCATAAATCGCTTTAGATTTATATGAGATATCGAGTAACGTCATGTCACGTTGCTCGTTTTTTATTTTAATAGCATCAGTGGCTCAATGTGATGAGCTTACGTTTACATATCGTATTTTGAGTAAATACAAGACATATATATTGTAAATAAAATTTTTTCTGAAGATTGCATGCTACAAACAAATAGATTGTATTTTTTGAATTTGTCTACTACAATAGGGTTACTATTCATCGACTGTGAGGAGTGAGATGATATGAGAATAGAGCGCATTGATGATATGACTGTAAAGTTGTTCATCACTTATAAAGATATAGAAGCACGTGGTTTTAAACGCGAAGATTTATGGACGAACCGCAAACGAGGCGAAGAATTTTTTTGGTCTATGATGGAAGAAATTAACCAAGAAGAAGATTTTGTAGTAGAAGGCCCTTTATGGATACAAGTACATGCGTTTGAAAAAGGGGTAGAAGTGACAATTTCAAAATCTAAAAATGACGAGTTAATGCAAATGTCTGACGAGGATCATGCATTAGACGAATTTGATAGTCAGTTAAATGAACTTCTAGCACAATCTTTAAAATCACATTCAAAAGATAATGAAGAACAAGTTGATGATGAAGTAGGCGTACAACATACAGCGACTTCAGATGAAAGTCACGCATTGGCTTCAAATACGCTTGTCTTTAAGTTTGATAGTTTAGAAACGCTCATTGCGTATGCGCATCAAAACAATCAAAAACTAACACGTTATGAAGATTTACTTTATATGTTAAATAACGAATATTATTATATGGTTCATTTTGATCATGATGTAACGGAAGAACCTATTCATGATTTTTACGGACAAGTCCTTGAATACGCAATGCCAACAGATAAAACGGAAGTGTATTTAAACGATTATGGCAAAATAGTTATGAGTCATAATGTACTTGAACAGGTGAAACGTTACTTTACAGATAAATAATATAGAAATCAGCGACACGCCCACTAAACAGGGCGTGTTTTTTATGCATGATATAAGGTTGGTGAATGATTATCTCATACAAAATTTTAAATCGTTTTAGAAGTAAAAGCGCACCGTTTAACGAGTATAACTATGAGGTGATGTTGATGTTAACTGCAATGGATCTTCATAAAAATCAAGTCCATGCGTGTGATGCATCTAAACAAGGTCAATATTATTGTCCTATATGCAAAGCGCAGCTTATTTTAAAGAAAGGGGTTAAGATGGTGCCGCATTTTGCTCACCAAGCACAATCCTTACATTCAAATCATTATGGGGGTGAATCTATACGTCATCAAACGATGAAGTATGGTCTTTATACGTCATTAAAGCAATACTATAACGATGTGCGGTTGGAACCTTATGTAGAGACGATTCAGCAAATTCCTGACATTATTGTAGATCGGTGGGCGCTTGAAATTCAACTAAGCGCGATGAGTATTGGATCATTTCAAAAAAGAACAGAAAAGTTATCTCAACTTGGCTATCACGTGTTATGGTTAACAGAATTACCTAAGTTAAGTCACGGAATGTACAACCTTACACAACGTCATCAAGCATGTATAGATCCATATACGCACACGTTATACAGCCTTAGTGATGATGGAACAGAGATTATTGAATTGTCACAACTTCTGCCTATAAAAGCCAATCGCTTTATAGGTATTCAACAAAGCGTGCACGTTAAAGATTGGCTCACACACATTAACATGAATAATTGTTCACTTACAGTGGTTAAAAAGCTTTCTAGATTACATATAAAAGCATTTCTCACACAATGTCGATTGAAACATAGTGTGCTTGAACCACATTTATCATTAATATATCAGTTGCAAATGACTGATGAGCAAGTGGTTAAATTAACTGGGTTTGTTTTTCCAGAACAAATCTATTTCGTGACCAATCCGATACTATGGCAATTAACGGTATTAAAAGCGTTAAAAAAAGGTGTCATTCCTCATATTTCTGTTAAGCAGTGTTTGAAGCCGCGGTATTTCGCAGAAAAAAAGGTTGATTATGTGCATAAAATGAATATGATGATTCATGCATATTTAAAAATATTGAATGTGACATAGTTTAAAAGTGCAATCTGAATTTAAAAATGAGAAAATAACAGTAATATCATCTTTAGAGGAGGAAAAAACTATGACACAACAACTTACACGTTCAGAACAAGAACAACAACACCCTGAATATACTTGGGATTTAACAACGATTTTTGAAAGTGATGAGGCATGGGAAGCGGCCTTTAAAAAAGTCGAAGGTTACCTTGGTAAAGAAGAAGCTTTTAAAGGTCACTTAGGTGATGATGCTGAAACGCTATACCAAGCACTACGTTTAGAAGATGAAATTGAGACAGAGCTTGAGGAAGTTTATGTATATGCGCATTTAAAGCAAGATCAAGATACAGCGAATGATAAATATACAGGATTTGAAGCGCGTGCCCATCAATTAGCCATCAAACTAAGTTCTGCATGGAGTTTTTTAGTTCCAGAATTACTTCAAATTGAAGAAGCGCGTGTGCAAAAATTTATTTCATCACATGATGGTCTGAAGCGTTTTGAATTTGATTTAAAATTAATTAATGAACAACGTCCGCATGTATTAGATGCAGAGAAAGAAAAATTACTTACAGAAGCTCAAGATGCGTTATCAACACCTAGTAATGTATTCAGTATGTTTGATAATGCAGATTTAACATTTGAAGATGTTACGGATAAAGATGGTCAACACCATCCATTAACGCAAGGTACGTTTATTAAATATTTAGAATCAGATGATCGCACATTACGTGAATCTGCCTACAATAATGTGTATAAAGCGTATGGTGCATACAATAATACGTTAGGCGCAACACTTGCTGGAGAAGTGAAAAAACATGTATTTAATGCGCGCACGCATCATTATAAAACAGCGCGTGAGCAAGCGTTAAGCCGTACACATATTCCTGAGGAAGTATATGACAATTTAGTTAAAACTGTGCATAAGTATTTGCCACTCTTACATCGATATACGAAACTTCGTAAAGAACTACTCGGTGTAGATGACTTGAAAATGTATGATATGTACACACCTATGGTTAAGGACATCCAATTTGATATGCCATATGATGAAGCGGTGGAATGGATGTTAAAGGGATTAGAACCTATGGGCGAAGAATATCTTAATGTCGTAAAAGAAGGTTTACAAAATCGATGGGTTGATGTCTATGAAAATAAAGGTAAGCGTTCAGGTGGATACTCATCAGGTTCTCATAAAACAAATCCATTTATTTTATTGAATTGGTCGAATACTGTATCTGATTTATATACACTGGTTCACGAATTTGGTCATTCTGCACATAGTTACTTTAGTCGTAAAAATCAACCTTCAAACCAAAGTGACTATACTATTTTTGTGGCAGAAGTAGCATCTACATGTAATGAAGCATTATTAAGTTATTATATGGATAAACACTTGGATGATAAGCGACGTTTATTACTATTAAATCAAGAATTAGAACGTTTCCGTGCGACTTTATTCCGCCAAACGATGTTTGCAGAGTTTGAACATAAAATCCATCAGATTGAAGAAGCAGGGGAGCCGTTAACCGCGACACGCATGAATGAAGAATACGCTAAATTAAACCGACAATATTTTGGAGACACTGTTGAAACAGATGATCACATTAGTAAAGAGTGGTCGCGTATTCCACATTTCTACATGAACTATTACGTATATCAATATGCGACAGGGTATAGTGCTGCACAAAGCTTAAGTCATCAAATATTGACAGAAGGTCAACCTGCTGTTGAACGCTATATTAATGAATTTTTGAAAAAAGGAAGCTCAAATTACCCAATTGAAATCTTAAAAAATGCGGGTGTTGATATGACAACGCCACAACCAATTGAAGATGCTTGTAAAGTATTTGAGGAAAAATTAGACGCTTTTGAAAAATTAATGAAAGCTTGAGGGGATTGAATCCGTTTACAATTTGACGGATTTGTGAAATGTTGCATTTTTGGACATTAAAGGGTTGAATCGTTTGTAAACACGTGATATATTATGAGCATGAAATTAATCACATAACAAACATACCCCTTTGTTTGAAGTGAAAAATTTCTCCCATCCCCTTTGTTTAGCGCCGTGTCAGAACACGGCGTTTTTTTTATACTAAAAAAGCTGGAACATTATAATGTTCCAACTTCGTAATAAATATATGCTATTTCTCACATTTTAGACTTCCAAAATTCTCCACCAGGGTATTTTATTTTTTCAATCTTTTGTTGCAAGAGTAATTTTTTTAATTCTTTTTTTAATGTTTTCTCAGGCCACTCATAAATCGTTAATAGCTCTTCTTCTGTAACCAGTTGCTTTTGATGAATGTATGTTGTTAATTTTGGTGGAAGTTGCTTTTCAATTTGACATCCCATCATTTCATTAATGATATACGTATATATATGATATGGATATAATCCTTCAACTTTTAATCCTTCTTCTTGGATATCCTCATTGAAAAATACGAGGGAAGGTGCCATGTTAACTTCCATTTCGCGTGCGATATGCAAATCAACTTTTAAACTTTCACGTAAATTACCATGAATTAAATCTTCTTGAAATACATCATAGTCCAATCCAGCATTAACGATACATTTCGAAATCATATCTTCTGTGACAATATCTGGTTTCGGAATGATCTCATTCTGAATAAGATGCATGAAGCGGTGAGCACGGGCGCGCCCTTGTAATTCTGCCGCTTTAAATGCTAGCGCAATATTGTCGCGGTCAGATGTGCTCTGTGCTTGACATTTTGTCAACACACGTAATGAAGGGTTGAGGATATGACGAATGCGGATATATTGGCTGTATTCAATTTTTAATTTCGATAAAACGGCAGATAATTTAAAACTATCTTTGCTAAAAGGATCGAAAAAAGAATAAATTTCTATTTTGCTCACAGGAGAAAGATTTGTATTTGCTTCTTCTTGACAGCTATGAACAACAGCTCGTAATTCTTTCGTCATATTTTCACCTACAATTAATATTCTGTGTTAACCATATGTGACGCAGTTAACTTTAAACGCTCATACAAATAATCACCCACACCATGGGGTAATTGTGCATTTTCGATAGCGATATGCATATTTTCTAACCAAGCATTTTTCGCTGTTTCATCAATTTTAAAAGGTAAATGACGTTTTCGTAACATTGGGTGACCATGTTCATCGGTATATAAACTTGGTCCACCTAAAAATTGAGTGAGAAATTGCTTTTGTTTGCGGCTTGTTTCGTTAAAATCCCCTGGAAATAAATGATTTATTCGATCATCTTGTTCTACTAAAATATAAAAATGGTCAATCATCTTATAAAGTGCATCTTGACCAATCACTTCATACGGCGTTGGAGGCATGACATCACCTTAATCGTTAGTTTTGATATACATAAATAATAACATGAATTTTTACATATCAAAGTAAAAACACTTACCCAAAGCCTATTTGTGTTTGTGTTGTTTTAAAAATGCTTGATATTCAAAAAAGCGACGCACTTTATTTTTGGGTTCTTTATGCGTCAACTGAAATTGGTTAAGTAAAGTTTCGAATGCTTGTTTTCCTTTATGATAATCATTCACTTCGAATTCTAACTCGAAATCTTCTTTACCGAGATAGAGACTATGGTCTAATACCAGTAAACCGCCTTCAATCGGTTTTTCATAACGAATCGTTTTTAAATCACCTAATATTTGTAATTGATTGAATGAAACGTGTTTTTCTTGTAAAACATTATGAATTTCAACTGGTAAATGTTGCTCTTGAATGTGAAGTCCGTTTAAAGGTACGACGGTTGTGTCAAAATTATACTCATTTAAACCGATTGCTAAAGGTACTTTTAACGTCATTTCATTAGGATTATTGTTTTTCACTCTTATTCGCAACGCCATTTTTTGAGATTGAATTTGAAAATCGGGTGTATCAATATAATAATTCACTTGGGTTTTAGGTTCATCGTCGGAAAAATAAGTTGTTTTTATATTTTCATACTGTATTAAGTCTAATAATTGTTTGAATTCAATTTCTTGTTCGATTGCCATTCGTATTCACTCCTTAATCCATATTATGCCTAAGTTTGCGAGTGTTTAAAAGTATTTACAATTTGATAGATAGTCAATGAGACGTGTTAAGAATTATGGTAAACTGTATTATGATAAGGCAGTTTGCCTCATAATAAAACGAATGGTGAGAATCAATTGCTTTATTGATTCTATCGACAAGAATGACGGAATGGTTGTGAATGGCTATAGTTTGCAATACATATGTCATCACAAACTGAACAAAAGCAATATGAGTATTGGGTGACAATGCTCATATAGGAGGAGAACGTATGCGTATTTATGTTAATGAAATTAAAATTCAAGATAATCAAGTACTATGTTACACAGATAAGTCTACTGAAGGTTTGACTGAAGTCGGTCAAATGATTGTTGACAGTGATCATTTTTCTTTCGTTTATTTAATGGATAATGGATCCACGTTTTCATATCTCATATTTGTTCAGGAAACTTGGTCTATGCTTCATGAGCACAAAGATAAACAAATTATTATTAACGATACGATAAAATTAACACAATTTAGAGATGAATTAGAGTACTTATTAGATAATATCGAAGGAAACTCTAATTACGGTAATGATTTCGTATCGGCGGTTGAAGAGACTTTTGAATTAGTATGAAGCGGAGTGAGGTAAAATGAATCAATGGGAAATTTTTCTTTCGCCTTATCGTCAAGCGATTGACGAACTTAAAATAAAGTTAAAAGGGCTACGTAAAGCTTATCAAGTTACCGAACATAATTCGCCCATTGAATTCGTTACTGGGCGTGTAAAACCAATCACGAGTATTATTGATAAGGCGAATAAAAGGGGCATTCCATTTGACCGTTTGCGTGAAGAAATGTATGACATTGCTGGATTACGCATGATGTGTCAATTTGTGGATGATATTGATAAAGTTGTGGAACTTTTACGTCAACGTGAAGACTTTAGGGTCGTTGAAGAACGTGATTACATTAAAGATACAAAACAAAGTGGTTATCGTTCATACCATGTGATTATTGAATATCCGATTGAGACGCTCGAAGGTCAAAAAACAATTTTAGCTGAAATTCAAATCAGGACATTGGCGATGAATTTTTGGGCAACGATTGAACATACGTTGCGTTATAAATATGATGGGGATTATCCCCCGGAAATTCAGAAACGTTTAGAACGTGCGGCTGAAGCGGCTTTTCTACTTGATGAAGAAATGTCTGAAATTAAGGAAGAAATTAAAGAAGCTCAAAAGTTTTATTCCAAAAAACGTGCAGACAAGCATGAAAACCGTGGGGTGGAATAATGCGTTTTGTAATATTATCTAAAGGTGATGCAAAATCAGAAGCGTTAAAACATAAAATGATGAGCCATATGCGGGATTTTAAAATGATTGAAGATCAAGTTAATCCTGAAATAGTCATATCTGTAGGTGGAGATGGCACGCTATTGCAGGCTTTTCATCAATATAGTCATATGTTATCGAGATGTGCATTTGTAGGGATACATACAGGGCACCTTGGGTTTTATGCAGATTGGTTACCACATGAAGTGGAGAAACTCATTATAGAAATTAATAATTCTGAGTTTCAAGTCATTGAATATCCCTTACTTGAAATCATTGTACGTTATAACGATAAAGGTTATGAAACACGACACCTTGCGCTTAATGAAGCAACGATGAAAACAGAAAATGGCACAACACTTGTAGTCGATTTAGATATTCGAGGTCAACATTTTGAACGTTTTAGAGGTGACGGATTGTGTATTTCGACGCCTTCTGGATCGACGGCTTATAATAAAGCATTAGGAGGCGCATTGATTCATCCATCATTAGAGGCCATTCAAATTGCTGAAATTGCTTCTATCAACAACCGTGTATTTAGAACGGTAGGGTCTCCATTAGTTTTGCCAAAACATCATACGTGCCATATTAAGCCGGTTAATCACGACGCTATTTTAACGACCATTGATCATGTGAGTATTAAACACAAAAATGTGAATGCGATACAATACCGTGTTGCCAATGAAAAAATCCGTTTTGCACGTTTTAGGCCGTTTCCATTTTGGAAACGCGTGCATGATTCTTTTATATCAAGTGGCGATGACGTATGATCTATAGGTTTACGATTCGTGAGAATATGCAACTTAAAACATTTTTATATGAGCAACAGTTTTCTAAAAAGACGATTAGCGCCATTAAACAAAATGGCGCTTTACTTGTTAATCAGAAACCTGTAACTGTTAGGAAAATGCTTTCTGTCGGAGATAATGTTGAAGTTCAATTGCCTAAAGAAGTACCGAGCCCAAACTTAATCCCCTATGATATGCCGTTACATATACTTTTTGAAGATGAGTGGCTTTTAATTGTATCAAAGCCCGGGCATCAAAATAGTGCGCCGTCTCGTGAACATCCTCATTACAGTTTAGTGGAACAAGCACTTAGCCATATGCAACATCATCAAGAAAAAGGGATACCACATATTGTCACGCGTTTAGACCGTCATACGATGGGCATTGTGATATTTGCCAAATCTCGTCATTTACACCATTTAATGACACATACAGACATCGATAAATATTATGAATGTATATGTGAAGGCGAACTGACTCAATATGGAGAGATTGAAGCTCCGATTGCAAGAGCAAACGATAGCATCATATCACGTTGTATTTCAAATGATGGAAAATATGCGAAAACGTTGTATTGGCCAGTTAAAAACTTCAAGACTTATACATTATGCCGTGTTAAACTTGTAACGGGAAGAACACATCAAATTCGTGTGCATTTTCAATACCTAGGAGCCCCTATTGTGGGTGATGGGTTATACGGGAACCCGCATCCTATGCATGCCACACAATTACTAAAATGTGCAGAAATTAAATTTACACATCCAATTACAAAGGCGGTCGTACATATCAAAAATAATCATCCTGATTTTCACCAATTGTTGATGACTTTGTAAGAAACATGAGAGATGGAGGTGGCCAAAATGATGGATGAAAGAGAGCAATTAGTTTTAGACGATGAAGAAATGTATGATAAAGCGTTACTTGATGAATACATTTTAAAGAATGATATTGATGGGTTTCGACACGCATTTCTTGAACTCCACTCGTATGAACAAAGTGAATATTTCGAGGAAAGTGAAAGTGATATTCGTCAGAAAATGTACCAATTCCTTTCACCTGAAGAAGTCGCAGAATTTTTCGAGCATTTAGAAATAGATGAAGAAGCTTATGAAGATTTATTCGAGGAAATGAATGCTACGTATGCGAGTCAAATACTTGAGCATATGTCATACGATAATGCGGTAGATATTTTAAATCAACTCACAAAGCGTAAAATCGCGAGTTTATTATTACTCATGAATAAAGAAGATGCAGCTGAAATTAAGGCGTTATTACATTATGACGAAGATACTGCCGGTGGTATCATGACAACGGAGTTCATTTCATTAACCATTAATACGCCTGTACACGAAGCGATGATGCGTGTAAAAGACCAAGCACCGGACGCTGAGACCATCTACGTGATTTTTGTTGTTGATGAACAGAAAAAACTTGTAGGGGTTATTTCTTTAAGAGATTTAATCGTAGCAGAAAACGATGCATATATAGAAGATATTATGAGTGAGCGTGTCATTAGTGCAAATGTTGCGGATGACCAAGAAGATGTTGCACAAACGATGCGAGATTATGACTTTATTGCGATGCCTGTTGTGGATTATCAAAATCATTTGTTGGGTATCATTACAATTGATGATATCGTCGATGTTATGGATGAAGAAGCAAGTGAAGACTACTCACGTTTAGCCGGGGTTTCAGACATTGACTCTACAGATGATTCTATTGTTAAGACTGCTTTGAAGCGTTTACCATGGTTAATGATTTTAACGGTTCTTGGTATGATTACAGCTTCAATTTTAGGATCTTTTGAAGAAACATTAGAAAAGGTTGCGTTACTCGCTGCGTTTATTCCAATTATTAGTGGGATGTCGGGAAATTCAGGAACACAATCACTTGCCGTTGCAGTTCGTAACATTTCGACGGGAGAAATTGATGAAAAAAGTAAATTCAAACTTGCATTACGTGAGTCAGGAAGTGGTTTGTTAACAGGAATCTGTTGTGCCACGAGTTTATTTTTTATTATTTTACTCATTTATCGTGAACCCATTCTTGGATTAATTGTCGGTAGTAGTTTGACGATTGCGATGACAGTAGGGACAACGATAGGTTCAGTGATTCCACTTATTATGAATAAAATTGGTATTGACCCAGCTGTCGCTAGTGGGCCTTTTATCACAACGATTAACGATATTGTAAGTATGCTGATCTATTTCGGACTCGCAACTACATTTATGACCTATTTGATTTAAGGAGGGACCTATGGAATTTGTATCACTCGTTATAGTTATTATTGCTGCACTACTGACACCTATTCTAGTCAATCGACTTAGAATTTCCTTTTTACCTGTGGTTGTGGCAGAAATTTTAATGGGTATCATGATTGGTAATTCATTTTTACACTTGGTACATAGAGATGATGTTTTAAATATTCTTTCAACATTAGGATTTATCTTTTTAATGTTTTTAAGTGGTTTAGAAATTGATTTTAATGCATTTAAAAAAGAAAAAGGGAAACCTAAAAAAGAGCATACACAAGGACCAAGTCATTTATCACTCGCATTTTATGTATTTATATTTATTATGGCAATATCCATTGTACTCGCGTTTGGTTTTATGTGGATTGGTCTCATCAATGACGTATTGCTCATGATTATTATAATCTCGACGATTTCATTAGGGGTGGTCGTACCCACACTAAAAGAAATGAATATTATGAGTACAACGATTGGGCAATTTATATTACTGGTTGCCGTACTTGCTGATTTGGCAACGATGTTGCTACTTACTGTGTACGGAGCAATTCATGCCAAAGGTGGCGGCACGATTTGGTTAATTGGTATTTTAGTTGTTTTCACTATTGTCTTTTATGTCGTAGGTGGTTTATTCAAAAAAGCACCATTTTTAAATAAATTGATGGCTGGTACGACACAAATTGGTATTCGTGCAGTGTTTGCACTAATTATTTTATTAGTTGCACTTGCAGAAGGTGTGGGTGCAGAACATATTTTAGGCGCATTTTTAGCTGGGGTTGTTGTTTCTTTACTACAACCAGATAAAGAGTTGGTTGAGAAGTTAGATTCTTTTGGTTATGGGTTCTTTATACCGATATTCTTTATTATGGTAGGAGTGGACTTAAATATCCCATCCCTAATTAAAAATCCATCAATTCTTATAATCATACCAGTATTGATTTTGGCGTTTTTAATTTCCAAATTACTGCCAGTATTGATTATTAAAAAGTGGTTTGATATAAAAACGACAATCGCATCTGCATTTTTATTAACATCAACATTGTCGCTCGTTATTGCAGCAGCAAAAATTGCTGAGCGTTTAGGAACGATAAGTTCTGATACATCAGGTATATTAATTTTAAGTGCTGTTATTACGTGTGTCTTTGTACCAATTGTCTTTAAAAAAATGTTTCCATTACCCGATGAGATGCAGCGTTCTATAAAAGTAGCCATGATAGGGAAGAATCAATTATCGATCCCTATTGCCCAAAGCTTACAATCTCACCTATACAAAGTGACGCTTTATTATCGAAAAGATTTAACAGATCATCGTATTTTATCGGATGATATTACAATGATAGAAATCGCCGATTATGAATCAAAAATGTTAGAACGCTTAGGGTTATTTGAAAGTGATATCGTCGTTTGTTCCACCAATGATGATGCCATTAATAGAAAAGTAGCATTAATGGCTAAAGAGTTTGGGGTTGAACGGGTCATTTGTCGATTAGAAACGAATGATGAGGAACAAACTTTAAAATCACAAGGTATCGAAATTTTTAGTAACTTCCAAAGTAACCAAATTTTACTTAAAGGGATGATTGAAACACCGAACATGCTTAACTTATTAAGTAATGTTGAAACATCTATTTATGAAATTGGAATGTTTAATTATGCGTTTGACCAAACACAATTACGTAATTTTCCATTTGATGGTGATATCATCTTTGTGAGGATCATTCGAAATAATGAATCGATTGTACCGCATGGAGATACGAAACTACAATATGGTGATCGCCTTATCGTAACAGGGTCGAAAGAGTATGTCGATCAACTTAAAATCGAATTAGAGATGTTTAAATAAAAGAAGACAAGCAGAATGCTCAAAATCATAATGAGGATTTTGCTTGTTTTTCAATTTAAAGAGATTTGATTTTTAAAATTTAAGACCAGATGTTAAAATTAAAGTAATCTAGCAAATTTTATTTCAAAGGAGTAATTCATTGTGATGAATTTAGAAGGAAAAACATATGTAATAATGGGGATTGCCAATAAAAGAAGTATTGGTTTTGGCGTTGCGAAAGTGTTAGACGAATTAGGAGCAAATCTTGTATTTACATACCGTAAAGAACGTAGTTTTAATGAATTAGATAAGTTGATTGATCAATTAAATCAAAAAGAAAAGCATGTGTATCAAATTGATGTGCAAAGTGATGACGATGTTGAAAAAGGTTTTGAACAAATCGGCAAAGATGTGGGTAATATTGATGGTGTTTTCCATTCTATCGCTTTTGCGCGTGTTGAAGAATTACGTGGCCGTTATTCTGAAACATCTCGTGACGGTTTCTTATTGGCACAAGATATTAGTTCATATTCACTAACTATTGTTGCGCGTGAAGCACGTAAAATCATGAAAGATGGCGGTAGTATCGTGACATCTTCATACATCGGTGGTGAGTTCGCGGTACCAAACTACAATGTGATGGGGATTGCAAAAGCAAGTTTAGAAGCAAGTGTAAAATATTTAGCGGCTGATTTAGGTCAAGATAACATTCGTGTCAACTGCATTTCTGCTGGACCAATCAAAACATTAAGCTCACGTGGTGTAGGTAACTTTACAACAATTTTAAAAGAAATTGAGCAACGTGCACCGTTACAACGCAATGTCAACCAAGAAGAAGTGGGTAAAACAGCGGCTTATCTTTTAAGTGATTTTTCTAGTGGTGTCACAGGTGAAAATATTCATGTTGATGCTGGATATCATGCAATTCGTTAATGATAATTTAAAAAGGTTCTTAGACAATGTCTGAGAACCTTTTTATATTGGATATATGCTTGTGATTAAATTTTGGAGTTTGGCTTGTGAACCTCAACGTCACTACGTGCTTTTAACATAATTTGATGTCTATATTTAAAGATATTACGGACAATCGTTTTTAAGACTGCATATAATGGAACTGCAACTAAAATTAAGCCGAAGCCACCTAAGCTACCTGAAGCTAAAATGACGATAATAATCGTTAAAGGGTGAATGTTCAATGATTTACCCATAACATTTGGCGTGATGACATTACCTTCAAGTTGTTGTGCAACAAGTGTAACAACACATACCCATACAAATGTTGAAGGGCTTTGAATAAGTCCTAAGATACCCGCAGGTAAAAATGCCATCCACGGCCCTAAAAATGGAATCATATTGGTAATAATCGCAAACATTACAAGCAATACCGTATATTCTAGACCGATGAGGCTATAACCGATAAATAAAATAACACCTAAGATTAAACTGACCATTACTTGACCTTGAATGTAAGATTTTAATGTGTGATTTAAATCTGTTAATAGATTAACGACAAAGATTTTACGATCTCCATTAAAAATACGCGCAATGGCAGGAATAAAGCGTTCATGGTCTTTTAACATAAAAATTAAGAAAAATGGTACTAAGATCAGTAAAAATAAGGTAGAAATAATGCTCGAAATGATGTTGAATGAGTTGGATAAAATATCTGTTGTATATGAACCAACTTGAGAAATCAAACTATTGATTTTGTCGGTAACATTCGATGGTAAACGATCTCGTTGATCGAGAACAAAATTAATTAAACCTTGTGCTTCTCGTTGGATCATCGGGATGTTTTTAATTAAGTTTTGTACCTGGCTCGTAATGACAGGACCAACAATGCCAATAATAGCACCGATAATTGTCATTAATCCTAAAAGAATAATTGTAATACTTGCCCATCTAGGGACATGTCTTTTCTCAAGCATTTTTTGAAAAGGTAAACATATGTAAAATAAAAATCCGCCCATTAATAATGGTAATAATACAGATTGAACGATAATAATGAGTGGCATAAAAATATGATTGATTTCTAAAAAGAGCTTTATTAAAAGGAATAGTATTAACAAAGCAACACCAGTACGAAACCACACTTTATTTGTCATCGCTTGTACCTCCTTATAATTTTGTCACATTTCAGTATAGCCCAATTTAGGGGATGATGAAACAACTATTTGTGAATAAAATTACAAATACTAAATTTTGAATTGTGTTGCGCGGATTATATTTTACAGTTATAATTAGTGCATATTTATCTGAAAATTTTTAATCTTTTCAGAAAACATGGGGGTATGTGTATGGTTGAAGCAATTGTGGGGTGGTTGAATGAAATTGTTTGGAGTAAACCACTTGTTTATGGTCTCTTACTCACGGGAATCTTATTTAGTTTAATGACACGCTTTTTACAAGTAAGACACTTTAAAGAAATGATTCGGTTAATGTTTCAAGGGGAAAAATCTCCTACGGGGATTTCAAGTTTCCAAGCTATTGCCTTATCACTGGCAGGACGTGTAGGTACAGGTAATATCGTAGGGGTTTCAACAGCGATATTTATCGGTGGTCCAGGCGCTGTGTTTTGGATGTGGGCTACTGCATTTTTAGGTGCAGGAACAGCATTTATTGAATCTACACTCGGTCAAATTTTTAAAAAAGAAGAAGATGGTGAATATCGCGGTGGACCAGCATATTACATAGAACAGGGGATTAAGGGGAAATTTGGTAAAGCATACGGGTTGTTATTTGCGGTAGTTACTATCATTTCTGTAGGCTTATTACTGCCCGGGGTACAGTCTAATGCGATAGCAAGTTCTATGAACAATGCGTTTGGTATCCCAACATGGGTGATTGCGATTGCCCTTATTATTATTTTAGGGCTGATTATTTTTGGCGGTGTAAAATGGATTGCCAAAGTAGCGACAGCAGTTGTGCCATTTATGGCTATTATTTATATTTTAATGGCTCTCGTGATTATCGCCATTAATATCACAGAAGTACCTGCATTATTTGCGTTAATTTTTAAATCAGCTTTCGGTATGGAAGCAGCATTTGGTGGCATAATTGGTGCGATGATTGAAATAGGTGTAAAACGTGGTTTATATTCCAATGAAGCAGGTCAAGGTACAGGTCCACACGCAGCGGCGGCGGCTGAAGTTTCTCATCCAGCCAAACAAGGGCTGGTACAAGCATTTTCAGTGTATGTAGATACATTGTTTGTTTGTACAGCGACGGCATTAATCATTTTAATTTCTGGTACATACAATACTACAGATGGTACGACAACGGCAGATGGGCGTCCAGGATTAATTGAAAATGGTGGTATCTATGTTCAAAATGCTGACGGTACAAAAGATTATTCTGGAACGGCGATGTATGCCCAAGCAGGTATTGATAAAGCATTCCAAGGATCAAACTATCACTTTGATCCGACATTTTCTGGGTTAGGTTCATATTTTATTGCAATTGCACTTTTCTTTTTTGCATTTACGACAATTTTAGCATATTACTATATGGCGGAGACGAATGTCAGTTATATTACGAATAGAATTGCAAAAAAACAGAATAAATTATGGCGTAACGTCATTCGAGTCATACTTATAGCTGCGACTGCTTATGGTTCTGTTAAAACTGCAGATGTGGCATGGGCATTGGGTGATTTAGGTGTTGGGATGATGGCATGGTTAAACATTATTGCGATATGGATATTATGTAAGCCTGCCTTAAACGCGTTGAAAGACTTTGAGCAACATAAAAAGAAATATGGTACTGGTAAAACGGCTATTTATCGTCCAAATGCAGATGAATTACCTACAGCTAAATTCTGGTTAGAAGATTATCCACGTCTATTAAAAGAACAAAATTATAAACCGGACAATGATATTACAAAGTTTGAGTAAAGGCATTAAAGATTACAAGTAAATCGATAGATAGGCATGGCAAAAGTTTGGTTTAGCACTGTCTATTTAACAAGTAAAGCGTCTCTTGATACAATAGTAGTTAATTCGTATAGGGGGCGCTTTAATGATGTCTGATTTTAAACCTGGAAAAATATCAACTGTAAATGTACATAGTGTCATATTAGATAGGCAGGTCACATTGTCCGTTTATTTACCGGAAGATTATTCTGACCTTTATAAAAGTAAAGTTATTTTTTGTTTTGACGGACGGGATTTTTTAAGGTTCGGCCAATTACATCGTGTGTATGAGCGGTTAAGAAAAAATAACGATATAGAACGCGCAATCATCGTTGGTTTTCATTACGAAAGTGTTGAAAAACGGCGCATTGAATTCCACCCACAAGGTAAAAAAGCGGCCCAGACAGTTCAAGCCGTAGCCCGTGAGATTTTCCCTTGGATTGATGAGACGTTCCCTACGTATAAAGTAGGCAACGCACGTTTATTATTAGGTGACAGTTTGGCAGGGAGTATCGCTTTGTTAACAGCGTTATCTTACCCGCGTGTAATGAGTCAAGTGGGTCTTTTAAGCCCACACTATGATGAGACCGTTGCGGCATTAATAACGCGCTGTCAATTTTTGAATGCACTATCAATTTGGCATGTCATTGGTAAAGAGGAAACGGATTTTGAATTACCTACAAGCGGAAAACGTGCTGATTTTCTAACGCCCAATCGTGACATGTATGCGCGTCTTTCTGAAACAGATGTAACGTACTTTTATAAGGAACTGGATGGAGGACACAATTGGAAAACTTGGAAAAAGGAACTACCCGAATTGTTAAAATACTTTTTAAGTAACCAATGATATAAATTTTTGCTATAATAGATGCAAGGACAAACAAAGGAGGAATTTCAATGATTCTAGGATTAGCGTTAATTCCGTCACAAGCGTTTCAAGATGAGGTCAATGCATATCGTAAACGCTATGATAAACATTACACAAAAATTAAACCGCATGTTACAGTTAAAAGTCGTTTTGAAGTTGATGATCATGCTTTAGATTCAATTAAACAAGATATTCAAAAACGTATTGAAGGTGTTCAGCCAGTTACTGTTCACGCGACTAAAGCGTCGAATTTTGCTCCAACTTCAAATGTTATTTATTTTAAAGTTGAAAAAACAAATGAGTTACAAGATTTATTTGATCGATTTGACGGTGATGATTTTTATGGTGAAGCGGAACATCCATTTGTGCCTCATTTTACAATTGCACAAGGCTTAACGAGTCAAGAGTTTGAAGATATATATGGCCAAGTACGTTTAGCTGGTATTGATCACAAAGAAGTCATTGATAAATTATCTCTTATGAAATTTAATAATGATGATGATAAGTGGGAAGAAATAGAAACATATAACTTTGCGTAATCGTTTATGATTAATTAGAAATTCGGATGGGATACACATTTTTTGCTTTTAATGAAGCAGGAAATGTGTATTTTTTTGTGGCAAATACATACTTTTTAGTACATTTATGTGTATAATGAAATTAAGTATTGCAAAATAAAATTGAGGGGGGTATGCTTATGACACAATGTCCTAAATGTCAATCAGAACGTATAGGGGAAACGAGAAGCGGTTGCTTGCTTTTACTTGTCATCTTTACAACAATCTTTTTTGGTATTCAATGCATTGTTTATGTGAGTTCAGGTGCGCTTACTAAAAATCTAATAGGGAGCCTAGTTGTACTCACCGTTTACGCAGCGATTTTATTTATTGTTTGGTGGATTTATAAGAAAAAGGGAGAACGCTATTATTGTGTAGATTGTCAAAGTGAATTCAAACCGGAAAATCTTGAGAACATCCAAAAAGGACACGAAAAAACATAATGTTTCGTGTCCTTTTTGGATTAAGATGCGCGATGTCGTTTTAAAAAATAAGTACCATAGAAGAAAGCTAAAAAATATATGAGTAGTGCAGCAAAGTAAAATGTGTATACAGGACTTCCTGTAAATTGTGAAATAGGGCCACCAAGTAAGGGACCGATCATCGCCCCGAATCCTTGAATGCTATTGATTACACCCCAAGTTTCTTCTTGTTCATTTGGATGGATAAAACTTGCCATAAAAGTATTCCAAGCAGGAAGTAGTAGGCCGTACAGCAGTCCTATAAAAAAGGCAATAATCCACACAATCATAATTTGGTGTATGAATGCGAATGAAAGAATCGCACTTGCATATATTAAAAAGCCAAAGAAAATCACACCATACATAAATGTATTTGAATAATGGTCAATGATTTTTGATAGGAATAACATTGATATCGTACATCCAATACCACCAATCACAATTGCAAAAGTGTATTCTACAGTAGAGACACCGATTATATTAATGGCATAAATTGGAAGTACAAGTATCAAGGCGCTAATTGCAATACCTTGGATTAAAATACCAGGGAATAATATCAAATGCCTTTTAGAGACGCTTACAATCTGTCTAATTTGTTGTTTTACATTTTTAGGGTGATATGCAGTTAGTGTCACTTTTACAAACATATACAACATAAACGCGATAGCAACACATAACGTCATAATAAAGTTAAAATGCGTCGGATGGGCTTTGAAGATTAAATTCATCGCAATCATACCGGATAACAAGCCTGCAAGCCATGCAAAATAAACATAACCCATTTGTTTGCCACGTGTGGTTTCTTGAACATTTGCGAGCATAATCACCCAAATCGGACATACTGCGATACCTAACATTAACGCACTAAGGATGAGAACGAATGGCGACGTTGGAAGCCAAATGACAAGGAAAAGACTCGCTAGCGCAAGAAGAAATCCTACTGTTAAAACAATTTTTGTTCCTAAACGTTTTAACACAAAACCAACTATGAAATTAGAAATTGAATCTGCGATAAAATGGATGGAAACTGCGATCGAAGTGATACCTACTGCAATGCTTGTCGCCGTAGGCAATAAAGGTAAATAGCTTAAAACATACATACCACGCGCAAATTCCATCAAAAAGAGGATAACTAGTAATAAATAAAAATTCTTCATATAGTTATCGTTATTTGACGAGTAATTTTGCATATAAAGGAACCTTTCCGTATACTTTTTCGTATTCAGTAGCATCGTATAATAAATCCAATAAATCTTCACACAAGCGTTGTGTAGCGTTTTTTGTTCTTAGAGATGCCATTGTTTCGACCATCGTGTTCAGTTGGTCTGGATGATGGGTTAATTGCGTCACAAAGTCGATGGCTTCATCAGGTGTATATGCGATTCGACCAAAACCTTTTTCCTCGAAATAATAGGCATTTTCTAATTCTTGACCAGGTGCAGGATTTAAGAAAATCATTGGCACTTGTCTTGTGAGTGCTTCAGAAATCGTAATCCCCCCAGGTTTGGTAATCATCATTTGACTGCAAGCCATCCACTCATTCATATGTTTTGTGAACCCTAAAATACACACTTTAGGGTTATCTTTAAATGTAGATGATAATTGACGTTTTAACTCTTTGCTTTTACCGCAGACCATCACCACTTGTGCATTCGGACTTTCGTCTAAAATGCGTTGAATCATTTGATCGAAGCCTTTAGAGACGCCAAAGGCACCAGCGGACATTAATATTGTTTGGGCATTCGGATCTAATTGGTGTTGTAAAAGCCAGTCCGTAGTATCAATCATAGATTCAAATTTTTCGGAAATAGGAATGCCGGTGACTTTTATTGTATCTGTGGGGATACCAATCTTTTCAAATTCAGCTTTTAAATCATCAGTTGCTAAATAATATCGTGCAGAATTTGGCGTAATCCAGTTTTTATGCATACGATAATCAGTCATTACTGTTGCAATTGGAATATTCATATTAAATTGCTCTGTTAGAACGGACATAACCGGCGTTGGGAATGTTAATAATATTAAATCTGGCTTTTCCTTTAAAAGGAGATTCAATAATTTATTAAGTCCGTAGTATTTGTAAAAACATTTATCTAAGTCATCAGGTCGACTGTAATAAAATGCTTTATACATGCGTCGAAAGTATTTAAAACTATTGATGTACCATTTTTTAGTTAAAGTTGTAAGTATAGGATGCGCCTCTAAGAATAAATCATGTGAAATCACAGATAGGTTATCTAGTTTGAGGTTGTTCAGTTGTTCCACAATGCTGTTTGTGACTTGGATATGTCCGTTACCAAATGACCCAGTAATGATTAATAATTTTTTCTTTTGTGTCACCATGATTGGCCACCCTTCATTTAAAGTTTTCTGTGGAAATAGAATAATGCAACAGAAATGTTCATAATTACCTTTGGATACACTTTTAGTGTAACTTATATGTGTGAGTTTGTGAAAAGGTTATTTTAATCCTAACAAAATTATTACAATTTTAATCTATAGTAATAGATGTTAAAATTTTTTATGAGTTTAATGCCTACATAAGAAAATAAGTTATTTGAGTCATCATAATAGGTGAAATGTAGGACGTATGACACATGTATGTATGTCTTAAAACTATTTATACGTAAACAAATCCATTATTATATCTTAATATATACATAACATAGAAACAACAAAAAAGTGAATACATCTAAAGAGTGAGGTTGACTTGTAGCTTTAGGAGATGGATTTTTAAAAATATCAATGCTTGATTCGTGTATGAAAATTGCTCGTTTCAATCGTAAAATTATAGTCGTTCATATATGATTTTAACGAGAAAAGTGTATAATGAGTGAGTGTAATAAAAAGGAGAGATGTTTGTGAATGCGCAACGATTATTTGATAAAATTTTAATCAAAAAAGTAATAGGAACATTAGATCGTGAAGTCGTAGATATAACGACAGACTCAAGGACTGCAAAAGTGGGTAGCATTTTTGTTGCTTCAGAAGGTTATACAGTAGACAGTCATCAATTTGCGCAACAAGTTGTGGATGCAGGATGTCGTCTTATCGTCGTTAACCGAACATTAACACTTGAAGGCGACGTTACTCAAATTATAGTTCCTGATACATTAAGAGTTGCCAGTCATCTTGCGCATCAACTTTATCATTACCCAAGCAATGAGATAACAACAATTGGTGTTACTGGCACAAATGGTAAAACCTCCATCGCAACGATGATTCACCACATTTACCGTAAATTGGGTAAAGGGAGTGCCTACTTAGGAACAAATGGCTTCCAAATTAATGAAAAAATAACAAAAGGTGCGAATACGACGCCTGAAACCGTCTCTTTAACAAAGCGTCTGAATGAGGCTGTAGAAGCAGGTGCAGAGGCGATGACTTTAGAAGTATCTTCCCACGGCTTATTGTTAGGACGATTAAGTGGGGTGACTTTTGATGTTGCTATTTTTTCTAATTTAACTCAGGATCATTTGGATTTTCATGGCACTATGGAAGCGTATGGCCATGCAAAATCGTTGCTATTCAGTCAATTAGGACAAGACTTATCACAAGATAAATATGCTATCGTGAATGCGGATGATGCATTTTCTAACTATCTGAAAGAAGTGACGCCGTATGAAACACTTACATACGGAATTGAAGCGCAAGCACAATTCATGGCGACGAATATTCATGAAACACTACAAGGGGTTACATTCGACTTTGTAACGCCATTTGGCACATATTCCGTGAGATCTCCATATGTAGGCCGTTTTAATATCGCGAACTTAATGGCAGCTATGTTAGGTGTTTGGGTAAAAGGCACTGATTTAGAAACTATTACACGCCTTGTGGCTGATTTAGAACCTGTGGAAGGGCGTTTAGAGGTACTTGACCCTGAATTACCTATTGATTTAATAATCGATTACGCACACACAGCGGACGGATTGACGAAGTTGATTGATGCAGTGGAGCCATTCGTTAAACAAAAGCTCATCTTTCTAGTGGGCATGGCAGGGGAGCGAGATTTAACGAAAACACCTGAAATGGGACGCGTGGCATCACGTGCAGATTATGTCATATTTACACCTGATAACCCTGCTAACGATGATCCTAAAATGCTCACAGCTGAACTGGCTAAAGGTGCGACACATCAAAACTATGTTGAATTTACAGATCGTGCAGAAGGAATTAGACACGCGATTGAAATGGCTGAACCAGGAGATACCGTTGTTTTAGCTTCCAAAGGACGTGAACCGTATCAAATTATGCCAGGACATGTAAAAGTACCCCATCGAGATGATTTAATTGGTTTAGAAGCAGCATACAAAAAATTCGGAGGTGGTCCTGTTGAAAATTAGGGAATCACATAGTGACCATTATTCTGCAAAGGTCTTTATTTACCAAAACAAAAAAGAAGACTATTATGTTGTGTCAATTCCAGATTTAAACTGGTCAATTTTAATAGATGAAGCGTTATATGGCGAAAGTTTAACTGAACATTTGTTTGTCCACTTATTCAATGTCATTGATGAGGATGAAGCGAATACCCTTGCTTTACGTATAACGCATTGGTTACAAGAAGTATAAAAGGAGAACAATAATGAGTATTAAAGATGAAATCCAATCCCGTAAAACGTTTGCGATTATTTCGCACCCGGATGCGGGGAAAACGACTTTAACTGAAAAATTATTATATTTTAGCGGTGCTATTCGTGAAGCAGGGACTGTCAAAGGAAAGAAGACAGGAAAATTTGCGACAAGTGACTGGATGAAAGTGGAACAAGAACGTGGTATTTCTGTCACAAGTTCAGTCATGCAATTTGATTATGATCACTACAAAATTAACATTTTGGACACACCTGGTCATGAAGACTTTTCAGAGGATACGTATCGCACGTTAATGGCGGTTGATAGTGCTGTCATGGTGATTGACTGTGCGAAAGGTATAGAGCCACAAACGCTTAAATTGTTTAAGGTGTGTAAAATGCGTGGTATTCCCATTTTTACATTTATTAATAAATTAGACCGCGTAGGTAAAGATCCGTTTGATTTATTAGATGAAATTGAAACCACACTTGGAATTGAAACATATCCGATGAATTGGCCTATTGGAATGGGTCAAAACTTCTTTGGTATTATTGATCGTAAAGAACGTACGATTGAGCCTTTCAGAGATGAAGAAAATATACTCCATATTAATGAAGCTTATGAACTTGAAGAGTCGCACGATATTGCCCAAGACAGTGTGTTCCAACAAGCTATTGAAGAATTGATGTTGGTGGACGAAGCAGGAGAAGCGTTTGATACAGAAGCTTTAAAACAAGGTGATTTGACACCCGTCTTTTTTGGTTCAGCACTAGCGAATTTTGGTGTACAAAATTTCTTGAACGCGTATGTCGACCATGCGCCAATGCCTCATGCACGTCAAACAGAAGAAGATATTGATGTTAGTCCTTTCGATGATCAATTTTCAGGCTTTATTTTTAAAATACAAGCGAATATGGATCCACGCCATCGTGACCGTATCGCATTTATGCGTGTTGTAAGTGGTGCATTTGAACGTGGTATGGATGTCAAATTACAACGTACGAACAAAAAACAAAAAATCACGCGTTCAACGACGTTTATGGCGGATGATAAAGAAACCGTGAATCATGCTGTTGCCGGTGATATTATCGGCTTATACGATACGGGCAACTACCAAATTGGTGATACGTTAGTAGGCGGAAATCAAAAATTTAATTTTAAAGCTTTACCACAATTCACGCCTGAAATTTTTATGAAAGTTTCAGCGAAAAATGTCATGAAACAAAAGCACTTTCATAAAGGTATTGAGCAACTGGTTCAAGAGGGTGCAATTCAGTACTACAAATCACCACATACGAATCAAGTTATTTTAGGTGCCGTTGGTCAATTACAATTTGAAGTGTTCGAACATCGTATGAAAAATGAATACAATGTAGATGTCGTAATGGAACCTGTAGGTAAAAAGATCGCACGTTGGATTCGTAATGAAGATGATATTCAAGAAAAAATGAATACAAGTCGTTCAATACTTGTTAATGATCGATATGACAATAAAGTGTTTTTATTTGAAAATGAATTTGCTACGCGCTGGTTTGAAGACAAGTTTCCTGAGATAGAATTGTATAGCTTGTTGTAATAGCTTCATCAAATATAAATAAATGGTTGTTTTTTTCTCTGTGAATTGGGTATAATAATTACATCATAATTAAATACCTATGACAGCTTTGTCAGAGGGGAGTAACTTGTTTAACGTTTATCGTTAAAAACGTTTTGTCGTCATTACGAAGAATTATCTTCCGGTAAAACGGGCAATATTTTTGCTGAGTGAGACCTTTGCTATGTATTTAGCATGGGTCTCTTTAATTATGCAAAAAGGAATGAACGTCGACTTTAAATCGACATCATTTTATATAATGAGGAGGAATTATTTTGGATCCAACGTTATTGTTAACCTATGGCTGGGTTGTTTTAGTACTGGTCTTTTTAGAAGGTTTACTTGCAGCGGATAATGCTGTTGTAATGGCTGTTATGGTTAAACATTTACCACCAAAACAACGTAAAAAAGCATTGTTTTACGGTTTATTAGGAGCATTTGTATTTCGTTTTATCGCTTTATTCTTAATTAGTATTTTAGTGAATTTTTGGTGGATACAAGCAGCAGGTGCGATTTATTTAATTTACATGTCAATTAAAAATCTATATACGTTCTTTAAAAGTAAACATCAAGATACACCTACATCAGATAATGATGACCATCATTATGATGAATCTGGTGTCGAAAAAGAAGTGAGCACAAAAGAATTTTGGGGCACAGTTGCGAAAGTTGAATTTGCAGATATCGCCTTTGCAATTGATTCTATGCTTGCGGCATTAGCGATTGCTGTTACGTTGCCAAAAATAGGTATTCATTTTGGTGGCATGGATGCGGGGCAATTTGGTGTCATGTTCCTTGGTGGTTTAATTGGTGTTATTTTAATGCGTTATGCGGCAACAGTTTTTGTAGAGTTGCTTAATAAATACCCGGGTTTAGAAGGCGCAGCATTTGCGATCGTAGGCTGGGTTGGTATTAAACTTGTTGTGCTTGTATTGGCGCACAAAGATATCGCAATGATTCCACATGATTTTCCACACTCAACACTATGGCAAATCATATTCTGGACGGTTATGATTGGTCTTGTTGTAGTAGGATGGCTTACATCAGTAGCTCATAATAAAAAACAAACTAAATAAATTAATTAAAGCGTGGTTGGGACATAACCGCGCCTTTAATCAAAATAGCCAATAAAACTCATTTTGAACATCAGCCCTTAAAGTTTCCACTTTTTAAGTGTCTACTTTAAATGGAGCATATCAATATGAACTTTGTTGGCTATTATATTTATCTTTAAAAATAGCGAGTCACTATTGTTTAAAGATATGAGGTGAAAAAAACATTTGTTTGATAGCTTAGCTAATGACGTAAATCCGCTCTCAAAATATGTTAGGAAAAGATATTCAAAAAAACGAGCATAACAACCAAACTATAAAATGATGCATGAAGGCCACTTTATTTAAGTGACTATATGTCGACTTTTAATAAGTCATCATCGTGTATACATCATAAATTTTTAACAATTATAGATAGATTATTAAAGAAATTTGAAGACCAATATGTCATAATAATACATAAGCACACGATATTGAGGAGGACGTGAACATTGGATCAGGATAAAAAACATGTCATTCCACGACACAAATATAAACGTAAAAGACGTGAATTTTTTCATAATGATGAACGTGAAGCACGCATCAAAGCAGAACAAGAAGCGACACGTTTAAAAAAAGAACGCGAAAAGGCACAAGTGAAAAATAATGAAGAACGTGTAAAAGATAATTTAAGAAAAGCGCGTATCGAAAAAATCACACATGAAGATAAAGTGAATACTGGACAACTTCATGAAGATGATGCATCTAATGAACAAGCGTCTACACGTCAGAATGACGCGTTACAAACGAACTTATATAAGCAACAAGCTCAAGAAATCAAAAAACATACGCCAACAGAACATAAGACACAAACGCATACATCACAAACGTCTTCTACTCACGAAAACAATGCAGTACGTGATGAGCAAGATAAACATCGTTACACTGCTAAAAAAGATTGGACTGAAAAAATCACGCAGTTCATTACGAAAGAATGGGCAAAAATTTTGATAGTCTTAGCTGCAATACTCATTTTAGTCCTTTTGTTTGCGATTTTTAATAATGTCAACCGAAGTGATGATAATGTACGTACAACACTTGAACACCAACAAAAAGATCAAGGCACGCACAAATCTATCACGAAAACTATGGAACATGCCAATGCGGCTTTAAACTCAGTGGTGGCTGTTGAAAGTGTAGCGCATGCAACACCAGAAAACGTTCAAGATGTAAAAAATCAGTCCCAACAAGAAAATGAAACTGGATCAGGTGTCGTCTACAAAAAAGTAGACGACTCTCTTTATATCTTAACGAATGCGCATGTAATTGGAACAAGTAAAAACCAAACACTCACGTACTTAACGGATAAAAAAGTTACAGCTACTGTTGTGGGGACGGATAAATGGTCAGATGTTGCAGTATTAAAAGTGCCTGCGGAGAAAGCACAACAGTTGAAACCGATACATACTGGGAATTCAGATCAATTAGTGCTTGGTGAACCGATTATCGTAATGGGAAATCCTTTAGGACTAGATTTTTATAATTCAGTTGGAGAAGGAATCGTTTCAGGATTAAAACGAAATGTTCCAGTAGATATTGATAAAGACAACCAATATGACATGTTACTGCGTGCTTTTCAAGTAGATGCACCAATCAATCCAGGAGATTCTGGTGGGGCGATTATAGATCAAAATGGTGATTTAGTTGGTATTGCATCGTTAAAAATTACAATGCCAAACGTAGAAGGCATGGCATTCGGTATTCCTATCAATGATGCGCTTCATGTCGCAAAACAGTTGGAAAAAGAGGGGGGCATTACATATCCGAATACAAAAATTGGTATGCAAAATGTTGTAGAATTATCTCCAAATGAACGTACCGCTTTTAAGCTTCCACAAGATGTGAAACAAGGTGTGGTTGTAAAACAAATTGAAAATAATAGTCCTGCGAAAGATTCAGGATTACAAAAAGATGATATAATAATAGAATTAGATGGTCAGCCTATTAAAGATACATTATCTTACAGACAACAACTCTTTAGACATACAGATAACGCTAAACCTTTAAAATTAAAGGTAATGCGTCAAGGTCGAACAGTGAACATTGCGTTCAAATTGAAATAATGTGGAGTGAACAATCGTGTCGATAGTGAACCAACTTTTTAGAAAAGCAAGCCCGCAACAAGGGATTGTATTGTATTATCTAGTCGCGATTATTGTCGCATTCTTATTGTTAAATATTCCGGGTGTACATAAACCAGGTGTTAAAGTGGCGCCAATTGACACACTCTTTGTAGCTGTTTCAGGTGTGAGTGTAACTGGATTAACCCCTGTGAATATTTCTGAAACATATTCAACATTTGGTTACATTATTATATTACTCATTTTAAATATTGGTGGCATTGGTGTGATGGCTATCGGTACGTTATTGTGGGTCGTTTTAGGTAAACATATCGGTATTCGTGAGCGCCAATTAATTATGTTAGATAACAATAAAGAATCGATGAGTGGGACAGTTAAATTAATTATTGATATCGTTCGTGCAATGTTGCTTATTGAAGCAGTGGGGGCAATTTTGCTTTCATTTTATTTTTACCGAGATATTCATGATATCAAAGAAGCTATTATACAAGGCATATTTGTTTCTGTATCAGCAACCACTAATGGCGGATTGGATATCACGGGTGAGTCCCTAATTCCATATGCGACAGATTATTTTGTACAAACTATTATAATCTTTTTAATTATACTTGGATCAATTGGGTTTCCGGTATTATTGGAGATGAAAGCATATATTACAAACCGTATACCTAACTTTCGTTTTACGCTGTTTACTAAAATAACAACTGTAACTTATTTGGCGATTTTAATTGTAGGTATGATAGGGATTTTGTTAATTGAAAGTCATGGTGTGTTAAAAGGGCATTCGTGGCACGAATCTTTTTTCTATGCACTTTTCCAATCATCTACGACACGCAGTGCAGGGTTACAAACGATAGACGTTTCGCAATTTTCCGATGCGACAAATTTATTTATGGGGGGACTGATGTTCATTGGCTCTTCTCCAAGTTCTGTAGGCGGAGGTATCCGTACGACGACATTTGCAATTCTAATTTTATTTTTAATTAACTATAAACCAAATGCTGAAAAATCAGGTGTTAAAGCGTTTAATAGAGAAATCCATACCCAAGACATACAGCGTTCTTTCGCTGTTTTTGCAATTGCCATTTTTTTAACATTTTTAGGTATGTTTATTATGCTACTTGCAGAAGGGCGTCAATTTAATATCATTCACATTTATTTTGAAATCATGTCAGCTTTCGGAACGTGCGGGTTATCAACAGGTATAACCGGAGATTTAAGTGGCGTTTCAAAAGTAGTATTAATGTGTTTAATGTTTATCGGACGTGTAGGGTTAATTTCATTTATTATTATGTTTAGTGGTAATCGTGAACCAGCTAAATTCCACTTTCCTAAAGAGCGTGTACAAATTGGATAACTTAAGTAAATTGGAAATGGTATGAAACAGTTGATTTCATAACCATTTCTTTTTTATGATTCATAGCGATTTTTCAATTGTGAATAATGAAACGAACAAAAGGTAAATGATTGCACATTTTATATTATGATAAAATAGAAGTAAATGACGAAAAGGAGTTCTGTCGATGCGTCAATATGAAGAGCTACGATTAAACATTTTAGCGACATCTGATATCCATAGTCATATTCTGAATGATGATGCGGGATCGCATATTTATCGTGCGGGGACATATGTTTCAGAAATACGCGCACGAGAACCGCATGTCCTTTTACTAGATAATGGTGGAAGTTTAGCTGGTAATATTGTTGCATTTTATTACGCATTAATTGCACCGCACAAGCGGCATCCGATGATCAAAGTGATGAACGCATTAGAATATGATGCGAGTGGTGTAAGTGCAGATGAGTTTAAGTTCGGCCTTGACTTTTTAAATCGTTCGATTGCTTTATCTCGGTTTCCATGGTTATCTGCCAATATTGAATATGCAATGACTCATGAACCTTATTTTTCTACGCCGTATATCATCCATAAAATAAAGGATTTGCGCATCGCAGTCATTGGATTAACATCTGAAACGTTAGTGAAAAACCAAAATGTTGAAATGGAGAAAGACATTGCGATTGAACGCGCAATTGTTTCAGCAAAACGTTGGATTCGATATATTTATGAAGCTGAAGCACCTGATTTTCTAATTGTTTTATATCATGGAGGCGTATTAACATCACAACAATTGGATCAAGCGCATACAGATGAAATGTTAAAAAATATTGGCATCGTGGACTTGTTTATTACAGGTCATCAACAAACAACAACAATTGAAAATGCAGACGGTACATTAGTGGTAAGAGCGGGACAAAACGGAGAACATCTCGTTCATGTAGAAGTGACATTTAGACGTAGACAGTCTTCTTATGAGACGATTGATATTAATTCAACAATTGTAACACTCAGTCAGTATGATGAACATGAGGCTTTATTAGATATGACAAAATATGATCGTAAAGCTGTTCAAACATGGAAAAATAAGACGCTAGATGGGTTACATCTGGATGCGCGTTTTACCACGTTCAAAGAATTAATAGAATACCCTCATCCGTTTATCGAATTGTTACATGAAAGTATCCATCATGACTATCCTACTGATATAACTTGTGTACATTTACCTTTACCTTCATCTAAAGGATGTGTGATGCCATTAAACTATGAAGATGTGTTTCATGTTTATCCTCATCCCGATCATTTGATTGATATAACACTCAGTGGTGAAGTGATTAAAATGTTGATTGAAAAAAGTGTTGCCTACTTACATGTTGAAAACGGTACGCTTACATTAAATGGGATTGATCCAACACATTTCTTATTTTGGAGAGGATTTGACTTTACGGTAGATGTATCAAAGCCTGTGAATCATAGGGTGATTCAAATAAGTTTAAAACAAGATTACACCTATCGTGTGATGATGACGGATTATTGTTTCCGTCACTACCGGCAATATTTAGAACATGTACCCATGCATCATGTATCTAAAATATCTATGCCAGAATTATTGATGAAGCGTTTATCTTCACCAACGCCTATAAATAAGAGAAAACAGAATATGATGATAGTAGGGATGTAATATTTAAAGGAGCTAAAGCAAGTGTTTTAGCTTCTTTTTAATCATTAGACGTACCTATTTAAAAAATAATCACGATTGTATTTCTTTGAGTGAATACCAATTATATCTAAATAATTATTAATTTTTAATTTAGATTTAAGGATTTTTAGAAGGTGTGAAGGACAGTGAAAGTACTGGTATAAAGGGAAAAAGGGTCTGCTAAAAATGGTTATAATGTGTTAAATATATTTAAAAATCACTTAAGGTATATTTAATATAACTATATTGCAAAACCAAAAATGGCGCTATATAATTATTTTTGTAAGTTAGATATTTAGTGATGAAAACTACTTTGAGCGAAGTAGTTTTTTTTATTGGCTTTTTTAAATAATACAGGGCATAAAAGTTATTTTATTAATCAAAAATATTAAAAGGTGGATTAACATAACATGAACAATAAACAAAGGTACGGCATTAGAAAATATAGCATTGGAGCTGCTTCAATCGCGTTAGGCACAGTCGCAGTTATCGGGTTAACTGACCAGACGGATGCACAAGCATCGGAAATGAGTGGGAACCAGGTAATTGAAGTTACGAACAACAGTTTAAAAACTGATAGTGAGACAGTAGAAGAGAAACTATCAATTGCGTCACAAACTAAATTTTTGAATACAGACAGTCAGGCTACTTCAAATGAAATAGCACCAGAAAAGATAGGCAAACCTAGCAGTATCATTTCAAATGAAAATAAGCCAACTGAAGTAGCAGCACCAAGAACAGTGTCACAAACACAGACTAGCACTGAAAATAAACAAGTGACACAAGGTCAAGATGTATCTGATAAAGTTACCGTTGAACAAGGGTCAATTAAAGGCAAAGATGGTGCTACAACAATTAATCCTCATCAAGCTGAAAGAGTGACGCTCGATTATAAATTGAAATTTAATGATAATATCAGACAAGGTGACTATTTTGACATTAAATTAAGTAATAATGTGGATACAATGGGTATAGGGACTAAGCGATATATGCCAGATATTAAAGATAACACTGCTATTATCGCAACTGGGTATCTATTTAATGATCAAACAATAAGATATACCTTTTCTAATTATGTTACAAATAGAAGAGATATTAAGGCTCAATTATCTATCAATTTATATTTTAAGCCATCAGTAGTTCTAAACGATGGTAATCAAACTGTATCAACTACTATAAATAATTCCAAAACTGAGTCGCAATTTAATGTGCAATATTTAAATGGTGTTAGAGATAATAATGGGATGCGTATAAATGGAAGAATTGATAGGCTCGACAAAAATAATGGAACTATTAACCATATTGCGTACATTAATCCTGAGAAGAAAAATATGGTCGCAGTATCTGTCACAGGTAGAATTACAGAAGGTCATTCCAAAGGCGATGAAAGACCAAATATAAAAATTTATAAATATAAAGGTCAATCAAATTTAGCTAAAAGTGTATATGTAGACTTCAATAATGCAGACTTTGAAGATGTTACTAATAATATGAAACTAAGTATTTTAGACGGTTCATATAAATTAGACTTTGAAAGACTTAATGGTGAAACATATGTGATTCAATATTATGGTAAATATGATGTTAATGCAGCTAATTTGAATTTACAGACTCAATTATCAGGCTATTATTATTACAATAACCATTATTATTACTACCCAAGCACGCTAACTTGGGATAATGGTGTCCAATTCTACTCTAACAATGCGAGTGGTAGTGGAAAGGATAAACCTTCTGAGCCTATTATTCAAGCTGGTCAACCTATTGATTTAGATTATGTGACTCAAGAGACGATATCTGGAAATGGGGAATATGTATATACTGAGGAAACAGAAGATACGCGTCCAGTTGAGATTATGGAAGATACTGTTCATGGTTCAAATCATGCTACGGGTGTGATTGAATTTGAAGAAGATACGCATGCGGGCGGTGGCCATACGAATCACACAAGTGATGTTATTGAATTTGAAGAAGAAACAGCGAAAGGTATCATTACGGGTGCTGTTTCAGACCATACAACTTTAGAAGATACAATGGAATACATGACTGACAATCATTTAATTGAGTTCGAAGATGAAAATACGTTACCGCCTTCTATCTCTGGACATGCTGAAGGTGTAATTGAAGAAATTGAAGACAATCATCATATTGATATTGTTGAAATCACTACTCCTGAAGGTGAAACGGGTCATGTTGAAGGTATGATTGACATTGTTGAAGATAATTATTTGATTGCCTTTGAAGAAGACACAGGTAATGGTGAAATCAAAGGAGAAGTTAACGGAACTATCGAAGAAATCGAAGACAGTAACGTTATTGATATGATAAGTGAAATTGGCACAGAAAACGGTTCGAATAATACGACGTTTGAAGAAGATACTAATAATGATCGTCCTTCTGTAGAAGAGAAGCCGCATAATCCTATTGAAATCATTGAAGATACAATTATTATTGAACATGGTCATACGAAAGGTGTCCTTGTAGAAGAAGATGATACTCAGCCACCTCACCCAAATGAACCAAAAGCGGAACAACCAGATATTCCGAAAACACCTGAAAATGACGCGCCTAAGAAAGATAATGAATTAAAACCAACGCCTAAAGTAAAAGAAGATTCACCTAGAATGGATGAAGAAAAAGAGGAATCACCAAAGACTGATGAATTCGTCCCAACGGTTGTAAATGAAAAACCTAAATTTAAAGTGATGAGTACGATATCTAATAAAATAAATAATGATGGAAAAGCGCATGTAAAACATGAAGAGAAGCATAATCTACATGAGGAACTTCCACATACAGGAAGTGAATCTGGACAACAGCCAATCTTAGTCGCTGGATTAATGAGTCTAATTGGTTTAGTTTTATTGAAAAGAAGAAAAAGAGATATTTAATGAATAAATGGGGCTGGAACGTGAGTTCCAGCCCCATTCTATTTAGAAAGTTTTTATTTACATTTTTATGCATATGCTTAGAAATGTAATAGGGGATGACGCAATGGCTAATCCATTGACTGAGGCTCACACCCATATCTTTTACCCATGAAAAATAAGTAAAAGGACCACCGCTACAATCTGTGCTACTGTTGTTGTGACAATTCGACGTGTATAGGCATAACTGAAACCTAAAATAAGTTGGCATATGAAGATAAAAAGAACAATCCACCAACGATCAAGATAAATAAAGAATGAGCTCGATAAAATAGCTCCAATAACAATACCTACCCAAGGTCGTTGCGTTAGTATAGTCAGTTCTTTTTGTAATATCGTACGCATATATAATTCATGGCAGGGCATGACACACAGTAACGTTATTAACATTTGCCACTTGAAATAGACGCCTGTTCGAGACAGTTGCTTAATAAGTGATGTATAGCTGAGATCTGAGGTGATTAAAGCAATAATGACCTGAACAAGTACAAGCAGTATGCCGGTTGCTAAACCTATTGCGATTGAAGTAAGTAATCGTTTTGACGCGATATCACGTTGGTAAAAGACGTAACTGATACCTGCGATAAGCATAATACCTGTATATAATTGCCAGTAAACATTATATTCTCCCCACATTATAAGTAAAATAATGTGAAAACCAATAAAACTTAAGATAAACCAAAGTAGCGGCTTGTTTAATTTTTTCATCATAGATTAACCTTCTTGTTCAACAATCTTATATCTTTTATGATTAATGACTGTTTTTTCTGGCAAGTCAAGAGAAGCAAAATTCTCCATTATTGTAAGGTCTACTATAACAGAGTTGTCATTGATTTTCTCAACTTTACCTCTAATACCATCGTAAAATTCTACGATGTCTCCAACTTCAGCAATCGTCATATGTACGCCCCCTTAGAAATTTAACTAGCATATATTGTACTAAAATTTACAATTTAAATAAACAATTTGCGTTAATTTTAATCTTTTTGTCATCTCTAAGTGAAAACAGTAGCTTTTAACCATGTATCGTGCGATATTAAAATTGATCAACCTTATCAAAAGGAGAGAATTGACATGAAATTTATTCGTAACAATAATATCACGGATCCTACATTGAATTTAGCTATGGAGGAGTACGTTTTAAATACAGTACCAATGGATAAAGAGGATAGTTATTTCTTATTTTATATTAATCGACCTTCTATTATTGTTGGAAAGAATCAAAATACAATTGAAGAAGTGAACCAACCTTATATTAATGCACATCACATTGATGTTGTGCGGCGCATTTCTGGTGGTGGCGCAGTATATCACGATTTTGGTAATTTAAACTTTAGTTTTATAACCAAAGATGATGGGCAAAGTTTTCATAACTTCAAGAAGTTTACGCAACCGATTGTTGATGTTTTAAATGAAATGGGTGTCGATGCAGCATTAACTGGACGTAATGATATTCAAGTAGGTCAAGCTAAAATATCAGGTAATGCAATGGTAAAAGTGAAAGACCGTATGTTTAGCCATGGCACATTAATGCTTAATAGTGAGTTAGATGAAGTTCAAAATGCATTAAGGGTTAATCCAGCTAAAATTCAATCTAAAGGTGTCAAATCAGTGCGCAAGCGTGTAGCTAATATTCAAGAATTTTTAGCCGAACCATTAGATATCGAAGACTTTAAACACATTATTTTAAAACAACTTTTTGGAGAAAATGAAGTTGAAGAATATGTATTAACAGATGAAGACTGGCACAATATCGAAAAACTTAGTGACGAAAAATACCGAACTTGGGATTGGAATTATGGTAAAAATCCTAAATATAACTTTGAAAGAGAACATAAATTTGATAAAGGGTTTATTCAAATTAAATTAGACGTTAAAAAGGGCCGCATCGAACATGCGAAAATATTTGGTGATTTCTTTGGAGAAGGAAATGTTACGGAATTAGAATATGCATTAGAAGGCGTATTTCATCAAAAAGAAGCGATTCAAGACGCGTTAGCTAACTATGATTTCTATTATTATTTCGGTGACATTTCTAAAGAAGATATTATTGATCTAATGGTATAAAAATAACAGGTCGCTCATTGTTTGCGTGCAATGTGGCGGCCTGTTTTTAATTGTAGTTATGAAATGATTTCAACTTCAAGTTCCTCCAATTTCAAATATTCAGCTGTATACGTTTTGAAGTTGGCTTCGTTTTTGTTTTGTAGTGCCTCATCAATTAAGTGTTTAAGTTGTTGCTTACGCTGGTTTTTTAATGCGTCTTCAATTACTAATTCTACAGCAAGTTGATGAACCATTTGCATTGCGTGCGTATTATTATATATTTTTGCATCGAGTTGATGTTTCATAGCAAATCACTCCTTGTATGTTGATTAAATAGTTATTTATCAGTATAACGAAACAATAACACAAATGCAATGAAAATTCTGAATTTTTAAAAGTTTTAAAAAGATACGAGGAGAATGCACGGAGTTAAATTTCATAAAATATCTAATTTTCGTTGACATATAGTTTTGTTTAGATATAATGGATAGTACATAGAGACAAAAATTAATCCAAAAAGGGGGAACCCAATGAAAAATCAAATCAAAGAAAACAACTATATTATTATGAAAGGAGACATGTTTTTACGTCCCACGGATGGACCAAACGGCATCAATCAAAGTACTGAAATTTTGAAATATGATGAGCCACCAATCATTGTTCACGAACCGCTGACTCAAATCATTGAAAACAGTTGTAAATGTTATGGTGAAACGTATCAGTCTAGAAAAGAACAAACACGTCGTATTTCGAGCCTCAAAAGTAAACTTCCAATTAATATCACTCCGATATTCCCTTCGTATTATTTCCCGTCACATTCCGATCGCGCAACCGAAAATAGCTGGATTAATATGCATTTTGTAGAACGAATTAAAAAATTAAAAGGTGCTAAATCTAAAATTATTTTTGTAAACAGTCAATCAGTTATTTTAAATGTATCAGAACATACTGCTTCAACACAATTTCATAATTGTATTACATTTTCCTACCATTTAGACCGCAAAGCGAAAGCACTTACTACAAATCCCGAGAAGCCTATAGATTATAATAAAGACAACTTCAACATTTATGAAGCGCTCTCTAGATATGCGATATTAGAAAATCAACGTACCAACTACGAACCAGGACCTAATGCGTCAAAACCATTTCCAAATCTTCCAGAAGTATAGAACCTTCAACGTTATTATCTTATTAATTATCCCAACTTTTATTTGATATATTGACTCATGCAACTAATATGAAAATTAAAGGGTATAGTAGGCTAACTATTGATGTTAAGGAGGGCCCCATATGAGTCATCATTTTAAAGTTTTCTTTTCAACATATTTAATAATTAACATTTTATTAAAATCCTTAGGTAATTTTTGTGTATGCTTAAATCATACGATTGAATTTGTTATTGCAAGTAAAAACGCGCGATGTAATGGTATTCCAAATGTAATTTAAAACGGATTCATATTTTGTTGTATTAACACTTATACTTCTATTGAGTATGCTAATGTAGAGGTATAAGTGTGTTTTTATGTTAAAGGATGATGTCATTATGTTTGAAAAAGTGAAATTGAATGAAGAACCGCCAATGGATTTATTATTACTTGCTGATCCTTCTTATCAAAGGGTAATGGAACACTTAAAATCTGGAATATGTATCGTATAGAAAGAAGATAATTGTATTGTAGGTAGTTATATTTTAGTGATGCTTGATTCTGAACGTATTGAATTAGTGAATATTGCTGTTAAAGCTTCTAAACAAGGTGGAGGTATTGGAAAAAAACTACTTGATCATGCAATAGCTTATGCAACTGAAAATCAATTTAAAGAGATGATTGTGGGTACTGGCAATTCAAGTATTAATCAAATTGCATTTTATCAAAAAGCAGGTTTTAGATTAATAGATGTGATATTTGATTTCTTTATTCAAGATAATGAAGCACCTATTTATGAAAATGGCGTTTGGTGCAGAGATATGTTGCGTTTTAAAAAGCAGTTATAGTGTGTTAACTCAAAATAGAAGGGAACGTATTCTCATCGTATTGTAAAATAATATGTAGGCAATTAAAAATCGTTGTTTGATTAATTATAATAAGAATCGACTTACCATTATTCTGAATATTGTCCAAATTGTTTTTGAGATATCAATTGTTTGTATGGTATTCAAAAGTCAGTTAAAGGTCGGGGGAGTGTCTTTTGAACAAAAATGAAACATCAACTGTCATTTCCGTTAACAGTAAGTATTTTTGTACTTTCTGCGCTATTGTTCATAATGACGATTATGGATATTTAATCTGACATTTAACGGTGTGCGTTTTTCTTAAGCCGTTTTTTAATGGGTCAAAGGTTGAAGCATTAAAAAAATCACTTCACAAATACGAACATATGTTCTATAATGAGTGCGAGGTGATAAATATGTTGGATCGTACACTACCACCTAAGTATCAAACAGAAACGGATTATCGGAAAATACCCCGTCAATATTTAAATGGTCGTATACCAATGGGGCGTGGCATTGTCAAATGGGCACCTTTTGGGACACTTCCAGAACAGTTTGAAAGAATTAAACAGTTTGAAGCAAATCAACATAAAATTGATCGTCCGGATTTGAGTGAAGATCAAATCATAGAAATCAATCATATGTTGCACTTTAAAATTTCTAAAAATGAAAATGCTAAAATTTCTTACTGGCGTTCGGGTTACATTCATACGATAGAAGGCTACATTACTTCGATTAATACATTCAATAATGAACTTACGATTTCAAATGAACGGCAATCAGATCGACTGACGATTGGTTTGAATGAACTTTATGCAGTAGAGTAGAAAAATGGCGTGATTACATTGTGCAAAACGTAAAGTTGACGGAACTTCCCCTCCTATAGTGTAAATATTCCGTTAACTTTTTTAATTTTAACTCTTGATTTCCTGGGGTGAATTGATATAATAGTATCTGTGCTTACAAAAAAATAATATGAATCCACAGTAGCTCAGTGGTAGAGCTATCGGCTGTTAACCGATCGGTCGTAGGTTCGAGTCCTACCTGTGGAGCCATTAGGAAACGTACTCAAGTTGGCTGAAGAGGCGCCCCTGCTAAGGGTGTAGGTCGTGAAAGCGGCGCGAGGGTTCGAATCCCTCCGTTTCCGTTTAAAGAACATTGCAATCGCAATGTTCTTTTTTTATGTGTATTTTACTCTGTACCTTACAAGTGTACTTTTGTTCCATAAAATGATGTATTCCTCTAAAATAGGATTATAGGAGGAATGGTATGATACGAAAAGCGACGATAAACGATGCGACAGCGATTGCAACATTAACATATCTCATTTGGCAAGATATGGAATTAGAAATTGTTAGAAAATACCACCAGTCCGAGGTCATACAAGCCATAAAAGACAGTGTAATATCTTCGTCTTATCGAAATAGTTATCTTCATGTTCATGTGTATGACGTTGAAGGTCAAGTAGCAGGCATGATTGTTACATATGATGGGAATAAGGAGTTATATTATGAACAATGTTGGACCATGCTCCATCGTGCTAAAAGTCTCCCTCTATCCACAAAAACACCATTACCTGTTAAAGAGGCTGAGGATACAGACAGGTATATCGAATCAATTGCTACATTTCCACAATATAGAGGACGGGGTATTGCGAAAGCGTTAATGAAGTATATTTTTGAAAAATATAAAGGTCAAACGCTGAGTTTGAATTGTGATCGTAATAATGTACGTGCGAGAAGATTATATGAAAATATGGGTTTTAAGTCATATATTGAAAAAACGTTATACGGTCATGTTTATGATTATATGATTTATAAAAACTAAGGAGGGATGCTATGCTTGATTTAAAAAATGTGAGTTATCATGTAGATGATCAGCGCATTTTAAATCAAATTAATTTTAACGTAAAAAAAGGCGAAGCGATAGCAGTTGTAGGGGCGTCAGGAAGTGGGAAAAGTACATTATTGCGTGTGATTGCGGATTTAATTTCACCAACAGAGGGGGACATTCTTTTCAAAGGTCATTCATATCAAGCATATGAACCTGAAATATTAAGACGACGGGTCAGCTATTTACCACAACGATTAGAACTATTTGGAGAAACAATATATGATAATCTTGCTTTCCCATCGTTAGCGCGTCAGGATACATTTGATAAAGCACGCGCAAAGGCGTTGTTAGAGGCCGTTGGACTTAAAAAATATAAATTGAACGCGCGCGTGCAACATATGTCTGGGGGAGAACAACAGCGTGTAACTATCGCACGACAATTAATGTATCAGCCCGAAGTGTTATTGCTAGACGAAGCAACGAGCGCTTTAGATGATAAAAATAGTCAAGCCATTGAAAAACTAATCTTTGAGATGGTCAAGACAGGGACAGCAGTGTTATGGATCACGCACAATATCGAACAAAGTCATCGACATTTTCATCGTATTATGACGATACATAACGGTGAACTTGTGAAGGAGGAGACGGTATGACAACAACGTCTTTACTTTTGACATCACTCTTGTTGCTGATACCTATCATTATTTCGTATAAAGAAAAACTTCGCATCGCTAAAGATTTAATCATTGCGGCTGTAAGAGCAGTCGTTCAGTTGGTTTTAATTGGTTATTTACTTGAATTTGTATTTAAAGTAGAAGAGATGTGGATTGTGCTTGCGCTCATTTTAGTGATTATGATTAATGCAGCTGCAAATACTAAAAAACGTGCATCTACTATAATGCATCATGTATTTTGGGTGTCCTTTGTAGCGATTATGACAGGAGCAGTTTTGTCGTTAGGCGGCGTTTTACTTACTGGCGCGATCGATTTTACACCAAATGAAATCATACCAGTCGCAGGTATGGTGGGAAGTAATGGAATGATAGCGATAAATTTAAGCTACCAAAATCTTAATCGTATTTTCACAAAGGAAACGGAATCGATTGAAGCAAAGTTATCTTTAGGTGCAACGCCTTCACTTGCAGCAAAAGAAGCGATACGTGAAAGTATTAAAGTGGCTATTGTCCCAACCATCGATTCTGTGAAGACTTATGGGCTTGTTTCCATTCCGGGTATGATGACAGGATTGATTATTGCGGGAGTGCCGCCATTACAAGCGATTAAATTTCAGCTTATGGTTGTTTTTATTCATACAACAGCCACAATCATTTCAGCACTTGTAGCAACATACTTAAGCTATCGCCAATTTTTTAATTATCGTCACCAATTGATTCAAATAAAAAAAGATGACATAAAACCCACTTAACGTTTAAGTTGTTAAGTGGGTTTTTATTTAAATATTACCTAATAACGCACTAATATATATACCTAATGCATAAAGTAAACCGAAAAATGTATTCGTTTTTCCAGCAGCAATCATGGCTGGCATCATTGTTTCTGGTGTGTCATTCTTTTTAAAACGGCGGTACACTTTTACAGGCCACGGAAAACTTAATAGAACAAGTAAAAAGAAAATTGAACCACCTGGAACGAAAAATACTGTGTAAATGACCCAGACATAGGCGAGGACATACATGGCTGCTAAAACGATTAAGGACAATCGCTTGCCTAACAGAATCGGTAACGTTCGGCGTCCGCTTCGTTTGTCTTTCACGCGATCACGAATGTTATTTGCCATGTTAATTAAACCAATAGTAATGACTATTGGAATACTCATCCAAACGACGGTGCTATTGACATGTCCGGCTTGAATAAAGAAAGCAATTAAAATAATGAACATGCCCATAAAAATACCTGAGAAAATTTCTCCTAAAGGTGTCCAAGAAATCGGGAACGGCCCCCCAGTATATAAATAGCCAATCGCCATACATAATAAGCCCACAGGAATGAGCCAAAAAGAAGTTTGTGCCGCGATAAACAACCCTAATACAGTAGCGACAACATAAAATGCGATAGCCAAATTAAAAATGGATTTAGGTGTCATACCGTGACGTACGATAGCACCACCAATTCCCACGGATTCATGGTCATCAAGGCCTTTTTTATAATCATAATACTCATTAAACATATTCGTTGCCGCCTGAATTAAAAGACAAGCGAGCAACATTGCGATAAACAACCCCATATTGATGTGATCTTCACTACCAAGTTGGAAGATTTTTGCGATGGCTGTACCAACTAAAACTGGAACAATGGCAGCAGTTAAAGTGTGAGGTCGCATTAATTGCCAATACTTATGAAAGGTTGAATGTTGCTGAAATTGATTCACCATATAGATCAAAACCTCGATTATTTATATTAGTAATACAAAATCAGTATAGAAAAGTTTAGAAATGAAATCAATAACAAACTCTATGATTTAAGCAATGTCTCTCACATTTAACATTAAAAAATGTTAAAATAAATGTTAATGGGATTATGATTATGAGAAAGAAGTGAGAAACAGATGACTGTTGACGTTGGTGAGCAGGAAATCATTGACGCAATAGCGAATACATCTAAAACTTGGATTTCTATAGAGGTGCGCTTGCCACATACATTGGATCCAGTAACATTATTTAGAAAAACCAATCAGGAAGCGGGTAACCGCTTTTATTTTCGGCTTAATGATAATGAAACAGCTTTTTTTGGATGTCGCGTTGCGAAAGAATTTAAAAATAATAATAAAAGTAAGCGGTCAATTTTTAAAGAATGGAATCGTTTTAAAGAAGATATCGCATTGATTCATCCATCCACGCCCAAACATCATTTGCGTATATATGGCGGTTTTCAATTTTCTACCGAACGAACGAGTTCAGAATGGCAACAATTTGATATGAATCATTTTATCTTACCAGAGATATTAATTTCTCATATTGAGGGTGCCACGTACTTAACATATACAATACGAAAAACAGATTTTTCATTTCAAGAATTTAAAGATATTTACACATATTTAAGTCATATTGATAGAACGTCGCATATACTTGAAGAACATGAAATGCATGTATGTGCACAACAAGATTTAGATATTGATGCGTGGGAGCGTTTAGTTGACAAAACGATTCAACAATTAAAGTCAGATGAAAAGATTGTATTATCACGACGACGAGAAATAAAATTCAATACAACGATTGATATTGCCACTGTGTTAGACCGAGCTTTAAAAAACGAAAAAAATAGTTATCTATTTTTAATAGAGTCGGGCAATGATTGTTTCATTTCTCAAACGCCTGAACAATTATTTAAAGTTCAAAATAATATGCTTTCAACTAAAGCAGTAGCAGGAACAATCAAAAGAACATTAAATACTGAGCAAGATCAAGCACAAGTAGAAGCGTTTTTACAAGATGCTAAAAATTTAGTTGAACACCACATCGTTGTTGAAAGTATACTTGAAGATATCAAACCATTCGTTAACGATGTACATTATCATGCGACGCCAAACATCCTTAAAAATGATCATTTATATCATTTGTATACTGAAATAAGTGGTCCATTAGCGACACCAAATTATATTGAACTTATTGATGTGATGCATCCAACACCTGCATTAGGGGGCTATCCTAAAGCGCAAGCAGTTCAATATATAGATGCACATGAATTCAATGCAAGAGGCTTGTATGGGGCACCAGTAGGTATGATTGATATGTATGATGATAGTGAATTTATCGTCGCTATACGTTCTATGTTAATTAATGACAATACAGCACTTCTTTTTGCTGGTGCTGGCATTGTTAAAGAATCAAATGCAAAAGCAGAAGTGGCTGAAACAGCTTTGAAATTTAGTCCAATGATGGACGCTTTAGGGGTGAACTAAGTTGACGCATGCGCAACAACATTTAACTGAACAAGTGTTTCATTTTATATCAGAACTTTATGCATATGGTGTAAGAGAAGTAGTTATTAGTCCAGGATCACGTTCTACGCCCCTTGCAATCGCATGTGAATGCCATTCCGAAATCACAACTTGGGTACATCCTGATGAACGTAGTGCGGCATTCTTTGCGCTAGGATTAATTAAAGGAAGCAACCGACCTGTTGCGTTAGTGTGTACGTCAGGTACTGCAGCAGCTAATTATGTACCAGCAGTAGCAGAAAGTCATATTAGTCGCCTACCACTCGTAGTGCTAACGAGTGATCGTCCGCATGAGCTACGAGAAGTTGGTGCACCTCAAGCAATCAATCAAGTCAATATGTTTGAAAATTATGTGCGCTTCCAGTTTGATATGCCTATTGCAGATGGGACAAAACATACATTAGAAGCCAATCGATATCAGCTTCAAAAAGCAAGTCAATACTTTGTAGGTCCACATCAAGGTCCTGTGCATTTTAATTTACCATTTAGGGAACCGTTAACGCCTGATTGGTCACGGACAGATTTATTAACGACACATACGTATACGTTACCTAAATATCAAAAAAACATTGACCCCATGCCAATTGCCGATACACTGAAACAAGTGAAAGGGCTCATTATTGTTGGGGATATGCAACATCAAGATGTGTCACAGCTACTCACATTTTCAACGGAATATGATTTGCCAATTTTAGCAGACCCATTAAATCCTATACGCCGAACAAAGCATCCGAATGTGATTGCTACGTATGATTTATTACTACGTTCCGGTCTTGAAATAGAAGCGGATTTTGTGATTAGAGTAGGAAAACCAGTGGTGTCTAAAAAGTTGAACCAGTGGTTAAAACATACGAATGCTACACAAATTTTAATTCAGAATAGTAAAGATATAGAAGCGTTTCCTAAAATGCCAGACTATTATTATGAAATGTCAGCAAATGATTTCTTCAGATCACTCGGTTGTTTAGAAAGTTCATATCGAAAAGTTTGGTTAAAACATTGGCAACAAATGGAATCACAGGCGCGGGAAAAAATCACGTATCATCAAAAACAAGCCCGTGATGAAGCCGGATTTGTTTCAAAGTTACTTGATAAACTTGATGCGAGCGACCATTTGTTTGTGAGTAATAGTATGCCAATTCGTGATATCGATAATCTGTATTATGAACGGGATTTTAGCATCTATGCAAATCGAGGAGCAAATGGTATTGATGGTGTCGTCTCCACTGCCCTTGGTATGGCTGTGCATAAAAAAGTGACACTTTTAATTGGTGACATTGCATTTTACCATGATATGAATGGCTTATTGATGTCAAAATTAAATGATATTCAAATGAATATTATTTTAGTGAATAATGATGGGGGCGGTATCTTTTCATATTTACCTCAAAAATCCTCTGCAGCACCACACTTTGAACGTCTGTTTGGGACGCCAACGGGTCTTGATTTTGAGCATGTTGCACAATTATATCAACTTGGATATAAACGCTTTACAGATGTGCAAACGTTTGACTACGCAGAATTAAATACGATGTCGGCAACGCTGTATGAAATTATAACAAATCGAGATCATAACTATGAAGCACATCAAACGCTATATGAACAGTTGAGTGAGGTCGTCAATGTTACATTATAATTTATATGATGCAAAAAAGCCGTCTGAAACTGTATTAATATTATTACATGGATTCATTAGTGATAGCAGTACGTTTGAGCAGCATATTGACCGTTTATCAGAAACGATGAAAGTTGTGACAATCGATTTGCCAGGACATGGTCAAGACAGTTCAAGCATGGAACAAATATGGGATTTTGAGTGGATTTCTCATCAACTTCATAAAGTTGTAAACACTCTAAAAGAAAAACATACCATATTACATGGGTATTCGATGGGGGCACGTGTAGCCCTCTATTATGCCTGTCATCATACTTCAGACTTGTCAGGCTTAATTTTAGAAAGTGGTTCGCCAGGTATTCAAGAGGAAATGTTGCGCGAGGAACGGATACAAGTAGATGCTGCGCGCGCACGGGTGCTTGAACTTGCCCCGTTAGAGACATTTGTCAACGATTGGGAACAACTACCGCTTTTTCAGTCACAACGATTTCTATCGGATATAGAAAAACAACGTATTAGACACATGCGGTTACGTCAATCTCCATCTCGATTAGCGAAAGCGTTGCGAGATTATGGCACGGGTATCATGCCAAACTTATGGAATGAGTTGAACATTCTCCAAATTCCGGTTCAGCTTATTGTTGGAGAGTGGGACGAAAAGTTTGTGAGTATTGCTCAGAAAATGAAAGAACAGCTTCCTTACGCGCGCCTTGAAATTGTGTCGCAAGTAGGACATACGGTACATGTGGAAGATGTTGTAAAATTTGATACAATAGCATTAGCTTTTATTAATGGTTTAAATAAGGAGGCCAACCATGGAAAGACAATGGGAGACATTAAAAGAATATAAAGAAATTAAATATGAATATTTTGAAGGTATCGCGAAAGTGACGATTAATCGTCCAGAGGTACATAATGCTTTTACGCCAAATACAGTACATGAAATGATAGACGCCTTTACGCGTGCGCGAGATGATGAGCGTATTGGTGTGATTATTTTAACAGGTGAAGGAGATAAAGCATTCTGTTCTGGTGGCGACCAAAAAGTTCGTGGCCATGGTGGTTATGTAGGTGATGATCAAATTCCACGTTTAAATGTACTTGATTTACAACGTTTAATTCGTGTTATTCCTAAGCCTGTTATTGCGATGGTTAAAGGATATGCTATCGGTGGAGGAAATGTACTTCAAGTGGTATGTGATTTAACAATTGCTGCGGACAATGCGAAATTTGGGCAAACAGGTCCTAAAGTAGGGTCATTTGACGCAGGATATGGTTCAGGATATTTAGCACGTATTGTAGGTCATAAAAAAGCACGCGAAATTTGGTATTTATGTCGTCAATACGATGCCCAACAAGCTTTAGATATGGGAATGGCCAATACAGTCGTACCTTTAGATAAAATTGAAGATGAAACGGTACAGTGGTGTAAAGAAATTTTACAACATTCACCAACTGCGCTACGTTTCTTAAAAGCTGCGATGAACGCTGATACTGATGGATTAGCAGGTTTACAACAATTTGCTGGTGATGCGACATTACTATACTATACAACTGACGAAGCGAAAGAGGGTCGTGATGCGTTTAAAGAAAAACGCTCACCGGATTTTGATCAATTTCCAAAATTCCCTTAAGATCGTGACGTTAAAACGATAGCCTAACTCTAGTCGAACGCGATACATGTTTCAAATAAAAATGAGTGCCATATGTGAGGCACATAAATATAGCCTTCTAAATTCAGTGTAAATAGAATTTAGAAGGCTTTTATTGATCTATCAAGATATGTTAAAACATGATTGCAGTTCATCTATAGCTTATCTATGGATTAAAGTAGACTACATAGGCGATGAGACATGAGGGTAGTGTGTCTCTAAATAACGTTTAAGCCGTCGCATGCCCTCTTTTAATGCATCGATATGATAGGCGTAAGAAATACGAATGTACCCTTTACCGTATACCGTAAAAGATGATCCAGGAACCATGGCGACACCCACTTTTTCAAGAACATCGACACAAAAGTCATGGTCGTTTTCTGTGAAGCGTGTAATTTTAGGGAAAATGTAAAACGCACCTTGAGGAATCGCATCTAATACAAATCCCATATCGGTTAATGCCTTTATTAAATAATCACGCCGTTCAATATAGGTGGCATTCATTTCTTGGGGTGCTTTCATACTTTCTGTTAGAGCGGCTATTGTAGCGGCTTGTGCTGGTACATTTGCGCATATACAATTATAGGCATGCATAAATGTAAGTTTGTCTATGATATATTGTGGACCCGCCAAAAATCCTATTCGAATGCCTGTTGCAGCGTGTGATTTACTAAGACCGTTAATGAGTAACAGTTGCGCTTTAATTTCATCAAATTGTGCAAATGACGTGTGATGAGTGTTAAACGTATTTTCAGCATAAATTTCATCGCTAATGATGAAAACATGGTGATTTTTCAAACAATCCACTAGCGCTTTAACTTCATCATACGAAAGCGTCATCCCTGTGGGGTTAGAAGGATAATTTAAAAGGACTACTTTTGTTTTTGGTGTGATATGTGATTCAATGAGTTCTGGTGTTACTTTAAACTGAGTTTCACGCGTATCCATAAACACAGGTTGTCCCCCTAAAGTTTGTATAAGTGGAATGTATCCAGCATAAACTGGTCCAGGTAGAAGGACTTCATCACCGGGATTTAAAAGGCATCTTAAGCTTGTATCTAATGCTTCTGAGGCACCATTGGTTATAATCATCGATTCAGCATCGTACGTGACATGATACCGTTGTTTGAGATAGTGTGAGATAGCTTGGCGAGTTTCAAGTAATCCTTTGTTATGAGAATACGTGGTTAAATTATTTGTAATCGCATCTAAATACGCTTTTTTTACAGGTGAGGGCATTTTAAAATCAGGCTGTCCAACAGTCAAATTAATAACATCGTCTAATTGACTGATGCGATTTGAAAATTGCCGAATACTCGGTGCTTTTAAAAATTGAGATTGTTTATTGAGTTCAAGTTTCATAACATCACATCCTAAAAAAGAGAAGTTACACCAAAGCATACCATACTTTGTGTGACTTCTCTTTAATTCTTTATGAATAAGGTTTAAATTGTGATGGTTTTTGAAGATGAACAAATGGATTTGTCCATTTTGCGACAACATTTGTTGACCATAACCAAACGATAAAAATGGAAAGTATAAAATTGTAAATCATACCTGCCAATGGGTGGTCAATAAAAGGAAACAAATGATGACCTCGAATAATACCAATAAATAAGCCGTGTAATAAATAAACGTACATTGTTCTAGAGCCTATATAAGTCCATTTTTGCCGTTGCTGAGGCACAAGGTTTAAAAATGCAAACAGCGTAGTGAAAATGATAAGATACAATGTCAGCCGTTTTAAAGGACTTAATAAAACATTCCACCCTGATGTATTAGCATAAGGAGAGCTTCCTAGTAACCATGACGAATCGATTGGATGGATATAATATACAATGAAAAACGTAAAGAGCGTGAAAAAAGAGAGCGGTACGAGTTTTTTCCAACGAATGATTTTACTAAAGTTTTCCCCAAGAATGTAACCAATGTAAAAAATTGGGAAGAAAACTAAAGTGCGCGACCAACTCAAGTAACCATCAATATTGGATGAAAATCCTGCCAAAACAGCGATTAAAATGGCAATGGGTAGTACATAGGTCCATTTATAGTTTTTAACAATGACAATAATTACATTAAAACAAAATAAAGTTAATAAAAACCATAATGCAAAAACAGGGTCAAAAGGATCCAAATCAATGGAACTATTTTTACCAGAGATAAAATAGTAAATCGAGAAAAAGGTAAAGAAAATAAGGTAAGGTCCTAACAGCTTTTTACCAACTTTTTCAAGATAGCCTACGCGACCAACATTTTTTGAAAAATAGCCAGAGATAAAAAGGAAAGCTGGCATATGAAAACTATATATTGTTAAGTACAATGCGTTCACTGCTGGATGTGCATCGGTATACGGTTGTATTAAGTGTCCAAATACAACTAAAAAAATAAGTAATGCACGTGCATTGTCGAAAAATGCATCACGTTTAATCACATGTGCCATTGAGTTATGCTCCTTTAAAAATCGTTAATATAAATGTATTACAATTCAAGGTATGATTGCAATTGAAAGGGGAAACTGACGTAATATTATACCCATTTTATAAATGTGTTGATATATTTATAAAAAATATTTGATGAAAGAGGCATCTATATTTATATTGTAATAATCAATTGCGATGATTGTAGTTTTTATTCTCTCTATAATTACGAAAATTGCTCTTCATCACCTCTAAACAATTGAAATGGGTTTTATGTGTAAGGGAACAGTTCATTACAGAGTATCTTTTTATTTGAGAGCCCTTTGTCGATGGGGGTAATAACACTTAAAGTAATTGTAATTTGCAAGAGTAAAGGGGTGAGTGAAAAATATATCAAGACATCAATCATCTTATTTACAGTGTTGTGGTTATTTCGCTTTTCTTGGAGAACTTGCCTCAACACATACAAAGAGTAAGATATAAAAAATAGCCCACAAAGTTCATGAAAAAATGAATTTTGTGGGCTTTCATGATTAAAGGAGCTGCAAAATCACAGCTCCTTTAATCAATTTAATATGTTTACTGTTTGTATCGATCTACATCAAAATATTTACCTACAGCACCCACTGCATCATAAAATTGTTTCATACGTGCTGCGTTATGACTTGCCCAGTTAATATCTGTCGCATATTGGTGAGTACCTGGTTGATCAGGATTCCATCTCATACGGTAAAGCGTATTTTGTCCAATACCGATGTAACGGTCTTTTATAAAGCTTGCGCCACCTACAATTGCTTTACTTACAGTATTCCAACCGTAAGCTTCTGCAGTTTTAAATCCACCACGAATAGCATCTGTGTCCACAGCACCAATACCGAACATGTTGTAATATTTCGGAGTCGCATTCGTAACAACTTTATTTTTGGCATCGACATAACCGCCATTTGCAAGGGTAGATGATCCATTCCCTGTCTCAAGCAAAGCGTGAGAGATGAGGTAGATCTCATTGATATTGTTCGCTTGCGCTGCTTGCTTAAAGGCTGCACCTTGTCCCGCAAGTATACCTTTACCAGCTAATAATTTATTGAGTTGTGTAGCATCTAAACCTTGATATTTATCCAATTTAAGGAATTGATACTTTTGAGTTGGATCTTTTTCAATAGTTAATGGATTCATTGCATTCGCAACTTCTGCACGTGTCGCATCAACCCATTGTCCTGGAACTCTTTGAATTTGTGGTTTGTATGATAGTTGCGATTGAATGCCAACTGCTTGATTAAAGCTATATGGCGAATTGATGTAACGTGTAAGTTGTGAACGTAAGTCTGCAGATTTAACCCATGCACGTGTACCATCATTAAACTGACCATAATACCACGTCACACCATTCACAAGTGCTGTGCGTTGAACATTAAATAGGCTTTCATAATAACTTGATAAATAACCTCGCGCTTTTGCATCTCCAATATTTGTGAAGTATTGGCCATTTCGATTATAAACGACGTAATCTTCAGGTTTTGTTAACGTTTTAATTTGCGTTGGAGTAGGTTTAGGCTGTGCGATTGCTTTTGCAGTCAACTCATTTTTATTAATCCAACCCATTTTTTGGTTAATGTTACCAAATAGGTAAGTGTCTTTACCCACAAGTACTGATTTAGTGGCATTAAATGAACGATTAGTTAACGCTTTAAGTGTATCAATGCGTTGTTTAGCAGTACCCCAAGGCATTGCGTATAATCCTGTTGTATTTGTATTTACAACATATTGACCAGCAGCTGGTACTTCTTTGCCTAATTGTTGTGATAACATGTCTTCAGTTTTAAACCAACCTAATGGTGTATTATTTGCATTTTGTAATAATACGAAATTTTGATTGTTCGCTGAAGCGGTTTTAGTAATCTTATAGGTGCGGTCTGCATGACTTGAAGCATCTTTACCAGTTGGGTCGAAAATTGTAGCTCTTACACCTGAATTTGTAGCTTTCAATTGACCGATTTGTGATACAGCTTGCACAATTTGTTGTGTTGCTTTAGGTAACGATAATACACTTTGATTTACCCAACCAGAGAGGTTATTAGCGGTACCATAAATGTACACAGCATTTGCAATTTGTTTTTGTTGCGTTGCTTTAAATGCTTGTGCGCCTGTTCCTTTAACTGCACCAGCCACTTGAGCGTTAGTACCCCAAGGCACGTTGTAAAGGGTTGTGCCAGCAGGAATCGTAAAGTTTTTACTAATTTTGACAGCAGGTTGACTTGTACGATAATCAACGTCTGATTGTTTTACCCAACCAATATTAGTGCCATTGTTGTAATCCGTTACAAGATAAAACTGCTCACCATTTAATGATGCTTTTTTAGTGACATTGAATGTTTGATTTGTCGCAGTTGTTTTTTTACCTGATGCATCATACACAGACGCGTATAAACCATTATTTTTTGTGTTAATACGTCCAACACCTGTGTCTGCAGTTACTTTTAATTGATTTGTATACGTAGGTACAGAGAGGATGTTTTGGTTTACCCAACCAGAGATGTTATTTGCTGTACCATAAATGTAAATCGCATTCGCAATTTGCTTTTGTTGCGTTGCTTTAAATGCTTGTGCGCCTGTTCCTTTAACTGCACCAGCCACTTGAGCGTTAGTACCCCAAGGCACGTTGTAAAGGGTTGTGCCAGCAGGAATCGTAAAGTTTTTACTAATTTTAACAGCAGGTTGACTTGTACGATAATCAACGTCTGATTGTTTCACCCAGCCTAAATTTGACCCGGTATTATAGTCAGAGACAAGGTAGAAAGTATTACCATTTAATGATGCTTTTTTAGTAACATTGAATGTTTGATTTGTCGCTGATGTTTTCTTGCCAGCATCGTCATACACTGTTGTATATAAACCGCTATTCGCTGTTTTAATACGTCCAACACCTGTATCTTTATTTACTGTTAAAGGTGAAGACGGTGTCGTACTTGGCGTTGACGGTGTTGGTTTTGATGGTGTTGGTTTTGATGGTGTAGTTGAGCCACCAGGCGAATAAGCAGGTGCAGCTAATCCCATTTTAATCATGTATTTTTCGTTGATTAAGTCATATAACTCGTTGTATGAGTATCCGCGAGATTGTAAGTAACCATGTGGATCGGTATGGTCCGTACCACCTAAAAATCTTGAGACTGCATCATGCGTCCATACTGTACCTTGACCATCATATTCTGCACTGTTTGGACGTAAGTTATAATACTGAAGGTTTGTAGCTGCATAATCAGCAAAGTTATTCATTTGACGAGCAAATTTGTCATAACCATAAACGTGAACAAGTTCGATATTAATGAAGCGCTCGTTTGCGTTAGGTCCTGCACCCCATGAAAGGTAATCTGTTGGTTGCGTTTCAATAATACGTTGATCATTAATGAAACCATGTACGAATGCGCTTTGGTAATTACGCTTCATATAACTAATTTCACCATCAATGGTAGAATTTGGATTGGCTGTATCATGTACAACAATACCTTCAGGTTTACCTACACCGTTACGGTAGCCATATTTAGGAAAGTAGCTTGAAAAATCTTCTTCATATTTTGGTACAGTGTAATTTTGTTTGCGAATATAATCATTAATTTGTGATGAGACTTGTGGTTTATATGCTGTCGGTGCATTTGCACGAAGCGCTGTTTTTCCTGTTGATGTATTGGAATTTAATGATAACGTCGCAGGACCGCCTTTACCACCAATTCTTGGAGGTGTCGGCCCGTTAGGGTTTGTATTGATATCTGTATTGCTCGCTTGAGCAGTATAAGTTTGAGGTTGTGCTGATAAAGATTGTGCGGTTTTCGTGTTGTTTTGAGTTGATGCTTGCGTAGATTGTGTGTTGTTCGTTTGTGCTGTTGTTGAACTATTAGCTTGTGCATATTTTTCTGGTGAAACTTGTGCCTCATTGTGTAATTGGATGTGGCTGTCCTTTGGTTGTACTGCGGATGTTTGTGTTGATGCTGATGTTGCAGTTTGTTTTGTTGTTTTGTTTACAGAAGATGTTGCTTGTTTTGGTTGAGCCGGAGTAGTTGTTGTATTGCTTGTTGAAACTTTAGATGGGTCTTGATATGCTTTTGTGCCAGAAACAGTAGTTTGTTGTGACGTAGTAGCAGTTTTAGCTTGCTCAGCTTGTTGTAATGCTTTTTGACTGTCTAATACTTTGTTAGGTGTTGCTTGTGTCGTATTTTCAGCTGCGTCAGCATGATGTGCTGAAATTGCTGTTCCTGCAATCGTCAATGCAATAATAGAAGGTGTTTTATACCCAATTTTTTTTACCATTTCATTACCCCTTTTTATCTGTAAGATAGTATAAAGTTGATTGATATCATTATATAGTGTCCCAACTCACAAATGGTGTTTTTAATTGTATTGTAATTTAATTTTAATAATCGTTTCACGATATACATTAGATTCAAACTTTTTTATATTTCGTTATTAGTGAATTGATTAGAGAAATATTACAGGATTATTAATTTTTACAATCTTACTTGCTTTTTCATGAAATAATGAGGGATGCCAGCATCTAAAAATTGATCACCATAAGCTGTATAGCCTAACGCTTCATAAAATGGGATAGCATGTGTTTGCGCACCTAACTTGAATTGAGTGTAGCCTTGTTGCAATGCGTCATTTTCTAGAAAAAGCATGAGTTGTTTACCAACGCCTAATCCCCGAGCGTCTTTTAAGACAGCTACTCGCTCTACTTTAACAATTGAATCCACAATGCGGTATCTTGCTGTGGCTAGAGCCATACCGTTATCATCATACGCGATAAAGTGTGTAGAGATATGTTCAAATTCATCTATCTCCTCCTCTTTGGGAACATTTTGCTCATCTACAAAAACAGTCATTCGAATCGATAATACATCTTGGTACTCTTTTTCACTTTCCACTTTTTTAATCAATTAAATCACTCCTCAAGTATTTTTTCTTTACATTAAATTATTTATACAATGAATTCAACATACTAAAAAGAGAGTTTGCAGCGTTATCCGCATACAAACTCTCAGTTTTATTGTTTTATTTATATTTTACTCTGCTTGTTGTCGAACTAAAGCCGTATATTGCCAGAAAATACGCATTTGAACGAGATTCCAATTGTTCATACCCATTGTATATCCAGAAGGTTTGAAAATATTGACATCAGTCACTTCCAAAGCTGCTGCAACAAGATATTGTATGGGTACGCTTAAACTTTGCATTTCAGGTGTCAAACCTTTTTCATTATAAACCCATGAAAAAGGAAGGGGTGAGTCAAAAACATCGATAGCGTCAAAAATTTCAGGTAACGCCACAATATAACAAGCTGCGTTAATAACTGGATTTACTTCACTATCTGAATAGTAAACGAGGAGGGCTTCATAATTTTCACGATGGGCATGATTAACATAAAAGAGTTCTGAGCGAAAATGAGCCATATCTTTACTATGGATAATTTGTTGCTCTAACATTGTAAACATCCCATTAATTTGATTGATTTTTTCATATGTGTGTCGCGACATGTTAGATACCTCCTTTTTTAGTATACGGGTTGCGTATTAGGGTCTTGAACATTGGTATTGTCTTGTACATTCGAATTATCTTGAACAGCGGGCTGACCTGCATTTTGATTCTGAGGGGGTGTGGCGTCTGTTGGAACATGGTCTTGAGCCGCTGTATCATTTTGTTCGTTTGATGGCGTTTCCTCAGTATTCTTCTTAGAATTTGGATCTAACAAGCTATCGTCAATATTGAGTAGGGGAGGAATTTCTCCAAATGCACGTTTCACCCGTTCAATAAGAAATTTTTGATGATCTTTAATAGGCTCTAAGCCTAAATCACTGCGTAATCGATTTGCAGTTTTGATCAGCGCATCTATATCAGGATTGATATAATAGATACCATTTAAAAGCTCGTTTTCACCTTTGAGTTGTTCTGTTTTAATTTCAGTATCACTGACAAGATAATTGGTTGCGAGTGCGCGTATTTCATCATACGATAAGTTATGTTGTGAATTGCTTCCTACAATTTTAATGATGTCGTCTAGTTTGTGCAGAGATTGTGATTCTTGCGCTTTATGGAATAATGTTTTTAAAACTTCCATTTGACGTTGACCGCGTTTTAAGTCGGAATCTTGTTTTCGTGTTCTTGTCACAGCGAGAACTTCTTCTCCATTCAAAACTTGTTTTCCTTTTTTTATTTTAATTCGACCTTGATCTGTTCTGTTTGGCTCATTAATATCATATGGCACATCAAATTCTATGCCACCTAATTCATCGACAGCTTCTGCAAAAGCATCCATATTAATACGAACATAATAATCAACTGGAATATTTAATGTCTTTTCAACCGTATCCATAGATGATTCAGGTCCACCATATGCATGTGCATGTGTGATTTTGTCGTAATAACCTACTTTTGGAATGTAACTTAAAGTGTCTCGAGGAATGCTGAGCAAACGAATTTGGTTTTTATCAGGATTTAACGTTGATAAAATCATCGCGTCCGTTCGCGATTGTTCGACACTTTGACCATTTTCTCTACGTGCATCACTATCATCTATACCTAGAAATAATATGGATACAGGTTCTTTGGATGGATTCACTTTATGTTGTCGCAGCACAGATTCTCTTCTATCTTTTTGCGAAAAAGAATCGTCAAAAGCATCTCTTGACGAATTAAATAAAATAAAAGCAAATATTGCAGGAACAATTACGAGTATGAGAACAAGCAAATACAGCACGTATTTGAAAACTTTATTCATTGTAAGTTGCTCCTAAAAAAGTGTATTTTATCTCTATGATTCCTTATTGTATAGGAAAATGTAACTGCCTTTCAATGATTTTACATAAAAATGATGAAATAAGCGTTTTCATTATGGTGCGTGTGAAAATGCAACGTATCATACTGTCGTTTAATCTATATATGACAAAAAATTAAGCGTATAACACCGATTGTTAAAGATGTAAGCCACTGCATTAAATACATTGGATTGTTTCACAATGCATTTAAACATCATGTATAATAATGATGATGTGGTTATTTAAATTATACATTAAGGATGGTGCACATTTTGAAGGCACAATGGATGTCACGTTTAGAAGAAAGTTTAGTAAAAACCTTCTATGAGCAACAAAATGAGCAAGAGCGTATGGAAGCGTTCGAGGATGAATTAACATTCGGTACTGCTGGGATTAGAAGTAAATTTGGTCTTGGACCTGGTCGGTTGAATAAATTTACAGTTCGAAAAGTTGCACTAGGTCTAGCACAACTTCTTCGTCGTGACTTAGTAGAACCTTTAGTCGTAATTCATTATGATACACGTTATCTATCAGAAGCATTTGCGAAAGAAATGGCTAAAGTTTTAGCAACTCAGTCAGTGTATGTCATTGTATCGAATACATATAAATCTACACCCGAGTTATCCTTTGCGATAAGATATCTTAAAGCTGATGCAGGCATTATGATTACGGCAAGCCATAATCCAAGTGATTATAATGGCATAAAAATATACGGTCGAGAGGGTGGACAATTGTTGCCAGAAGCGTCTGAAGCGTTGAGCACATATATCAATGCGATAGACTCACCGTTAAATATAGATGTAGAGCCAATGGAGGTCTTAATTGAAAGCGGATTTATTCGTGACTTACCTCAATCAGTGACTGAACAGTACATTGTTCATGTGACACGTCTGTATGGGGCTATTCAGGATCATGGGGCGCATGTACTACTCACAAGTTTACACGGTACAAGCCTACCGATCCTCTCGCATATTCTTAAACGATTAGGGTTTGAAAACTTTTCAATTGATGAAGAACAATCGATACCTGACGGTGCATTCCCAACGTGTAAAACTGCAAACCCAGAAGATCCCGTGGCGTTTGATCACGCGATAAAACTTGCAAATAAAACACATGCACAATTGATAATAGCGACTGATCCTGATGCAGACCGATTTGGTATCATCGAGCGTTATGAAGATGGTTCACACTACTTTTTTAACGGGAATGAAATAGGTTTAATTTTAATGATGTTGCGTGCAAAAGAATTGTCAGAGTGTACAATGCACAAATACATTATAAAAACGATTGTGACAGGTGCAACGAGTGAGGCATTAGCTCAGCACCTTGGATTAGATAGTGTAAATGTATTAACAGGCTTTAAGTATATATCTGATCAACTTGAGAAACGCTCAAATATGAATCAACAGCTAGTGTTAGCGTATGAAGAAAGTCATGGATACTTAATTCAAGATTTCTCAAGGGATAAAGACGCCATTCAATGCATTCCTTTATTAGTAAAATATAAACAACAATTGCATGATGATGGCCGAACGCTTTATGATGTACTACAAGATATTTATCGACGAGTAGGACGATTTGAAGATTTAACACTCTCGCCGGTTTATGATGGAAAAGAAGGGCGAGCCAAAATCAAAGCGTTAATGACCACTTTTAGTCAATACAGCGATACACACTTGTGTGGTTTAAAAATTAAAACGATAGAAAATTATCGTGAAGGCTTGGCAACGAACATTGAAACTGGTGTACAAGAAGTGATGACTTTACCGTTTTCAAATGTGATTCGCTTTACATTTGATGAAGGTTTTATCGCGATTCGTCCATCAGGGACGGAACCTAAAATGAAAATCTATTTTTCACTTAAAGTGGGAAATTTTGAAAATGTCATTAAGGCATTTCAACAACAATTTTTGTAGTCTCAATATAGTTTTAGTATATTAATAAGTTCTTCATTTCCAATCACTTTTTTATAGTGTATTGAGGGGGGAGCGGATTAAAATGGAATAATCTGTGACTTATGTATTTAAGGGGGGTGAGACATAGCCCCCCTGTTAATTAAAAATAAGCCAACAAAATTTAATAATATATGAACTTTACTGGCTATTATCTATCTATATTAATAAATTTAATTTTAGTGATGGACCATGTAATGAAGTGTGATTAATTCCTTAGGCGAGATTTCTGAGGCATTATAATGAAACCGAAAATCTATTTTAAGGGCAGAAATCTAAGAGATTTCTGCTCTTAAAATTAGTTGAGGTAAGGCGCCTAGAAAAGCGAGGCATTAAGGACAATCATATATTGAAATGTTTTACGTCCTAACCCAATTTTTCAGTTAAAGGCACCAGCGATAACTAAATCATACTAATGCTTGTAGGTTTTAATTTCATACTATATTAAATGAAAAGTTGCAACATTTAAAAATTTGAAGTTTTGATATATTGATATATAATATGATAAACATTAAAGATATTTATACTTATATAAAATTATTGGTGATAGCAGCATTTATTAAGAAATTGTAAAAATTATATAGTTAAATTTAATCATATTCTAAGTTAGTGTTAAAATTAAGGAAGAAGGTAGCTTTAAGATTGAAATTATTTCAAATTTAATTAAGAATTAATATAGGTTTAATATCTTTGGTTAGAGCACATAATATTGATTAAACAAGAAGGGTGTATGAAATGAAATTAACGACTGTTGGTTTAGGATATATTGGATTACCTACATCTATTATGTTTGCCAAGCATGGCATAGATGTTATTGGCGTTGACATTAATGAAAAAGCAGTAAATAGTTTGAATAATGGTCACATTCATATAGAGGAACCAGGTTTACAAGATGCTTATGAAGAAGTGTTGGCTACAGGTAAGTTTAAAGCATCTCTTACGCCTGAAGAGGCTGATGCATTTATTATTGCGGTACCGACGCCCAATAATGATGATGAATATGAATCATGCGATATTTCAATTGTTATGAGTGCAACTAAAAGCATTGTTCCTTATTTGAAAAAGGGGAATACCGTTATTGTAGAATCAACGATTGCTCCTAGAACGATGGATGATCATGTTAAGCCATATTTAGAAGAACAAGGATTTACGATAGGGGAAGATTTATATCTTGTTCATTGTCCTGAACGTGTATTACCTGGGAAAATTTTAGAAGAATTAATCAATAATAATCGAATCATAGGTGGGATAACACCAGCATGTATTGAAGCGGGGAAACGTATATATAGCACGTTTGTTAAAGGTGAAATGATTGAGACAGATGCACGTACTGCTGAAATGAGTAAATTAATGGAAAACACGTATCGTGATTTGAATATTGCACTTGCTAATGAACTCGCTAAAATCAGTAATAATTTAAACATAAATGTCTTAGATGTTATTGAAATGGCGAATAAACATCCACGCGTAAACATCCATTTACCAGGACCAGGTGTGGGGGGACATTGTTTAGCGGTGGATCCATACTTTATTATTGCCAAAGATCCAGAGCACTCACCGCTCATTCAAACAGGACGTAAAGTGAATCGTTCTATGCCTCACTACGTTGTTGAGAAAACGAGAGAAATGCTCAAACAGTTAAATGGCACTAAAATCACAGTTTTAGGATTGACATATAAAGGTGATGTAGATGATATACGTGAATCACCAGCATTTGATATTTATGAAATTTTACGTCAAGATGAGACTTTGAATGTCGTCACATATGACCCACATGTTGAATTAGACTTTGTTGAAAAAGATTTTGAAAAAGCTGTTCAAGATGCATCATTAGTGCTCGTATTGAGTGACCACTCAGAGTTTAAACATTTAACAGACCATGATTTTTCATCCATGAAAGATAAAGTTATTTTCGATACAAAAAATGTGATGCAACATCACTTTGAGACCGTACGATACTATAATTACGGAAATTTGTATGAATTCACGAAAAAGTCATAAGTCCATTTAGATAGTAGGTTATATTGTGAAAGCATTAATCATCATACTAAGAGAACAAATTGAAAATTGGCAACAAATATTGCAACTCGCTGTCTATAATATGAAAAGTCAGTACTCAAACCATTACTTGGGTGTGTTTTGGAATATTTTACAACCGATGATGCAAGTCGGAGTTTATTATTTGATCTTTGGTTTAGGACTAAGAGGAGGGGGAGATCGCCTTGTAGATGGCGCCCCCTTTATTGTGCATTTAATCTCAGGCTTATTTCCTTGGTTGTTTATTTCGCAAAGTATTAATTCAGGTGCGAATGCCATTCAATCTAATTTAAGTTTAGTCACAAAAATGAAATTCCCATCATCAGTATTACTATCCATATCATTTACTAATACATTGTTTAATTTATTTTTTATGACGAGCATTTTATTTGTTGTATCAGTATTACATGGATATGTTCCAATATGGAAGTATAGTCTTTTTATTTATTTTATTATTGCGTCATTTCCTGCAATATTTGGCATTTCACTCTTAATGAGTTCATTAGTCATTGTGATTAGAGATACAAAAAATGTGCTTCAAAATGTATTGAGACTTGGATTTTTTATGACACCCATTTTTTGGGGATTGAGTTCAGCTCAGCCTATATTACAAACCATCGCACGGCTCAATCCGTTTACGTATTTAGTTGAAGTATATCGAAGTGCTTTTGTACACCATAGTCCGGTGTTATACGGTACACCAGCAGATCATTTTTACTATTGGTCATTTACTTTTCTCGTATTGACGTTAGGGGCATTAGTACATCATCGCTTTAAAGATCGCTTATTAGATTTCCTATAATATGGAAGAAAGGACTCATTATGAAAGGTAAAATTTTATTAATCAGTCAAAATTTTTATCCGGAATTGGGTTCGGCAGCCAATCGTATGAAACAACTGTATAAACAATTTGAAAAAGCTGGGTATGAACCTTTAATTGTGACGACAGAACCCTCATATCCGAATCATGCATTATTTAACGATCATTCATATTACGATGACGCTGAATTAAATGCGTTAGAAGGATATCGCATTATTAGAATACGGATGCATTGCCAAAAACAACACTCCGATTTAGTCCATCGGTTGTTTTATTATATCGAACTTATGATTAAAGTACGTTTGTATATAGGGAAACTGGGACACTATGATAATGTTTATGTATCCAGTCCGAATATTTTCTTAGCTTGGGCGACATTATTTTTTAAGCGCAATACAAAAGCAAAATATTTTCTAGAAATACGTGATTTATGGCCAGATAGTTTTTTATGTTTAAAGAAAATAAAAGTTAGGTTTTTATTGCCTTTACTAAAATGGTTGGAAAAACAAATGTATATGCGAGCGGATGAAATCGTTGTGAACAACCCATACTTTCAATCCTATATTAATACAATGTTGGATGAAAATCATGAAATGATCTATTTACCAAATGCAGTTTCAAAAGCGGAATGTTTGTATCCGGTCAAAAATGATACTTTCTCCGTTGTGTATACCGGCAATATTGGATATGCCCAAAATGTGGATCAATTGATAGACATTGCACGTGGGTTGCACGCAAAGGATATCCAAATGACAGCAATTATTTATGGTGTACAAGCCGATGTATTTAGAGAGGCTGTTAAAAAAGAGCATTTGACATCAATACATCTTGTGCCACCAATGAAGAGAGCCGCGTGTTTAAAAGCCATATCTAGACATCACGTATCATTATCCATTTTAGAGCCTAGTGAGGTATTTATGAATGTGATGCCAGGTAAAATTGTTGATAGTATTTGCTCAGGAACACCAGTGGTGAGTAATGTGGGGGGATATACAGGCGAGTTGATTAACAGTCAACAATTAGGCTTTGCCAAAGCTGGAGCATCAACAGAAGAGATTATCGACTATATAGAGCAAATTAAAAAGAATCCAAAATTATTGAATCATATTATCTCTCAAACAAAAAATTTAAGAGATAAGCAGTTTATTTGGGAAAATAATTTTCCTAAATTAACTGGAAAATTAAGAGGTGTTTAAATGGATGCTGAAATAAAATCATTTTTAGAAACATTATCTTATGCACATTGTTATGTTCATATTAACACGTCGGTTTTAACGGGATATAAAGATGAAGCTTTGACGAAAGAAATTCGATTACATCAACATGAGTCGTATGCTCAAGTGTTGTATGAGCATGATGCAAACACGCTTGCACTTCGAATTCAAGAACAACGCATTTTTGTACCGAAGTCAGCTGTCTCACTCATGTTATATGATGCGTATGACTTTAAATTGAACCAGTATACCATTATTAAACATGAAAAGCCTTCATTGCGCTACGATAGCAAGGATAAAGCAACGGTCCCTATACATATAGAATGCTACTGGAAACAAATTGCAAAACACTTATACATAACGCAACAACTACACAATCATAACCATCAATTAGCTGTGAAAAAACTACTTGGAGATAATATTAAAAAACGCAATCATGTTAAACAATTAATAGAGATGAAAGATACACTATTGAATCGTTATTTGAAATTGCGAGAATCAAGGCTGGGACGTATCCAAATTAAACTATGGGAGAGACGTTCATGAACTTTAATTCGTTAAAAGATATTTTGTTTGGTAAACCTAAACCATTTCAAATGACACGTGAGACAATTGTCCATGATGAAACGGAGTTACGGACATTAAAGCACATTGCTGAAGTTATGAATCAATGTCCTGAAAAAGCGATTCATAATATCAATGAGGCGTCATTTTTAAAAATGTATATCGATTATATTCAAGCATTTCATCAATATGGTAAAGGCAATCGTGAAGATTTACTTACAACATATCACCATGATGATTGGGATGCTTATTTGTATCAAAAACAAGATTTAAAGGTGGGAATTATTGCCGACACCTTTTTATATGATGCACTAAAAGGTGTGTGTCATCTCATCTATTTAAATGATGCAAACGTTCAAAAAGCATTTGATTTTATTATAGTGGCATCGACATGGAAGGGCATTGATGGCTATTGGGAAGGCGTAACTAATCCCAATAGTGACAAGTTTATAGAATTACAAACACGCATTCAAACGTATCAATCGCAAAATATTCCCGTTGTTTTTTTTAATAAGGAAGATCCTGTTAATTTTGATGTGTTTTTACCACATGCGAAATTGGCGGATATTGTTGTAACGACTGAAGAAACGTTAATTCCAACTTATCAAAAACACGTGAATCATCAACGCGTGTATCATTTGAAATTTCCAATTAATTTACAACAACATAATTCTGTAGGCACTAAAAAAATCACGGATACGAAAGAGGTTGTTTTTGCTGGATCATGGATTGAAAAGTATGCAGAACGTAATCAAGATGCAATAACTTTATTTAATGGCGTCTTGAATAGCGCGTATGATTTAACAATTTATGATCGTAATTTATGGTTGAATCAGCTAAAATATCAATTTCCAGCAGAATTTATTTCATCTATTGCAGCCCCGTTATCACATGAACGTACGATGTCGATGCACAAACAGTTTCCGGTTTCAATAAATCTAAATACCATTAAATATTCAACGACGATGTGTGCCAATCGTATATATGAACTTCAAGGCATTTCGAATTTTATTTTTTCTAATTACAATACGTTTGTAAATGCAGAAATGCCACAAATTCAAATCATCTTCGATCAAAAAGATGTTGCCTCAACTTTAGGCATGGACTCTGTTTTATTACAGCGCGCCCGTAAAATAGGTGAACAACAAGTTGTGAAACACTTTAATCAATTTGAATGGTTGAAACAAATTGCAACATGGTGTGACATGAATCCCAAACCTACAGAATGGCCAATCGTTTCAGTGATTATTGATCCAAAAGACGCACGCGCACGTCAAATGTTTGACGACCAATATTATCCATTTAAGGTCGCTGTCAATTCTATAAACGATGTAAAAACGCCTTTTTATACGTATTTTGAAGGTCGACAAGATTATCAACCCGAATACTTGGATGACTTGGTTTTACCTTTAGCATTTACTAATACGTCATTTATTACGAAATCAACGCTTGAAAATCAATATGTCTCTAGTTATGACGATAAGTCCTACACTTTGTTTAAATCGAAAGTAACATCTTATCAACATGGTTACGCACGTGACGCGACATTTTTAAATCAATCACCACAAACAACATCTTCTTCAAAACCAATTTTGAGTGTGATTGTGCCCATTCATAACAATGGACGTCATCTTGAACATAAAGCGTTGAGATCTATCATACGTAATCCTCAATTTAATCAATTTGAAGTGATATTAGTTGATGATGGGTCAACAGATGCTTTAACGCGCAACACTATTTCACTTTATAATAGATGGTATGACAATATTAAAGTTATTTCATTAGATGTTGCATCAGGAAGTGCCTCTACACCTAGAAACGTTGGCATGACGCATGCCCGCGCACCATACTTAACGTTTCTTGATCCAGATAATGAATGGGTTGGAGATGGAATTAATCAATTATTAGAAGCGATTCAAGCAGATGCACAACTCGATGTAGTGATCGGTAATATGATTAAAGTGGATAATGAGAAAACGCAAACACATACGTATTATCAACAGTTTATAAATACAATGCATCAAGATATCACGTACGATACACAAACGCTTTTAAAGCAAACCAAGCTTAAAACAGCGAGTATTCAAGCTTTAATTATGCGTACCGCTTTCATTCAACACCATCACATACAAATGGTTCCTGGTGCACTTGGCCAAGATTCATTATTTTTTCTCAATGTCATGCACAATGCACGTAAAGTGAAGGTCGTTGATACGATTGTGCACACGTATTATGCCGCTATTGCGCAATCCATGACTAACACAATATCACCGTCATTTTTTAAGAAGTATTATAAATTGGAAAAGGAGAAAATTAAATTTTTAAAACGACACGGTTATCTAGAGACGTATATGCATTATCGTTTTAATTTTTATATGAAACATTGGTACATCGCACGTATTAATCGTGCGACACATGTAGATAACGCTGTAATCGTAGCGTTTTTAAATATTTATCACCTTTACGATTCAATGAAACGTCCACATGACGAGACACTCTTAGCAGCTATAAAAAAGTTACAAAGCGAGGTTAAATAATGGGTTATTTATTAATTACAAATGCGTATCCCAACAAAGATAAAATTTACGCTAACGCTTTTATTCATAGAAGAGTTAAAGGATATCAAGCACACAGTTTAGACATCACTATTGTTGTATTTACAACTAAGATTAAACGTGATGCGTATTTTGATGGCGTGAAAATAATGTATATGAATGAAGCACAATTATACAACCACCTATTATATAACCAATATGACAAACTATTGTTTCATTTTATTAATTATAAAATGTTTCAAGCCATTGAACGTTTGGAACATAAACCCAAAGTAGCAGTGTGGATACACGGGTTTGAGGCTGAAGCTTGGTATACAAGATATTATAATTATTTAGCCTCGGCTAAAACATTAAATGAGCAACTTAGAAAAAAAGATGCACATTATCCGCAACAACGCGCATTTTTTGAAAAGTTGATGACGCGTCAAGATATGAATGTTCAATTTGTATATGTATCTAAAGGTCTAAAGACGTTGTATGTCGATCCATTTGTAGCGGCGTCACCAGAAAAGTTTGAAATCATACCTAATATTATTGATAAGCATATGTTTCCATACAAAGAAAAAAGTGAGGATGCGCGTTTTAATATCTTATCGATTCGACCGTACACTGCTAAAAATTATGCTAATGATTTAACGGTTGAAGTAATATTAAGATTGTCTAAAAAGAAATGTTTTAAAAAAATGAAATTCTCACTCTATGGCGACGGTCCTTTATTTGAGACATTAACTGTGCCATTACGTCAGTTCAATAACGTCAGTTTAAATAAAATGTTTGTGCCGCAACATGAAATTTCTGATTTGCATGCAGCGCACGGTATTTATTTAGGACCAAGTCGACACGATTCACAAGGAGTATCTTTAAATGAAGCCATGAGTTCAGGATTAGTGCCGATTTCAAATGCTATTGGTGGGATTCCTGATTTTGTTGAACATGGTGTTTCAGGCTTTTTAGCAGAGCGAAATAACGTGGATCAAATGGTTGACGCCATTATGTATTTAGTGGAACATCCAAATAAATTTAAAGAAATGAGTCACACCGCTTCTTCTAAAATTCAAGCACTAACAGGTAATGATGTAGTAATCAAAAAAGAGTTAGAGGTGATTTTAAATGACTAATGTCGACTATAAAAAAGCATATGAATATTTAGAAAGTCAATTAGAAGACATTATGGTTGAGACGGCAATATTACTTGACCATAATCCAGCTACTTTAAGAATTGATGAAATTATCGCAGATCAAACTGAAGAAGGACAGGTTACCATTACTGTAAGTAGTTCAGGTGAACACATGAAATATGCGTTATATATTTATAAAAAAGGACAGTCGATTCCTGAAGAAAAATTAATGTACCAACAGCAAAATGTATTTCACCTATCATTAGAACCAGGTAAATATAGAATTAAAGCGTTTGTGCAACAAAATAATGCGCAAAAAGTAGCAGAAACCAAAGAGATAAAAGTCTTTTAAGAGAGGAAGATCGACTTGGTCAATAATGAATTTATCATTTCTAAACATTTATCTAAAGATGAAAGTGTATTAGACGTTTGGTTTAAAAGTAGCGACAACGATGTTTCTCTATTAAAACGTGTTGTCAACCAAATGTCCCACCTCCAAAAGGTTAACTTTTATTTTGATGAAACGATCAACCATGTACAAATGATGATTTTTCAAGAACTCGTCCATCATTTAAAAAGTCATATTACGGTGAAACTGATTTTTCAATCCTTACATGTACAGTTTGAACATATTGAAGCAATAATAGGGAAACTTATTAAAGAATATACGATTAACATTTACTATTACAGTAAAGGGACATTACATATTGAATTTTTTGGTAATGATATTGTTCCATATGATGGGAAACATAATCTTTATTTATTCGAACAATTAAAGTCAGACTTTAGAGCAGAACGTGAGCGTCCTATTATGAATGACATGCGCTTAAAACAAGAATTACTGACGATAAAAAAAGATTATGATGCCCTTTACGATACGTATGTATCGACGCATAAGCGCATGCAGTTCGCATTTCTAGAATTGCATAAATTCAAAAGAAGTGCTTGGAAATATAAGAAAAAGTATTTAGAAAATGAAGTACTGATCAATAATTTAGAGCGCATCGCGTATTATAAGAAGAAAGTCAATAAACGCAATATGTATAAATTACTGAAATTGATGTTGAAAAGGGTGAAAGCAAAATGAATGTGCATGAAGCGTATAGTGCAGAACAATTAGAAGCAATGCAAAAACCTAAACGAAGACAAGCCCATACGTTTATAAATGAAGCATTGAAGTCAATGGATGCATTTCAACCTCAAAATCTTCAAAAAGGCATCAGTTATATATTGTTTTTAGACCAATGTGATATTCAATTTATCCAGCCCATTATTGACCGTTTTGAACAAGTGATTGTCGTTTTTAAAACACAAGTGGCGTTATCGGAGTTTGTACGTTCATCTTTAAAAGAAGCACCACATGTTTTTTACTATTTTGATGACAGAGCATTTCATTATTCTTTTAGATTTGTAACACAACGCATCAATCAGTCGCATTGTTGCTTTTATTTTGAAAATGATTCACACATTGTTGACAGGGTGGAAACAGAACGATTATCTCAATCGGTAGTGTACGGAGCAGGAAGTCAAAAAATTTACCCGACATATAGAATTAAAAATTTAAATTTACATTATCGTTTACATCAGTATATTCGGTACTATATTGATGAAGTTGTAAATCATACCTATCATATTTCTTATGATGTGAAAACGAGTCACAACAAAACGCATCACTTACCTCGTATACAGTCTTCAAATGATGTCATTCAAGCACTTGAGACGATTAAAGCGATATATAATGAAACAATGACGATTCATTCGGATGTGCGGATAAAGTATGAAGCCAATGCATTAATTGAAAGTATTGGTCAATTTTTGAATCGACAAGATAAACAAACAAGAGACAAATTGTATCAGTATATACATCAATCGATGGATCAGTTTAATTATCATTTATTAAACAATGGTAAAGCTGAAACATTAGTGATTGCATATTGTTTTCCACCATATATTGATACGAGTGGGAATGTCATGGCAAAGCGTATTCGTGATAAAAATGAAATTGTTGACGTCATTTCTAATAATATGGCCCGATTACGCAAAACTGATGAAAAATTAACATCATTAGCACACCATCTTATAGATTGTCATTACCAATTAGAAGCAAAGCAAGCTTTTTCAAGTTGGGAGAGTATTAGCGGATTTGTGGAACAAGGTTTAGACATTTTAAAACAAAATCCTAAATCATATCACTATTTGTATTCGCGCGCCATGTTTCCCCAATCTCATTTTTTAGCATTTGAAATTAAACAAGCGTATCCAGACATATACTGGCGTGCTGAGTTTTCTGATCCACTGCACTCAACTGTGACCAGTGATTTACGCTTTGCTCCGATTGAAGACGAAGCATACATTGAAAAGGTAAAAATATTATTAAAACCGGAACTTAGAGATTTAGTCGATGATAACGTTTTTAATGTCTGTGAACTATTAGCACTGTCAGGCGCAAATGAACTAATCTTTACGAATGAAAACCAATTGGAGTATATGATTGCACGTTTTGATGAAACACTAAAACAATCTATTCGTGATAGAGCAGTGATTTCACGCCATCCGGTTCCTTTAAAATCTGATTATCGTAAAGAAATGACACATTACAATGTTGATCCAGATGTCATTAACTTAGGTTATTTTGGAAATTTTTATGAAACTCGCGGTTTTAATGAAATAGAATTAGTTTGTAAATATTTAGAAGCTAAAGGTGAGACGAATTTTAAAATTCATTGTTTTACAAATTTGAAAGGAAATGTCAAAGTTCTTCATCGAAATAGTGATTTTAATGATTATATCGTCTTACATTCATTAGTAGGTTACTTTGAATTTTTAAATATAACCACGCTTTTAGATGGCTTATTATTATTTGATGCACATACAAAGGGTATTAAACCACTTAACCCATATATCCCTTCTAAATTAAGTGATTATAAAGGTAGCGGTAAAGCGATATGGGCATTTACCGAAGAAAATAGCATGATGGATCAAGATAGTGACATTATTCGTACACATCTCGAAGATTTTGAACATTATATAGATGGCTTTAAACAAATAAAAATGAATGTAGCGCGTTTTAACTCGGAAAAATAAGATTAAACAAGGTGATGACATGACGTACAAAGTTAAAGTTGACCATGTATCAAAAATTTATGATTTGAATAATAATAAAATCAGTAAAATCATTTCGCTTTTATCATTTGGATATTTTTATAAACCGAAGCCTTATTATGCGTTATATGATGTTTCTTTTGAAGTTGAAGAGGGGACGTCTGTTGGGCTCATAGGCTTGAACGGTTCAGGTAAATCAACGCTTTCTAATATTCTGGCTGAAGTGTTAATTCCGTCACGAGGCGCTGTTGATATCAATGGAAAATCCTCTCTCATTGCGATATCAGCTGGGTTAAAAAATGATTTTACAGGTGAGGAAAATATTCGATATAAATGTTTGATGCATGGCATGTCATCTAAAGAAATCAATGATGTTTTTGATGCTATTGTCGCGTTCTCAGAGCTAGATGAGTTTATATATCAACCGATTAAAAGTTATTCAAGTGGAATGAAAGCACGATTAGGGTTTTCTATTGCGATTCACACCAATCCAGATGTATTAATTGTTGATGAAGCTTTATCGGTTGGAGATGAAACATTTGCGAATAAATGTATTTCGAAAATGAAAGAATTGCAACAACAAGGGAAAACGATATTCTTTGTGTCTCATTCTGCAGCACAAATTAAAAACATGTGTGATAAAGCCATATGGATTCATTATGGCGAAATGATAGAATATGGTGAAGTCAACCACGTTGTCAACCGTTATAATACGCTTATTCGTGGTTTTAAAGCACGGGATAAAAAGGGCCAACTTGCATATAAAAAGAAGATGTTAAGACTTCAACAAGAACGTAGTGATACAATTGACGAATCCCAACTTGAGAAGGCACATTGGACGGCATTTATACCTGTTTTTGCTAGTTTAGGCTTATTTATTGCAGGTATATTTTGGCAAATTGTTAGTTAATCATTATAAGCAAGCCCCATTTTATACGTTTTGACAGGTAAGTTACTATCTTGAAGGTAATACATGATATACAAACGATACATAGGAGGGGAGTATATGAAAAAAGTAGGAATGTTTGTCTGGAATCATTTCACGAATGATGCACGGGTAAATCGTGAGTGTACAACACTAGCTGAAGCAGGATATGATGTAGATTTAATTGCAATTAATGATCCTAAAAACCCTGCAATTAAAGCCTTTGAAAACATAAGCGATAAATTTCGAGTGCATCGAGTGAAGCGGTATCCTATGTTGCTTCAGGCGTATTCAGATTTTGGGACACCTTTTGTGTTTGTCGTGGGCGGTATAGCTACAACAATTGGCATAGGATTTTACTTTATTAACTTTATGATTTTATCAAGTTATCTGATGATGTTACTAGCCAGTGCTATTGTGATGAAACAACGTAAAGGTAGAAAAATGTTGATTAATAGTGCAATTATAGCGCGCATGATTGTAAAAGGCTACATGACGAAAGCAGATATATATCATTCGAATGATTTGAACACGTTACCTCAAGGGATTATATGTGCAAAATTCCGTTTAAAACCAAGACCGCTTGTTTATGATAGTCATGAAGTACAATCTGATCGCACAGGCTATGACAAACGAAAAATAAAAATAATAGAACGTTTTTTATTACGCTTTGTTGATGAAATGATGGTTGAAAATCACACACGTGCAAAACATAATGAAAAGCTTTACGGTTTCTATCCACAGCCGGTTTATAATTACTCTGAACTTTATGATATTGATGAGCGTCCTAAAGTAAACTTACATCATAAATTAGGACTGCATGATAATGAGAAAATTCTGCTTTATCAAGGTGGATTGCAACAAGGTAGAGGTTTAGAGAAAATAATTGAAGCGATGCCGTTAATTAAAGAAGGGGTGCTTGTGTTTATTGGAGCGGGTAAATTGACATCTCAATTAAAGGCACAAGCATTACAATCATCTGAAAAAGACCGCATTTATTTTTTAGAAAAGGTTCCCTTTCAAGACTTACCTAGTATAACAAGGGAAGCCTATTTAGGCTTTCAAGTGTTACAAAATGTTTGTTTCAATCATTACTCGGCAAGTTCTAATAAATTATTTGAATATATGATGGCACATGTTCCTGTAGTAAGTTGTGACTTTCCTGAAATCGCTAAAGTTGTAAATGAACAAGAGGTAGGAATTGCGATTGATGCGCATGACCACCGCAATATTGCTTATGCGGTAAACGAATTGCTCACAAAACACGAATTATATGAACATGTTAAAGCGAATGCTGAAAAAGCAAAACATATTTATAATTGGCAAAATGAAAAAGGAAAGTTGTTAGCACTATATGAACGTATTGAAACGAAAGCGTCCTTTTTAGGGAAATTAAAAGATCAATTGAAAGTCAAGGGAGCAAACCAATAACTGAGTTCACGTCATTTTAAAAAGCGTATAAAAAAGAGGCCTACACGAAAGTGTAAGCCTCTTTTTTGAGGTTTTACTTTATAAGTGAGCGCTATGGCCGCCTTGCATAACCCAAAATGTACCGATAACGATACAAAGTGTAATGATGATAGCGAAAATAACTTTTGCAAGTTGTACGCGTCCATCTTTACCTTCAGTTAAGTGCATGAACATCAAGAGTTGTAAAAATGCTTGGATAAAAGCAAAACCAAATATGATAGTTACTTTTGCTTCAAAAGACAATGATGTGTAAAGAGTTACGAAAACTGCTAGTAACGTAAGAATGATTGAGGCAATAAAGCCTATTGTATGTTTGACTACTGTACTCATCCGCTAAACACCATCCCTATCATGTATACGGCAGTGAAGATGAAGATCCATACAACATCTAAGAAGTGCCAGTATAAACTTACAATGAAAATTTTAGGTGCATTGTATTTATTAAGTCCGCGCATTGCAACTTGGATTAATAAACAGATTATCCAGAAGATACCTAGTGTAACGTGAGCACCGTGTGTTCCTAATAATAAGAAGAAACTAGACCAATATGATCCTGCTTGTGGCACCGCACCTTCATGTGCATAGTGGGCGAATTCGAAAATTTCGAATCCAACGAAACCAACACCTAGAAGGACAGTAATCGCCATCCAGATCATAAATAAAGTTTTCTTTTCTTTACGCATGTAGTAGATTGCAATACCACAAGTGTATGAACTTGCTAAAAGCAAGAAAGTCATAATTAAAACAAGTGGTAATTCAAATAAATCTGTTGTCATCATGCCACCGTATCCGCCACCATGTTGTAGCGTTAACAGTGTTGCGAAAAGCGTACCAAAAAGGGCGAATTCAGCTGTAAGGAAGATCCAGAAACCGAGTTTATTTAATTCACCTTCATGCGTACGTGCATCAATAGTATCAACCTTATGACTCATGATTCATAGCCTCCCTTTCTTTTTGGCGTGCTTTTCTTAAGCGCGCTTCATTTTCTGCAACTTCACTTGCTGGGATGTAGTAACCATGATCTTGTTGGAAACTTCTCCAAATCATTAAACCAAAAATACCTAATAAACTTAAGATTGCAGGTAAGATTGTTTCAAATACTAAGAAGAATCCACCGATAAAGAATAGGATACCCATCCAGAAACCAATATGCGTGTTATTTGGCATGTGAATGTCTTTGTAATCGTGATCATCTAAATAGTGACGACCTTGTGCTTTCATCTCAACGAATGAATCTAAGTCATCCCAATGAGGTGTTTTTGCAAAGTTGTAATGTGGTGGGATTGCAGAAGCTGTAGACCATTCAAGTCCACGACCTAAGCCGCCCCAGTTGTCGCCAGTCGCTTCACGTGGTGCTTTTAAGTGACTGTATACGATGTTACCAACAAAAATTAAGAATGCGATAGACATCATAGCTGCACCAATTGAAGAAATAACGTTAAGTAAGAACCAACCATCTTCTGGTAAATATTTGTACAAACGACGTGGCATACCATCTAAACCTAAAACGAATTGAGGTAAGAATGTCACGTTGAAACCAATCATAAAGATCCAGAAGAACCATTTGTTTGGTTTTTCGAATAATTTGTATCCCATTGCTTTTGGATACCAGAAAATCATTGCTGCAAAACAAGCAAATACAACACCAGCAACAATAGTATAGTGGAAGTGTGCCACTAAGAAGTATGTGTTGTGATATTGGAAGTCAGCAGATGCCATTGCAAGCATAACACCTGTAACCCCACCAATTGTAAAGTTAGGAATAAATGCTAATGAGAATAGCATTGGTGATTCAAATGTAATACGACCTTGATAAAGTGTAAATAACCAGTTGAAGATTTTTACACCTGTAGGTACAGCGATTAACATTGTTGTAATTGAGAAGAATGAGTTAACTAAAGCACCACTACCCATTGTGTAGAAATGGTGAACCCATACTATGAAACTTAAAAATGCGATACCAGCTGTTGCCCATACCATGCTTTGGTGACCAAATAAGCGTTTACGCGCAAATGTTGGAATAATTTCTGAATAAATACCGAATGCTGGCAATACAAGAATGTATACCTCAGGGTGCCCCCATACCCAGAAGAAGTTTGCCCATAGCATTGGCATACCGCCGCCGGCAACGGTAAAGAACGAAAAGTCAAAGACTCTGTCAACAGTCATTAATGCAAGCGCTACTGTTAATACAGGGAAAGCTAAGATGATGATTAACATTGTAATGAATGTTGTAACAACAAACATAGGCATTTGCATAAACGTCATACTTGGCGTTTTTAATTTAATGATTGTAACAAAGAAGTTAATACCTGTTGCTAAAGTACCAATACCAGAAATTTGGATTGCAATTAAATAGTAGTTTACCCCAGGACCAGGACTGAATTCACCAGCAAGTGGTGCATAGTTTGTCCAACCTGCAGCAGGTGAACCACCGATAATAAATGAAATGTTGAATAGTAACATACCAGCTACGAACAACCAGAAACTGATGTTGTTAAGAAGAGGGAATGCTACGTCACGCGCACCAATTTGTAATGGGATAATAATGTTCATTAAACCAATTACAAGTGGCATCGCCATGAAGATAATCATGATAACGCCATGCGTTGTGAAAATTTCATTATAGTGATTTGATTCTAAGAATGGATTGTTCGGTACTGTTAATTGAATACGTAAAAGGATAGCATCTATACCACCACGTACAAACATTAAAACAGCACAAATCAAGTACATTAAACCAATTTTCTTGTGGTCGACTGACATGAACCATTCCTTGTATAAATATCCCCAAAGCTTAAAGTATGTTAGGGCAGCGATGACACCAATCACTAGAAATGGTGCACCAATTTGAGCCATTGTGATCATCCAGTTCCCATTTACGATAAGCTCATGCCATGGAAAGTCCATCATTAATGTCCACCTCCACTTTTATCGTTTGATTCTGTTTTAGCACCTTTATGCATAGATTCCATTTCATCCATGTTGTGCTTTTCTTTCTTAATGAACTCATTATCGTATGGATCGTTATTACCTAAAATAACGGCTTTCATACCATGACGTTCATAGTTAGGGTTTGAGATTTGTGGTTTACGTGCTGGCTTATTAGGTTCGCTTAGAACGCCTTCTTTATCATCGTAGAAGTTTGGATCTTTTGGTGCGTAGTTAAAACGTTTGTAAGCATAGAAAATGTATTCAGGATCAGCTGCTGGATCCACGAATGCCATATGCGTTCCACTAAATGTTAATTCTTTGTTAGGTGTGATAGGTAAAAGTTGTTTATCGAACGTATCTTGATCGATTTCTTTTTTAGATTTAGCTTCTTTCACCCATTTGTCATAATCGCTTTGACTAACTGCACGAACATTGAATGTGTGACGAGAGAACCCTTCACCATTAAAGTTCGAGTTACGGCCACGGTAAGTACCTTCTTCATCAGCTTGGTACGTCCATTGCATTGTCATACCTGTCATGGCATATTTTTGACCCCCAAGTTGAGGTACCCAGAAACTTGTCATTGTATCCATCGCTTGAAGCTTGAATGTCACAGGACGATGCGTTGGAATTGTAATGTGGTTAACCGTTTCAATTTTTTCTTCTGGATAAGCGAAGAACCATTTGTAACCACCACTTACAGCGTAGATTACCATTGGATCATCTTTCGCTTTTGGTGGTTCTTCGTATTCATAAAGTGACTTAACCGTTGGAATCATTAATGCAATTAAAATAACTACAGGAATGATAAACCAAATTGACTCAAGTAACACACTATGATGTATCTTGCCAGATTCACTCGTTTTGTTGTAACGATATTTAAAAGTGAAAATAGCAAATAAAATAAGTACGACAGCAACAATGGCAACCATAAAGATGATTGAATAAATGATTAAAAATCTTTGGTCACTCGCCATTGGCCCTTTTGCGTTTAAAACTTCTACATCAGAACAGCCCGTAAGCAAAATCAGTGTTCCGAATGCAAGAAGCAAAGACTTTAATTTTGACACTTTTTTGACCTCCTAATACTACAATTGTAGGGCTTACATTAATTTTAAAATAATATGTGATATTTACAAGAGCCTTTTTAGAAATTTGTCTAAATTAATTTAGTGGAGGCCATGCGACTCTAACACTGACAAGGGTTAGCGCCTTTATAAAAATAATGTGTACATTTTGTGAAATGTGTTATCTTTATGGGAATTCGCTTAAAAACCTACAATAACAGGCTTTTTTTACTGTTTTGAAATTATATTTTCATATTAAAGAAGGGGAATTAGAATGTTGATTGTAGGGAAAATACCGATTTATTTATAGGAGTGAAACCGCGTACAATAGGAGTTAGATAAGGGAGTATGCTTCACTATAAGCATAAATAATGAAAAACATACCCCAAAATCGTATGAATGTGAAAGTTTGCGAGGCTATTATGGATATTATATTCAAATAGCAACGCGTGTAATGACTTTCATGTATCAGTTGCGATTTAATCAACAGAGGGTGCATCAATAACTTCAATAACGCGATGCGCCGTTTCGATTGCACCGTCAGAATCAGCAACTTTATATTCTAATTGATATGTACCAGTTTTTGATGTGTCAATATGACCATTTACTTTAATTTGATCAGTCAAATCACCATCTTCGGCGTCATAAGCTTTTACACCTTCGAGGGGATTGTACTGTGTACCAAGCGTGATTTTAGTATTTGATGTTCCTTTTATAGAAGGAATATGGTTCGTTGTCGCT